>NZ_JAIVLB010000109.1 GCF_020524495.1 Bacillus stratosphericus | reverse complement strand
AATCTCAACGTCCCTCAAAGGGATGATTAAAAAGGAGGTAAACACATTGGAGACAACTGAAAATCCATACAAATCAGGACCAGTTAAAGAGTGGATGATGTCCGAAGATGAACTAGCAGCTTACAGACACAAGCATCCACCAAAACCATATAAAAAGAGACTCAAAAAGAAAGACTGGCGTTGGAAGCGCACAGATCAATCCGTTGAGCCTCAGTGGTAGAATTCACATCAGTTCAATGTGAGTAATTAAACCTAGGAACCTTAATTATATCACATTGGAGTGAAGATTGTGAATAGACCACAGACTATCTCATTAACAAAAAACGAACCTTTCACAACATTAGTCGAACAAGGAAAGGTACAAGTGATCGTGCTGGATGGAATCAACAACACAGCACATTGCATAGATGCGCCTGAGCATGGTCACACAATCATTGAAACGATCAAAGGAAGTTTTGACCGAGTTAGATTTGATTTCAGTTATAAAACTAAACGATAGCA
>NZ_JAIVLB010000108.1 GCF_020524495.1 Bacillus stratosphericus | reverse complement strand
GTTATGGAACGAGGACATGGTCGATAAAACAATCTATGAAAATACGAGAAGAATCTACTCGGCGTTATGGAAGAATTTAAAGGACGCATACAGAGTGAACGCCTACTCGAACATCCTCCAAAAAGATTTTGAAGAGGCAATGAGCTTTATTGAGGGATGGAGACCTATCTTTAACGGAATCAAAACAGCCTAGCGGCTAAGGAGGAAACGGAATGAGAGAAATCAAGTTCAGAGGTTGGTATGGAAGTCGAATTGGGATGATGGCACCAACCTTTGATGGTGATATCAATGAAATTTTCGCTGATCAACATGGTGATTATATGCAGTACACCGGATTAAAGGATAAAAACGGCGTTGAGATTTATGAGGGGGATATTGTAGTTGATGACCAAAAGAACTCAGCACAAGTTGTCTTTGATGATGGATGTTTTTGCGTAATTGGTTACTTAGGAGACCTACGAACTCATCTACTTCGTGATTATCTGTTTTGTGGAAAGACTTTTGAGGT
>NZ_JAIVLB010000107.1 GCF_020524495.1 Bacillus stratosphericus | reverse complement strand
TAAGGGTAATAACACAATTCTGCGGGGGATGAACATGTTATCGAAACGTGAAGAAGAGAGAAGAAATCAATTAGAAGTAGTGGCTTTAGATGAATTAGTGCCTGAAGATCATCTTGTGCGAAAAATTGATCAAGTGATCGATTTTGACTTCGTATATGATCTTGTCAAAGATCATTATAGTTCTGACAACGGTAGACCAAGTGTGGATCCCGTTGTTCTCATTAAAATGGTTTTGATCCAATATCTATTTGGCATTCGCTCAATGCGTCAAACCATAAAAGAAATCGAAACGAATGTTGCTTATCGTTGGTTTATTGGGTATGGGTTTTCTGAGAAAATTCCGCACTTTTCTACCTTCGGTAAAAATTATGTGAGACGCTTCCACGATACAGATTTATTTGAACAAATTTTTTATCGAATCTTAAGAGAAGCGATGAAAAAAGGACTCGTTGACCCATCTATCGCCTTCATTGATTCAACTCATGTAAAAGCGAACGCCAATAAGAAAAAAC
>NZ_JAIVLB010000106.1 GCF_020524495.1 Bacillus stratosphericus | reverse complement strand
ACCTGTTTCTCTAGTTGTCTTTTAGATTGATTCTGAGTCAGCTCCTTTTTCCATCTATAATACGAAGTGCGTAAGATGCCTAAATGGACACAAATGTCCTGTACCGTCATCGTTTTGCGCAATTCTTCTACCAGTTTGATTGACGTTTCCTTATCAACTTCCTTTCCAATTCGTTGTATTTTTTTAAAACTTCATTCTGTTGTCTCAGATAACGATTTTCTGCCTGCAGTCTCTCTAATTCGGAAGAGTACTCGGGACCCTTTCCATAGATATATTGTTTTCCAACAGGCTGTTCGAACCTGTGTGTATCCCCAGCCTTATGCCACCTCACCCATGTCTGAACCTGCGTCTTATTCTTGATATTCAATTCCTGCATGATCTCTTTCATAGGTACACCTGCCAATCTCATTTCTACAGCCTTCTGTTTGACTTCAACTGGATAACTCACTCTTGTCCCCATAGAAAAAACACCTCCATGTTTTATTTCGGATCACAACGGTCCGTTTTCAAACTTGAAGGTGTT
>NZ_JAIVLB010000105.1 GCF_020524495.1 Bacillus stratosphericus | reverse complement strand
TTGTCTGAGACTGGTCACAGTCAATTGCTTCCGAACGGCACGGACATATTAACGCTGCCTTCCGGCTATTATTATGCAGTAGGTACAAACGTAGTCAATATGCCAAGCAAAACCGATTCTTCATGGTTTAACATTTATGTGATTGATAATGGCAACAATCGTAAAACGTTCCACATCATCAGAAGTGGAGATAGCCTTCATTGGTGGGGCTCTGTTCACAATGGGGATTTCAAAGGGTGGAAACGGATGTTGACAGATGATGAGTTAAGCAGTACGTGGAATCTAGTCACACTGATTAATGGCACAACAAAGCATTTCGCTGGAAACCCACTCCGATTTTCGATACGCCTAAACACTTTACACATCCGGGGGTCTTTTGAGGGTGTACCGTTGAACGAAACAGTCATTGCCCGTTTTGCTCAAAAACCGTCAGCTAAAACTGTGTTTATCGGCGCAACGGTGGGGTCTTATGGATCAGCTAGATTCACACTAGAGACAGACGGATCTTTACGTTTTGACGGGATGTCTGCCAA
>NZ_JAIVLB010000104.1 GCF_020524495.1 Bacillus stratosphericus | reverse complement strand
CAAAGTGCTGACAGCCAGTCCGCGCGGTCAATATACTTCAGGTGTTGCTGACGGAATTCGAAAAACGCTCGATCTACTCGGCGTCAAAATCGAAGGGGTGAATGCGTAGATGAATGAAAAGCCCATCGAAAAATGGACGGCACGCGACTTCATCGTCTATCTGCACGACCGCCACCTCGAAGTCTACGGCATCAAATACGTCGCCAATAATCGCGGCATGGAAGCACGTAACCTAAAGGCGATGATAGACGAATATGGGGCGGCTATCGTACGGGACTTCATCGACGCGTGCTTTGCGGCCAAGAAACCGACGGCACAGTGGCCCGGCTGCAACTTCGGATTCATGTTTTCGTATATGCGAGGCAAATACCTGCCGCCATTGCTCGCAAAACAAAAAGCGGCCGAACAGACGGAAGAAGACGATGAAAGGGCGGCGGCGCAGTCGCAAATAAACTACGGGGAGTTGTTTTAGTATGACGAAATATAAGACGGAGAAACGTAAGGCAAACGTTGGCGAACGGATTTTGATTACGGATA
>NZ_JAIVLB010000103.1 GCF_020524495.1 Bacillus stratosphericus | reverse complement strand
CTAAAAAACTAACGGTACCTACGGGCATAATCCGTCAAGGCGCTCGCGGCACTGCCGTCACGCAACTTCAAAGCGCACTGGCAGCCGTATACTTCTATCCGAACAAGGGCGCTAAGAATAACGGAATCGACGGCATTTACGGACCGAAAACAGCCAACGCAGTCAAACGATTCCAACTTATGCACGGACTTAGTGCTGACGGTATTTATGGTCCGAAGACGCGCGCTAAATTAGTGGCGGCTCTTAAGAAAGCGGGGTATAGCGTATGAAGACGAATATTAGCGCAGGAACAGTGGCTCGGTTTATTTTGCTTGCGTTAGCTCTCGTAAATAGCGGGCTGACGATGTTTGGCGTTCAGACAATTTCGGTAGACGAAGCGGCTGTGTCCGACTTTATTGCGCTTCTCTTTCTTGGGGCGACTTCGCTTTGGGCGTACTGGAAAAATAACGACGTAACGAAGAAGGCGCGAGAAAGAAAGGCGCTTCATGAGGTCGGCAAGTAGTAGCCGGAACTTTTGGCGGTTGCTTACGTATAAAAACGTAGGTAGCCGTCTTACATAA
>NZ_JAIVLB010000102.1 GCF_020524495.1 Bacillus stratosphericus | reverse complement strand
CCATAAAAAAGTGGTGCCGGCAAGAGGACTTGAACCCCCAACCTACTGATTACAAGTCAGTTGCTCTACCAGTTGAGCTACACCGGCTTTATCTTATCCTAACATTATGTAAGAATAAAATATGATGGAGGATGACGGGCTCGAACCGCCGACCCTCTGCTTGTAAGGCAGATGCTCTCCCAGCTGAGCTAATCCTCCACTATGTAGGAATCTCTCGATCCGACAAAGATTATTATATACAGGTTTTACTTATTTGTAAAGGCTATATTAAAAAAATATTTCATTTTAATCACCTATTTTTTTAACAAATGATAGTCTCAGTCTAGTCACTCCATTCTATATTCTCTTTCCTTTGACGGTATAGTCATCTGTATCTATTAAAATAATAAGATTTAGTTATACACCTCTATGAATTTGCAATCTACTACTCTATCTCTTTATTTCTTTTTCAGTGATCCTCTAGATTTTATTCCTTAAAACACAAAAAAGACCAGTTCCGTCTGGAACTGATCCTTATAAAAGCTTGGCGGCGTCCTACTCTCACAGGGGGAAACCCCCAACTACCATCGGCGCTGAAGAGCTTAACTTCCGTGT
>NZ_JAIVLB010000101.1 GCF_020524495.1 Bacillus stratosphericus | reverse complement strand
AAAAAAGGTATCTTCATCATCTAAAACAAACTCTAAAAAAGAACCCAAAGGCGTTAAAATGGCCGTGGTGAAGCCGAATACCGATGGGTGGCTATGGGTATACAATAAGCCGAATTGGTCAGCGAAGTACAAAAAAGTAAAGCCGGGTGAAGCGTTTACGATTGATAAAGCTGTCAGCGTAAACGGATCAAAAATGTATAAATTGAAATCAGGTTTATACATCACGGCTGCATCTAAATATATTGAAGTGAAACAAAAATAAATGAAAAGCCCTTCCAAATGATATTATCCCCTTTAAGTAGACAAAAAAGCCCAATTTTATAAGCGGCGTTACACTATACTTGGAGGGGATTTTTTATTTTAACCATTTGCTGATCTAAACCTTGAGAGGAGGCGCACGATAGCGGTAATAACTATACCGACAACTAGACCAATCCCTAGTATGTTCACTACCACTACAATGTTCGCACCATCAACATTAACCTGGAACCCAAAGAATAAAACAGCAGCAATAAAAGAAATCAAAAAGGATTTTGATATGAAGAATCTTTTCAAATTCTCACCACCTTTCTAATGAAAACCTGGTACTTACGTTTATTTTAC
>NZ_JAIVLB010000100.1 GCF_020524495.1 Bacillus stratosphericus | reverse complement strand
TATGAACACGTTTGTTAACTGCGTTTCTCATGGCTTGCTGCTGTGAGTAATCAAGGGTTATTTTTTTATCAAGATCCTGCCGAAGCTGCTTTATTTCTTCTTTCATTCCATCAACATCTTCGTTCAATTGAATCGTTAGCTTCATGCTAGCGACTAAACTTTCTTTATCACTCATAGCTTTCGGACGTTCCTGTGATTGGATATACTCTTTCATTCGCTTAAACTCTTGAATGAATCTGATTTTCGTCTGAACAGCTTCTTTTGTGTTGTAGCTGAATGCGATTAATGTGAAAGCTTCTTCTGTTAGATCGTATTTTGGGTATTGTTTGCCTCTTTCATTCGTATAAGTTGACTCCCCAAAATTGGGGAGTGAAAATTCTTCACCAGCTAAAACCATTTGATTTTCAATATCCCTTAAAACATGATCATGTCGTTTATCAAACATCTCCGCAATCGTCAGGCTGTCCGTTACCACTTCATTTTCTTTTACAAATACTAATTTATTTTCCATTTGTTGAACCTCCTTGGCATTTTACAGGTTATAAGTCTTTTGAATAGACTTAATAATGTGTTTCAGTGCATCAACCCAGCAATGACAACAATTCCCATGGACAACAGCAGCATAAAGATAACAGGTCCGTTTGACTCACGCTTTGCCATGA
>NZ_JAIVLB010000099.1 GCF_020524495.1 Bacillus stratosphericus | reverse complement strand
TGTTGTTTTATGTCCTCAATACAACTAGAGAGCGTGAGAACAAGCTAAACGAGCAAATAGACGCACAGAATAGTGTATTAGCACAATTTAGTGAGAAATATGATGTTGTCATTGAAAAATTAGATCGAATCGAAAGAAACCAAAAATAAAACGAAAAGAGGAATTTAATATGAAAAACTTTGACAAAGGCACGGTCATTCGGACGGTGCTTCTTTTTATTGCATTGATCAACCAAGGACTTATCATGTTCGGGAAACCTGTTTTGCCAATTGACGAAGATCAAGTCACTTCATTGGCAGATACGTTATACCTTGCGGGATCAATGATCTTTACACTGGTAACGACGCTTGTCGCATGGTTCAAAAATAACTATGTAACAGACAAAGGCAAACTTCAGAAAGAAGTTCTAAGACAAAAAGGATTAACAAAATAAAGGGCTGCCCCAGGTAGCTCTTTTTAAATACCAAAATTAATTTTTTAGGGAGAAGATGAATATGAAAAAGAAAATTATGCTTGATCCAGGACACGGTGGGCACGATCCAGGCGCAGTAGCAAACGGATTAAAAGAAAAGGATCTTGTATTAAAGATCGCAAAGAAAACGAAAGCGATTCTTGAAAAGGTGTATGGGGCAACGGTTAAGCTCACACGATCAACTGACGTTTA
>NZ_JAIVLB010000098.1 GCF_020524495.1 Bacillus stratosphericus | reverse complement strand
ATATCACAATTATTGATCGTGTAGAAGGTCAAGCGGAATACATCTTGTCAGATCAAGAAATCAAACATTATGGTAACGTACAAGCCGAACTTAATTTGTACTATGCAAATGATCAATCTTTGTCCGTGCATCAGTTCTCTTTTAACATTTCAAAGTCCCTTATTGATCAAGATATTGTGCCGATAACGGAGTATTACGTGGATGAGTTCGAGGCGTTAAGAGAAATAATAAATCAGCTTTACGATGAATCTATCCAAACGATTGATGATTTGAGAGACAAGTTTGAGGAATTGGAAAATATCGAAACAACAGCCGGGGCGCAGCAGAAAGTAGATGTAGCGCTTCAAACTATGCAGGATAATGTAGCGAATTTTCAACAACGTAAGATTACGGCGGATGACGGTGCGCCTTTGATCTCAATGAAAGACACATCCGTCAGCATTTTGGACGTCATTATCAATAAAGGATTAGGACAAGGGACGTTTTATGCTATTGCGGGATCAAAGGATTTACCTAACCACCGTTCATTCAGAGGTTTTTACCATATGACGAACACAACGAACGGTAAAGCGAGTTTCGGTTGGGTGTATGCCACAGATTACGTTAACAACATTTACACCAACTATTTGAACAATAATGAATGGAGTGGTTGGGCAAGGTTGTCTAACCATAATTT
>NZ_JAIVLB010000097.1 GCF_020524495.1 Bacillus stratosphericus | reverse complement strand
GTAGCCTTTTGGTAATCTTTTTCACCTACCACATCTTGATAACGACTCAAACGTGTGTATAGACTTCCAAGATCGGCGAGACTTTCTGCATACGATGGATACTTTCTAAACTTAGCTTGTATCCTAGTTACGTTCCCCTTTTTGTCCTGCTCGCTAGTCCACATCAGTACGTATTTTCCGTTATAAGTGCCTTTAATTCCAAACAAATTGTTAGCTTGTTGAGAAAGACCGCTGGACCCAAAACCACTTTCTAAACATCCTTGAGCGATAACAAGGCTTGCAAGCACATTATATTTTTTGTAGACCTTTTGCGCTCCTGGTGCTAGTTTTTTGATAAAGTCAGCCGCAGCCATGTCATCCCCCCTTATGCATAATAGAATCTTGTATCAAACACGATTTCAATATAGCTTGCGTTTTGGATTTCAAAATCGTTTCTGCCAATATCAAGTGAAGGAAGCCTTCCAGATGTCTTGAGGCGTTTCTTGTTAGCGACGGTGTACTGTTTAATAAAAGAAACTTCCCTTGATTTAGATAATTCATCCTCAATTTTCAGACGCTCACCAGTCGTATGATTGATGATCGTTACACCTTTTCCTTTAGCTCTCAACGTCACTTGGTAATCATGCCGTAAAGGATTGATTCTAAAATCCCCAATGTTATAGATGCTGAACGTTTTCTTATT
>NZ_JAIVLB010000096.1 GCF_020524495.1 Bacillus stratosphericus | reverse complement strand
TTTATTCTTACATAATGTTAGGATAAGATAAAGCCGGTGTAGCTCAACTGGTAGAGCAACTGACTTGTAATCAGTAGGTTGGGGGTTCAAGTCCTCTTGCCGGCACCACTTTTTTATGGTAAGATAGACAAGCCGCTTTTAAAGCGAGCCATTAGCTCAGTTGGTAGAGCATCTGACTTTTAATCAGAGGGTCGAAGGTTCGAGTCCTTCATGGCTCACCATTGTCATGCGGGTGTGGCGGAATTGGCAGACGCGCTAGACTTAGGATCTAGTGTCTTTATGACGTGGGGGTTCAAGTCCCTTCACCCGCATTGCCAAATAAAATAAAGGAATCCTGTAATGCGGAAGTAGTTCAGTGGTAGAACACCACCTTGCCAAGGTGGGGGTCGCGGGTTCGAATCCCGTCTTCCGCTTATACCATCCACGCCGGGGTGGTGGAATTGGCAGACACACAGGACTTAAAATCCTGCGGTAGGTGACTACCGTGCCGGTTCAAGTCCGGCCCTCGGCATATAAAATAAGCGCCCGTAGCTCAATTGGATAGAGCGTTTGACTACGGATCAAAAGGTTAGGGGTTCGACTCCTCTCGGGCGCGCCATTTAGATCGGGAAGTAGCTCAGCTTGGTAGAGCACTTGGTTTGGGACCAAGGGGTCGCAGGTTCGAATCCTGTCTTCCCGACCAGCTTTTATGGGGCCTTAGCTCAGCTGGGAGAGCGCCTGCCTTGCACGCAGGAGGTCAGCGGTTCGATCCCGCTAGGCTCCAC
>NZ_JAIVLB010000095.1 GCF_020524495.1 Bacillus stratosphericus | reverse complement strand
TTGGTGGCGATAGCGAAGAGGTCACACCCGTTCCCATACCGAACACGGAAGTTAAGCTCTTCAGCGCCGATGGTAGTTGGGGGTTTCCCCCTGTGAGAGTAGGACGCCGCCAAGCTTTTATAAGGATCAGTTCCAGACGGAACTGGTCTTTTTTGTGTTTTTAGGAAAAATCAGTTTTATATCTACTTCAAGAACAGAAAGAATTTCTAAAGAAGCAGGATTAAGAGGCTCCGATGATAAAGGTACAATGATGGTTGAGGTTTCCAAAGAGTATAGATTCGTCTAATATTGATGTTTGAACTTTTAATAGGGCATTTGAAGAACAATACTAGCTTTTTCTTATTGAGCATGAACTGGGATCGTCCAATGTTTTGATGTTTGTGTTGTTGATACTTATTAAATATCTGTACGGGAGATATACTGGCTGAAAAACGAAAACTACATTCTGATAGATGAGTCTTTTTCAATGATAAATCCTCATTAGAGCCAATTTTAACAAAATCATAAAAGAATGAAAAAAAGACTTTTAAAATGATGAGACAAGTGGTAAACTTCTTTAGGTGCCTTAACGAAAAGATGAAAAAACAACTTTAAAATAAATTCAAAATTTATTTTAAAAAAGTCTTTACAAACAATATCCTATCAGTATATAATACTATTTGTCAGATCGAGAGTCATTCGAAAAGACATAATATGGAGGATTAGCTCAGCTGGGAGAGCATCTGCCTTACAAGCAGAGGGTCGGCGGTTCGAGCCCGTCATCCTCCATCATATTTATTCTTACATAATGTTAGGATAAGATAAAGCCGGTGTAGCTCAACTGGTAGAGCAACTGACTTGTAATCAGTAGGTTGGGGGTTCAAGTCCTCTTGCCGGCACCACTTTTTTATGG
>NZ_JAIVLB010000094.1 GCF_020524495.1 Bacillus stratosphericus | reverse complement strand
GATGTGTTTGTGACATCAATGTTCTTACATCCTAATTCCACACGTACACCGTTCCCCTCGATGTCCCGCCCTATGCTTAAATCAACTTTTCCATTACTGCAGCCAGTCAAGAGAACTCCGTGATGCTTAATGTCTCTATATTGGTTATTGAAAACCAAAAAGCCATCCACATCTGATAAGTGAATAGCGTGCTTGACCTTTACCCCATTAATTTTATTGCCGGAAACATCAACGTCATCAATTTTTTGGTACCCTTTACGGCCATATACCTGAATTGCATGTCGCTCTTTTATATTTGTGAAAGTATTATCGGTGACTGAAAGACGCTTTACTTTGTTCACTCGGTTTGTTGGGTTGCCATTCGCATCTTGAGTATAAAAAGATTTAACATCTGGAATCATTAGCCTCACACCAGATGCACAATTCTTAAATCTGTTTCCGTCGATTAGAACATCTTCCCATTTGTTGCCGGACACTGCGTATTCTGTCGTATCTTCAAAATCGTTGTTGATGATACGAATATCAGAATACCAAAAGCCGTCAGTGCTGGTGTGTGAATCGACTCCGCGCGCATATCCTCCTAAACTTTCAGATCTGCTAAAATAGCAATCTCTAACGGTAACATGCTTGCTGACGGTTTGGTCATATGCTCCAAAAGCTCCGAAGTTGCCTGATGACCTCATCAAGTCCAACTGAACTGCAGAAGAAAACCATCTGTCTCCCTTATAATCAGCGAATCCTTTGAACCAGACATTCTCTATTAATACGTGTTTGTTGCCAGCACAATCAAACGCATGGCCTTCGCATACATCCTTGATTGTGATGTCGCGGATAATAATGCGCTCAGCATGTGCAAACCCCAAGGCTGAACATTGTTCTTTGATTTCGCCACCTGCGCTATCAATCA
>NZ_JAIVLB010000093.1 GCF_020524495.1 Bacillus stratosphericus | reverse complement strand
CAAAGCGCCGGGCTGGGCCAAGAAGCTAGCCGATAATCCTGACGCTGACCCGACGCCGGTCGAGCGCTGGAGAGAAGTTTCGTACCACCCGACCGTTGATCGCGCCGTCTTAGACGTAATGAATCGACGCATAAAGACCTCGGATGCGGAAACACTGGCCGAGATCGCACAAATGGTACAGGAATTTCGCACGGAATTTGCGGCGGCACTGACGATCGAGGGCGCTAGTATCCCCGACAAATAAAACGTCTAGGAGGCGGTTAAATCATGGAAAGAACGTTTGACGTTAAGAAGCTCGAAGAAACCTACGGGCATCTCGGACTTACTGTTCGGAAATGTGAGCCGGGAGAGATTGGCGGTATTTTCGTAAAGGCCAGCGACGGAACAAAACGCGAGGTAACTATGGAAGATTTATTTCCGGGATGGGAGGACGTCAAATGACAAAAACGAACGATCAAGAAATCGCAGAATTACGTCATGCAATGACGGGGCTGATTGCGGAGAATGAGCGGATGGTGCGCACCTTACGTTTAATCGAAGAAAAGTCGGATACACCGATTCGAGAAAACGTTGATGACGTTCCGATAACGGGTCTATACGAAATTAACTTACACGCAAAGGAGGCGTTAAAATGAAGCCGGAAATCATGAAAGAGCAGGCGGAGGCAATCGAGTTTCTACGGAAGCATTATGACGATAGCACAATAATAGCCATGTATGCCGAGGATACTATCGGATACGTACACCAAACATACGGGCATGATTGCGGGTCTGTATACGGTCTTGATTTACTCAATTTTGCAGCCGCCCTTATCAACGGATACGAAATCGAAAAGACGCCGGAGGAAAAGGTACGGGAGTATTACGCATTTAACCACGATGAGCGCTGCAAAGTGCTGACAGCCAGTCCGCGCGGTCAATATACTTCAGGTGTTGCTGACGGAATTCGAAAAACGCTCGATCTACTCGGCGTCAAAATCGAAGGGGTGAATGCGTAGATGAATGAAA
>NZ_JAIVLB010000092.1 GCF_020524495.1 Bacillus stratosphericus | reverse complement strand
ACCACGCTTTGGAACTGGCAACGCATCATGGAAACTCAAGGAGTAGACGCCCTTCAACCTAAGAAAAAGGGGCGTCCGTCTATGAAAAAGAAAACTGGAAAACAAGAAATAACGAAAGGATCAATGGAAGCGTTACAGGCAGAAGTAGAACATTTGCGCATGGAAAATGAGTATTTAAAAAAGTTGAATGCCTTAGTTCAAAACAAGGAACAATCACCAAACAAGACAAAGCGCAAGTAGTCTATGATTTAAGGCATAAATATCCGGTGAAAGCACTTCTTAAGCTCGCATGTATTCCGCGCAGTACCTACTATTACTTGATCAAGCATTTGGATCGTCCTGATCAGGATGCCGAACTGAAAAAGATGATTCAAACCATTTATAAGGAACATCAAGGACGTTATGGATATCGCCGGATTCGTGATGAACTATTCAACCGAGGACAAAAGGTGAATCACAAAAAAGTCCAGCGCATCATGAAAGCCCTAGGGCTAAAATGTATGGTCCGCGTGAAGAAATATCGTTCATACAGAGGCACAGTGAACAAAATAGTGCCTAATATTTTGGCTCGTCATTTTCAAGCGGATAAGCCAAATGAGAAATGGGTCACAGATATGACGGAGTTCAAATTATTTGGTCAGAAGCTCTATCTTTCGCCCATATTAGATCTATTTAATGGTGAAATCATTACCTATACAATCGGTTCAAGACCTGTTTATTCTCTCGTCTCAACGATGCTTCATCAGGCATTCAACCGTTTAGATGAAGAGGAAAAACCGATGATACATTCTGATCAAGGGTGGCATTACCAAATGAAGCGATATAGACACGCCTTAAAAAAGCGTGGCATTACACAGAGTATGTCCCGAAAAGGTAACTGTTACGATAACGCAGTTATCGAGAACTTCTTCGGTATCTTAAAGTCTGAATTTCTATACCTAAAAGAATTTGAGGACATCGAACACTTCAAGCAAGAACTTGAACAATATATTGATTACTACAATCACACACGTATAAAGACGAA
>NZ_JAIVLB010000091.1 GCF_020524495.1 Bacillus stratosphericus | reverse complement strand
TTACGTCTAAGACGGCGCGATCAACGGTCGGGTGGTACGAAACTTCTCTCCAGCGCTCGACCGGCGTCGGGTCAGCGTCAGGATTATCGGCTAGCTTCTTGGCCCAGCCCGGCGCTTTGGTCGGGTCGGTGAAATAACGTTCATTTACGATGATGTTGTGGACGTCGGATGTTAGGCGGTAGTCGGGTGATATCGTAATTTCAATCGTCATGATTATCGGGCTCCTCCTCTTCTTACGCTATATGTTCGATTTCCTTCATCCTCAATGCGTTGACCGCCCGTGATCCTCCGTACTCTTCCAGCTTTCGGTCGATGAAGGAGACGCCCTTCGCAGTAACGTACGTCTGCACAAAGTTAACTCCGTAATATCTAGACGGCGACTGTTTGACTTTAAAATATCCTTCGTTGATGTAGCGCTGGTAAGGAACCGGTGATCCTTCCTTCCGAACAAAGACACCGATTGTCCGTAAGAATGACGTTAATTTGTTTCGGCCAATGCCGATCGATTTGGCTGCCTGGTCTAACGGCTGTACGTTTGTCGCGGAAATAAAACGATCGTGTTCATCTGCTTTCGGTTTCATTTCGGAAATTACTTCGTTTTGCTTTCGTACAGTCTCTAAAGTTGCGCTAAATAAAAGCTTTGTTTGGTCGTCCGCGAATGGCAGATACGTTTGAATGAATAGATCTTCATTCGCTACATAGCCGCCTGTCTTTCTGATTGTCGGGATGACATCATGCGTGATCCAACGTTTGAACTGTTTGGCTTCCGGTTTGCGGCTGCCTAGAATTAATGTGTAAAGACCTGGTTCGTTTACAATTGTTTTATTGGGATTGCCAATACCCTCATTTAAAATGATGGTATTCTTCTCATCTTTGTCCAAACGACTTAAAGCCTGACTTGGGTTGCCGATTTCTAACACATCACATACATCCTTTGCAACAAACCAAGGTTCACCATCCTTCACGACTGTTCTCACCTGTTGTTCTTGATAATTGAATACTTTTTGTAATTCGTTCATTACGATTCCTCCTCGTTTATT
>NZ_JAIVLB010000090.1 GCF_020524495.1 Bacillus stratosphericus | reverse complement strand
GACGATGAAAGGGCGGCGGCGCAGTCGCAAATAAACTACGGGGAGTTGTTTTAGTATGACGAAATATAAGACGGAGAAACGTAAGGCAAACGTTGGCGAACGGATTTTGATTACGGATAAACACGTAAATGAAACTCGGTATAAAAACGGAGATGTATTTGAAGTAACGCAACGGAAACGTGGGTACGTGTGGTCAGAAATGGCCGTGAATATCCTCGACTATGAATACGAAGTCATCGTCGGAGTACAAACGCCAGCACCGAACATCCTCGAAGTCTTTTACGTCTTGCTGCGTAAGGGTATCCACTTAAGCTTCTATGACTCAAAGATTGTGTTTTCAACACAAGATATAGGCACAGCTAGATTGATATTCAAGCTGCATAAAGATGGAATGCCTCTCCCTTTGTCTGCAGTAGAGGGTAAGTTAGTCTTGTTGTTCTCTAATGGATCTAAGCACATTAGAAATATCACGCTGTCGACAAGGTCGAAGGGATAGCCGAATATATCCTAGACAATGACGAGATTAAGCTATACGGCAGGGTTCAAGCATCATTAAATCTCTTTTATAACAACGGTCAGTCCCTGTCTGTACACGAGTTTACATTCTCAATAAAGAAGAATTTAATAGATGAGAATATTGTTCCAGATGCAGAATATTACATTGACCATTTTGACTCGTTGAAATCAAAGATAGAACAAAAAGCAGCTAATCTGGAAGCAGATATAAAAAAGCGCACCGATGTAATGCAAGGAAACATTGATGCAACTACTAAAGAGTTACAGGTTCACCTTTATAAGATGAAGGAAAAACTTGACGACCTTGATTCTTTGGAAACAAAAAAAGGAGCTCAAGCAAAAGCCGACGACGCTTTGAAAAAAGCAAAAGACTTTGTGTCGGGATTCCAAAAGATGAAAATAACGACTGACACAGGCATGCCTTTAATCTCTATTAAAGACACATCTGTCAGTATTTTAGATACTGTTATCAATAACGGTCTAGGACAAGGAACATTTTACGCAATTGCAGGATCAAAAGATTTGCCTAACCACCGTT
>NZ_JAIVLB010000089.1 GCF_020524495.1 Bacillus stratosphericus | reverse complement strand
AATACGGTGGAGGTTAGATCATGAATAAAAAAAAGTGAACCAAAAGTTCAAAGTAAAAAAGAGAAAAAAAGCAATCTGTTTGTCGGAGAAGTTTTCTTTTGAACAGAAGACAGACGAGGCTGTAGCACCTTACTACACGCCAGTAAAAAAAGAAAGAACAAAAAAAGAAACTTTTGTTTCACCTTTTTTTAAAAAGGACAAGCTTTAATGAGAAAAACTATTCATGAAAAATATTAGGAGGCTTTTAAAGATGGGGGAAGTCAAATGGGTGAAACTAAGCACCCAGATGTTCGATGATGAAAAAATCAAACTCATTGAACAAATGCCTGAATCTGACACTCTGTTAATTATATGGATTAAATTACTTGCTCAAGCAGGAAAAACTAACGCTTCGGGATTTATTTATCTAAGTGAAAACGTACCGTACACAGAAGAAATGTTAGCACATATCTTTGGAAGACCGTTAGGAATTGTTCGTATGGCGTTAGACACATTTAAGAAGTTCGGGATGGTTGAAATTAACGAACAGAATTATATCAGTATATGTAATTGGGAGAAACATCAGAATTTAGATGCTCTTGAAAAGATTAGGGAGCAAAACAGAAAAAGGGTATCCAAACATAGAGAAAAACAGAAAACTTTGCAACCACCAAAACAACGTAACGTTACAGGTAACATTACAGTAATGGGAAGTAACGCAACAGATATAGATAAAGAATTAGATAAAGAAAAAGAATTAAAAGATATATTGTCGGGCAACCCGACTGCGGATGATCCAAAAACTCAAAAATCTGAAATTCCTTTCAAACTTATAATTGATCTCTTGAACAAAGTAACAGGAAAGTCATTCAGACATACATCTGCTGCTACACAAAGATTAATTAAAGCACGCTGGAATGACGGATTCAGATTTGAAGACTTTAAAACCGTAATACTAACAAAGACCCACCAGTGGCTTAAAAACGATCAGATGAATAAATACTTGCAGCCAACGACATTGTTTGGAACCAAGTTTGAAGGATACCTGAATGAAGGTGCGGGGGTGATAAAACGTGCAGAGCATCAAATCAGTGG
>NZ_JAIVLB010000088.1 GCF_020524495.1 Bacillus stratosphericus | reverse complement strand
GAGAAAAATGATTCGATACAGGCATTATCTAGGCAGTTTCCCCTTCGGGAATGACTGCCCTTCAAACCAACGTTTTCTAGTCGCTTTTGATATGCTTTTGTTGTGTATTGGAATCCTTGATCTGAATGAAGTAGGGCTCCTTTGACATCCCGCAGGGATGTCAAGTTCTCTAATGTCTCCATGACCAATTCAAGATCATTTCGTTTTGACAGTTTCCATGCGACGATTTCATTGTTATATAGATCTTGTATAGCTGAAAGATAATAAAAGTGATGCTGGCAAGCGATATAGGTAATATCAGTCACATATAGCTGATTGTATTGATTGGCTTTAAATTTTCGGTTTAATCTGTTTGGATGGACAACTGAAGCTTGTCTTCCGAAATACCGCCGTTTTTTTCGAATGATTGATTGGATGTTCATCTCTTTCATCAACCTGTAGACACGCTTATGGTTGATGCGAAATCCTTCTTTCTTTAAAGCGATTGTCACCCGAGGATAGCCATAGAAGGGTCTTGAATGATGAATGGCCATGATGTGTTCTTTGAGGATTTGTTCTTTCAGTTGTCGCTCCATTCGAATCTTTTGATTCTTACGCCATTTATAGTACCCAGATCGTGATACTTTGGCGATGCAGACGAGCCATGTCAACGGATAAAAACTCTTTAATTCGTGAACAACTTCAAACCTCACATTCTTTAAAATCCATCCTCTCCGTGTAGATTTGGATAACGCTTTTTTAAGTATTCTACCTGTGCCTTTAAATAATCTCTTTCTTCTTCCACACTTTTAAACATGAACTTGGGACGTCCGTTAAAAGGATTTTCTGACTTTGTATGTTTTCCTCTTTGATCTTCAAAAGATTGCCCCTCACGAAATTTTCTGACCCAACTTTTTAACTGAGTGGAGCTTTTGATACCTAATTCTTCAGACAATGACTGATAACTTCTGTTTCCTTCTTCGTACATTTTGACAGCTTTCATCTTAAATTCTTTAGAATAGTGTTGAAATTGTTGTCCCTTTCTAGCCATAAAAAATCCCCTCCAAGTATAGTGTAACAGCCAAGATATGTTCTTGGGCTTTTTACACTGTCTACTTAGAGGGGATAATATCA
>NZ_JAIVLB010000087.1 GCF_020524495.1 Bacillus stratosphericus | reverse complement strand
CTTAAAAACGATCAGATGAATAAATACTTGCAGCCAACGACATTGTTTGGAACCAAGTTTGAAGGATACCTGAATGAAGGTGCGGGGGTGATAAAACGTGCAGAGCATCAAATCAGTGGCGGCGGAGTCCTTAAACGCAAGAATGACCTTCCATTCTGAATACTGCAATAAACACACATTCACAAGAGGGAAGGAGGATGTCATCAAGCCTGTTCGCATGATGATCCTCAATGACAAAATAATCTGCCCAAGATGTGAGCTGGAGGCAGATGAGAAGAAGATCCAAAAAGACTTGGAGAGGCAGATCGAGTTTAGCCAGCGTACAAAGAATTTCAACATGCTGGAGAAGCGCAGCATCTTCCGAGACAGAACCATTGCTAAAGCGACGTTTGATAATTACAAAGTGACCGAGCCTGAGGAAACGGCAAACAAACGCCTCATGATGGAGCTTGTTGGGCATTTGAAGCAAGGAAAAGTGTTTAATATCTTTCTCCAAGGTCATCCAGGAGTGGGGAAGAGTCATCTAGCTTATGCCGCACTCAAAGCTCTGAATGTGCCGCCTGATCCAGACAACCCTGAGGATATGGGCAAATCATGCTTGTTTATAAACCTTGCTGATGCTGCTTTTGCAATTCAAGACTCTTTCAACAACAAAGAAAGCAAATTCACACAAGGGTATGTAACAGGGCTTATAGGTAATGTGGATTATCTAGTGATTGATGATGTAGGTGCTGAAACGGGATCTGAACATTCAAAGAGCGAAGCCACCAACTTTATTCACAAGTTACTTTATTCAGTCACATCAGCTAGACAGGATAAAACAACGATTTACACATCCAATTTAACAGGGGACAAACTAAAACAAATGTACGACACAAAACTTGTATCACGCATGACAAAAAAGTCTAAATACATTTTGTTTAAAAACACCTTTGATAAGCGTGACGAAGAATTGCCATTTTAGGAGAAAACTATGATCATCAGCAATTCATCAACGTCTGAAATTGCTAGTTTAAGAGTCTATAAAAAACACAAGGAGGAACGATCATGAAAAAAGGCGGTAGAAAGCCCACTAGAACGGAAAGGAATATTTTAGTAGTAAATGGGTTGAACCCAAGTTATTGGCTCGTAGAAAGAAATCTGGCGACATCTATGCACCTTGT
>NZ_JAIVLB010000086.1 GCF_020524495.1 Bacillus stratosphericus | reverse complement strand
ATAACCTCGAAAGCATGTGTAATAGCTGTCACAACAAGGTGCATGGCAAGCGAGGGTCATAAGTCCCCCCCCCGGCATTAAATCCCTAGAAAACGGCTTTGTGAAGATCGATGAGCCGTAGTCTACAAACAAACACCGCTTTTCAAAGTTTCCGAAAACACGAAAAACCCCCTCGGTCAAAATACCGAGAGGGCTTGATACGACTGGTTTTGTTGTTAATTCGATCATAGCATGATTTTGCTTAAAAACAAGCATAAATTTAAAAAATTTGAAACGGAATGAGGTGAAAAATATGCCGAGACCTGCAAAATCCGCAACGCTTCAATTAATACAAGGTAACCCAAATAAGAAAAATACTGACGAGTTGGCGATGCGTGCTGAACAAGAACAGAAAATGAAAATGCGTTCTGACAATATGAAACCTCCTTCATGGTTGGATAAGGTTGCTAAAAAGGAATTCAAACGGATTGCCGAGTTATTAAAGGAAGTGGACATTATAACGGAGGCAGACATCAGCATGTTGGCCGCCTATTGCAATGCCTATTCACAATACATTTCTATAACTAAAGTGATTGATGAAGATGGGATCATGGTTCATAAAGAAGGTTTTGATGAAGATGGGAATCCAATTGAATTAATTGGAGAAGAACATCCTTTATTGAAACGGCAGAAAAACTTTTTTGATCAAATGAAGTCAGCTGCAAATGATTTTGGTCTCACTCCATCAGCGCGCGCAAAATTGGCTATCACCAAAACACAGGAGATCAGAGAAAAGACGGCAGCGGAAAAGGAGTTTAATATATGACGACTATCAAACAATTTATGATTGATTATTCCCGTGATGTGCTATCAGGGGAAATTTTGGCGTGCAAAAAACACCAGTGGGCTTGTGAACGCTTTTTAAAAGATATTGAAAGGGAAGGAACAGCAGATTTCCCTTATTTCTTTGATGACGAGAAGGCAAGGCGATTCCTATTCTGGATGACACAATTTAAACATACAAAGGGTCCTTTACAAGGTGAAAATATTGTACCTGAACCCATTCAGATTTTTATTTTCGGTAATATTTACGGTTGGGTACATAAAGATACGGGATACAGGAGATTCAAAAAAGCTTACTGGCAAGTCGGCCGTAAAAACGCCAAGACACAAAGCCTTGCTTGTGTGGGGTCGTTTGAGGCATTCGCAAACGATGAATACATGTCTGAGGTGTATATTGGTGCAACAAAAACCGAGCAAGCCAAAATATGTTGGAATGA
>NZ_JAIVLB010000085.1 GCF_020524495.1 Bacillus stratosphericus | reverse complement strand
CAAAAGAACTCAGCACAAGTTGTCTTTGATGATGGATGTTTTTGCGTAATTGGTTACTTAGGAGACCTACGAACTCATCTACTTCGTGATTATCTGTTTTGTGGAAAGACTTTTGAGGTTATCGGCAACATCTATCAAAATCCTGATTTATTAAAAATGGAAGGTGAATGAAGATGAAAAAACTATTGATCACACTCCTACCTGACGATGCGACAATAATTAATGAATGCGGCTTTATTATCCAAACGGTCGCAGAAACAAAAGAAGATATTTTAGAAAGAGGGGAACACCATCACGAAGATACATGGTTTTTATTCAAGAAGAGTGACAACCCTGATGATGTTTTTGGTGCTGAAGTGGAAATAGATATTCTTCCAGACTGCTTTGAAGGATTTATCAAACTTGATAGATCAGAACTAGCAGCCATCAAGGACAACATTCTTCATACGGAAATGCATGGCCATAAGTTAACGAAAATCGAAAAAGGGATATTAGCAAAGGTTGAAGCTGCTATGTATCCTGCTTGCTATCAACCTGAATTTCAATCGGAGGTCACAAAATGAAAGCAGAAGACTTGCACAGCTACTATTGCGAGGATTGCGAAGAGTGGACATGTATTGAAAGATTAGAGTTTCCGGGTAATGTCCATTGTGCATATTGCGGGGTTGCTGATGTTAATATCAGTGCAGTGGATTATGAAAGACTCAAAGAGTGGGTGAGGGCGTGTAATGAATCAATATAGGGTATATGACAACACAGATGAAACTCTGTTTAAGTCTAAAGACAAAATAGATTGTTTTGTTTTTATTTTTGAACACATTTTTTTAGAGTCAATTAAATAAGTCCAAGACGGAGAGCCTGCGGACACTGATCAACACCTTTTAAGGGTGCTGGTTGGTGTCCGTTTTTTATTTGTCTGAACGGAGGATGAACATGAAGAAGGAGAAACCAAAAAAACAGCCGCAGAAGCTCACTGACAGAGATTTAAGAGAGTTGATGGGGCAAAACATGCAAAGGCTGAGAAGAGCCAAAGGCGGGGCCATGCGCCGAAAATAAAAGGAGTGATTGGGATGACTAATAAAAATGATAAGAACCCAAACGAACAAACAGATCAAATGAATTTAGATATCCCTCAAATCGACGAGGAAAAAACTAGAGAAAAGATGGAAAGAATGCTAGATAAGTATAAGATGTTAAGGCTTCAAACGCCAGAAGACTTCCTCCCAAAAATCACAACAACATATACCATTACACCGCCTAGTTTTTCCAATCAGTTTCATTCATCGACCGAGGATGCAGCCCTTAAAAAAATGGATTGGGAAATCGAGCGTGATCAATTTATGAAACGGATTCAGCGTGCAATCAATCGTCTTACGCAAAAAGAGCGCCGCATTTTAGTTATGCTCTATATGCAGGATGAAGAAATGTACGATTATGAAATATATGCTGAAATGGGTCTTAGTCAAAGGAATTATTACCGTTTCAAAAATAAAGCCTTTTACCGTTTAGCCTTCGC
>NZ_JAIVLB010000084.1 GCF_020524495.1 Bacillus stratosphericus | reverse complement strand
CTGCTAGTTCATCTTCGGACATCATCCACTCTTTAACTGGTCCTGATTTGTATGGATTTTCAGTTGTCTCCAATGTGTTTACCTCCTTTTTAATCATCCCTTTGAGGGACGTTGAGATTATAGATTCTTTCAAGTTCTTTGTCCGATAATTTCTCACAATACTCACGCCCATAAGCCCCGTTTGTAAGACTCAACCACTCGATCATTAACGCTCTTTCTGCAACATTCACGCTTTAATTCCTCCTCTCTTTTTGAGGTGTCTTACAGCTACTGTCTTTAGCTGCTTAGGACAATCTTCATATCTCGCAATCACTTCCAGTTGTCGTGCTGTCGCCTTATCAAATGGCAACAAGATGCTTTTTCTCTTCATGCTTGTTCTCCTTTCCGAAGGCACCGCCTTTGCGTGGTTCAATTTTGCCTAACTCTGCTTGGTCTATTATCAACAGCAGTATGTCATCCACTTTTCTTGCCAAACGATTTGCAATATGTCTGATTGGCTCATGATCCTCCCACATCTTTTGAAAGGCTGTGATGTCTGTCTCGCACCAAATGAAATCGCTGTGCGGGCAAGCATAGTAAACTGGTTGTTCTTCAAAGAGCTTACGTAATTCTCTCTTCTTACTGCTCATGACGCTCTTTTTGATGTACATTTGATCGTTTGCGCCTACGCCGTTAGGTCGTTCTTTGATCTTTCCTCTTTTTGAAAAATCAATCATGAGTAACAATACTTCTTCTGCAGGACGGTTAAATAACTCCGCCATTTCGTTTAATGACCTCCCTTCGTACCAGTAATCCAAAAAATGTTTAAGACCAACAATTGTCCATTCGAAGTTGACATGATCCAAAATGATTCTAGTGACACTCATTTCGCAATTTCCTTCCTGCGACCAACCTCTTTGTGCACAAGGTGCATAGATGTCGCCAGATTTCTTTCTACGAGCCAATAACTTGGGTTCAACCCATTTACTACTAAAATATTCCTTTCCGTTCTAGTGGGCTTTCTACCGCCTTTTTTCATGATGGTTCCTCCTTGTGTTTTTCGTAGTCTTTTAAACTTGCTTGCAGGTGATCTATTAAACTATCAACCTTCTCAGATGTGATTTTGCTCATGTTTTACACTCCCTTAGAACGGCAATACTTCTTTACGCTTGTCCGATGTGTCTTTAAAAATGATGTATTGCTGCTTTTGGGTGATGCGTGATACTAACTTGCTGTCATACATTTGATACAGCTTTTCGCTAGTGAGGTTTGTTGTATAAATCGTCACTTTATCCTGCCTAGCGGATGTGACTTTGTAGATGAGGCGATGAATGAAATCACTGGCTTTACTATCCGAATGTTCTGACCCTGTTTCTGCACCGATGTCATCTATCACGAGATAATCAGCTTCACCCATCAACTGAGTCACATACGCTTCTGTATACTTGCTCTCTTTGTTGCTGAATGAATCTTTAATTGCCGTTGCAGCATCTTCCATATTGATAAACAAGCATGATCTTCCTTTGTCTTTAGGGTTGTCGGGATCAGGAGGCACGTTTAGTTCTCTAAGTGCTGCATATGCAAGATGACTCTTCCCCACTCCTGGATGGCCCTGCAAAAAGATGTTGAACACTTCACCTTGTTGCAAGTGTTTAACAAGATCCATCATTCGTTTTTTATTCTTGGTCTCTTCTGGCTCAGCAACATTGTAATTTTCAAATGTTGCTTGTGAGACAGTTCGATCCCTGAACATGCTGCGCTTTTCCAACATGTTAAATTTCTTCTGACGCTGGCTATATTCAATCTGACTTTCTAAGTCTTTTTGCAATTTCTTGGACTCTTCTTCCAGTTCACATCGAGGGCAAATAACTTTCCCATTCATCACCATCATTCGGACAGGTTTTACAACATCTTCACTGCCACGAGTGTATGTGTGCTTATTACAGTAATCAGAATGGAAGGTCATTCTTGCGTTTAAGGACTCCGCCACCACTGATTTGATGCTCTGCACGTTTTATCACCCCCGCACCTTCATTCAGGTATCCTTCAAACTTGGTTCCAAACAATGTCGTTGGCTGCAAGTATTTATTCATCTGATCGTTTTTAAG
>NZ_JAIVLB010000083.1 GCF_020524495.1 Bacillus stratosphericus | reverse complement strand
CAAAACCGAAGTTCTGTTTTTCGTCAGTTTGACTGACTACCTATGAAGTATCATAGGATTTTTTTATAATAACTCGAATTAACAGGTACGTTTTGTCTTGTTTAGTTTTCAAAGATCATACTCATTGTCGCTCAGAGGCGACTTTATTAATATAACATTTGAGCACTGTGTCCGTCAAGTGTTTTTTAAAATTCTTTTTGTCAGCTTTTCTTTAAATGCAACTCAGTTGCTCATTGGCGACGTATAATAATATACCATTATGATATTCAGTTGTCAATATCTTTTTTCACAAAATATCCTCGATGATAGATTTTTTGTCCCTTTGTCTCAATTGGCTTCACTTGAATAATTCCTTTTTCCACAAGGAAATCAATCATGACGCTTAGATCAGGCGTAAAATGCTTAAGGTCAGGATGTGCAAGAAGCTCTCCAAAAAGCCAAATATCCTGCTGCTCCATTACATGACGCAAATGAGCGGCGCCAATTTCTGCTTTTGAATGGATCAAAAAATCATTCGCTAAAAATAACAGTTCTAAACGCTTATGCAGGCTTTCGTGGCTTTCAATCAGTTCTGAATAAAGTTTATATACTTCTGGCTTCATATGTCGCACTTGGTTC
Organism: Bacillus stratosphericus; assembly: GCF_020524495.1. Lineage (GTDB taxonomy): Bacteria > Bacillota > Bacilli > Bacillales > Bacillaceae > Bacillus > Bacillus stratosphericus_B. The sequence continues at coordinate 1,788 of NZ_JAIVLB010000083.1, read as the reverse complement.
CAAACTGTCACTTCTGGGTGGAAACCTTTATCAATGACTTCGATACGTGCCAAATGATGCAGTGCATGCACAATGGAATTATATGCATCAAGGAATTGATTTGACTCAAAAAATGCTTTTCCTTCTATATATCTGCGAATGAGCTTGCCATATTCTAAACCGATTTTAAGCTTGCGGTTTGAAAAAGGGAATGTACTCAGTTCATCAATCAAGTTAAAAATATATTCATTTCGATCAAAGAGGACTTTGCCATTCAGAATCCAATCAATGATTCGACGGTTGGTACCGAGGGTAATCCATTCCTTCAACTGATCATCTGTGACAACATTTAAAGAAGCTGTTTGGTTATCGGATTCATAGTGCTTGATAAATAAAGGCTCTTTTGCTTCCTTTACAATGACAAGAAGTGCTGCATCAAAGTTATCTGTTTCTGAAGATACTTTATGTCTTCTTTCTACTATGATCACAGCTAATGTATCTGGATGGCTTGCTCTCTCTTGATAAATAGGACGGAGAAGATTTTCCATAGTGATTCCTCCAATACTCGGGTGTAAGGTTCTTCTCTAATGCTATGTATTTCTCCTCATAGAATCAAAATTCCTTCAATACATAAAAAAAGATCATTGAATCATTATACGTAATTTATTCACAAAACTCTATAACTAATTCAAACGGAAAGGTAAAATGTGCTATATTGGAGATAAGGGGGACTAGGAATGGCGAAATACTCCAGTAAGATTAATAAAATCAGAACATTTGCACTTAGCTTGGTTTTTGTTGGTTTTCTAATCATGTATATCGGTGTGTTCTTCAAGGAATCGATCTGGCTGTCGACCTTCTTTATGCTGCTCGGCGTCTTATCGGTTGGATTAAGTACAGCCGTTTACTTTTGGATCGGCATGCTTTCTACGAAGGCCGTGCGAGTCGTTTGTCCAAGCTGCGAGAAGGAGACAAAGGTGCTCGGACGAGTGGATATGTGCATGCATTGCAGAGAGCCGCTTACACTCGATCCAACATTAGAGGGTAAAGAGTTTGATGAATCATACAATAGAAAAAAGTCATGAAAATAAGCTGACCATTCGACTGGTCAGCTTTTTCATTAATGATTTTCTTTTTTCGCGCATTCTTGACAAGTTCCATAGATCTCCAAGCGATGATGACTGACTTTAAAGCCCGTCACATGGGATGCAAGCTGTTCTACTTCATCAAGGCCAGGATAGTGAAAGTCAACGATTTTTCCGCAGTTCTCACAAATCGCATGGTAATGGTCAGATGTCGCAAAATCAAATCGGCTTGAGGAATCCCCATACGTTAATTCCTTTACTAATCCAGATTCCCGGAAGACTCGTAAATTGTTGTAAACCGTTGCTACACTCATATTTGGAAATTTCCCTTCAAGTGCTTTATATATATCGTCCGCGGTTGGGTGAGTCATAGAATTTACGAGAAACTCCAAGATGGCATGGCGCTGCGGAGTAATTCGAACACCGTTTTCTTTTAAAGCATCTAAAGCGTCTTTTAGTTCGTTAGCAGCCATTTCATCATGCACCTCTCTTCAAAAATATTCTTATATTATAATCTTTATAAATAGTGTAAGCCCACAGCCGAAACTTTGTCAATTACAATCCTCTTTTTTACCTATTCTTCTTTACAAAAAAGACCGGCATGTTGATATTATCCCCTCTAAGTAGACAGTGTAAAAAGCCCAAGAACATATCTTGGCTGTTACACTATACTTGGAGGGGATTTTTTATGGCTAGAAAGGGACAACAATTTCAACACTATTCT
>NZ_JAIVLB010000082.1 GCF_020524495.1 Bacillus stratosphericus | reverse complement strand
ATTATAACAATATCCGAATTCAATTAAAATGAAACAACCAGTCACCGAAAGAGTTTCGACAACTGGCTGTTTCATAAAGGTGTTTTGATCCCTGTCTCAAAAACGGGGGTCAGTCCCATCAGCTTTTATCGCTCTTTTCTTTTAACAGCTCTATGATGAGTTCATTTTGTTTTCCAATTGATGTTAAACTTTTCTCTATCATTGTACTTGATATGACAAGCACAATTAAAATTGCAATCCCCACAAATAACAAATAAAGCCCTCCTCAATTTGAAAATCAATTTAATACTTCTAGTTAGTTCTTGTTTTGTTGTGGGAATCCTCCAATATTTTTAGAAACAAGACGCTGTGATCGTATTGTCATAGCACCTTGTTTACAGTTGATTTTTATACATGATTCAAGCCCTCGTTTAGTTAACTTCAACCAATGTCATATAAAGCCCCATTTTGATAACCAATAGATAGCACCAAATCAGGAATAGAATCAAACCCGTTTTTGGCTAGATCAAATAGCTGTGCACCATAATGTGAAGCGGCAATACGCGCATTTTCTGCGGTGTACGGATTTTTCAGAAGTTCTTCTTTGTATATATCAAAAATATTTGTTCCGTTATCCGTAATAAATTGACCGTTTACAATGCTTAAATCGTTTAAATTGTAGCCCGTCACCGTTTTGATTTGATTGACAAGATGGAATTTTGCAAGGGTGTCAGCTGTGAATTGAGTGGAATCGTCAGATCTGCTTTTCATGATATGAAAAAATAACTCTCTTGTATTGTTGTTTGTATTTAATATGTCTTCTATTTGTTTGACCAGCGATTCGTCTTTTGATCCACTCACCACTAATTTAAAATTATTTGGGTCAATTGTAAAAATTAAATTTGCATTTTTAGGAATGGTCAAACCATTGGTAGAAAATAAAGCTTGCAGTTGTTCGTTCACTTTTTGGCGATTGAGTATTTTCTTTTCTACACTTTCTTGGGTAGGATCGTATCGTTTTTCATTGCGGAAGATGGCGTCATTAAAATCGTATTGTCCACCCTTATTATTCCTTGCCCAACTCATTTCCATAATGTAAGCAGCTTCTCTCTCCACGGAAGTTAGGTCACTTCTGAAATAAGAAGAGTGTGGATTTCGATACTTATCATATATATGGCCTTGAGGATCTTTGAAACGTTTATTTTGTTCATTTATTTTTTCGTATTTCTCATCTAATATTTTCATTCGTCTATCAGATTCGGTCATCACCTCATTTGTACTTTGGATAGCTGGCTGGTTTTTGGAGTCTATACGGTTATGATTGTTTGAAACAACTGTTGTGTATGATGTGTTAATATTCATTTTGATTCTCCTTTTTTAAAAAAATAGTGATTATTAAATATATCGGCAATTAAGTTAAAATTTGTTAGTTTTGATCCGATATAGTAATTATTACAAGGAGGGTTAAAATATGACAAATAGTATCTTTAAACGTTTTTTATTACCAGCATTGTTGTTTATGCTTGTTACCAGCTTTATTACGCCAAATACAGCAGAAGCAGCTATCACAGGGAATAACAGTCCTAACACAGCAAGTTCAATGGGATATTGGAAATATAGTCGTTCAGACACAACAATCTTACCTGAAGGTGAAAATGAAGCGTATTATCAGTTCACGATCAACAAGGGTGAAAGAGTTTATGTAAGAAGTTCGTATAATAAGCAATATACAGGGATGAATATCGAGGTGTATAATTCGAAATATTCTAGGACAGGGTCCGAAGTTATTAATCCTCATTCAGTAACGCCCTTTATTTTTGCGAATACAGGTGAAGTTACTTCAACTACAGAAACTTATTTTGTGAAAGTGACCCGTGGTACATATACAGGGGATATGTATTTTACTGTCTCAATTCAAGATCGTATTAAATCTGGAAATGGGAAATTCAACTTTACAGGGACCGCTACCAACTTGGGGAATTCTTCTTTGAATCTAACAGGTGTTGATTCTTCTGTCATTACAATGGATTTAACTAATAATCCTGCAGTTCCTAAACGTGCTGTTGTTAAATCGATTTCCACGACTAGTACTCAAACACCTAACCAAGGGAATGTTACACACAAATTAATGGCTAGTGAAAGCAATATTTGGTACCAATCACTTTTTTCATCTGCAACAAGTGGTTCTTATCGTATTTCTCTGGAAGATCAATTAAAAGTGGCTCAAAAATGGAGCTTTAAGTACAACGCAAAAGCTACAGCGAAGTCTACCATGAGAAATGTCAGTGCTAATATCAATTATGAATATGATGTCACGGATGGATTCTAATTGTTTGGAAAAATTGTATAAAAAATCCATATAAACGATTCAGTTATAAGTACGAGTGTTAAAGAAATTAATATGCATAATAAACGATTCAGTCAAAAAAAGACAAGGAGAAATGGGACTGACCACATAATATGAGACAAATAAAAACACCTTTAAGTTGAACATCGGGTATAGCATACCTGAAAACAATTTGGAGGTGTTTTTGTATGAAAAAAAGAGTAAGTTATCCGATTAGCGTAAAAGA
>NZ_JAIVLB010000081.1 GCF_020524495.1 Bacillus stratosphericus | reverse complement strand
TATGAACCAAAAAATGGCGTATTCCTATCACTTGACCCAGACCCAGGAAGCGATGGAGATTCACTAGATCAGAATGGATACTCTTATGGAAACAACAATCCAGTCATGAATGTAGACCCAGACGGCCATTGGGTATGGTTAGTTGTCAATGCAGGATTTGCGGTATATGATGGATACAAAGCTTATAAATCAGGAAAGGGCTGGAAAGGTGCAGCAGTTGCAGCCGCATCAGGATTTGTAGGTGGTGGAAAGTTAAAATTAACAAAAAAAATCGGAAAATGGGCCACCTCAAGACATTGGTATAAAGGAACATTTAAATCCAAAAGAAAGTCGTTGGACTATCATCATAATAAACATATTGTGAGAAATGGTAAATCTTACAGTAAAAAAAGATATACAAAAGTTGCTAGAGCATTTTATCGATCTAATAAGCATTTACGCGAAAAAGTAATACTATCTACTGGAAAAAAAGGATACAGGATTAAGAATGGAAAAAAGGGTGGTTATTATACAAGAAGTGGAAAGGCAGTTACATTTTGGAATAATAATTGGAAGAAAAAGAAAAGGCGTTAATTTTAATTTCTACAATATAGAAGGGCCTGAATATGGATGAAATTTTTTAAAAGATATAATATTGATCAAAAAACATTAGATGAGATCAAAAAATATTATGTATTATTACATGGTCCGTTTCCAAATGATATGTACGATTTTGAAGAAGAAACAAATACTTCTTTAGATGAATTTTATGAATTTTTCGCTTTAATAACTGGAAGTTTAAATTATATAATTGAAGATAAAAAAATACCTAGGTATCAAAGAGAAATGTTAGAAAAAACGTTCTATGAACATTATCCACATTTTAGTAATTATAAAAGTGATATTTTAAAATATCAAGAATTAAGTGAATGCTTAGACTTTCATGAAAAAATTAGGATATTGATTAATAAGCTTATAAAAGGAGTATGAATCTTTAAACTAAAATAATAAACAAAAACAGCTGTCAAGTATATTTGACAGCTGTTTTAATTAATTTGGAAAAGTCAACTATTTTTATACGGTGACAGTGGACAACTGCTTGCATTCACGCAAAATGGAAAGAAATATTTCTATCACTACAATGCACACGGTGATGTCATGGCCATCACAAATAGTGCAGGGAAAAGTGTCGCCGAGTACGAATATGATACATGGGGCACCCCAACAAAGGTAAAAGAAGATGAAGAAGTAAAAGGAAACCCATATCGCTATGCTGGCTACCGCTTCGACGAAGAAACAGGACTTTACTATTTAATCGCCCGCTACTATGAACCAAAAAATGGCGTATTCCTATCACTTACCCAGACCCAGGAAGCGATGGAGATTCACTAGATCAGAATGGATACTCTTATGGAAACAACAATCCAGTCATGAATGTAGAACCAGACGGCCATTGGGTATGGTTAGTTGTCAATGCAGGATTTGCGGTATATGATGGATACAAAGCTTATAAATCGGGGAAAGGTTGGAAAGGTGCAGCAGTTGCAGCTGGATCAGGATTTTTGGGTGGTGGAAAGTTAAAAGGTATAAAAAAAATATCTCAAGGCTTTAAGAAATCTAAGAAAAACAAAAAATCAAAAAAGATTAACAAAAGAATTAATAAGGTAGCTAGAACTTTAAAATTCGATTCGAAGGCTTTTAAACATGCTCAAAATCGGAAAAGATCTGTACCAAGATATATCTTATCTACTGCTATAGTAACAGGTAAGAAGAAAAATGATGGGGCAAAAGGCTATAGTGCATATTGGTCAACCATGTATAAAAATAGTAAAAAGTACAAGCTCAAAGTTGTATATAATTCAAAAACAAAGAAGGTTAGGCATTTCCATTATCAAAGTTATTAAGGAGTACAAATATGATAGTTTTTTCTATAAATAATAAAATTTCCCATATATTAATTGAATTGGATGAATATATAGAGGGAGAAAAGGAGATATTTACATGTAGGTTTGACTACTCTTCCTTGAATAAAAAGATTCTTCTTTACAAACTTAATTACAACAAGAAGTTATTGAATGAATTCTCAATAGATATAAAAAATATACTTAACTGTCATATAAAAGAATGCTGTTTGAGAGATATTACAAAACAAATTAAACTCAGTATAAAAAAAGTAGATGAATATACTTTTTCTATCATTATCAGTAAAGATTCTGAAAAACCGCAATGTACTATATATCTTGAACAAAAAATAGATCATTTTCTGCTGAAATCAATTTATAATGACTTAGTAGAATTCAACTCTGTATTTTAGGGGGAGTGTATGAAGCGATTTAGTTTTATAAATGATAATGAAGAAATAGAATTTAAAATACTGAAAGCAGAACAATCAGATGAATTTGACGATGGATATTATTTTATATGTCAATTATTCTTGTCTAAACAAAATATTAACATTTGCATTGAAGAAATCGAATTAAATCTTAATTTCTTCATTGAATGGCATAGAAGTCTTTTCTGGGTTAAAAAGAAAAATGAGTTAAGTTCATTAGACGGGACATTTAAAATTAGTATTGAAAAAAGTTTTAAACGAACTTTAATTAAACTTGTATATAATGAACTTCATTTTGAGGAAACAA
>NZ_JAIVLB010000080.1 GCF_020524495.1 Bacillus stratosphericus | reverse complement strand
CAAAAGAACTCAGCACAAGTTGTCTTTGATGATGGATGTTTTTGCGTAATTGGTTACTTAGGAGACCTACGAACTCATCTACTTCGTGATTATCTGTTTTGTGGAAAGACTTTTGAGGTCATCGGAAACATCTATGAAAATCCTGATCTTCTAAAGGAGGAAGCATGATGAACGAAAATAACCCGATTATCTATTCAGTCATAGAGAAATTGCATAAGCAGCAGGAAAAAGGCCTGCAAAAGTACGGGGGTGAGGTTGAAACCTCTTCCCACGACTTAAAAGGGTGGTTGCGACATGCGCAGGAAGAAGCAATTGATTTTGCGACATACCTTGAGACGGCAATTCAGTTACTTGAGGAACAAGAACAGGCTTTTCAAGCTCGTTATGATCATCATATCTCACAAAAATACGAAGCAATGGCAGGTTTTTATGATGGCTGGAGCAGTAGCGCAGATGCTAGAAATCACCACGCATTGAGTGCAAGCCTTGTTTATCAAGACGCTTTGACAGCAGGCTTTAAATTGAAAACGGAGGGTGAATGAAATGAAATTTTACGAGGTGCATGATCCATATTACGCATTAATCAAAGCACGTAATGAAGAAAGTGCTATAAAAATCTACACTGATAACGTTGCGGATGACGGAGACAAATTGGCAATTTCCGAAGTCACTGAACCATATGCCGCAGTCAGACACAGTCGGACAGTTGATGAGGACGGAAAATCGTTATCGGTTAAAGAAGTGCTTGAGGACATAACTAACGATAATGAAATGGTTCTGGGAAGAGACGGCAACTTGATATGAGAAAGGAGAACATAATGAAAAAACTACTAATCACACTAACTATTATTATTGCGGCGGTGCTTTATGCGCCGTCTGCTCAAGCGATATGGTCAAACTGGCAAACCGAGGGATACGGGCATCAAGCGAGAGTCTTTACGGATGACAACAATTACTATGCAGGTGCATCTACCGTTGATTGGAGAGCGGAAAAGAAGGGATCGAGCACGCTATACTACACCGCTGGAGTTTATAAAAAGCGAAGCGGTGGCGGCTTAACTGATACGAATCTTGTGCAAAGGGGCAGCTTCAAAGCGGCCACGCCTCTAAAGTCGTTTAGCGTGAGTGAAATCCGTAAGCGTACCGGCAAAGGAACATACGTGATCCAGCTTGACTGCTACACTGATTCAGCAAAAAAGAAGTATATCGGAACGTTCGAGTCCGTTAAGTTCAATATCAAATGAATTACGAAGAAGAAATACGAAATTCAGCTGGAACAGCCAAAACTTTAGCGGACAAGATGCATATTCTTAGGAAATCCTTTTTATTAACAACCGCAAAGGCTGAGTCCGCTTTAATTACAATAGGTGAGCAGATTGACCGTACTTTAAATACAAAACGAGGAGAATGAACATGAAAAAGAAATTATTAGTGTTACTTATTGCTGTAATGGCGGTTATGGCTGGATGTAGAGAGGCCGATACAGTATCGCATAACATTTCTAAATCGTCTGACTCATTTGAGGTCCAGAGAAGAATCGTTTTCTTTAATGGCATCACTGATAAGTACTTACTTACCGTAGAAGGACTTTGTGCTCTTGGAAATGGTGACAACGATCTAAGAATGACAGTAACATGCAAGGTTGGTAAGAATGAATACAAAAAGCATTATCTTGGTCTAAGTGACAATGTAAGCTTTTTCGCTGAACAGCTTGAACCAAACAAAGAAGATCCTTTCCGATACAAGATATTATTCCGTCCAGAAAACATTATTCCAGATATTGAATTACAGACAAGTAAATAAGTCCAAGACGGAGAGCCTGCGGACACTGATCAACACCTTTTACGGGTGCTGGTTGGTGTCCGTTTTCTTTTTGTCAGAAAAGAGCAGCCATGAAGAAGGAAAAGCCCAAAAAACAGCCGCAGAAGCTCACTGACAGAGATTTAAGAGAGCTTATGGGGCAAAACATGCAACGGTTAAAAAGAGCCAAAGGCGGGGCAATGCGCAGAAAATAAAAGGAGTGATTGGGATGACTAATAAAAATGATAAGAATCCAAACGAACAAACAGATCAAATGAATTTAGATATCCCTCAAATAGACGAGGAAAAAACAAGATTCAAAATGGAAAAGATGATGGAAAAATATAAAATGCTTAGGTTGCAAACGCCACAGGACTTTCTTCCAAAGATCACAACAACTTATACGATCACACCACCTAGTTTTTCAAACCAATTCCACTCATCCACCGAAGAAGCAGCTCTTAAGAAAATGGAATGGGAGATTGAGCGGGAAAAATACATGAAACGTATTGAAGGTGGAATTAATCGTCTTACGCAAAAAGAACGTCACATCTTGGTTATGCTCTATATGCAGGATGAAGAAATGTACGATTATGAAATATATGCTGAAATGGGTCTTAGTCAAAGGAATTATTACCGTTTCAAAAATAAAGCCTTTTACCGTTTAGCCTTCGCACTTAGAGAAGAAGTGTACAAGGGGGGCAAGTCATGAATTTTGTTCAGCCGATAAGAGACTTTGAGAAAGTGGAGCAAATGAAGGCTTATCTAAAAAGGAAAAACAGAAGGAATTATATATTGTTCATATTGGGTATTAGTACCGGCTTAAGGATATCTGATATCCTCAAGATCAAAAAAGAAGATTTGCTGAAAACCCACCTAGTCCTCAGAGAGACAAAAACAAAGAAGCAAAAGAGAATTCGTATACCGCCATCTGTTAGAAATGAATTGATTGCCTATGCTAAGGAACTAAAAGACGGTTCATACGTGATTAA
>NZ_JAIVLB010000079.1 GCF_020524495.1 Bacillus stratosphericus | reverse complement strand
ACCAATTCGGCTTATTGTATACCCATAGCCACCCATCGGTATTCGGCTTCACCACGGCCATTTTAACGCCTTTGGGTTCTTTTTTAGAGTTTGTTTTAGATGATGAAGATACCTTTTTTCGCATGTAAAAAGCAGGCACTATGCCTGCTTTTTGTATAGCATCTATTCGGCACAAGCAGCAACGATGGCCGTAATGCCAAAGAAGTCCAGTATCGCCTCTTTTATTTCAGGGCTGGCTTTTGAAGCCGCTTTGGAGACTGCTTTGTTCCAAGCAGTTTTTTTACTGCGGTATTTTTTCTTGTAATGATTGTAGTACTGATATGTTTTAGTGACAAATGTCTTTACTCCACCCAAGGCTTTTATTGCCTTTTTGATCTTTAACAGTTTTGCAGGAGCGAAAACAAGGCTCGCAAGTGCGGTACCGACAGCACTTACACACCCTAGGACACCTTGAGTTTTGAACGGTTTGTCCGATTGATGAAACTCAGCTGCAGCGGCGTTCATATCATCGACTATCGATTGATCATCGATGTTATTTCTGAACCAATCTAAAATTGCATCAGAACCTTGGTTGATCACTGAGTCAGGTATGTTTTCAATTGCGTATAATGCTTTTTGACTAGAAAGTAAACTTGGAAATTCTTCTTCGAGATTAGTGTCCCGAACTAATGATTGATCATTCGGTGATTCAACGGCTTCAGCGGCTGTCGTTCCAAGGATTGAAAATAAAAACACTGAAACAACTGCCAAAATAATACTACTTTTGAACCTCAAAATGTTTTTCATAAAATCCTCCTTTTAATCATAAAACTATCTAACTTGTAAATTATAAACCTTTTTACCACTTGATGCCATATAAAATTTATGTAATGATAAGTTTGAGCAGTAAAATGTTAAACAGAATAGTGAGGGGAATTTAAATATGAGCGACAAACAATATGAGTCTATACACTGGATTGCATCAGTACTCGCGTTTTTATTAATAATTTTGAATAGTTTTGTTATAAAAATTGAGGTTATAACTGTGGTTATTGCAGTTGTATACATAGTGTTCATGGGGATTGTTAGGAGTAGATGGAAGAAAACTAAAAAAAATTAAGCAGGCCGGAAATGGCCTGCTTTTATTATACATCCAGGTAGCTTTCCTCACTTCTGCTTTACTTCTACGTATTTTGTAAATGCTGTGATGTACAACCCAGATTTTAGCTTGTACATTTTTGATCCATTGACAGTGAGCGTCTTATCAATTGTAAACGCTTCGCCTGGTTTCACCTTTTTATACTTAGCTCCCCAGTCCGGTTTGTCATAAACCCATAGCCATCCGTCAGTGTTTGGCTTCACTACAACCATCTTAACACCCTTCGCAGGCGTTTCTTTTTTAGAGTTTGTTTTAGATGATGAAGATACCTTTTTTAAACCAACAGCCGCTGCAATTCCTTCCGCATGACCCTCGGCCAGAGAATTAAGAAATGACTCTTGTTTCAGCATCGCCGCATCTTCTTTACGATCAATAAAAAGGTTCTCGGTTAGAATTGCTGGCATTTTTGTTTCTCTCAATACCGCAAGGTTTTTAGACTTGGTCCCGCGGTCTCCTACTTTTTCGTTCATCTTTTTATAAATTACATCATGTACAATTTTTTGCTGTTTTCCTGTGCTTGATGAAACAGATAACTTATCAAAACGAAACGTTTCAAAACCTGTCCCGCCTCCCGCATTGATATGGATAGATGCAAAATAATCAGCTCCCCAATTGTTTGCTAGTCTAGCCCTTTGAGACAGTGGGATATAAACGTCAGTTGATCGTGTGAGCTTAACCGTTGCCCCATACACCTTTTCAAGAATCGCTTTCGTTTTCTTTGCGATCTTTAATACAAGATCCTTTTCTTTTAATCCGTTTGCTACTGCACCTGGATCGTGCCCGCCGTGTCCAGGATCAAGCATAATTTTCTTTGTCATATTCATCTACTCCTTAAAATTCAATTTTTTTATATATAAAAAGAACTGCCTGGGGCAGCCCTTTATTTTGTTAAACCTTTTTGCTTTAAAACTTCTTTCTGCTTCTGTCCTTTAGGTGTCACATAGTTGTTTTTGAACCATGCGACAAGGGTTGTTACTAACGTAAAGACCATTGAGAAGGCAAGGTATAAAGTTTCTGTTAATGTGTTTACCTGTTCCTCACTGATCGGCAAAACAGGTTTGCCAAACATAATTAACGCCTGGTTGATTAGTGCAATAAAAAGAAGCACCGTGCGAATAACCGTGCCTTTGTCAAAGTTTTTCATATTAAATTCCTCTTTTCGTTTTATTTTTGGTTTCTTTCGATTCGATCTAGTTTTTCAATGACAACATCATATTTCTCACTAAATTGTGCTAATACACTATTCTGTGCGTCTATTTGCTCGTTTAGCTTGTTCTCACGCTCTCTAGTTGTATTGAGGACATAAAACAACACCCAACAAAACAACACCGCAAATGGCCCTTGTGTCATCAAATACTTAGCCAAATCCATTTCCATTTCACTCACCTACTCCCTCACTTTGTCCACCCCCTTAAAGAAGGCAAAATAAAAAGCACCTGTCAAGATGCTGATGTCCCTAAATCTACAGATACAGACGGTTTTTCAAATGAAACGCCCGTGATCTCTTCAAATTCTTCTTTTGTTATTACTTTTAATGCGACATACTCCCGCATGATGTCAAGAGTATACACACCCCAGTCCCAAAATACTTTTATGTCGGCCGCCGTTGGGTAGATCATGATGTCTCGCCTCTCTGCATCTGCGAAACCTGCAACGTGAGTAAAGCC
>NZ_JAIVLB010000078.1 GCF_020524495.1 Bacillus stratosphericus | reverse complement strand
ACTACAATCACACACGTATAAAGACGAAACTAAAAGGCATGAGTCCGATACAATATCGAACTCATGCCTCGAAAGCTGTCTAATAAATACCGTGTCTAACTTAAGGGGGTCACTTCACATCGACTGGTTTCTTTTTTTTGATGGGGCTTAATATTGTATCTGATACTGTCACTTCATGATAGATTAGATACTGATGGAATGTTTAAATCCTTCACAAACAGATCAATCACCCTATGTCGAACCCCTGTAAAAGAGTTCATAAAGTAGAGGTGGATGGATATCTGTAATAGGAATTTTAATGGTGTCAATTTGTTGAATGTACAATATATTCACATTTTTTTATGTTCGTCTAGCAGCCTGCTGAAGTGGATCCCATACACTATTAAAAGGCGGTGCATAGCTAATATCTAAATCCTCAAGGTCTGTGATGGTAAGTTCTTGGTAAAGGGCAGCTGCCATGACATCGATTCGTTTATCTACACCGTTTTTGCCGATGATTTGAGCACCAAGTAAGGTGCGCTCATCGCTTCTGTAAATCAGTTTTACTTTCATTTTCTGCGCATCTGGGTAATACCCAGCGTGATCAGTACTATCAATAGTAATAGAGGAGAAGGGGAGGTTCGCTTCTTTTGCTTCCTTCTCTGATAAGCCCGTTCGTCCCGCTGTCATGTCCATAAATTTCATCACCGCTGTTCCAGTCACGCCTTGAAATGCCCGGTTCGTCCCCGTCATATGGAAGCCTGCGATTCTTCCTTGTTTATTCGCGGTCGTTCCAAGTGGAATGTAATCCAGTTCTTTTTTTATGCGGTGATAGGTCGCTGCGCAATCCCCTGCAGCATAGATGCCTTTTATATTGGTTTGCATGTATTCATTCACCGCAATTGCTCCATTTTGTAGGCGCTTGATTCCTGTCTTGTCGAGAAAGGAGGTTTGCGGAGTGACGCCGATGGCGATGATGACCATATTCGTTTCAATGGTCTGTTTGTCTGTTTGAATAGATGTTACATGTGCCCTGCCCTCTAAATGTTGCACCGTTTCTCCAAGCACCACGTGAATGCCTTTATCATCCGCTTCTTCTTTAAGATATCTTGCCATATCTGGGTCAAAGCCTGGACCAAGTGTTGCCCCTCGCTGAATGATATGTACTTCTTTTCCTAGCGATTTTAAATTTTCTGCCATTTCTAAGCCGATATATCCACCGCCGATGATGGTGATATGTGTGACGTCTTTTTTTAAATTGTCTAAAATGGACAACGCATGTGGAATTGTTTTTAATACGTGTACACCTTCTAATGGATGACCATCTAAATCCAGTGTGATAGGGCTTGCTCCTGTCGCAATTAACAGGCGGTCATACGTTTCTGTAAATGGTTGTTTTGTTTTTGTGTGAATACCCGATACCGTTTTTTGCTCGGTATCAATAGAGGTCACTTCATGTAAGCATCTAGCGTCAATCCCATATTTGCGGCGAAAGGTTTCAGCGCTACGTGCGATGAGCTTTCTGTGATGATTAATCAGACCGCCGATCAAGTAGGGGAGTCCGCACTGTCCATATGAGAAAATCTCTCCTTTTTCAAAAGCGATAATGTGTGCGTCTTGATCCTCTCTATATATTTGCATAGCGCAGCTCATTCCTGCTGCATCTCCGCCAATCATCACATATTTCATTTGTGTGCTCCCTTCTATCTATCAAACTGAATATTCTTATTTACCCCTCATTTCCTTTTTTTAATGCTTTTTTCACAAAAGCAATAAACTTTAGTTGAAAAATAAAGACAGCGCCTTCATTTTAAGCTACAATCGGATTATCGCCTTTTTGGTTACGAGTTTAGTGAAGATTGGTGGGAAAGACTTTGGGTGACGAACGACTGGATTTTAATACGTTATATACACGCCATACGAGAGAGGCCTGGGCAGCTCTCGGAGAATACATGCCTGTATCTGTTTCAGAAGAGGAAGCCAGAGCGCTTCAAGGATTAAATGATTATTTATCACTTGAAGAAGTTCAAGATATTTACATACCACTTATTCGTTTTCTGACATTACATGTTTTTGCAGAAAAACAAAAAAATCAACATGTGAATGCTTTTTTAAACTATCCACATCATGCCAAAATCCCCTTTTTAATTGGGATCGCTGGAAGTGTTGCCGTCGGGAAAAGCACGACTGCTCGTATTATTGAAACTCTTTTATCAAGGCTTGGAGATGGCATAAAGGTGAGTCTTGTGACGACTGATGGCTTTTTGTATCCTCAAAAAGAGTTAAAGGATCGAGGGCTGATGGAAAAGAAAGGCTTCCCGGAAAGCTATGATGTCAAAGCACTTCTTTCTTTTTTAAATGAATTGAAGTCAGGTAAACAAACTGTCCACGCACCGGTGTATTCACATCTTACCTACGACCGACTTGAAGGAGTTTATGAAACAGTGGAGGATGTCGATATTGTCATCATCGAAGGAATCAATGTGCTGCAATCACCAGCACTGGGTGATATGAAGGATGAACCGAGTGTGTTTGTATCAGACTTCTTTAATTTTTCGATTTATGTAGATGCCGCTGAAACGCAAATTCAATCTTGGTATAAAGAACGTTTCCGTTTGCTGCGGGAAACAGCCTTCCAAGACCCTGAATCCTTCTTTCACCAATACAAAGATTTGACCGATGAAGAAGCGGATCAGATGGCAAGTACGATTTGGAATACAGTGAATCGGCCTAACTTATATGAAAATATTTTACCGACAAAATATAGAGCGGATCTGATTTTAAAAAAAGGCGATCAGCATAAGGTGGAAGAGATCGCCATCCGCCGGGTATAAAGAAAAACCGCTCACTTCATGGGACTGACCCCCGTTTTTGAGACAGGGATCAAAACACCTTTATACAGCCAATTGCGTATAGTTTATCGGTGATTGGTTGTTTATTTTTGTTTGAATACGAATGTTGTTATAATAATAAATGTATTCTTTGACAGTGCGTTCTACGATGTTGGTCGTAGTTCGATCAATCCTGTTAA
>NZ_JAIVLB010000077.1 GCF_020524495.1 Bacillus stratosphericus | reverse complement strand
TTTCAGCGATCCCGTGAGTGCAACACGCTATATGTTATGGTGTAGTGAGAAGGAGAGAAATATTGATGTCTATCAAGATTGAAATTCCTCAAATGATATTCAGTTTTAAAAAGGATGAACTGCATAACATCCCGAATCGGAGCGGGATATATATCATCTTCGGATGTAACGATGACGTTTTGTATGTTGGTAAGGCAAAAGAATTGAGAGGCAGAGTGAAGGAACATTTCGCAGGGACAACATCGCTAAAAGATGTGGCTAATAACTTTTATGAAGTGAGTGGTTTCTTTTGCGATGACGACAGCATCTATGTATTTCAAAAATCACTTATCACTAAATAACTTATCAATTATGTTAATAGCAAAAAAACAAATAGGAAAAGCAACAATAAAATACAGAAAATTTTTAGGCATAAACATATTATAATAATAGAAAAATACACTGACAAACAGAATCATAACAACATATTTCATGAAAGTCTTCACAAAATTCCCCCTACAACCATTATTAGGATACTTATTCATCTTATCTTATTGGTTAGCAATTTGACTGCCAATATTCAAATAATTCAATGCAACCGAGAGAGCAAAACTAATAATAGCATTGAAAACTAGGAGTGTGCAAATGAGTAAATTAAGTAAAATCATTCTGAATATTTTTTTGGTAGGAACAATCTTTTTCTTAGGTAGTTATTTCGGATATAAATCAAATAATGTTGAATTACCTGGTCTTTTTTATACTGGCTTAGTTTCGTTAGCAGGTCTGATAATAACTGCTTTGGTTACTTTTGTGAAAAAAATAAGAAACAGCACATGACATAAAAAAGCGGGCTATTTTCTAGCCTGCTTTGCTAATTAATTAACGTTGAAAAGGCATATACTGAATGGACGAGATGATGGATCAATTTGGACTTTAAAAATGGCACATTTTTGGCACGATCTTGGCAAAGCATTTTGTCTGAGAGCGGTTATGATGGTATTAGGTGATAGATTGATAGAAAGACTTCAAGGTGGTTGCATAGTAGAGGGATGTAACGAGCGGTTAAGAGGGTGAAATGGTCAAGGGCCGCACACAAACGCAACTTCGCTGATAAGGTCTTGCTACTAATTACTATGTAGGGTGAACCCATCACAGCCTTATCATGGGTAGCGAAGTGATATTTGAAACGACTTCCTTTTGGAGGTCGATTTTTTATATGGAGGTGTTATCTGTGGTAGAACTCTTAATCTTAAAAGGCTGTTCAAAACAACGTACAAGGACTTTCATCGTAGGGGCAAACACAAGGCATGCAAGAGCGCTTTGGCAAGATTTAAAAAAGAAATTTCCACAATATAAATATCCGCACTATGTTTCAAGAGATGCTGCAAAGCTAGACGGGGTAAATCCTAGCGAAACAATTTTAATTTTACTGCCAGGCTATTATCGAAATCCAATAATCAACTGCTATGAATTTCAATGGTTGAAGGAAAATGCCATTGAAGTAATTCATATCAATAGTGAATAAAACAAAGGAGTGAATGACATGACAAAGGAACCGCCTTTAGGTGTTATTCCTAAGTGGTTACATGATGAACGTAGAACAGAGGATGTAGCAGTAGCTATTGAACGAAGAATAACAGCAAGATTAGAAATTCCCCTTGAGTGGTTTGAAGAGTATAACAATCTCATCAAGCACCAAGTGAAGAAATAAAAATCTCAAAACAACACGAAACAGAAGGAGGAAGTTAAATGAAAATTTTAGTTCTTAAAACGGATTGTCTACTAGATCAGGATGCAAAGGAGAACCTTAGAGAAGAAGCAAGGAAAGCAGCGCAGAGTGGCATTATGATTCTTGATAGGGGAACGAGTTTGGAAGTTATTGAAATAGACAAGTCAGCCCTATTAGATGAAAAGGGAATTGCGGCGAGTTTTGAACAAGCGATGAAAAAAGTTGGGGAAATGACGGTAGATGGAAAAATATGTTCCTTACGAAGAACGTAAAATTGATACGGAGATTGAACAAGCAACAATGGCTGAAATTTTTGGAACCTTTGGACTCCCTCTCCAAAAAGGTAATATGAAATGAATGATGTTTTGTGTGAGAAATGCCAAACATATTATGCTGTGGAAGTGAGAGAGATAAAAGAAGCGAAAGGAATTGTAATTCAATTCTTCTCCTGTCCTCATTGTGGAAACTCGAATGTTGTTTCTGTTACAAATAAAGTCATCCGTCAGAAATTGCGAGAATTGAGAAAGGCCCGCAGTTTTTATGAACAAGCAACGACACATAGAAGCGCACAACGGCGCTTTGAAAAGTACACGCAGCTACATGAAAGTGTCAAACGTCTTATGCTTCCTTTAATTGATGAAGCCAAACAGAGATTGAACAATTCATAGCATCCTGGTGCTTTTTATTTTGGGGAGGGACACAACGTGGACAACTCACTCAGGGAATTAATCATTAACACAGCAATTGGACACGCAATAAGGACAGACCAATTGTATAACGGTCTTAAAGCCCTTAATAAAAGGGGATGCATATGGGCGGATGGGGAGATCATCAGGGGGTTAGGGATGCTTGGGTCTTATGGTGTGAGGGATAGGCAAGCTATAGACAGTCTCCTACATGTCAGCCAGACACTGACCTATGAAGCAGCTCGATCCTATCTAGCATCATATCAACGGGAGTACAGGGAGTTTTATGCTGTACAGAAAGTTGGGCATCTTCATGCCTTTGTTTTGTTTGCGATGATAGATGAGAGGAAAGCTGGTGAATCCAATGCCACCTAAACCATTGAGGGAGTGTAAGGTGCGAGGGTGCAGAGAGTTAACAAGGGATGGTTATTGTCCTACTCATGTTGATGGTAAGCAGCAGGAAGCAAAGTATTACAACAAACACGTTCGAGATAAACAATCAACAAGTTTTTATAAATCAAGAGAATGGAAACAGACAAGACAACTTGTTCTAATGCGAGACAATTACCTTTGTCAAAGCTGTTTAAAACAAGATCGTGTCGTTCCTGCTGTCATGGTCCATCACATAGTGGAGCTAAAACAGGATTGGAACAAACGATTAGATTTAAATAACCTCGAAAGCATGTGTAATAGCTGTCACAACAAGGTGCATGGCAAGCGAGGGTCATAAGTCCCCCCCCCGGCATTAAATCCCTAGAAAACGGCTTTGTGAAGATCGATGAGCCGT
>NZ_JAIVLB010000076.1 GCF_020524495.1 Bacillus stratosphericus | reverse complement strand
CTAGCAAACTGGACATGGAAAGGACCATGTCCAGCGTAAGACAACTGATAAATTTTATCAAAATAAGTGAAAACCCCACTTTTACTTGAAGTAAAGGTGGGGTTTGTCTACGGTCTGAAGCACCTGTTATCAAAACAGGTGCTTTTCTATATCATTTATAAATGCTTGCTGAAAATATGTCGTTTAATTCTGCTGCACGTTTTGTCGCTGTTTTCACACAATCGACAATCGCTTCTTCAAATTGATAGGAAGCAAGTGTGTTCAGTCCCGCTTCTGTCGTTCCGCCTTCGCTTGTGATTTCTTTGCGAAGTTCAGCAGGTTCTTTTCCGCTATCCTGAAGCATATTAGCAGCGCCTGCAATCATCTGACAAATGAGCAATTTCGCTGTTGCTTGGTCCATGCCAAGTTCAGAAGCGCCTCGCTCCATTCCCTCGATCAAATGATAAATGAAGGCAGGACCGCTTCCCGCAATGGCTGTGACAGCATTCAGATGTGATTCATTGAGTACCGTCACATGGCCGATCGTTTCAAACAGCTCGACGGCCTTTTCCTTTTGCTTCTCTGTGACTTCATCACTAACGGCAATGCCGGTTGCTGATTGCTGAATCGCTGCTGAGGTATTCGGCATAGCACGAACCACCGCAGTTTTTTCGCCAGCATAGTGTTGAATGGTTTCAATGGAAATACCCGCTAAAATAGAAATGATCAGCTGTCCATTTAAGTGAGGTCGTACGTCAGAAATCCCGCTTTCGGCATCTTTCGGCTTTATAGCAAATACCAGAATATCTGCTTCTTCATAAATAAAGGATCGGGAAAAATCCGTTTTGACCCCATAGCGCATCTTTAATTCGTCTAATCGTTTTTCGTTTGTTTTATTTGTTACAATGATATCTTTATTTGACATGATGCCGTTTTTTACTAAACCTTTAATCATAGACTCGGCCATAGAGCCTGCACCGATAAATCCAATTTTACTCATAAGCTGCTCCTCCTTGTAGAAAATAAAAAAACCTCTCGTCTGCAAAGGACGAAAGGTTTTTCGCGGTACCACCCTCAATTAGCATGCAAACATGCATACTCAGCTCTAGTCCCTTAACGCGGGAAACGTTTAGGTTTGCCTAACAGCTCAAAGGGCAGGTTCAGCAAATAAGAGGATGATGAAGTCTTACAGCCGGCGGACCTCACTCTCTTGCATCATTATTTTGCTTACTAATCCTTGTCATCGCGCATCTTTTATTTGTTGTTCATTATGCAACGATGGACAAGTTTGTGTCAATAGGGTTGGATAAAAAATTGACCATCCAAACCGCATGACAGTCTGCCCTTTGCAAGATACAATGAATAAAGAAGGTTGAGTTAGGATAATCCATGAGTCAAAAAGCAGGAGATGACGTATAAAAGTGAAAGAAAAAATCATTCAATTATCCATCCCTACACCTTTTGCTGTTGGGGATGTCCATGCATATGTATTAAAAGGAGAGGCCGTGACCTTAGTTGATTGCGGGCCGATGACACAAGAGGCGCAGCATGCCTTTGTCACGCAATTAAAGGAACATCATTTATCGATAGACGATATTGATCAAGTGGTATTAACCCATCATCATGCAGATCATGTCGGTCTTTTAAATATGATGAAACCTCATGTCCGTGTGATCGGACATCAGTTGAATGATCCCTATATTAGTCAGGATTCAGCGTTTAAGCAGCGCCAAATAGACTTTATGGATCGTTTTTTTCAGCAATTAGGTGTGCCGCTTCGTCAAGGTGAGTGTGAAAGAATTGTGAAGCAGTCCTATACATATTCTTGTACTGCACATGTTGATGACGTCATAAAAGAAGGCGATCGTTTGAAGGGGCATGAACACTATTTTGTGATGGAAACCCCTGGACATGCACAGTCTCATCTATCTTTTTTAGATGAAACAACGGGGAAATTCATTGGTGGTGATCTGCTGCTCACAACCATTTCTTCAAATCCGTTAATGGAAGCACCTGATGAAGGAAAGGAGCGTCAAAAATCGCTGCTTCAATATAAAGCATCACTTCATCGGTTATTGCGTTTGCCAATCAAGACCATCTATCCTGGACACGGTCAGCTGATTACGTCTCATCATGAATTAATCGAAGAAAGATTTAAGAAACAAGAGAAACGGGCAAATACCATGTATCAACTGCTCAAACAAAAAGAAATGACTGCTTTTCATCTTTGCCGCACACTGTTTCCAGTGCTGTATGAAGAAGCATTATTTTTAACCATGTCTGAGACAGTCGGACAACTGGATGTTCTCTTAGCGGAGGAACAAATTGAAGAAGTACTAAAAGACGGAACCCTCTATTACCGAGCAAACTAAGGAGTGAAACGAATGGGGCGATTAACAGGAAAGAGAATATGGATTACAGGCGCGTCTGGGGGCATTGGTGAAAAAATGGCGTACTTGGCAGCAGCACAAGGAGCTGAAATCATTATTTCAGCAAGACGAATGGACAAGCTTACGGGTGTGAAAGAAAAGATCATGAGTGCTGGTGGGGTGTGTCACATCGTGGAGCTTGATGTGAGCCAGTTTGAGGACATTGATCGAGCATATCAAGAAGTGGGAGCTGTCGATATTTTGGTCAACAATGCCGGCTTCGGTGTATTCGATCTCGTAGAAGATGCGTCCATTGAGGAAATGGTGTCAATGTTTGAGGTCAATGTGTTTGGCTTAATCGCCTGCACGAAAAAGGTCATTCCAGAGATGAAACAAAGGGGGCAGGGGCACATTATCAATATTGCATCTCAGGCAGGAAAAATTGCCACCCCTAAATCAGCGATATACTCCGCATCAAAGCATGCCGTCCTCGGATTTTCAAACAGTCTTAGAATGGAGCTGGAAGATTGCGGAATTCATGTTACGACAGTGAATCCGGGACCGATTGCTACGGATTTCTTTACCATTGCAGATCGCAGTGGTGATTATGTGAAAAATATTGATTTTATGATGCTTAGTGCAGACAAGGTAGCAGGGAAGGTCGTCTCAGCCATGATGACGAAAAAAAGAGAAATGAATTTACCTGGCTGGATGAACGTTGGCAGTAAATTGTATCAATTATTCCCATTCCTATTTGAAAAAGCAGCACGCAAAGCGATGATGAAAAAGTAACAAAAAAAGAAATCCGTCATTGAAGTGCACCCCAAATATTAGACACAGTCTAACATTTGGAGGTGCTTTTCTTTGGCTAAATTTACAATTGAAGATAAAATCAAAGCGGTAAAACGATACCTCATTGACCGTGGGAGC
>NZ_JAIVLB010000075.1 GCF_020524495.1 Bacillus stratosphericus | reverse complement strand
TATTATTATAACAACATTCGTATTCAAACAAAACTAAACAACCAATCACCGATAAACTATCGGCAATTGGCTGTATAAAGGTGTTTTGATCCCTGTCTCAAAAACGGGGGTCAGTCCCAAGCATTGGGTGTTTTTTCTTGTGGTCAATGAATATAATATTTCAATGAAAATGATGATGAAGTTTGGTAAAGTACTGCTTGTTTTAAAAGAGCTGAAATAAAAAGTCTTGGAAATGAGTATATTACTGCGAAATCCACAACAGATTCGCACGGCTATGTTTTCATTGATTCCACGTTAAAAAAGTGAATGGCAGCTGCTCAATCTGTTTATTTAGTCAGTCCGTAGAGACCTCATTCTCCCGTCACGTGCCTTCATACAAAAATGGAGGATCATAATAAAAGCAGAAGGATGGCATAATTGGGATAACAGTGACAACGAGAAGGGAGCAATGTGACAAACCGCTTGAAATGGTCAACGATTTTAACCAAAAACGAAGCAAGTCAAATCACGGTTCAGGCTGTTCTTGGTGAAACCGATGGATGGAATCAAAAAAAGGTAGAGGCTTGTCAGTTTTCGTCAAAGAAAGCTGACTTTTCTGTTTAAAAAACCTTTGAGAACAAACGTTCTTTTGTGTATAATGAAAAAGGAGGGATTGCGTGAAGCGTTTTTCACAGTTCATGGTTTTACATATTTGGATCATGTCGATTTTATTGCTCCCTTTTTCAGTGAAAGATGAATATCTAAAAGCTCATGATCATCAAGCTGAATGGATCACGGTTTTAGACGAATTCATTCAAGCAGCACCTGATTTAGAGGGCGCTATCTCTGGCATTAGCGTCCGCGATACTTCTGATACCTCTCTTCTTTATGAACATCAAGCTGATATCCGTCTCACTCCTGCTTCTAATATGAAACTGCTCACATCAGCTATCGCCCTTGATCTACTTGGTGAAACACACACATTCCCTACAGACGTATGGATGGATGGTTCTATTCAAAAGAAAACGTTATATGGCAACCTGTATCTCCGAGGCACAGGAGATCCTACTTTATTAGAGGAGGATTTTGCTGCATTAGCCAAACAAGTCAAAAAGGCAGGCATACATACAATTCGTGGACAGCTTGTGGGAGATGACACTTGGTATGATAATACGAGATATTCCATTGATTTGCCTTGGAGTGATGAAGATCAATATTACGGCGCACAAATATCTGCTCTCACAGCTTCACCGAATCGAGACTATGATGCTGGAACCATAATCTTTGAAGTAAAGCCTGGAAAGAAAGCTGGTCAGAAAGCCACATATGACATGATTCCGAAGACTGACGTTGTTCATGTCATCAACCGAGTAAAAACGGTTTCAGAAGGCGGAAAAAAGAAGATATCTTTTAAGCGATCTCACGGTTCGAACGACATTACTTTGACTGGGAGCATTCCACTTAAAGCAAGTACATCTAAACAATGGGTTGCATTATGGGAGCCGACAACCTATGCCTTAGACTTAATGAAACGTGCGCTTAAGGCAGAAGGAATTCAGGTAAAAGGACCACCCAAAACAAAACAAGTTCCTAAAAAAGCAACAAAAATCGCCTCTCATTCATCTATGCCTTTATCAGAACTGCTTGTTCCCATGATGAAATTAAGCAACAACACCCATGCAGAAATTTTGTTAAAGGAACTTGGTAAGCGGGTAAAGAACAAAGGAAGTTTTGAAAAAGGGCTAGATGTGATAAACGATCGACTTTCTGCCTTTGGCATAGATCCGTCACTTACTGTGCTAAGAGATGGGTCAGGCATATCACCGATTAACCTTGTCTCTGCAAACCAATTTACTCTATTTTTGACAACCATTCAAAAAGAAAAATGGTTTAAGACCTATATAAATGCGCTTCCGTTAGCAGGAGCAAGTGAACGAATGGTGGGAGGCACATTAAGGAACAGATTGAAAGAACCAGCTACACTAGAAAAAGTACGTGCGAAAACAGGCTCATTATCAACTGTCAGCACACTTTCTGGATATATGGAAACGCAGAGCGGAAAAACGCTCGCTTTTTCCATATTATTGAATCATCTTGTTGATGACGAAAAGGGAAAAGATATAGAAGACCGTATTGTCAGCATCTTAGCTGAGGATCTTTAGACAGAGAAGGAGAACCATCATGACGTTAGATAATCATCAATCTTTAGTAAAAACCATGTCCATCTTTCTGATTCCCCTTTTATTAAGCAATATTTTACAATCAATCGGACAGCTTGTGTCTATTGTACTTGTCGGTAGATGGATTGGAGAGGATGCAGTAGCTGCGATTTCTGCATTCTTTCCACTTTTCTTTTTACTCGTTTCTTTTTCTATTGGGATTGGGTCAGGAAGCTCGATCCTGATTGGACAAGCATACGGTGCAAAAAATGAACAGAGATTAAAAGAAATTATAGGCACAACGCTTTCGTTCACCTTTTTGATCGGATTCTCTTTAGCAATCATTGGAGGTTTCTTCGCAACAGATATCTTAAATCTGATGGGGACACCTGCCAATATTGTTGAGGAAAGTGCGGCTTATGCTAGAATTCTTTTCATCTCAATGCCGATCTTATTTCTTTATTTCGTCTATACGACCTTTTTACGAGGGACAGGGGATTCGAAAACGCCTTTTTATTTTTTAATAATTAGTACAGGAACGAATATTTTGCTGTTGCCGATTTTATTATTCGGCTGGCTCGGGCTACCGGCTTTTGGTTTGTACGGCGCTGCGTATTCCTCTGTGATTTCAACAATTGTGACGTTTATCATTCTGCATATCTATCTATATAAAACAAAGCATCCGCTGCGGATTGATGCGTCGGTTAGAAAGCATGTATTGATGAAAGGGGATCTATTAAAAACGTTATTAAAGCTAAGTATTCCTTCAAGCATTAATATGATCCTCATTTCTTTATCAGAAATTGCTGTCATTTCTTTTGTAAATGACTATGGTTCACAGGCAACAGCTGCCTATGGTGTTGTCAATCAGGTCGTGAGCTATGTGCAGATGCCAGCAGTTAGTCTTGGCATTGCCGTCTCTATCTTCGCAGCACAATTCATTGGTGCAGGAAACATGAATCGTCTCAAAGATGTCATTAAAATTGGGCTAGGACTAAACTTTGCCATAGGCGGATTGATTATTGTTTTCGTCTATATCTTTGCACCGCAGATTTTATCCATCTTTTTAACAGATCCTGAGACGATCGATATTGCGTATAGTCTGGTCGTCATTTCTCTATGGAGCTATCTCATTTTTGGAACGGCGCAAATTGTTGCAGCCACAATGAGAGCAAGTGGAACCGTTCTATGGCCAACGATCTTTAGTGTTTGTTCGATTTGGCTTGTTGAAGTACCAGTTGCTTATGTGCTATCACACTATACATCGCTTGGTATCAAGGGAATCTGGATCGGCTATCCTGCGGCTTTCTTTGTAAACCTACTCCTTCAATTCGGCTACTATCAGCTGATCTGGAAGAAAAAACAGATCGTTGCGCTTGTTCAATCATAATGAGAGGCTATCCTGCGGCAAGATCCATCACTTGTTAGGAGTCTAATCTTCTATGTTTTTGAATCAACGAAGTGAACTCAGCTCGTACGATATTGGTGACTTTTCTTATGCTTGACCAGATTTCCAAGTACTGACGTGGGGAAGTTTAGTTTCATTGCAAACGAAGTGACGTTTGTCTTGGAGGTGAACACCGAACAGATTGGTTCACAACATATCCTTTAATCAAAGCTGCCCGTATTGAAGGACATCCTAAAGCAAAAGGAGATGTCCATATAGGGCATGATGTTTGGACTGGGTATGGAGCGACGAACATGTCGGGAGTAAGTACTGGGAATGGGGCAGTGATTGGTGCAAATAGTGTGATCACAAAAAATGTACCGGCATATGCCATTGCAGGATGAGATATTGTTTTTTTCACATAATTGAAAAACCTCATTTACTAGAATAGTGGATTTTAGAGTTTTCAATCATACAGTCTATGTTTCACTTTTCATAATCTCATAAAAAAGAAAGGCTGATAAAGCCTTTCCCAGCTTGTAGACAAAGTCTACAAGCTTTTTTGTATAATAAGGGTAATAACACAATTCTGCGGGGGATGAACATGTTATCGAAACGTGAAGAAGAGAGAAGAAATCAATTAGAAGTAGT
>NZ_JAIVLB010000074.1 GCF_020524495.1 Bacillus stratosphericus | reverse complement strand
GGAGGAAAAATGCAGCTGTTGTCCTGGTGGAACCAGGGCTTACAGATGTTTGTTATCCCATCGTTTAGCGTGGAGCGAGATACCATGAAATGTTGGCCGGCGTTTTGTGCCGGCTTACATTTCATGAGTAGACCCATAGGGCAAGCCCGACACAAGAATTTAAGGGTTTAGGAGAAGAAACTAAAAAGGTGTAGGGGCCTTGCTGAAGAACATGAAGATACATAAGATAGAAGAATTCATATAGAGGATGTACGTAATGAGAGGATCTAAAATCGCTGAGGTGCACCAGACAGCTATGCGATGGCAACGAAGTTGGCAGAGCATAGCAAAGGTTTTGTCTTTTGGGCAGCGGTAGCTGACCCAGCAGGCTCGATGCCTGCGTTTTAATAAAAGGAAAGCTTCAGCTTACCTACCATGCGTAACGCCAGCGAATTGCTGGTGTTACGCCCCCTTTCAGGAGCATTTAGAAAACTTTTGATCTCCCCAGGCAATATACGTTTTCCCGTCTTTGTCCTGTTCTTTGGTCAAGAGCATGTCCAGTATGTCACCATCAAGCCCAAAACGCTCATTAATTTCTGAGCTATCAAGATCCTCATTCTTCATGAAGTAATTTATCTTTTCTTTGCTCATGACCAACTGCAACATATTTGATTCTATGCTGTTTTCAACGGTCAAAAAGTGAATTTCTTTTTGATCAGTTGACGTATAACGGACAAAGCGTCCGAAAAATTGTTGCATGGCTGAGAAATTCCACTGCATTTCTAACAATAGAACACGATTGACAAAATCAATGTTCATGCTACTTGGAAGAGATTGCTGGGTACAAATTAAAATACCGTTTTCTGTGCTTTTCAGTTGTTTGACGATTTGTTTTCTCTGTTCAAAGGTCGCTTTATCTCCTGTGATGATAAACACAGGACGATCAGGAAAATGATCTTTTATATAACTTGCATATCGGTTTACAGCTTCTACATGTGTACAGCCGATAGCGACTTTATCATGTTGCCATTCTTTCAAAAGATTGATCGTTTCAATCGCTTTAGAAGGCATTACATTTGTGCTATGTTCTTTGAAACTGTTAGGAAGAACACAGGCTTTTAAAAGGCTGTTTAATTGGTTGATGATCATTAATAGAGAGTCTTTTCTAGTGTTACCAGTGCTTTTATAAAGCTCTGTCATTCTATAAAATTCTTTCATGATTGTGTTGTAAAGATGTTTTTCACTTGTATTAAATTTACAGAAGTTTTGTTTAATCTGGTATATTGCCTTTCCTGCCACTTCCTCAAAAGTTCTCGTAATCATTGAACGATCAATCAAGCTTTTAAGATGATCGCTATTGTATACCGATTGATCATGTTTACCGATCCCGAACACTGTTACTTTTTCAGGTGAAAAGCAGTACTTGAACAAGCGATACCCTTTTTTATAAGCCGGAAAAGGCTTGTTGTATTGCTTATTTTCTTTTTGTCTCAGCTCTTTAGTCTTTCGATCCTCTTCGTATAGCGTTTCACACTTACAAAGAAAGTTAACCGAATTGTTATACATCAATTCAAATGCAGTGAAGGCTTCTGAAACATTGTTTCTTGTGCTGGTGGCACTTAATAAGACTTTATATTTAACACGTCTGAAGCAATTTAAAACGGCTTTTGTGCGTTTTGATGAAGGATTAGAAATGTTGTCGGCTTCATCCAGCACAAGCATGACTTTTTGTGATTGTCTCTTGATGTACCGTTTTATAAACCTTTCGTACTTTGTCAGCATGTTAAATGTCATGATGACAATTTGACCTTGTTCAATGGTTTCAATGTCTTTCATGGTTTTGATCTGTTTCACATTGAAACCATAACTAATGAGAATATCATTCCAATTGTTATTAATCGCAATAGCAGGCGCAACGATAAAAACGTTTTTGATGTTGCTGTATTTTTGCCTAAACATGATTTGCGCTATAGCTGAAATGCTCTTTCCTGATCCTGTTCCCCACTGAAGATAAGCGTGATCTTTCATGAGTAGTTTTCCAGTATCAGTTTTTTGAATGCCATTCAGCTTAATAACATTTCGATTCTCTGAATCATGTATCACTAATTGATCCAGAAAACTTGTGATTTGTTCGGTCGGATCGATCTCCGACAACTTCATTTGTGCTTTTACGTGATCTTTTTGTTTCTTCAGGAATAGCTTTAAAAAGCGTTTGTCCTGAAAAGGATAATAACCATCACGCAGCAAGTCCGAAAAGTCCGCGCTTTTTGTTTCTTTCTGCATATTTAACAGCCGTTTTTCTTTATGGCTGTATGCTTTCAGCTTCAAACCGTATCTTGTTTTTACAAGTGCGGTTCTTTTATACTTAGGCTTTCCATGTTGTTCTTTTAAGACTCTTTTCAAGTATGAAAGCACTTTTTTTTCGGTTAGCTTCTTTTTGTTCCATTCTTCCACAGCCATTTCATGCGGCTTTGATTGCGTGAAATAACGATCCACATATTGCTCACATTTTGTGGCTTTATGACTAATTGCCGGATGCCTCTTTATATCAAAAAGAAGTTTCTTAACCTTGTCTAAAAATCCTTTTTTACTTTCGTGAAGTTCCGCAAGCTCAGATCGTATTTTATGCCGGACTTGTTCTTTTTGCTGAAGGGCAGGATGAACAAAACTTTCATAGATGAATTGAGAGTCTAGCCCTTTCATTGCTGTGTAATTTATTTCATATGGAACCGTAGAAAGGTGTTCGCTTTTATTTTGAAAGATCATTACTTTTGTTTCGTAATGATCAACGCCCATTTGTTTAAAAGCACTTGTCGGCAAAGCAAACTGACAAATAAAATTAAATGAATCATTTACCTCATTTATCATGCCAGTGTAAAAGTCATCATTCAAAAAGCTATTAGGTGCAATGAGTGCTAAAATGCCCCCTGGTTTCAACAATTCAGATGCTTTTTGGATGTAAAATAATTGACTTAAAATTTCATTGTTATTGACTTTCCACCTTAAATTAAAAGGAGGGTTGCCCACTATAAAATCAAATTTTACGTCTGGATTATAGTAACGGATATCTTCGTTTGAAAGATTAGCGTCAGGGTACAAATGACGAGCCACTTTAAAAGCCTTTATATCAAGCTCATTACCGTACACGTTTTCTTCTTTTGGGCAATAGTTTAAAAAATTACCCATCCCACATGTTAGATCAGCTATGAGGTCTTTTTCAGTCGGTTTTAAACACTCCATTAAAAACCTTGAAAGCTCATGTGGCGTAAAAAATTGACCGTTTTCGATCTCCTTTTTAGCTTCAGAATAAAGGTGATAATTATCGAAGGAAGAAAAGGAAAGACCATGTAGCCCCCCTTCTCCTGTATAGGAATTGAAAATATCCTCCTTTGTGATTTGCATTTCTTCACATTTATTATTTTCAATGAGATATAAAATTTTCTCATTGATTTGTTTTCTTTGGTTGTTTGGTATGATCTGTTCTATTGTTTTGTACATTGCCGTATCTCCTTACTTTTTTAGATATAAGTTTGCAAACTCATTTGCCAAGTCAATTGAATGAAATTCGATAGACACTTTGCCATTTTTGAATGCCTTGAAGCTTCTGATTTTATTGAAATTTTCCATTTCATATTTATCAAAAATGGGGGCCTCGCTTGAACCTTGCCGCATTTCTTTTTCAATTGATAAAAATTTATTAATTTTTGTTGGCTCTCCATATTCAAACAGTGATAGAGCATCAAATAATTTGGTCATTTTTCCTTCCTTTTGCCAAGAAATTTTTAGCCCACCCATCCAATCAGATTCAAAATAACCAAAGTTAGGCAAGTGTAACGTACTCTTTTTCACTTCAAACTTATATACGGCATCTTTTATTTTGTTCTTTATTTGCTCGTTTGCCATCTCTACAAAAGAGTAGCCGCCTAATTGTTCGAATAAATGATCTAACACTTTTTCAAACGTGATTAATTGTCCAAAAGAATAATTATCAACAATACTTGATGAATTAAATTCAACATTGTATTTTTTTGAAAAATAAGCCGTTATTTCGCTTATAAAACGTGAATTGCACTCTTGTTGAGCTTCTTCGATTTGACTAACCACGCCATATTTCCGAATATACTTATCTTTAATCGAATCGACTAACAGTAATTTATTTACGCTCTTATAAGCATGTTCTAAGGCTTTCCATGCGACTTCATAAGACTTTGCCTCATTTAAACAAAATTGTTCATCCTCTTGTGAAATACGGCTTGTGTTATCAATTTCAACTGTATCTAATCGTTGTAATAGGTTCATTTTTTGGTTTTGCTCCTTTTGTTTTTTATTTTTGACCTCCGAAGGGGTACGCCCCTTCAGGGTGAATTTTTCCCTTTTGACATGTAGAACGGACAACTGAGGATAGACACATGACAAGAGGGCCGCAGGCATCGCAGTAGCGACAAGTGCTGATTTGCCTTTAGGTAGCGTAACCGTTGCTTCAGGAATGTTTAGCATAGGCTCTACTGCTAAACATCCCTGGGGCTTACGAGTTACGACTGATCAGCATTTGCTCTTGTCATGTGGCTGGCCGTCTTATCAAAAAGTGTGGTAAAGAGCCGGAGGCGCAAACTTTGGCACGCTTTTTGATTAGCCGGCCCCGAATGTTGTACGCTTCGGAGGTCAAAAGGGAAATGTCACTTTAACGGCAGCCGTAGGCTGGCTACCGATGGTTTTAGGAAGCTTCAGCTTCCGTAAGCAGGCTCTAGCCTGCACGCAGTCGGCCGCGCGTGAAGAACGATGGAGGAAAAATGCAGCTGTTGTCC
>NZ_JAIVLB010000072.1 GCF_020524495.1 Bacillus stratosphericus | reverse complement strand
CATTCACATTGAATGCAATGCAAAGTTCATCACACATAGTGATTCTTTCTAAAGTAAGAAATGGTTAAGTTAGAAAGGGCGCACGGTGGATGCCTTGGCACTAGGAGCCGACGAAGGACGGGACGAACACCGATATGCTTCGGGGAGCTGTAAGCAAGCTTTGATCCGGAGATTTCCGAATGGGGAAACCCACTGCTCGTAATGGAGTAGTATCCATACTTGAATACATAGAGTATGAGAAGGCATACCCGGGGAACTGAAACATCTAAGTACCCGGAGGAAGAGAAAGCAAATGCGATTCCCTCAGTAGCGGCGAGCGAAACGGGAACAGCCCAAACCAAGAGGCTTGCCTCTTGGGGTTGTAGGACACTCTATACGGAGTTACAAAGGAATGATATAAGCGAAGAGGTCTGGAAAGGCCAGCCAGAGAAGGTAACAGCCCTGTAACTGAAATGTCATTCCCTCCAGAGTGGATCCTGAGTACGGCGGAACACGTGAAATTCCGTCGGAATCCGGGAGGACCATCTCCCAAGGCTAAATACTCCCTAGTGACCGATAGTGAACCAGTACCGTGAGGGAAAGGTGAAAAGCACCCCGGAAGGGGAGTGAAATAGATCCTGAAACCGTGTGCCTACAAGTAGTCAGAGCCCGTTAACGGGTGATGGCGTGCCTTTTGTAGAATGAACCGGCGAGTTACGATCCCGTGCAAGGTTAAGCAGAAGATGCGGAGCCGCAGCGAAAGCGAGTCTGAATAGGGCGCATGAGTACGTGGTCGTAGACCCGAAACCAGGTGATCTACCCATGTCCAGGGTGAAGTTCAGGTAACACTGAATGGAGGCCCGAACCCACGCACGTTGAAAAGTGCGGGGATGAGGTGTGGGTAGGGGTGAAATGCCAATCGAACCTGGAGATAGCTGGTTCTCTCCGAAATAGCTTTAGGGCTAGCCTCAAGGTAAGAGTCTCGGAGGTAGAGCACTGATTGGACTAGGGGCCCCTACCGGGTTACCGAATTCAGTCAAACTCCGAATGCCGATGACTTATCCTTGGGAGTCAGACTGCGAGTGATAAGATCCGTAGTCGAAAGGGAAACAGCCCAGACCGCCAGCTAAGGTCCCAAAGTATACGTTAAGTGGAAAAGGATGTGGAGTTGCTTAGACAACCAGGATGTTGGCTTAGAAGCAGCCACCATTTAAAGAGTGCGTAATAGCTCACTGGTCGAGTGACTCTGCGCCGAAAATGTACCGGGGCTAAACGTATCACCGAAGCTGCGGACTGTTCTTACGAACAGTGGTAGGAGAGCGTTCTAAGGGCTGTGAAGCCAGACCG
>NZ_JAIVLB010000071.1 GCF_020524495.1 Bacillus stratosphericus | reverse complement strand
CAAAAGGACTGGTGGAGCGCTTAGAAGTGAGAATGCCGGTATGAGTAGCGAAAGACGGGTGAGAATCCCGTCCACCGAATGCCTAAGGTTTCCTGAGGAAGGCTCGTCCGCTCAGGGTTAGTCGGGACCTAAGCCGAGGCCGAAAGGCGTAGGCGATGGACAACAGGTTGATATTCCTGTACCACCTCCTCACCATTTGAGCAATGGGGGGACGCAGGAGGATAGGGTAAGCGCGGTATTGGATATCCGCGTCCAAGCAGTTAGGCTGGGAAATAGGCAAATCCGTTTCCCGTAAAGGCTGAGCTGTGATGGCGAGCGAAATTTAGTAGCGAAGTTCCTGATTCCACACTGCCAAGAAAAGCCTCTAGCGAGGTGAGAGGTGCCCGTACCGCAAACCGACACAGGTAGGCGAGGAGAGAATCCTAAGGTGATCGAGAGAACTCTCGTTAAGGAACTCGGCAAAATGACCCCGTAACTTCGGGAGAAGGGGTGCTTCTTAGGGTGTTAAAGCCCCGAGAAGCCGCAGTGAATAGGCCCAGGCGACTGTTTAGCAAAAACACAGGTCTCTGCGAAGCCGTAAGGCGAAGTATAGGGGCTGACGCCTGCCCGGTGCTGGAAGGTTAAGAGGAGCGCTTAGCGTAAGCGAAGGTGCGAATTGAAGCCCCAGTAAACGGCGGCCGTAACTATAACGGTCCTAAGGTAGCGAAATTCCTTGTCGGGTAAGTTCCGACCCGCACGAAAGGCGCAACGATCTGGGCACTGTCTCAACGAGAGACTCGGTGAAATTATAGTACCTGTGAAGATGCAGGTTACCCGCGACAGGACGGAAAGACCCCGTGGAGCTTTACTGCAGCCTGATATTGAATGTTGGTACAGCTTGTACAGGATAGGTAGGAGCCTTGGAAACCGGAGCGCTAGCTTCGGTGGAGGCATCGGTGGGATACTACCCTGGCTGTATTGACCTTCTAACCCGCTGCCCTTATCGGGCAGGGAGACAGTGTCAGGTGGGCAGTTTGACTGGGGCGGTCGCCTCCTAAAATGTAACGGAGGCGCCCAAAGGTTCCCTCAGAATGGTTGGAAATCATTCGCAGAGTGTAAAGGCACAAGGGAGCTTGACTGCGAGACCTACAAGTCGAGCAGGGACGAAAGTCGGGCTTAGTGATCCGGTGGTTCCGCATGGAAGGGCCATCGCTCAACGGATAAAAGCTACCCCGGGGATAACAGGCTTATCTCCCCCAAGAGTCCACATCGACGGGGAGGTTTGGCACCTCGATGTCGGCTCATCGCATCCTGGGGCTGTAGTCGGTCCCAAGGGTTGGGCTGTTCGCCCATTAAAGCGGTACGCGAGCTGGGTTCAGAACGTCGTGAGACAGTTCGGTCCCTATCCGTCGCGGGCGCAGGAAATTTGAGAGGAGCTGTCCTTAGTACGAGAGGACCGGGATGGACGCACCGCTGGTGTACCAGTTGTTCTGCCAAGGGCATCGCTGGGTAGCTATGTGCGGACGGGATAAGTGCTGA
Source organism: Bacillus stratosphericus (assembly GCF_020524495.1). GTDB lineage: Bacteria > Bacillota > Bacilli > Bacillales > Bacillaceae > Bacillus > Bacillus stratosphericus_B. The sequence goes on along the minus strand of NZ_JAIVLB010000071.1, from coordinate 170 downwards.
AAGCATCTAAGCATGAAGCCCCCCTCAAGATGAGATTTCCCATTCCGCAAGGAAGTAAGATCCCTGAAAGATGATCAGGTTGATAGGTCTGAGGTGGAAGCGTGGTGACACGTGGAGCTGACAGATACTAATAGATCGAGGACTTAACCTATATTCTAATGTGAAGCATG
>NZ_JAIVLB010000070.1 GCF_020524495.1 Bacillus stratosphericus | reverse complement strand
ACTACAATCACACACGTATAAAGACGAAACTAAAAGGCATGAGTCCGATACAATATCGAACTCATGCCTCGAAAGCTGTCTAATAAATACCGTGTCTAACTTAAGGGGGTCACTTCAATCTAGGCTCGTTTTTCTTATACAGATTCTCTCTGCATAAAGCGGTATAGAAAAGCCAGAGTGCGGAAGGCATCTTCGATTTTCGATAAAAAGTCTTCATTGTTCATTTGAACGACCTCTTCTCTAGGCAGCTGGATCCCGCAAAGGAGTTCAGCTTTCTTTACCGTTTGAACCCGTTCAAATATCGTTTTCAGTTGTTCAGCGTTAAGCTCACTGTGACGCAGTACGTCAGGTTTCGTATGATCTTTAGACCAAACAAAATCTTGGGGTATTTTCTGTTGAATGGTGTCTAGCTCTTTTTCAAATAATTGACCATATTCACCTTTAACCGGAGATTCATAAATGATCGCAAACCATACGAATACATGAGTTTTCCAAAGCCCAATTTGAAAATGAGGGAGCTTTTTATAGCCTCGTTTACTGTTTGCGAAAGCAACCCAAGTATCATTTGGTGGGTTGACAGATCTTCTTGCATGTTTTGCCACATGTACAAACATCTCGTCTCCTGTAATAGAAGAAAGAAGCGGCGCAAAGTGTTCGCCAAGGGCCTCAAGCTTTGGGCGGACTCTTTCTTTTAATACGGTCATTCGTTCATCTAAACCATCCACTGTGAATGTCTCGAAATCTTCATCTCTAAAACGCATCTCACTCATGTTATGCCTCCTGTATCTTATCGCTGATCATATTTTATCATAGCTTGGGTCAAGATCAAAAAAGATGCAGGAGAAAGATTGCAGAGGACGTGATGCAGCGTTTAAAAATATCGATTTTGTGGTATATGACAAATAGGTAAAGACACAATTTTCAGAATGTCGTTGCGGTTAAGCGATCGCTTCATACGATATAAGCAAGAACCATTTCTTTTATCATTAAATTGTTTATCAATGAAAACTGACAAGGAATGAATCATTCTCTGGAAGGGGCGTTGACCAATGAAGCAAATTGTGAAGCATAGGTATAGACAAGAGAAGAATCGCATCGCTGTGTGGAGATTAGAGGTTGATTATGAGCTATCTACGCTTCATGAAGCCATCGAGCATAAAGATGTTATCCAAATTGAACGCAGCAAACGAAAGCTTGATCGCCTAAGAAAAGAATGGGAGCAGCTTCAAGGGTAAAACAAGGTGAGGTAAAAACGAACCAATTCATCGGTTCGTTTTTGTATGAAGCTGCTTTTTTCTTGCTTTTACGTACATAATATCAGTATGCTAATACAAATAGGTATTACATAGAAAAGAGGTTTACAGTCTGATGACAAACTGGGTGGAAATGGACCGTCTTGCAAAACTTTGGGTAAAAGAAGCGGGAAGCTGCATTAAAGCATCCATGCAGGAAAGTCTATCAATTGAAACAAAATCAAATCCAAATGATCTTGTCACAAACATCGATAAAGAAACCGAGCGTTTTTTCATTGAAAAGATTCAGTCGACATTTTCAGATCATCACATTTTAGGAGAAGAGGGACAAGGGGAAGAGGTGACTTCACTGGACGGAATTGTGTGGATCATTGATCCAATTGATGGCACAATAAACTTTGTCCATCAAAAACGCAATTTTGCCATTTCAATTGGGATATTTGAACATGGTGTTGGAAAAATCGGTCTTATTTATGACGTCATTCATGACGAATTATACCATGCAGTCAAAGGAGAAGGGGCGTATATGAACGACATCTTACTCCCACCATTAAAAGATGTGACGATTGAAAAAGCTATTGTTGGCATTAACCCGACATGGGCGATTGAAAGCCCTCATTTTGATGCTAAACCGTTTGCCCGTCTCGTCCGTGACGTCAGGGGGACACGAACCATTGGATCAGCTGCACTTGAGCTCGCTTATATTGCAAGTGGCAGAAGTGACGCATACGTGACGTTAAGGCTTGCACCATGGGATTATGCCGCCGGATGTGTGTTGCTTGATGAGGTAGGGGCTGTTTACTCCAATATTCATGGAGAACCACTATCCTTCCTAGAGAAAAACAGCATTGTGGCAGGGAATCGATCTATTTGTGAGCAAATCCTGAACGATTACATAAAAGGAAGAGAAAATAAAAAATAAACACAATCACTTCATGAGAATGAAGTGATTCTTTGTTTTGGATGAAACTTTTTGGTAAGGCGATTGTCCATACGAAGGGGTCTTAATTTGATGTATAGGATTGTATTATTCAATGGTGTGGTTCTCGGCTATTTGTTTTTTCATTTATCAAGAAATGAAAGAGCCAATCTCTTTTATCAATTCACCGGATTTCGAGCCATAATAGATGAAAAGGAAGAAAAAAGAAAATCAAGGATCGTTATTATAAGACAAATAAAAACACACCTTTAAGTTGAAAATCGGGTATAGCATACCTGAAAACAATTTGGAGGTGTAGAGGTGCGTATTACTTAAATTTTCCAAGACTATTTTATATTTTCAGCATCTCAGCTTGACAATTCATGGGTGAATGGTCTTGGTTTGAGTCAAAATCAAAAGCCTTCTACATATAGAATGTAAAAGGCTTTTGATAAATTTTATGATTGTACGTTTAATTTTCTTTTTAATGTAAATCCTGTACCCATGAAAATCATGGCGAACACGATACTCAAGCATGTTCCCAGTATGCTTTTTTCTGCAACAGACACCCCAATAAACGCCATACTAACGACTGCAAGTAATGCACATAGTAATAAAAGCCATTTAATTTGTTTCATTTGTCTCCATCCCTTTTTTTAGAGTTAATATAAGTTTACAGAAAAACGATCGGCATTTAAAGGGGATTGTGATATAATATGAAAGTTATCTAATTATTTTAGGAGATGAAAATGTGAAACTTCGAAAAGACCTTCGCAACATCGCAATTATTGCCCACGTTGACCATGGTAAAACGACGCTTGTTGACCAATTGCTCCATCAAGCTGGTACTTTCCGTGCGAATGAAAATATCGCTGAGAGAGCCATGGATTCAAATGATTTAGAGCGAGAGCGCGGTATTACGATTTTAGCTAAAAATACTGCGATTCATTATAAAGATACACGCATTAATATTTTAGATACACCAGGACACGCCGATTTCGGTGGTGAAGTTGAGCGTATCATGAAAATGGTAGATGGTGTACTTCTCGTTGTGGACGCTTATGAAGGCTGTATGCCTCAAACTCGATTTGTACTGAAAAAAGCACTTGAGCAAAACTTAACACCAATTGTTGTTGTTAATAAAATTGACCGCGACTTTGCTCGTCCGGCTGAAGTGGTCGATGAAGTCATTGACTTGTTCATTGAATTAGATGCAACAGAAGAACAGCTTGAATTCCCAGTTGTTTACGCATCAGCAATCAATGGTACGGCAAGTAACGATGCGAGCAAACAAGACGAAAACATGGAATCGTTGTTTGAAGCGATTGTCAACCGTATTCCAAGCCCAATTGACAACCATGAAGAGCCGCTTCAATTCCAAGTGGCGCTACTTGATTACAATGATTATGTCGGAAGAATTGGAATTGGCCGTTTATTTAGAGGAACGATGCAAGTAGGACAGCAAGTTGCCCTGATGAAAGTCGATGGCAGTGTGAAACAATTCCGTGTAACAAAGATTTTTGGTTTCCAAGGGTTAAAACGAGTGGAAATCAACGAAGCTAAAGCTGGAGATCTTGTTGCTGTATCTGGTATGGAAGACATCAATGTCGGTGAAACAGTTTGCCCGGTAGAATACCAAGAGGCACTGCCGATCCTTCGTATTGATGAGCCGACACTTCAAATGACATTTGTTGTCAATAACAGCCCATTTGCAGGTCGTGAGGGAAAATACGTCACATCTCGTAAAATTGAAGAGCGTTTAGAGCAGCAGCTTCAAACAGACGTAAGTCTTCGTGTGGATCCGACTGATTCACCTGATGCTTGGGTCGTATCTGGACGCGGGGAGCTTCACTTATCCATTCTGATTGAGAATATGAGACGTGAAGGATTTGAATTACAAGTATCGAAGCCAGAAGTTATTGTAAAAGAAGTTGATGGTGTTCGATGTGAGCCCGTAGAGCGTGTTCAAATTGATGTACCAGAAGAGCATACTGGCTCTGTCATGGAATCAATGGGTGCAAGAAAAGGTGAAATGATTGATATGATCAATAATGGTAACGGTCAAGTTCGCCTGATCTTTACTGTTCCATCACGAGGTTTAATCGGATATACAACTGAATTTCTTTCATTAACTCGTGGTTTTGGTATTCTGAACCATACATTTGACAGCTACCAGCCGATGCAGTCTGGTCAAGTTGGCGGACGCCGTCAAGGTGTACTTGTTTCAATGGAAACGGGTAAAGCGACAGCTTACGGAATCCAAGGTGTTGAAGAGCGCGGTGTGATCTTTGTTGAGCCAGGTACTGAAGTGTATCAAGGAATGATTGTTGGTGAACATAACCGTGAAAACGACCTTGTTGTCAACGTTAGCCGTATGAAACAGCAAACCAACGTACGTTCAGCGACAAAAGATCAAACGGTTAGTATGAAAAAACCACGGATTATGTCACTTGAGGAATCTCTTGAGTACTTAAATGAAGACGAATACTGTGAGGTTACCCCTGAATCTATTCGTCTAAGAAAGAAAATTTTAGATAAAAACGAACGTGAAAAAGCAGCGAAGAAGAAAAAATTAGCAGGATTATCATAATTCCATGAAGAATTTAAAAGGTAGAACCCTGAAAGATAAGGGGAGGGAATCTTTTTGAATGATCAGGAAGTAAGTGATAATTTATCCTTTTTTGCGATGCTGTTTCGTGTCGATGAAAATCCGCAAACAGGGATGTGGCTCCTTTATGGCACCATCCTTGTTTTAGCAATTATTGTTTTTAAGCTCGGCTTTGCTAGACGTTTACCGATTTTAAAAGCGCTCGTGATTTATTTGTTTTTGATTTTTGGCTGCACGTTTCTCACGTTTCTAGGGATCTTCTTGCCAGTTGCAGAAGGCCTTGTTGTGGCAGCTGCCATTTTGATTATTTATAAAATACGGCTGCATCGTGCGAAAAAAGCAGGAACAGTGAATACGTAAAAAAGACCTGACACATGTGATATTATCCCCTCTAAGTAGACAGTGTAAAAAGCCCAAGAACATATCTTGGCTGTTACACTATACTTGGAGGGGATTTTTTATGGCTAGAAAGGGACAACAATTTCAACACTAT
>NZ_JAIVLB010000069.1 GCF_020524495.1 Bacillus stratosphericus | reverse complement strand
CGTATAAACTGCCAATCAACATCATAACTGCAAAAGAAACTAAACCAAAGACTTTTCTAATGCTCATACAAACAGTCGCCCCTTCGAATTTGTTTTTGAGCGTACACCATTTGCTGATACAAATATACAGAATCCTCCATACGCCCATTTTCAGTATAAAATTCTGCGGACTCTAAAGCCAGTTCTTCTAAATATGGATAACCTCTGACATCATCAAAACGTTTCAATATCTCCATCAGCTCATCAATACATAGTGGCTTCGTATATAAATTTATAAGAAAATCAAATAAAGAACTAAACAACTTATCGGGATTTAACTTCAAATACTCAATACCCTCGTTCAAATAGTCATTCGCAATTTCATCATTACCCATTTTGAAATTAATAAGAGCCTGCTGATAATATACGATTTTGATATGAGTATGAGCTTTCAAAAAACCTTCAGCATCTTGCAAGTAATTCAAGGCAGCTTCATATTTTCCTAGTCGCTGATATGTATTTCCTAAGTTCATCAAAGTGATCCCAGTCATCAATCCATCCTTAATGGCCTGCGCTCTTTTCAAGGCTTCCTGCAAATGAGGAATAGATTTTTCAGGACGGTTAAAATCATCATAGTTACCTGATATAACAAAGCGAGATTGAATTTCTCTAATCACATAAGTCGGATTAGCCTTATATGTATCAAGAGCTAGCATAATGTAGTACATGGACATTTGAGTTTGTTTCATATGATAAAAAATCTCTGCCATTTTGTAATAAAACTCAGCTCTTTCAACTTCATCAGCTACCCGATCTAGCCGCTTTTCTGCTTGTCTATAAAAAGTAATCGCAGTGATGTATTCACCTTGCGAAAACTCATACATCCCTCTGAAAAAATTGAAGTAGTATTCAAGGATTCCAGTGAACTTTCTTCCCTGACCTTCGACTGCTCTTAAGTATTCAGCTTTGTTCACTTTCTGCTCAACTGGATTCACGTATTCAAGCATTTGTTCATGACGGAAATCCATCAACTGAAAATAAAGAACAGCTTGCTCATCTTCCTCCATCATATCTAATTCTTCTCTTATTTCGCTCCGAAGCATTTCAGCATCTGTTACATTGAGTTTTTTTATATGTTGATACCACTCATTAATCTTCTGACCGACCTCTGCTGAAGATACAGCTTTCATTTCCATCCCCCTCATTTTTACCGTTTTATGTTAAATACTAGCATATGAAATACGCTTAAAACCCTGTTGCGTTCCAGTTTTGAAAATTTTCGGCATCTCGCAAACAGATTTCTAGATTATTTCAGCAGACAAAACGAAAAAACGCATTTTAAAGCCCTTATAATCGTTTTTAACCCTTTCCCCTATTTCAATTACCTGAACAAAAATAAAAGCGCTCAGAATCGAATCTGAACGCTCTCAACGGCATTTTTGAAATGCACGATATGTTTTTTTATACGTTTTATTTTCATCTTGCGTACTACCCCCCTGTTAGCATGGGGGGGTTCCCGTTTGGCTCTCGGTGCTTCGCTTTTCGTTGCCACTCAGGCGACTGCCGCCGCCCTTACGCTTCGCACCTTCGCCAAACTGACTAGGAACAGGATATTGGAAATCTATTATATCACTTTATAAGCCAATTCAAGGGCTTTTCTCTCAAATTACTCATCTGTGATCTGACCAGATGCATGCTGCCATAATAATTCTTCCTCGTCAGCTATAAGATAAATTCCTTCAATGGCGTGTGTCGCCTTCGCATATCTCATGCCTTTTTCAAAACTCTCTCTTGTCATTTTCATCATCGGACCGCCTTTCTTGGGCTTTGCCCAAACCCACCAACGGTCAGCCCGTTGGATCGCAAATATTCAAACCCCCTACCCCCGTTCTTCGGGGGATGCCCCTTCGGCTGGCGCAAACAAACGGGGTTTGTTTGATTAACAGGCTTTTGGGTCTCGTGAATGAGTCAACTCCTTAATGCTCTCTTCGTTCCGCTTACCGTTGACTCATGACATATTCGTTCTTCTTTTGCTCTTTTCCTTTTCCATGAAGTGAGACCGGCCTCACTCACCAAAAATTCTTTCCTTTCAACCCGCTATACAAAAGAAAAACATTTTGCCTTTTGATCTAGGAGGGCGTAGCGTATACCGTAGCGAATGAATCATAAAGAGGTGAACCCGCTATGAAACCCGAAACCTATCTTTCTTCACAAGACATTGCAAACAAGCTCAATGTCTCCAGCGTCACAATACGCAAATACGCCGCCATGCTTGAGAAAAACGGCTATCATTTCGCCAGAGACACTAAGGGATGGCGTCAGTATAATGAGTCCGATTTATCCGCTATGGAGTATATATACACACACTCTAAATTGAGTGGTAAATCACTAGAAGAAGTAGCCAAACTTGTAGCGACCTTGTATCGGTCAAACTTGTCCATATCGGATACCGCTACACCGCTACAAGATATCAATGTCGCCGATCTCATTCAAAGACAAGAGGAATTCAATCGGGCCATCCTAAAACGACTCGAACAATTTGAAGAACAACAAAAAAAGCGAGATGAAAATCTCATGCTCGCTTTGAAAGAATCCATTGAAACAAAAAAAATGATTGCTGCAGCTCAACAAAAAAAGTGGTGGCAATTTTGGAAATAGGACAACCATGACAATGGCGCACTTATACACACCCCTGTGTGCGTGCTAAAATCTCCCGATTTCCGTCAAGCGTGTAAAGAAAAAGAAGACTCAATTGTCGGCTTCTTCTGCTTCTTCAAACCACAATGCAATGAACAGCAAAGTACAACACATTAATTACAATCGTCATCACATTCACCTCCACAGTGAACGGATTCTACCACAAAAATATTCCTCAAAACGAAGCTCTAAAAAATAAAAAAATGATTGCGGACACCGCAACCAAAAAAACATTTTTCTTAAATCTATCTTAAATCCATTGCTACACTCATTTTAATTAGATAACCTTAATTTGTTATTTAATCCATAAGGAGGAATAAGAATGAAGATGCCCAAAAAAAGGAGGGAGAACTAAGCCTTATTCTGTTGTATTTTTTTACGCCGCCACTTAATAAAAGTAACTGAAAGCACAATGAGCAAAATCGCAATAAACTTAAAAATAAAGCGAGTGAAGAAAGTAGCATCTTCAAACTCCGTTGCGAAGATACACGCTCCTATGATTATCCCGATCATGCCTACTACCCAATTCCAAAACACATCAATCACTCCTCAATTACCTTTTTTTTATAAAATAACATTTTTTATCCATGTGTGTATTATCGCACAAAAACAAGGGGGAAATAGTCAAAATGAAAAAGTTCATAATCGTAATGCTAGGTCTGATGTTATTCTTAACAGCTCCATTACAAACAGTAGCCGCAGCAACCCAACAACCGCAAGAAATTAAAGAGTCTTATCAAACTGAAATTGAAGGCAAACTACATACGTTCAATTCTGTAACCAAAGGTAGCACTCAAACAATAACCATTGATAATGGTGAACAAGTAGATACCGTTTCTTTTGACCGAGCAAAAGAAGAACTTCGTATCAACAATGAATTATTGGACGTCAAGGAATTTAAAGAAGCTGGACAAGAATTAATCAAAGAAAACGGCGAGATTAGCGCAAAGTCAAACAAAGATTACCAATGGAGACTGGTGAAAACCTATAAAAACAAATTCAACATCACTGTTGCTATTGTTGTTGTTGTGACAGGTGCAATTTTAGCATTACCAACGGGAACAGGTGCTATAGCTGGCGCAGTCTTAACACTGAAAGCAGTAGCTTTAGCTGCTTCAGCAGTAACTTCCGCTTCAGGGCCAACAGGTCAAAAAGTCTTTCATTACACATTCAAAACGTACTACAGTCCGAAAAACGGTTACTGGAACAACAAATTTGTTTTATCTATCTACAAAGATTCAAAGCGTAAGAAACTTGTAAAAAAGGTAAGTCATCAAACACGATTCGGAAAAAAATATTAATAGAAAAACAGGCTCTTACTGGAGCCTGTTTTTCTATGTGATTATATAATTCTTAATGCCAACATGCCAATGCGCCATGACCTCAAACGTCTCATTGGCTACCTCGTCTTCATCTTCATCAATTCTGACAAGATCCCCGTCCTCGGCATCCGTCAAATTGAACTCCTTATGAATCTCCTTCAAGATCCCTCCATATCCAATCAACCGTCTTGCACTAAGTGCATCATCCAAATAATAGACCGTATCAAGATTTTCCTCGGTCACTTCATTCCCACGTATGACATCCGTATCCTTGACAGGATACTTTGAAATTTCAAGAATCGCCTTTTGTTCTTCCATTTCTTTGCGCACTTCTTTTTCAATCGCTTCCGCATCAATATTCTTTTTTCCTTTGACCCGCTGCACGTGCACAATCGGTATGTAATCCAACTTCATTGCACGCTTCCAAAGGCTTGTCCATTCTTTTTGATTAATATAGTTCTTACCAAAGTAACCAGTACGAACAGGAATCAACACATGAAAATGCGGGTGATATGTATTTTTTTCATGATTTTTTGTAATCTCTAAAGCTCTGAAATACCCACGCACCGCAGAATCAACTTTTTTATATTTCATCAATCTATTAAAGCTTTTCATCATATCAGAAATGGTCTTCTTTAGATCGTCGCCCTCAACATTTTTCACCGTCAACGTAAGAAATATCCATGCAGGCTTATACTGCCTATTTGCTTCTTCGACAATCAATTTATTATGACTTGCAATCTTTAACGACCTTCGCCACGCACACATAGGGCATAACCTCACTTTACAAAAATAGGCTTGGGTTAGCTTTAACTTGCCCGTTTTTCTATCTCTTTTAAACACAAGATATTCTGCACAATCACACACTTTATCAGCCTTTTTCAAAAAATAAGGCGCACCGGTCCGTTTTTCTAAAGCCTCATAATGAGCCGCCACAAGTGACGATCTCATCTTTTTTCCTCTCCAATCCCGCTTTTTTCCTGTTGCGGTTTTGTCCTCAAGGATGGTATAATCTGAATTAGGATTAACAAAATCACATGTTTTACACATAAAAAAACTCCTTCTGACGCTAGTTCTCTAGCAATCTATTATTTTGGTTGGCACTTTAATAATAGCAGATGGGGTTTTTCACTGTCAAATTACCCTTGAACCCTTGACAGCAGGGGGTTTATCGCACTTCTTGAAAATCTCATTGTTTCTATATGTATCAAGATAAGAAAAAACACGATTCTGACTCCGTCAAAATCGCCCAAAAAGCTGGCGAAACCGCCATCTTTTTAAAAGATCAAAACCCAAAAACCTAAAAGACCAAAGACTAAACCAAATTTCCCCGCAGGGGGAGATTTTTTTTTGATTTTTTGACCATGCTGCTCAACAAAAAAACAGACCCTAAAGGTCTGTCCAAATCATGTCCCGTTTCTCACAGCAAGCTCGATCACAGCATTTGCATGACTGGCGTATAAACTGCCAATCAACATCATAACTGCAAAAGAAACTAAACCAAAGACTTTTCTAATGCTCATACAAACAGTCGCCCCTTCGAATTTGTTTTTGAGCGTACACCATTTGCTGATA
>NZ_JAIVLB010000068.1 GCF_020524495.1 Bacillus stratosphericus | reverse complement strand
ACTACAATCACACACGTATAAAGACGAAACTAAAAGGCATGAGTCCGATACAATATCGAACTCATGCCTCGAAAGCTGTCTAATAAATACCGTGTCTAACTTAAGGGGGTCACTTCACAATGGGCTCTCTTTTTCCTTCCATTTTTAAAGCCATTAAAGGAAGGAATGCTTCGCGCCAACTTTTCCGATCTTTCGAAAGAAATAGATGAGCATCAAACCCATGTCACGGCATGCTTGAATCCTACTATCATTTCTTCAGAGGCATGTATGAATTCGGCCGGAGGCAATACATTGCTGCCATATCGTCATATGAAAAGGCGGAGCACAAGCTTTCTTTTGTGTAAGACGATATTGAACGTGCTGAAGATCATTTTAAAATGTCAGAAATATATTATCAAAAGAGGACAAAGGGCTAAAATAAAGATCACTTTAGCCCTTTGTCAACAATCTGTGACACCTGCTGTAAAGCATGTGTCTTATGTTAATATTCTTTCTTTTTGTCGTATGCTTCCCACGCTTCAAATGGCGCAAAGGTTTTTTGAAGGGTTAGCTTGAAAAATGGAATGTTTCTTGATTCGTATTCTTTGTTGATTTCTTCATAAATAAATGAGTCATCAAAACCAGAAGTCGCTGCATCCTCATGTCCAGCTGCAAAATACACCGCTTTTGGCCTTGCCCAATAGATAGCGCCAAGGCACATCGGACAAGGCTCACAGCTTGAATATAAAATACAATCTTCTAATTGATATGTATGTAGAGCCTGGCACGCCTTTCGAATGGCTGTGACTTCTGCATGTGCGGTTGGATCGTTGCTCGCTGTGACATTGTTACTTCCCTCTGCAATGATCTGCCCACCTTTGACAATGACTGCTCCAAAAGGACCGCCAGTACCACTATTGACTCCTTCTACTGCAAGATCAATTGCACGTTGTAAAAAAGCTTCGTGATTCATTGTCTTCCTCCCTGTGTTCGACTGACTTCTCTAGTATAAACGAATCATACTAGAAAAGAAATCACCCTAGCAGGTGATCGAACAGGACAATATACGGATATAAAAACCCCCTGCTATATTCAGCAGGGGAGAGACATTCAATTATGCATGCTGCTCCAGCTTTTTACGAGCCACTTCAGCGGCTGTTACCATGTTTTTCAAAGCTGCAATGGTTTCAGGCTCTTGTCTTGTTTTTAGACCACAGTCAGGATTGACCCAGAAGCGGTCTGTCGGACAAACGTTCAGCGCATCATCAATGATTTTACTCATTTCCTCAACAGATGGTACGCGTGGGCTATGGATGTCATATACCCCAAGTCCAAGTCCTTTCAAGTACGGATGTTTTTCTAAATAATCAAGGAATCCGCCATGACTGCGTGAGTGTTCAATGGTGATGACATCGGCATCAAGGTCTTCAATCGTATCAACAATATCCTCGAAGTTACTGTAGCACATATGTGTATGAATTTGCGTTTCATTTTGAACAGACGATGTCGATAAACGGAATGACTCTGCTGCCCAGTTTAAATATTCTGCCCAATCACTTTCTTTTAAAGGAAGACCTTCTCTTAATGCAGGCTCATCCACTTGAATGACTTGAATACCTACTTCCTCTAATGCTTCTACCTCTTTACGCAAAGCGAAAGCGATCTGGAAGGCAATGTCTTTCCGGGAGATATCTGTTCTTGGGAAAGACCAGTTTAAGATCGTAACAGGTCCTGTCAGCATTCCTTTGACCTTTTTCTCTGTTAAGCTTTGAGCGTAAACCGTCTCTTTCACTGTCATTGGCTCTGTAAATTCTACATCTCCATAAATGATTGGCGGTTTCACGCAGCGTGATCCATAGGATTGTACCCAAGCAAATTTCGTAAAGGCAAAGCCAGCTAGCTTTTCACCGAAGTATTCAACCATGTCTGTACGTTCAAATTCTCCATGAACCAGAACATCTAGGCCAATCTCTTCTTGGATATCAATCCATCTTTTTGTTTCTTTCTTAATAAATTCATCATATTCTGCATCGGTCCACTCATTTTTGCGCCATTTTTGACGAGCACTGCGCACCTCGGCTGACTGCGGGAAGCTTCCAATTGTTGTTGTTGGAAGAAGCGGCAGTTCAAGAGATTCGTTTTGAATCCGAAGGCGCTCTTCAAAGGCAACTGGACGTTTAAAATCTTTTGAAGAAAGGCTGTTGCGTTCTGCTGTTAAATCCGCATTCGTTCCTTTCGCAAATTCTTTTAAAGTTAGAAGTGCTTCTGCTGCTTCAGTGATGTCTACATCAATGGCAGCAGATCCTTTTGATAAGCCTTCTTTTAATAGCGTTAATTCAGCCAGTTTTTCAGTGGCATAAGAAAGTCCGTTTAATAGTTTTTCTTCAAGCTGTTCGCTTGGATGTTTTGCAACTGGTACGTGAAGAAGGCTGCTTGAAGGCTGTAGCCATACTTCTTTCGGCTGAACGTCAGCAATCACTTCAGAAATAAACGATAATCTTTCACCTAAATCTGATCTCCAAATATTTCTGCCGTCAATGATGCCTGCTGCTAAAATTTTATTTTTCGGGAAACCATGCTTTTTCACTTGTTCAAGGTTGCGTCCTTGATCATGGACAAAATCAAGACCGATGGCTTCAACTGGATACGTGACAAGCTCTTCATAGGCATCTACTGAGTCGAAGTATGTTTGAAGGAGAACGTTTAAGGCAGGTACAGCTTCTTTAATCGTTTGATAGATCTCTTTTACTGCTTTCACGTCTTCACTTGAAGCTGTGACTAAAGCAGGCTCATCAATTTGAACCCATTTCACACCGGCTTCTTCAAGCTCTTTTAACAACTGAATATAAAACGGCACTAGACGCTGCTGAATCTCTTTCACTTCATTGGCTTCATAGCCTTTAGAAAGAGAAACAAATGTATAAAGGCCAAGAACGACAGGTTTTGTTTCAACACCAAACGCCTTTTTCACCTTTTCATAAGCTTCAAGCGGTTTGTTGTGTGTGAGTTTGAATTCCGTGCTATTTTCGTATTCTGGAACGATGTAGTGATAGTTTGTATTAAACCATTTTGTCATTTCACTTGAGACAGCATCTTTTGTCCCTCTTGCCATCGCAAAGTATGTATCTAGCGGGTCTTTCAAGTTGCGGAAGCGCTCTGGAATCCAATTGAACATGACAGCAGTATCCAGCACGTGATCATAGAAGGTGAAGTCTCCAGAAGGAACAACGTCAATTTGTTGATCAATTTGAGTTTTAATAGCGGCTAAAAATTGTTCATCGAGAGTGCTTAATAGGGTTTCTCGGTCAGTTTGACCTTTCCAATAAGATTCAAGTGCTTTTTTCCATTCTCTGTTTAAACCAATTCGCGGAAAACCTAGGTTACTTGTTTTAACAATTGTCAATTCCAATTCCTCCTCTAAATATAAAAAGACATTCACACTCATGATCAAGATTGATGAGGGAAAATGTCTGGTTTAAAAAGACAAAATGTGTGTGCGAAATCAAGCGAGAGTAGAACTGATGCTTTTCCGACATCTCCTATCAACCGTAGGGGGTTTGATGTGATAGAGCGGCTGGTATCCTGGCTGGTGAATCTGCAAGCTTTTCATCCTTCCCATCCTAATGATAGTGGATCAAAAAAGAAAAGCTCTCCTCACTTACAGTGGCGGGACCGCGCCGGATTTTCACCGGTCTTCCCAATTAAAATTCGACGTGTCATCGAATTACCGACTCTCAAACTATGAATTTATTGTGTTCGATTATATAACGTTCACTTCATTTCGTCAAAGTAAATTTTGAATAATTTTAATTAAAAAAATCCTGAGAAAATTCTATCTTTTCTCAGGACCTATACTTAATCTATAGATAAAAGATCGGATTCCAACGTTTTTTCAAGCAGTACATCAGGCGCAGTTAAATATAAAAATCCGTTTCCTACAAGGGGTTTCGATTGTTTCAGCGGGAGGGTTCTCCGCACGAGCTGAGCATATACCTCAGGTTCTGTCAGCTTACGCTGGAACGCTTCTTCCTCCGCATTTTTAATTATGGCTAATGCACCGCTCACGTGAGGGGCAGCCATTGAAGTACCTGTCAGTCTTCCGTATTTATGGTTAGGGAGAGTGGATAAAATGTCTTCTCCTGGAGCGACGAGGTCGATTTCTTTATTCGCATTGGAAAATTTAGAGGATTCTCTTGCAAGGGAGACAGAGCCGACGGCAATGACCTCATTGTATGCAGCTGGGTAGGAGAACTCTTCAGTACGCTCGTCCCCGTCACCTTCATTTCCTGCTGCACAGACAACAAGCACACCGCTGTTTACCGCATGTTGAATGGCTTCCTCGAGGGCTGGCTCATTGCTTGGACCTCCGAGAGACATGGAAATAATATCAACCTTCTGCTCAGCCGCATAGTTGATGCCACTGATAATCCATTCGTATTTCCCGCTGCCGTTTTCACCGCTAAGGACTTTCACGATGAGCAACTTGGCTTCAGGAGCAACACCTAAAATGCCGCCATTTTGATCCGTTGCTGCAATCGTGCCTGCTACATGGGTACCATGCCCATTGTAGTCTTTCACATTTTCAGCATCTCCATCGTCATCATCGGTAAAGTTCTTGCCTCCGATAATCTGATCTTTTAAATCGGGATGCTCCGTATCGCAACCTGTATCAAGGACAGCAATGGTTATGCCTTTTCCTTTGAAGCCACTTGACCAAAGTTCGGGTGCTTTAATCTCCTGAATACTTTCCGGCGTCTCTTTCGCTTCCATCACATTGGCTTTTACTTCATACGGAATTAAGCGAATTTCACCTTTCATAAGAAAGCCCTCCTTATTTTGTTTTCAAAGTAGATTCAGGCTGCGTAATGTTATTGTATAAAACAAACATTTGATCGGAAAGGGTCAATTGTAATAATTTTTAAAATAATCAAACTATTATTAAATGTGCAGTTCTCCTCATATCTTGCAGAAAGAAGTCACCTTTTGAGGAAAACTCTTGATATCATATGAAAAAGAAGGAAATGCTGCATAGTGAACTTGCACCTGTACAGGTGGAAATGGGTGAAAAGAACTAAAAAAGGCAGAACGGAAAAAACAATTAAATAAAGAAATAGAAGAGAAAAGGAAAGAAAGAGCACATGCGAGGGCAGATGATTGTTTTATTATGATAATTTTATCGAAAGGACAAAATGTAAAAAATATTTGACATATTGGCTGGGAGGGGACTAAAAATTGGATGATGTAAAAGTTGTGTATTCAGTGATATTATTAGTGATTAGATTGTTCATTTTAATCCCACCAATGATTCAAAAAGAAAAAAATTTACTACTCAAAAGCTCAATCCTATGCATTTATGGTGGTGATCGGTATGCTTGTATTAGAAGTCGCAGAATCCATTTTCTTAATGATTAAAATGATATGTGTTCCATTACTCATTTACAGAAAAAAATATGGTGATTTAATGCAAAATCATATTAGAGAGCTAAGAAAATCCATTAAATTATCCCAAGAGAACTTGCTAAACGTTGTAAGGTCTCAAGACAAACCATAAATGCCATTGAAAATGATAAATACAACCCTACTTTACAATTAGCCTTTGACATTGCCTCTGTCTTGAATACCACAGTAGATGAGCTTTTTGTCAGTAGAAAGAAGTAATCAAGTGGCCTCATGTTGAGGCCTTCAGGCTGTCGATTTTCTCGACAGCCTAACCTTACACATGAATGTGTAAGGCAGACCGTAGACAAACCCCACCTTTACTTCAAGTAAAAGTGGGGTTTTCACTTATTTTGATAAAATTTATCAGTTGTCTTACGCTGGACATGGTCCTTTCCATGTCCAGTTTGCTAGCT
>NZ_JAIVLB010000067.1 GCF_020524495.1 Bacillus stratosphericus | reverse complement strand
ATTATTATAACAACATTCGTATTCAAACAAAACTAAACAACCAATCACCGATAAACTATCGGCAATTGGCTGTATAAAGGTGTTTTGATCCCTGTCTCAAAAACGGGGGTCAGTCCCCAGAGGACCAGAGCTTTTTTTATTTACCCGATTTGATTCTTTTTCACGGAGACAGGTTCGTCGTCCCAGCATTCAATGTGCTCGTTGTTCGGAACCGCATTTTTATAGAAGACAGGATCTTTTCCTTCTTTTTTCTGTCTCGTATAATCTTTCAATGCGGCAAAGGCGACTTTAGACAGCATGGTAATGGCGATGAGGTTGACGATAACCATAAGTCCCATGAATAGGTCGGCGAGATTCCAAACAACTGGAACACTTGCCACAGCACCGAATAAAACCATTGCAATAACTGCAATACGGTATCCGATTAGCCATGCCTTACTTGATTTAAGAAACTCGATATTCGTTTCACCATAGTAATAATTCCCGATGAACGTACTAAACGCAAACAAGAAAACCATAATGGCAAGTACACCAGAAGCCCAAGGACCAATGTGTTCACTCAAAGATGCTTGTGTGAGTTCAATACCAGTTAATTCTGTTGTTTTATATGCATTTGAGAAAAGTACGATAAAAGCAGTACTTGTACAAATAATGAGGGTATCAATTAAGACACCTAATGCCTGAATAAGACCTTGCTTTACAGGGTGACTGGTCACGGCAGCCGCAGCAGCATTCGGTGCACTACCCATCCCAGCCTCATTTGAAAAGAGACCCCGCTTAATTCCTTCCATAATAACGGCACCCATCGTACCACCTGCAAATTGTTCAATACCGAATGCATGGGTAATAATTGTATGGATAACGCCAGGAAGCTCCGTAATATTTGCAATCATGACAAAAAGAGCAATCCCAATATAAGCAACAGCTAAGAAGACAACAATGTATTCTGCCATCTTTGCGATCGTTTTGACACCACCGAAAATGATGATGCTAAATCCAATAGCCATAATCACCCCTACGATTAAACGGTTTGTGCCAAATGAATTTTCAAAAGCGATGGTGATGGTATTGGACTGTACAGCATTAAAGACAATACCGAAAGAAATGGTAATCAATACTGCAAATAATACCCCCATCCAGCGTTTCTTTAAGCCTTTTTCAATGTAGTAGGCTGGACCTCCGCGAAAGCCAGACCCATCTTTTGTTTTGTAAACCTGGGCAAGTGTACTTTCAACAAAACTCGAGGCGGAACCAATAATCGCTAGGATCCACATCCAAAAAATAGCACCAGGACCTCCCATCGCAATAGCGATAGCAATACCGGTAATGTTTCCTGTTCCAACTCGAGCGGCCATACTAATAGCAAACGCTTGGAATGGGGAAATTCCAGATTTTTGCCTGTTTGTTCCTTCTTTAAGCACAATCACCATTTCCTTGAGCATACGAAACTGAAGAAAACGAGATCTGAATGTAAAATAAAGGCCAACAAGAATTAATAGTGCAACAATAATATATGACCATAGAAAACCATTTGTTGTTGTTAATAAATCACTGATAAAGTCAAAGACATTATTCTTTTCGTTCATAACATCACCTCTTCTAATTCATCTTATTTGTTTAAAAGATGCTGAGATCCCACTCTTTAGCGAGTTTTTTCAGCATCATGACGCCTGTAATACTATTTCCGCAATCGTCAATGGCGGGACCATAAATGCCAATTCCACAGCCTGTCTTAAACGGGAATTCTCTTCTTGCGCTTGGTGGAACGCAAGCCATAATTCCTCCAGACACACCACTTTTGGCTGGAACGCCTACGAACGCTGCGAAATTACCAGACGCATTATACATGCCGCATGTCAGCATCAATGCCTTTGTTAGTCTTGCGATATCTTTTGGGATGACTTGGACTTGTTTAAAGGGGTGATAGCCATCACTTGAAATAATCAGTCCGATTAAGGCAATGTCCTCTGTTGTGACCTCGATAGAACACTGCTTTAAATAGACCTCTAATGTTTCCTCAACATCTGACTCTAAGTAATTGGTTTCTTTTAAGTAATAGGCAAGTGCTCGATTTCGATGGGCGGTTGCCCATTCTGATTGATATACCTCTTCATTAACAGAAGGACGCTTACCTATTAAATTTTCGATTAAATCGAAAATATATGCTAGCTTTTCTGTAGAAGTCTTTCCAAGAAGGATGGAGGATACAGTAATAGCTCCAGCATTAATCATTGGATTAAAGGGCTTCCCTGGTTTGTGCATCTCAAGGCGGATGATGGAATTAAATGCATCACCAGTTGGCTCTACATCTACCCGATCCAAGACGTAAGGTACGCCTCTTCCTAAGCAGGCAGCTATAAAGCTAATGACTTTTGAGATGCTTTGCAGGGTAAAGGGAATGTCCCAATCACCATATCGGACAGATGATCCATCTGAGCCTATAACGCTGATACCAAGTTGAGAGGAATTCACTTTTCCGAGTGCTGGAATGTAGCCAGCATTTTGTCCGTTTTTGTAATACGGACGTATTTCTTCTGCCCATTGGTCAACAGAAGACTGGCATGCGTGTTGTGTAGTATTAGAAATTACTGTTTTCATACGATTCCTCCAATCAAAAATCAAAAAATACCTATTAAATTGGCGGATGACAAAACATGCGATTAAATAGGCAGGAAAACATGTTACACATCTTTAATGAACTTGTCATGCGCTGTTTGTACCACTCCTTTACACCTAAATGTATGTTCAAATGAAGGCTTTGGCGGCATAACAAAAAGGTATTTAGTGAAAATTCAGAAAACGCTTACATATAGTTTTACTAAAATTGTTCATTAAATTTATCTTGAAAACTACACAATCTGACAAAAACCTACAAAAAAATTATAAATAAAAATTAGTGTTTCGGCAATTGTCTAAAAAATTCCTATTTTTGTAGACAATGACTAAAATGCAATCATAGCTGAAAGGTCACCTTGTTGCTCGGAGAATAGTCATAAAAAAGATTATGGGGATCAAAGAGGTAGAGAAAATTATTTTTTACACATTGTGAAGAAAGGAGTCTCCTTGTATACTGTGGCTATGCAAACAGGGGAAGGGATGTCAGTCATTTGAGTTTAAACCAGCTTGTCAAAAAAGACGCATTCGTTTTAATTTTTATGGTTGTCATAGTGCCGCTTGCAGGAGAGCTGAAGTTTTATCCTGTGAATGAGACGTTTCGCATAAGTTTCGGGCCACCTGCGTTTTTCTTTTGTTTATTACTTTTAAGAAAATCCAGACCGTTGCTGCCAGGATGTTTAACAGGCGCAGCCATTGTGTTTTTTCGAGTAGGATTGGACCTGATTCAGCAAAAAGCTGATATCGCTACGTCGTTTTATCAGCAATTCCCGAGCTTCTTTTTTTATTTTACTTATGCTTTTCTGTTTTTTATCGTCCATACGGGCCGTTTTAAGCAGCGGTCAATTTTCATTGGGATGATCGGTCTTATAATCGAATTACTTGCTGATTTTGTCGAGCTGTTTGTGCAATTTCTAGTGTTTGACACAACGATGACCATATCAAAGCTAAGTGATATGTTCCTCATTGCGTTTGCTCACAGCTTTGTAGTAATTAGCTTTTTTAATATGATGAAGCTGTATGAGGCACAATCAAGAGAGAAACAAATTATGAAACAGAATGAGCATATGATGATGATTGTTTCGAATTTATATGAGGAAACCGTTCATCTTAAGAAAACGTTAAAGCATACAGAGCACATTACGCAAGAATCATACCGGCTTTACCGCATACTCCATGAACACGAAGCAGGAAAGGAAGTGAGTCAGGAGCTGTTGAAGTTTGCTGGGGAAATTCATGAAGTGAAAAAGGACAATCAGCGTATTTTCGCTGGTCTTGCCAAGCTCATTTCGAAGGAGAATATGCAAGACTATATGAGAGCGGAAGAGCTTGTACAAATTGTGATCCGCATTCAAGAGAAATATGCTCTATCCATAGGGAAAAATATTTCCTTTACATCTGATATACGAGGCATTCACTTACATGATTATCATGTCTTCATTTTCTTGTCTTTGATTAATAATTTAATGGCAAATGCAGTGGAAGCAATAGAAGATAACGGAACGATCTCACTCATATTGAAAGGTACCCATGATAAAATAGAAGTTCTGGTTGAAGATGATGGGCCGGGTATTCCTGAAAAATTGAGAGAGGTTGTATTTGATCCAGGCTACACCTCGAAATTTGATGCCTTTGGGACACCTTCTACTGGGATTGGCTTATCCTATGTGAGAGAACTTGTTCAAGAGCTTGGCGGTCAAATTCATATCGAACAAAAAGAAACAAAAGGTACAGCTTTTCAGCTCGTCCTTCCTAAAAAAAATTTAATACAGAGAGGGTGAGTGTATGCGATTTTTCATTGCAGATGATGATCGTGCAATACGCTCGATTTTAGGTCAAATCATTGAAGATGAGGATTTAGGAGAGGTTGTAGATGAAGCCGATGACGGAGTTGGATTAGAAGCTCATTCATTGAACCTGAAAAAAGTAGACATCCTTCTGATTGATCTTTTAATGCCAGCTAGAGATGGTATTCAAACAATTCGTCATATTCACCCTGAATTCAAAGGTAAGGTCATTATGATTTCTCAAGTAGAGGCGAAAGAAATGATGGCAGAAGCCTATGAACTCGGGATTGAATATTTTATTCATAAACCGGTCAATCGAATTGAGATTGTCAGTGTCATTCGAAAAGTAATGGAGCGCATCAAGCTGGAAAAATCAATTTACGATATTCAAGCCTCCCTTCGGCATGTGCTGCCATTAGAGCCCGTGATTTCTCATGATGCGAGTATTGGAGCGAAGCGTAGAACGATGAAAGAGGCAGGGGAATTCCTCCTATCTGAATTAGGAATTGTCGGAGAGAGTGGCTCTAAGGATTTACTAGAGATACTGATCTACTTATATGAAACACAGACAGCCAATTCTAACGAGGCCAATTTTCCTCCACTAAAGCAGCTGTTTATCAAAACGGCGGAGAGAAAGCTGGATCATGGTGCGACCGATGTAGAAGTGATGCGAGAGGTGAAAGCGGCAGAGCAGCGGATTAGACGAGCCATTCATCATTCCTTGAATCATTTCGCTTCACTAGGATTAACGGATTTCTCAAATCCTAAGTTTGAGCAATATGCCTCTAAGTTCTTTGATTTTACAGATGTCAGCCAAAGAATGAAAGAAATGCAAAAGACGTCTTCGCTTTCAGGATCAACGGGTAGGGTCAATACGAAGAAATTCGTTCAAATTTTTTATTTTGAAGCAAAGCAGTTATTCGAAGGGATGAGCTAAGGAAAATCTGTTGGAATGATTGGAGAAAATAAACAGAGAGAGGTGGCCATTTCCTAAGATCAATCAAGCTCTTCAGGTAGTCTTTGTTATTTATCTGATCATTCCGATTCTTCTTTTTTCTTGAAAATAAAACTCTCTTGTGCAATCGTTTGTTAAAATAGTGAGGTTAGACTAGAATGTCGGAGGTTTTATTTTGGGGAAAATTAAACGAAATGCGCTCTGCCCGTGCGGTAGCGGAAAAAAATATAAACATTGTTGTGGTCAAAAATCAGGCGGAGAACAAACGTCTGAGCTTGTGTTTAAGGAAGCTGTACAAGTTCAAAAGGATTTAATGAATTATGCTTTTTCTAAGCATCAGAGAGCAATCAATCATTTCATTAATGATTTTTCTTTTCTTGCAGATATGGATAAAGAAACACAACAAATCTCAGTCTTTCATTTGAGTGTATGGGGCATCTTCTTCCGCCCGTTAACAGATAAGAATGAAACCATCTTCCACGAATTCCTCACAAAGAAAGCAGAAGATATTACACGTCCGAAAACAAGACAAGTGGTTCAATCTTGGACAGACATGGAACCATCTTTGCTTTTATTAAATGAAAAAACGGACGAGTCTCTTCACTTTGAGAATATGGTGACAGCTGAGAAGGTTCAAATTGATGTAAAACCGGATCAAACGGTGTTGCCTGAGAAGGGCAGTCTCGTTCTTGGTTTCCCTGTTCAGTTAGAAGAAAAAGCAGAGTTTTTCATTCAATATACGATGTTTACGAAAGAGTTTACGGATACCCTCCTTCTTCAGGTTCGCCAGCTCGTTGAAGCGTATGAAGCAAATGGAGGGTCGCGCAGCACATTTATGAGAGAATCATTCCCTGAAGTGATGAAGTGCATGTTTGCGAAGCAAGAAGTGACAGAAACGGAGACACCTGTCTACACGGAAGGCGGTACAGGACTATCAGCAGATCGTATGGATTGGGAAAGCGACGTTCATCTGGAAACAGCCAAGCTGATAGAAGATGGGATGAAAGAGCATGGTGACCAAGCTCTGACAGATGGGGCTTTAACGGTTTGGAAAGCTTATTGTGATCAGAAATCACCTGTGATCCGTAAAGCAGCGTCATTTGCGGCGGGAATCGAATATTATATTCAATCACTTGCAAGTGATGCACCACTATCTCAAGTGCAAGTAGCTAAAAAGTATGGCATTAGTGCATCAACTGTTTCCAGCCGTTTTAAAGATATCGAAAAAGCGGTTAAAGAAGAGCAAGAGCCGACTGTATAACATCATGAAAAAAGATGCGGCACCCTGGTCTTATCCCTGTCAAGTAGACAATTATAAAAAGCCTAACCTGCCAGTGTGTGACGGTATTCTACCGGAGCACACTGGTTTAATTTTTTCTGGAATCGATCGTGATTATAGAATTGA
>NZ_JAIVLB010000066.1 GCF_020524495.1 Bacillus stratosphericus | reverse complement strand
TTCTTCGGTATCTTAAAGTCTGAATTTCTATACCTAAAAGAATTTGAGGACATCGAACACTTCAAGCAAGAACTTGAACAATATATTGATTACTACAATCACACACGTATAAAGACGAACTAAAAGGCATGAGTCCGATACAATATCGAACTCATGCCTCGAAAGCTGTCTAATAAATACCGTGTCTAACTTAAGGGGGTCACTTCACCTGCTTGCAAAGGCCTCTCTTTTTTTATTCGTCGTTATTCCTCTTTACCCCGACTACTTGGTCCTTTGAGATGGTCCCAAAATGCCGACTGTCAAAGCTATGCATTCGGTTATCTCCGATCACGAAGAAATGATTGTTTTGTATTTTATCGTGCCCTGTGATGTCTTCTAGGTGAAAATCACCTGTCAGGACGTTCCCCATTTTATGTTCTTTCTGCTCTTTTAAATACGGCTCTTTCCATTTTTCACCATCGATAAATAGCTGATCATTATGATACTTGATCGTTTCTCCGGGAAGACCAATGACCCGTTTGATCAAAATTTGATTTTTAGACCCATGAAATAGAACGTAATCAAATCGGCTAATTTTCGTGAGTTTTGGCGAGAACTTGTTGATTATTAATTCTGTTCCATCTGTAAATGTCGGGTCCATACTAACCCCTTCTACTTTGTATGTGACAAACATGAAATTCTTTACTTGGAACAATAAGACTATGCATGTAATAATCATCAACCATAGTAATGGCTTCTTCTTCATTAAGAGCTTCCTTTCTCCTCACGCTTGATCATTCGAAAGTTCAACCAATTTTCTACTCTCTTTCCAACATACCATAATAAAGCGATGACTAGAACCGCAAAAACACTTCTTAACGGATTCTTTACTAAAGCAGAAAGATCATAGCCAATAAAACTGATGATAAAAATCATGACACACTTACCTGATAAAACGGCTAATAAAAATTGCCAGTTACTCATTCTTGATAGGCCTGCTACTACATTGACGGCAGCAGAAGGCGTGAAAGGAAAGCAGAGTAAAATAAACAACGGGCCAAACCCCCGCTTTTCCACCCAAAGCATCAGCTTCTTAATGGAAGGGTGTCTGCTAATAAAGTTCAGCATCCTCATCTGTCCAAATTTTCTAATCAGTATAAAGACAAGGATAGACCCTGCACTGGCTCCAATCCACGTCAATAAAAAGCCTTCCCAAAGTCCGAAGGCATTTGCATTAGCCACAGCAAAAGCAACAAGAGGTAAAAACGGAAGAAATGCTTCTATTAAAGGGAGCAATATGGCCACAATTGGTCCAAAGGCCTTATAGCTCTCGAAAAATGATGTGATATTTTCATGAGTAAATATGGATAGAAATGATGACAACTTGTTTGACTCCTTCAAGGTTTGTCTACTTTTCATTTTACATAGAAAACCTAAAAATACAAATGCAGCCCTCAACCCCTTGAGATTTTTTGCCTCATTGGATATAATAAATAAGAACAAATGTTCTATACAAAGAAAGCAGGCATGGACATGACGAGACTATCAAGAATACATCTTCAGATGATGGAACAGGCCATCTTTTTTCCAATGGTTATCTCCATCCTCAATCGCGACTTGGCCCAATTAAAAGAACATCAACCATTTAAACTAAATGAACCATATATTCAGCTTGTCACCTCTGCATTAAAAGAAACGCAAAAAGAACTTTATCAATTGAAACAGGATCTACATAAAAAAAAAATGAAGGTACAGCAAATTGAACACGATGAAGCGTTTACGACGTATTTATTTGTGATGAATGGCTATGAAGAAAAACATAAATACTTTAATCCACGTATACGGCATCGTGTAGAGGAGCTGCTTACTCGTTATTTTCTCCATCAGGCAAAATAAAAATAGTTAAAAGTTTCTGTATCAGCACCTCTACAAACAGGAGCCATACAGAAACGACACAATTTACAAGTGCAGCCTACACAACGTTTCCCTCGCTGAACACAAGTGAAGGAAGAAAAGTGTATGATCCCAGATGACTTTAAATTCGTGTAGTACCGAACGATGCCAGCAACTCTGGAACTATTAAAAGTAAAAAAGCCTGCCACAGCGGCAAGCTTCTTCCCATTTATGATAATTCAAGTTGTTTTCTCATTTCTTGAGTTACTTCATCTAATCCTGGTCCATCTAACTCAAAGTAAAACACATTTCCAGTGATAATCGTGCCCCTTTAGCTGTATGGTATCCACTGACTTTAGTGAACTCAGTAAAGGGAAAGACCAAAAAACTGATTCATGGATAGATTGGTTGAGACATTATCACCAAATGTATCAATGATGTTGTCATATGACGGTATCGATGAAATGGATTTAGATTTTTCAAAGATGGATTGAAGTGATTCCATTTAGCGCTTTCCGCACATAAGGTCACTATCTACCTTTCTCGTTCTCACAAACGCTAATGCTTCATCACCACTTAGCGTATGTGCCTGTTTGCACATGAACTTGTCCCTTTAAATCCTTGTCCAAAAGAAGACAAAGGGCTAAAATAATAGCCCTTTGTCAACAATCTAAGCCGCTCGAAACGAGCAGCTTTCATCATTATTATTGTTCAATTCCTTGTTTGACTTCATCCATCATGGCAGTTAATGATACAAGACCTCCGCCAGATAAATACCACATGTCAGAGTTCAAATACACCACATGGTTGTTTTTGATCGCTTTGACTGATTTCACATAATCATTTTCAACAAGCTGCTTCGCAGATGTTTCTTCTCCGATCGCTGCGCCTCGATCAACGACAAATAAGTAATCCGGATTCGTTTTGACCATGTACTCATACGAAATGCTTTGTCCGTGTTTGTCAGATGGCTTAAGCTTTTGATCTGCCGGCGTAATACCAAACACATCATGGATGAGACCGTATCTTGACTTAGGACCAAACGCAGTCATTTTGCTATCGTTGGCCATGATCATCAAACCATCTTGCTTTAACGCTTTTGCTTGTTTCTTTAATGCTTCCACTTTCTGATCAATGGCTGCAAGTTCTTTTTTGACTTCGTCTTCCTTATCAAAAATCTCCCCTAACGTCGTGGCATTCTTTTTAAATGATTCCATATAGTTGGCATTGTCTACATCCATCAAAATCGTAGGGGCAATTTTAGAAAATTCATCGAATGCATCTGCTTGACGGTGCTGAATAATAATCAAATCTGGATCTAACTCTGCAATTTTTTCAAAGTTCGGCTCTTTTAAACCGCCGACATTCTCATATTTATCATCCTCATATTTGGATAGATATTTTGGCACCACTTGTTTTGGTAATGCTGTCACATTTACACCTAGCTTGTCTAGCGTATCAAGACTTCCCATATCAAACACAACGACTTTTTTTGGGTTTTTCTTGATCTTCACACCATCTTTATTCAGCATGTCCTTTACCGTCAAGGTTTCCTCATTTGTTCCTTCTGTTTTCCCTTGGTTACCGCAGGCAGCGAGTACAACGATCGCTGTTAATACAGTCATCATCCATATCCATTTTTTCATGCTTGATCACCTCTTCATGTTTTTAAGAAAAATATAAGCAAATACGCTCACTTTGAATGACTTCAATCGGTATGCGCATGTCATAAATTTGTTCAAGTGTATTTGTTTGAATCACTTCATCTACTTCGCCTTCTTTGATCACCTGTCCATCTTTTAAGGCGATGATATGATCGGAATACACAGATGCAAAGTTAATATCATGGAGAACCACAACAATCGTTTTCCCAAGATCGTTGACGAGCTGTTTAAATAGTTTCATCATCTCAACAGAATGATTCATATCCAAATTGTTTAAAGGCTCATCTAAGAAAATATAATCCGTATCCTGAGCCAGCACCATCGCAATAAAGGCTCTTTGCCTTTGTCCTCCGCTTAGTTCATCCAAGTATTGATGCTGGATATCGACGAGCCTCATGTATTGAAGGGACACATCGATCATCTTCTCATCTTCTTTTGTCAGATGGCCTTGGGAATAAGGAAAGCGGCCAAAGCTGACGAGCTCCCGAACGGTCAGGCGTACACTCATGTGATTGGACTGCTTTAAAATACTCATCTTTTTCGCAAGCTCTTGCGGAGGGTACACGCTATATGGTTTGTCCTCTAAATAAGGTGCGCCTGTGTCTGGCTGAATCAGGCGGCTCATGATGGACAAAAGCGTACTTTTGCCCGCACCATTTGGACCAATGAGAGAGGTCAGCTGTCCCTTTTTCACACTGACAGTTGTTTCGTGAAGCACTGTTTTTCCGTTATATGTCTTACTGACTTCCTTCATCACGACCATGAACGACTCTCCTTTAAAAGTAAGTAAATAAAATACAATCCGCCCACTAAATCAATCAAAACACTAAGTGGCGTTTGAAAGGTAAATACCTTTTCGACAAGAAACTCCCCGCCTACAAGGGCAATGACACTAATGAAAAAAGAGCCTAATAGCAAGTACGTATGCCGATATGTACGAAATAGCTCTCTTGCTACGTTTACGACAAGTAAGCCAAGAAATGTAATCGGGCCGACGAGGGCAGTTGCAATAGAAACAAGAACGGCAATGACGATCAGCATCTTTTTTGTGATACCGTCATAGTCAATTCCGAGATTTACAGCATGCTCCTTTCCTAACGACACCACATCTAATTTAGCGCGGGATGACCAAATATAAAGACAAAGCGCCAAAAATAAAACAGAAGCGATGAGTAGGATATCTGTGTTCATATGATTAAAGCTTGCAAAGGATTTATCCTGTACGACCTGGTATTCATTTGGATCAATGAGCATTTCCATAAAAGAAGAAAGACTTTTGAACAATGTACCAAATACAATCCCGATAAGCAGGAGTAAGAAAATGTGCTTGTTTTTGCGTTTAAACATCACCGTATAAAGCAGCACGGAAAAAAGAATCATCAACCCAACGCAAATGAAAAAATTCAGGTTTTTATTGACGATCATGAAATTGGTTGATCCAAAAAGATAAATAATCGCTGTTTGCAAGAACAAGTACAGTGCGTCTAACCCAAGGATGCTTGGTGTTAAGATTCGGTTATTCGTTAAGGTTTGGAACACAACAGATGAAAACGCAATAGCCCCTCCCGTTAATGTCATCGCAAGCACCTTTTTTAAACGGCTTGGCACTGTGTATTGCCAGTACCCCATTTGAAAGGTAATAAAGATGACGACAAGCACTGTTGCAATGGCTGCAACGAGGAATAATGTATGTTTTTTACGCATAGCGTTTCCTCCTTAATAACATGTACAGGAAGACCGCACTTCCAATGATGCCTACCATGAGCCCAACAGAAATTTCATATGGATATATGATTACCCTTCCGAGCACATCACAAATAAGAACAAAAATAGCCCCCAGTAAGGCTGTATGTGGCAGGCTCTTTTTCAGGTGATCACCTCGATAGATCGATACAATATTAGGAATGATTAAGCCGAGAAATGGTAGCATTCCGACAGTCAAAATCGTGACAGAAGTCATCATGGAAACGATCACCAAACCAACCGCCATCACACGTTTATACGTTAAACCTAAGTTGACAGCAAAGCTCTCTCCCATACCCGCCACTGTAAAGCGGTCAGCATATAAATACGTGATGATCAAAAGTGGAACACTCATATAGAGCAGTTCATAACGTCCCTGAACAATAAGAGAAAAATCCCCTTGAAGCCATGCGGATACGTTTTGGATCAGATCATATTTATAAGCTATAAATGTGGAGATTGAACTGACGATCCCGCCGAACATTAAGCCGACTAACGGTACATAGATCGTGTCATTCACCTTAATATGGCGCAGGATTTTTAAGAATAGGAGATTACCAACTAAAGTAAATAGAAATGCGATCCCCATTTTCATGAGCGGGCTCGCATGTGTAAAAACGAGCATGCCGACTAAAATACCCAGCTTGGCCCAATCCATTGTGCCTGCAGTGGTCGGTGAAACAAATTTATTTCTCGTCATGCTTTGCATGATGAATCCGCATAAACTAAGGCTCATGCCGGCAAGCACATTACTCACCAATCGTGGGATGCGACTTGAAAATAAAGTATGCATCTGAACATCCGTTAGATGAAATAGCTGTAAGACGGAAAGGTCCTGTACACCAATAAACAGCGATGCAAATGCCAAACTCGCAAATAACAAACTCAATTGATACAACTTCATACAGATTTCTCACTTTCTATCAAGCTCTCCGCTACAAATGATTATCATTATCAATTAAGCGACATTCATATAATATCACATCTAGTGATATTTTCAATAGAAGAATGGGAAAGGATTGATTCACATAAAAAACACCATATGAAATCAGCTGCTTTCAAATCGTGTTAACAGGCTGCACTCAGCAAGACATTGACTTGATTTTCCTCAAAAAAGGGGACACGGTGGCTGTTGAAGATCCAGATTTCCCTGGCGCTAGGCTTTCTTTTTTACACGTGAAATGAACATTTTCCCCGCATCAGTAGATGGAAGGTATGATCGTGGACACATTGTCTCAGCGAACAAAAATGATTGCTGTGACGCCCTCCCACCAGCGACCAACCGGTGTATGTATGAGTGTAAACAGAAGACAACAGCTGCTACAATTTGCTGTCAGCCATCGGTCTTATAATTAGAGGATGATTTTGATGGTGAATACCGTTACCATGGCGGCCCGCTTCCTTCTTTATTTTGAGAAGCACCGGAACATGTTTTATATATCTTAAGCTTTTCAAAGGTGCTGCACCGGGCATCCGTCTTGCTGCAATCATCGACTCCAACACTGTCATTAGAGAAATTGATAGGAATACACCGGTTAAAGCAAATACTTCACATCTAAAAAAGCCTAGAAGAAAACCCGGGACTGACCCCCGTTTTTGAAACAGGGATCAAAACACCTTTATACAGCCAATTGCCGATAGTTTATCGGTGATTGGTTGTTTATTTTTGTTTGAATACGAATGTTGTTATAATAATAAATGTATTCTTTGACAGTGCGTTCTACGATGTTGGTCGTAGTTCGATCAATCCTGTTAAGATAGAACGTTTCAGACTTTAGTGAGG
>NZ_JAIVLB010000065.1 GCF_020524495.1 Bacillus stratosphericus | reverse complement strand
CCTCGTCTGTCTTCTGTTCAAAAGAAAACTTCTCCGACAAACAGATTGCTTTTTTTCTCTTTTTTACTTTGAACTTTTGGTTCACTTTTTTTTATTCATGATCTAACCTCCACCGTATTTGAATTGATTCACTACAATGATTTGAGTTTTATGGTCGCCCCTTTGTGTTTGCTGCAATCCAAGCTTCCACAGCCTTTCGTGAATATCTTTTATGCTGACGTGGGGCGCCAGGTAAACTAGGTAAATCAAGCGTTGGGAAATCCGGTCGATTAAAGTAAAGTTCTTCTGCTGTAACAGCAGAACATTTTAAGATGTTTTCGTACACCTGTTTTTTTGTTAGCAGTTCATCTTGAGACGAGATAACCATAAACATCTCTTCAATTTTCGGAATTAATGCAGCACTCACATTTGCGATAATACTATTTATAATTTTTTCAAGATCAGAATCTTCAAGTTCAAATTTCATTTCAATTTACACCCCCATAACAAATTTTCTTCTCTTTCAAATAAGCCCTCTTCGATTTAAATTTTGTTTCAAGTAGTTTTTATATACTCATCTATCTTCTGCTTCAGTTCTTCTGACTTTAATAAATTTCCAAAAATTGTATAAAATTATCTAAATTCCCTACCAAATAACCCTCCACTTTTTTTGGAATATTTACTGACCGTTAAATATCTCAGTAAAATGTTTATCTAAGAAAGCTGCGGTTTTGGCTGCGTGAAAACTCCAGTTCTGCCCTTTTGACTTTGGGTAAAAAACATATCCTCCATTTTCAGAGTCTAAAATTTTACGAAAACGACTTGGATATAGTATTTTTTCTTTTATCCACTCGCTTTTTCGTGATGTCTTTTTTTCAAGATCTTTCATACTCCAGTAAACTCCAGAAAGTGATTGATCTCTTAATTCTTGAAGTTCCACTTTGCTTATAAGAATTTTGTCAGCTGGAATTGGTATTGACAGATTGACATCAAGAAGTTGTTCCAACATTTCATCCTCCATCCCTTATTGTTCTATCAGGACAATTAAACTTCAAAAAAAATAGTTATTTTCATACCGATTTTTTTCGAAATTTGTTCAATTGTCTGTAAAGTAGGTTTTGCCTTTCCGTTCTCAATCTTACAAATGTATGATGTTGTAAACCCAAGCATCCTAGCATAATCTGTTTGTGATAAGTTGAATTCTTTTCTTTTTTTCTTAACAAGAATTCCGAACTTAACAAAATCGATCATTTAATTCACTTCCTTTTTTGTCCCATAAGGACAATTCAAGATTAACACAGGGATTATACTTTTGACAAGCTGTTTTTCGAATAAATTTCCCGACAGGAAAATCATATGCTATAATTATTATTAAATAGGGAGTATGTTTTTATAAAAAAAGTAGGTGTACAGAATGACAAACGAAACGCTGGGACAAGCGGTCAAACGTCTAAGGAAAGAACATAATAAAACCTTAGAAGAGGCGGCGAAGGGAATAGGTATCACTTATAGCTATTTATCTAAAATCGAACGCAATGCTCAACAGCCATCTGTAAAAACAATTGAAAAAATCGCTGACTTTTTTGGTGTACATAAATCTGTTTTGTTTTTTGATGATGAAAGTTGGGACAATTACAGTGAATCAGAGAAAAAAATTCTTACTTCTCCCACCATATCAATTGAAGATCTCAAAAAAATAAATATCGTTGACAAAAAAGGTGAAAAAGTTACGACAGAGGAACTTGAGTTGTTAGCAAGGTATTTGGAAGACCTAAGAGCTTTAAAAGAAAAACACTTAAAAAATTAGGGTCACCCGCATTTTTTCTTTTTCGTATCTTTGTTTAAATCATTAATAATCTTATCTAAAAACTCTTCTAGTTGAACAACCATAATGAACCCTCCTAAAATAGATCATACGTTCTGTTTCGTGAGTTTAATTTTATATTATTAGTGCGATTAAATGAATAAAAATTTCAGAATTTCCATTTTTGTTTTTTTAGACAAAAAGGAAATTACCCCAAAAAGCACGAAAGACGGTGCCTGTTTAAGGCAACGTCTTTTAAAATTCAGTATCGGGCTTTTTGAGGTGAAGATTTAGGCTCCTACTTTAATTTCGGCAGTCTGTATAACTCCTTTTGAAATTACCGAAGATGTCAATGGGGAGCTAAAGAGCACGAATAACGCTGTGCCGAAAACTAAAACAGAGATTGAAAATTTCTTCATACTTCCACCTCCTTACTAACCCATATTAAATTCAATTCCTAAATTTATCAAGTGAATCTTAGGAAGGTTTGCGCGAAACCTGTCATTTTCCTCTGTGAAAAGAAACAAAGAAAGCAATAATTTCTCTTTTGACTTTTCCTTAATTCCATCTAAAAGAAGAGCGTATTTTCTATAAAAATTGTCTTCATAGAATTGATTGAGATTTTCTCCTGATGCAAGAGTTTTTGCGAATTGAGTCACTTGATATTGTTCACATATAGGCTTATTCCAAAACCTCTGCAAAATTGCTATTTCTTCTTTGTTTTGGATTAGTTCATTAATCCGATCTGAGTGTTCTTTTAAAACGTTTATGCATTTTTGATAGTAGTGAAAAGATGTTTCGTATGATTCAATCATATAAGAAAGGCCCAGTGTGTAATAAGCTTGTAAATTTAAATTTAAACTAATGTCGTCTTTAAGCAATACATAAGCTGAACATCTAGCTTTCTCTACGTTATTTTCCTGTTTGAGATAGATATTTATTAATACTTCTTCTAATCTAGCTGAAAAGGATAATGATAGAAATGGATCGTTGATATCTTTAATCTTTTCTTTTATTTTCTCTATTTGGAAAAGTGTTATCTCATATTTACCTACATCATAATTGAGATACATTTTTAAAATATCGATAAGAGTCTGTGTTTCGGTTCCTGTGGATTGTAATTTATTTAATTTATTTCGAAATTCTTCGCTGCCTAATTCTAATCTATATTTCAAAATGAGGCGATAAATAATAGACCATATATCATCTTTGTATTTATCGTTTATTAAAAAATCGATAACATCAAAAAGCTTTTTGGAATAACAGTATTCCAAGGATGGAGCGAAATTCTTTTTTTTGACCCCGCTCAAAAAATAATTCTTCATAATTCTAGTTTCATCATCAGGGGCTATTGCATGAACTATTTTTCGTATCATCCAAAAGGCGATTTCTTTTCCGCAAAAAAATTTACTTAGATAACTCTCACTTATACCGATTCTGTCAGCCAAGTTTTTTTGAGTTTCGTTACTCTTTTTTAATAAGTCATGTAAATGTTCGATATTAGGTTTTTCTTTGACTACCATAACATCACCTTTCCAATCACATTTTACCACTTAAATTTCAAGAATTTTGTCGAATTATGTTGGATTTATTTAGAATTTTTAGATTTTTAGTGTGTAATTTATTCCTTACGATACTTATTATACCTCATTTTACATTTTTTATGAATGCAAAGACAGTCTTTTCATTAGATACGGATGATGCTATCTTATTACTTAAGTAGTTTCCATCAGGAGGGAAGAAATGGCTAGTTTCCAAAAACGAGGTAAAACATGGCAATATTGTGTTAGCGCTAAGCCAAAACCTATTAGAAAAGGAGGGTTTAAAACTAAAAAAGAAGCTCAAGTGGCTGCGGCAGAGGTTGAAGATAGATTGAGACAGTTTAAAAACCCTGGCTTAACAAAAATTTCATTTGATGAATATTTTAAAAGTTGGGTGGAGGTTTATAAAAACGATATAGAAGATATTACCCTTAACAGCTATAATACTACCCTTCAAACAATAAAAGAAAATTTTTCCGGAAGATACATCAATGATATAAGTAAACGTGAATATCAAAAATTTTTAAATGATTTTGGATCTAGACATGCTAAGCAAACCGTCAGAAAGCTTAACACTCACATTAGAGCATGTGTACAAGAAGCGATTGAGGAGGGAATCATCCAAATAGACTTCACTAGAAAAGCGAAATTGATTGGTAAAGTGGAATCAAAGCGACCAGAAGAAAAGCATTTAAACTATTCAGAAAGTCAATTCCTTCTAAATGAACTTTACCTTCGGAAAGATCGATCTATCGGATATTATCTGCTTATTCTTGCTCTCACCTCTGGTATGCGTTTCGCTGAATTAGTCGGATTAACTAAAAAAGATTTCAATTTTCAATTAAATGAAATCACAATTAATAAAACCTGGGATTATAAAACAGGAAGAGGTTTTACATCTACAAAAAATGACCCTTCTAATAGAGTGATTAAAATAGATACTAGAACAATGACCCTCTTTCGAGAATTATTTAACGAAATAACAAACAATCAACACGATCTAATTTTCGTTAGTCCTAAGAATCCAAGGAAGGTCTTAACAAACGAATTTGCAAATAAAATATTACGAAAAACTCTGAATGACTTAAAGATTGAACCGGTGACAATTCATGGTTTAAGGCACACTCATGCCAGTATACTTCTTTATAAAAAAATATCAATTTATTATGTATCTGAAAGGCTAGGCCATGCAAGCATTGATACTACCCTACAATATTATGCACACGTAGTTAAAGAGCTTCGAGAAGAGGACACTCAAAATACACTTGTGTTATTCCAACAAATGTTATCACTTAAGAGCACTCCTGAATAAAACGAGTGCAAATTTTGTGCAAAATGAAATGAAATAATATCGTTTCCAAACGTTTACTCACGTAATTCCAATCACATAAAAAACAAAAGAAAACCCTTAATGATAAAGGGTTTTCTTCTTTTTCACACTTTATAAATCGAATCCTACCGGATACTATAGACGTCCCAGGAGAGATTCGAACTCCCGACCGACGTTAATCTATCGATTAATTTTACGTAATTGTAATTCGCTTCTACTCCGTTAATTGAAACGGACATTGAGTCGGTCATTTACCGAACATTTGACCGTTTTTATTTTAACGTATAAACTTCGGGTATTCAAGCGACTTTCAATATCGGATCTCACATGTCCTTAAACGGAATGTACAACGCCTTCCTCCTAATCTTAAAGTCGTTTGGTCTTCGCAATTTGCGACGAGCAAATCATGTCTTCCGTCGATCGTAACAAATTGTTACCAACGATCACACGTCCTCCAACGCCACCCACACGATCTCCCTAAACGGCACCTCTACGCCATCAACCCGCAATGCTCCTCCGACAGGATCAACGGATTCAATCACGCCGCTCACCCTTTTCGCTACCCAATTCCGCCAGTAACGGATCTCGCAAGCCTGACCGGTCCTGTATGCGTACTGTATTTTCGATTCAAAGTCCGACCACTGCTCCGGATCAATCGACGGCTTCCGCTCATATGCGTGATCAATCTCGGATTTAAGGCGCCTAAGCTGCGCAATGTGCTCCGGCAAGAATATAGACGTCCATTTCATCGTCCCTCTATCGCGTAATGTCATTCGTGGTTCCTCCTTCGGTCCTATTCGTTATCTATGACGAAAGTATAACACGAACAAATGTTCTTACGCAATCTATTCCGCTTGGAGGAACGATTCGAACTCCGCCAATAGCCCAACGTTTTTCACACGATTTTCACGGGCTTTTACCGTCCATGCGGCTTGCCGGAAGCTAGCGTATACGTAGTCATCAAAACGGCTAATTTCGTTCAATTTCGCTTTAAGTATCGTCTTATGCCACGCATCTACGAATGGCTCCGGGTCTTGCTCGATCATTAGCGATGGATCTACGGAAGCCTTAGCACGCAATAACAAGCCGTAGTATTTATAAATATCTGCTGCGTCAAAGTAGCGACTCATTGCGTTGTAGATTTCCGTTGGCAACGAGTTTTTCAGCGCTTCAGCCGGAACCGCAGCCGTATCT
The DNA here is from genome assembly GCF_020524495.1 of Bacillus stratosphericus. Taxonomy (GTDB): domain Bacteria; phylum Bacillota; class Bacilli; order Bacillales; family Bacillaceae; genus Bacillus; species Bacillus stratosphericus_B. The sequence continues at coordinate 1,414 of NZ_JAIVLB010000065.1, read as the reverse complement.
TTAACGTGCTTTTGATTTTTAAGATTAATAGAATCCGATGGTTCATTTTCGGTTTTGGACGTTTTAACCGTTGGTACATCGGCGTTTTGCGGCTCTTGGCGAGTGGTCACTGTCGACTGGTCATTCACGGCTAATGGTAAGATGACGATTATGTTTGCGCCCTTGCCTCCGTTGATTTTCCGGGTCGTTGCGACCTTCTTGACGATATTCAACGCGGCCAATTGATTAAGCACGCGGCGCGCCGTCTTGATCGACTTACCGATAAGGTCGGCTAGAGTTTCCGCTTTGAGATGCGCTGCGCCTCCGAACTTGACCGCATAACGTGCGATCTGCTTAAGTGCGGCCCGCGCCGTATCTGTTAGGTCGTATGCGTTCCGTTTGATATGTTCGTAGACGGCCGCGTTTAGGGCCTGCGTCGATGAGAACGTTTGGTGTTCGGCTAAGTAATGCATATAGTATCATTACTCCTTTTCGTAATATCGTAACATTATTTTATATTACGAAATTGCGTAATGTCAACATGTTTTTTCTTTACCCTATTACGGAATTGCAGTATACTATATATAAAATTAACTAATAATCCTGTAATAATGAGGTGTGGGGCGTGCTGTATGTGAAAACAGATAAAATCGACGAGGTTCTGAGAGAACGTGGTTGGTCGAGAAGTAAACTGGCTCAAGAGGCAGGGATACGACCGGCGAGTGTTAGTGAATTGTGTAGTAACAGCAGAACGACTATAAACCGCCTGATTTTATTTAAAATAATGAAGACTTTAGACATTACAGACATCGGAGAGGTAGTGGAGGTACGAGAGTGATTTTTCGTAGAAACAAAAAAAAACGCCCCGTCCGGTTAAGGAAGGGGCTTAGTGCTAATTTGCTGCTCTTAAATCAGTTATCAGTTCCTGAAGTCTCTTCTCTGACTGATCGGCAGAGTCTCTGCGGTTAATAAGCACCTTTAGTATCATCGCAATACCAAATAACACTCCCCCAATAACAATACCTCCGCCTATAGTTAACATAACGAACAACCTCATAGTATCAGCTCTTAACTTGTCGGTTTCGTACATTGTTTCTGCGAAATCACTATCTAAATTATCATAGTATACTTTTTTGCTTGCTGACGCATGGTCGACCACATCCTGGTCGTATGTAGTTATTCCAGCAATAACTCCGGCAACTGCTACTAAAATTCCTAAACACATTAATATTTTATAGGTTGCAGATTCCATAGTAATTTCCTCCCTCCCCTTTATATTACATTATACTTTGTTATTTATATCGACAGCAATACAATTATGTAAGACGGCTACCTACGTTTTTATACGTAAGCAACCGCCAAAAGTTCCGGCTACTACTTGCCGACCTCATGAAGCGCCTTTCTTTCTCGCGCCTTCTTCGTTACGTCGTTATTT
>NZ_JAIVLB010000064.1 GCF_020524495.1 Bacillus stratosphericus | reverse complement strand
ACTTCAACTGGATAACTCACTCTTGTCCCCATAGAAAAAACACCTCCATGTTTTATTTCGGATCACAACGGTCCGTTTTCAAACTTGAAGGTGTTTTTTATTTGTCTCATCTTAGGGGGGTCAGTCCCATGTGAGGGTAGTTTTTTATGTGCTTTTTTTATTTCATTTTCACAGTAAAGAGCTTGGAGGTCTGTTTTTCCACAGAGCCCTTTGGTTCTTTATCAAGTCGTTCTACAAGATCACCATTCATGATGACAATAGGTGTCACGGTGCTGGCGGCCTTCTCTGCAATGAGTTCTAAATTACACGTAATGAGACGATCACCGGCTTTCACTTTATCTCCTTCTTTAATGTGCGCTTCAAATCCTTCTCCATTTAACCCAACTGTTTCAAGTCCGATATGAATCAGAAGCTCAAGCCCTGAGAGTGTTCGAATCCCAATTGCATGTTTTGTATGGAAGAGCTGAATGATTTCACCCTCTACTGGTGACACAATGGTGCCATTGCTTGGTTTTACTGCTACGCCGTCTCCCATCATCTTTTGAGAAAAGACGGGATCTGGTACATCAGTCATATCCATTAACTCCCCATCAGCTGGAGAATAAATGACTTCTTCCTTTACATCATCTTGGTTATTTCCGAAACCGAATAATTTTTTCAGCAATGTTCATTTGCTCCCTTCAAGCTTTGCTCCTAGATCTATTCAGCATATGGCCTTCGCGTCCATACACCTTGCTTCATTCAACACTATTTAATCATAATTTTTTTCTCCCAGCAATTAATAACCGCCTGAGCCCTTTTTGCATAGGTTGTAGATGAGAGGTGATTCAAATGAAACATGAAGGCGAAAAAAAACATGAATTGTTGGCAAATGAAGATATTCTATATGAAGCGATTGAACAATTTTTTGCATCTTCCCCGTTTCACGAGATTTTAAATAGTGCAGAGGCGCTCATGACTACGTCCCATTCACTTGCATCGATTACAACCGATGTGACAGAAGATGCTCAATTTGTGTATATCGACATTCAATTTCCAGACCATTTTGTTGAAGGTGATATTGCGCTAGAAGTCAAAGCTCAATATTTACACTTATCGGTGCAGGAAAAAATCAAAACAGAGACGACTTCCTCCTATTCCAGCTTTACGAAAACCATTTTAATGCCTGCAAAAATAGATGAAACAAACATGAAGAGTGTTTGGAAAGATCAATCACTTCGTGTGACCGCACCAAAGCTAACAACCCAATAGATGCTTCTATTGGGTTTTGCTATGCTTTAAAAATGCTTGTAAATCCTTTTGCCAATGAACCCACTTGATTCATTGTACTCATCATTTGCCCAGCTGTATCAAACATTTTGTTAAAGTCATATTGTCCATTCGTCTTTTTGAATTGTGACAGCACACTTTTAAATTGAGATGATTGCTGTTTTTGCGGCCTTGGCAAAGGATAAGGATTCATAGGCTGATGCATGGGCATCATACCTGATGGCTGCATCTGCGGCTGATTGATCACTTCTGGCTGCTGATAAGACTGGAAATTCTCTTGATATCCATAAGGCGCCTGGCTCATTCCACCTTGATATGGAGGCATGAAATATTCTGGAGGCTGCGGAGGCTGCTGCATGTCTGGATACGGAAAAGGTCCTTGCTGAAATTGGTTCAATTCATAAGGTTGCTGGTTTGAATAAGGGAACATATATCTCGCTCCTCTCGCTCTCAAAACATATTGATGTCAATGATATATTATGTTCAAAAACAGAAGGTGTGCCTAAAGCAGCCATAAGAAAAACGTAGGATGTTTCATCAGTTGTGCTCTTTGATTTCTTCTACTAAAAGGGTCAGTGTGTAGATCACCGATTCAACTAAATTTTTCACACGGAGTGCGTGCTGTTTACCAAAATAAGATTGCAGGAATACCTCTTTTCCATTTTCTTTTACGGCTGATAGCTGTTCTTCGTGTAAGTATTTAGGTTTAGCCTGATGAATAAACGAGATGGCAGCGGCAAGCCATTCTTCCATTTGCTTGTCAAATGTCACAACGGCCGGCTGAATGTCCTTGTAAAAATCATATTCTGGGTATTCCTTTTCAGCCTTTCCCTTTTGGTACTGCTTATACGCTTCTTCGATCCGAGTTCTCAGCTCTTGTGTATGTTTAAGTAATGTTTGATTATCCATAGTGTTCACCCCTATGAACCATCCTACCAAACGTTCACTTAATGCTCAAATAGGAGAGCTAGCCAGCGTGATATGCTGGTCTTGCCGCCAGTTTAAACTCGGCTGCATGAATCTTCAATTCACAGTCCTTCACTTCTGATTCAAGGCGGTCAATCATTTGTTCTTGCTCCTGATTAGCTGCGTGTTTTGTTTGCTCGACAGCAAGAGACAGCTCTGCTTCCACCGCATCAATCTTTCGCTCGATTTCCTCTAGCAACTGCATAATGGATTCTTTTGATACAAATTCGCTCATCATCAGATTCCTCCTTTATCGTCTCTCGTTACATTCTCTTTTCTTTTTCACCATCCTTCATACATGACAAAACTAGAAGCAAATCGCCAATCTAAGTGTAGATGAGCACTATTTCTTCATTTTCGACATGCGCTTGTCCTTCTTTGTATGATTGCGTCCGATTCTGTAAAGTCTAAGGACAAAGGAGGTAGATTTCATGAAAAAGCAGTCAGCACCAAAAGAGCAAAAGCCAAAAGGGAAAGAAAACAGTACAGATAGCCTTGATAAAAAGCTTGGCGGTCCTAATCGTCCAGCCACATAAAAAAGCAGGTACCCCCTGCTTTTTATTTATGCAAAAAATAGTGCTCTAATGAGAAAAGAAAACGAAGCTGCCTTTTTTTATGGAAGTACCAGTCGGTCAGCTCGATTTGTTTTGGTAACGGTTCTGCATCGAATAAGGTTGGATTCAATTTCTTTTGAAACCAATCTTCCCGTTGATCGTCTAATGAATGTGTGATCACCGGATAAACCGTTCGAAGGAAAGGTGTTGACCTTCTAGCGATCCCTAAAAACGGCTCAAAATCAAACCGAGACCCGGTATGTGGCACGGTATGCAAAAAATGATAAAAATCCGAAAACAAATCGGACCGAAATAATAGTTTCGCTAGTTTTTTTCCAAATGTAATGCGCTCCTTGACATGAGAAAACTTCCTTATAGTTAACCCATACAAATGCCCATCTACTGTTGGAAAAATGACCGTTTGAAAATGTCCCCACTCGCTGAAAAGATATTGAATCGAGTGAAAAACATTCTTTTTCAGAAGAGGATTTTGTATAATAGGAGATTGTATAGTATATTGTTCATTTATGATGAGTGCATAAAGCAGACGCTCTGTGTCACTCTTTAGCCAAAAACGTTCCCACTCAGCGATCATAAACCGAGACACGCAGAAATATGGCAACAGATGAAAAAAAGATTTGCTGCATCGCTTTGACCATTCATACAAGAGAAGCTGCGGGTAAGCATCAGAAAAGATGAGCCAATTTGCTCTTTCATATGCTGTAAAAAACAGGTGCCCTTGCTGATCAGTTAAACCAGGATGGAAAAGCTCGCCTTTTAAATCCGTCATCGACCACCCTGCATTTCTTGATACAAAAGAAGCAAGCAGTGACCATTTCATTTCTGGATGACGATCATAAAAGCGCTTGTAAGCATTTGTCCTCGTTAGGTTGTCTTTATTTTTCGCTTTCGTTTCACGTAAAATTTGCTGAGTAATGATGTACTCTTCATGTGACAACATGGTCATCTCTCCAATACAAAATGCAATAAAAGGAGGCTGAAACTTAATGGTTCGGTATCCAAACGGAAAATTGTATCACCCCCTTCAACAAATTGGGACAACAAAAAGAAGCAGCGGCGAATTCTCTTATAGTAATCGTGGGATGACGCTTGAGGCTGATTTAAATGAAACTAACCAGTACTATTTAGTAAACGGGATTGCTGTCATTCATAAAAAGCCTACCCCTGTTCAAATTGTCAATGTGGACTATCCGAAAAGAAGCGCTGCTGTCATCAAAGAAGCCTATTTTAAACAATCCTCGACAACAGACTATAACGGGGTCTATAAAGGTTGCTATATTGACTTTGAAGCAAAGGAAACCAAAAGCACCACCTCATTTCCGCTCAAGAATTTCCACGCTCATCAAATTGAGCATATGAAAGAGGTTGAAAAGCAAGGCGGAATTTGTTTTGTTATTATATCCGCTTTTGGCTCCGTTTATTATTTACCAGCTTCTGACCTCTTCTTCTTTTGGGAGCGACAGCAGCAAAATGGGAGAAAATCCATTAGCAAAGACGAATTAATGGGAGCTGGCCACTTAATAACACTTGGATATTCGCCAAGAATTGATTATATTAAAGTAGTGGAGACACTTCATTTTTCGGATGAATGTGAGCAACATTTAAGTTCGAAAAAGGTTTAACACGAAAGGTTGAGATGTGATGTCTGATCAATTTACAAGTCGTGAACAGCGACGTAAAGCAAATCAAAAGAACAATAAGAAGCAAAAGAACAAAAAAGGCAAAAAGAAAGCAGGTCTATTTAAAAAAATATTTTTATCTTTACTCGTGATCGGTCTTCTTTGTTTAGTTGCCGGAATCACAACTTTTGCCGTTTTTGTATCAAGCGCTCCTTCTATTGATGATAGTAAGCTCAAAACACCGTATTCTTCAAAGATTTATGATAAAAACAAGAATGTCATTGCAGAAGTCGGTGCTGAAAAAAGAACGTATGTCTCGATTAAAGATATACCCGATGTTGTAAAAGAAGCGTTTATTTCTACTGAAGATGCACGTTTCTATAAACACTACGGGATTGACCCAATCCGAATTGGCGGTGCTCTTTTAGCGAACATCGAGGATGGATTTGGAGCTGAAGGTGGAAGTACAATTACACAGCAAGTTGTGAAAAACACCCTTCTAAACAACCAAAAAACATTAAAGCGTAAAGTACAGGAAGCGTGGCTCTCTATTCAGCTTGAGCAAAAATACTCTAAAGATGAAATTTTAGAAATGTATTTAAACCGAATTTACTTCACGCCTCAGGCTTATGGCGTTGGAAAAGCGGCTGAACAATTTTTCGGTGTTACAGATTTAAATCAACTAACCGTTGCACAGGCTGCCACTCTTGCAGGTATGCCGCAGAGTCCTAACGCCTATAACCCAGTCAAACATCCTGAAGCAGCGGAAAAACGCCGTAATATCGTTTTAAGCCTCATGAAAGAACAAGGCTACATTACAGATAAAGAGTATGACGTAGCAAAAGCAACACCTGTCAGCAAGACCGTCGTCTCAGCTGATAAATATAACAGCCAAAACTCAAGTAAATACTCTCCTTTCATTGAAGAAGTCATGGAAGAAGTACAGAAAAAAGCCAAAGTTGATGTATCAACTGATGGACTTAAAATCTACACAACACTTGATACAAAAGCACAGGATCACCTAGACAGTATCATTAATGGAGATGCAGTCGGATTTACAAAAGGTATGCAGGCTGGTGTTACCCTGCTTGATACGAAAAATGGGGAAATACGTGCCATTGGCGGTGGACGTGATGTACCAGTCGGCGGTTTTAACTATGCCACGGATGCAAAACGCCAACCAGGGTCAACAATTAAACCAATCCTAGATTACGGTCCAGTCATTGAAAACAAAAAATGGTCAACGTATCAGCAAATTGATGATGCACCGTATACGTACTCAAACGGTACACCGATTAATAACTTTGACAGAAGACATTTAGGGAAAATGTCGATGAGAAGTGCTTTGGCACAATCACGCAACATCCCTGCCCTAAAAGCATTCCAAGAGGCAGGCACAGATCATGCGGTTCAATTCGCTAATAATTTAGGCATGGACTTACCGTCTGATATTCCAGAGTCCTACTCAATTGGAGGGTTTGACGAAGGTGTCTCTTCTCTAAAGATGGCCGGTGCATTTAGTGCATTCGGTAATAACGGGTACTATAATGAACCCCATGCTGTAACATCTGTTGAATTTAATGACGGAACAAAGCTTGACCTTACGCCAGACTCTAAAGCGGCAATGAGTGATTACACTGCATTTATGATCACGGATATGCTGAAAACAGCTGTACAATCTGGAACTGGTACACTTGCACAAGTACCGAACGTTCAAGTAGCTGGTAAAACAGGTACAACCAACTTTACACAAGATGATATCAATAATTACAATATCCCTTCTGGCAGTGCGAAAGATTCATGGTTTGTCGGCTATACGCCGCAATATACAGCTGCCGTTTGGACGGGAATTGGTAATTCAAAAGATGCGGACGGCAAAATGTGGCTCACAAACAATGAGCAGCGCGTGGCAAAAATCGTCTTCCAGCGATTAATTTCTCAAATTGATGACGGAAGCGGCTCATTTGAAAAGCCTGACAGCGTCGTTGAAACCACCATTGAAAAAGGATCAGATCCAGCTAAATTAGCCGGACCAAATACACCAAGTGACAAGAAGACAACAGAATACTTTGTCAAAGGTACTGTTCCGACAAAAGTGTCTGACACGTATGAGGAAAAAGAAGCGGATAAACCATCTGACTTAAAAGCAGTATATGATGAAGAGAAAAATTCGATTACGCTAACTTGGGGCTATGACGCCGATGCTACATTTAATGTGAAGCAAGCTGTCGATGATGGGGGCTATAAAGAAATTCAAAACAGCTCTGCTAAAGAAGCGGTCATCTCTGACGTGAAGCCTGGCTCCACATATAAATTCCAAGTGACCGCGACTGTAGAGGATGTCACAAGTAAAGCGGCTTCTACTTTCCTCACCATTAAAGATGACGGAGATGAAGAAGAAAAAGCAGATGATGAGAACAAAGAAGAAGAAGAGTCTCAGCAGCCTGATGATGAGAACAAAGAAGAAGAAGAGTCTCAGCAGCCTGATGATGAGCAGAAGCCAGATGATAAAAAAGATCAAGATCAAGGCGGAAATACGGAAAACGGCAATGACGGTTCCGGTGATGGCTCAGACAGCACAAATGGGAACAGCAGCTCACAGACTGATGCCAATAAAGATAAAAAGAAAGATGACGAGAAAGCCAATTCTCAAAGCTCAAATTCTACTTCTCGAAAAGAAGATGATTGATGTAAACAAAAAAGCACTTGCCTTAGGGACTGACCCCCGTTTTTGAGACAGGGATCAAAACACCTTTATACAGCCAATTGCCGATAGTTTATCGGTGATTGGTTGTTTAGTTTTGTTTGAATACGAATGTTGTTATAATAATAAATGTATTCTTTGACAGTGCGTTCTACGATGTTGGTCGTAGTTCGATCAATCCTGTTAA
>NZ_JAIVLB010000063.1 GCF_020524495.1 Bacillus stratosphericus | reverse complement strand
ACTTCTAATTGATTTCTTCTCTCTTCTTCACGTTTCGATAACATGTTCATCCCCCGCAGAATTGTGTTATTACCCTTATTATACAAAAAAGCTTGTAGACTTTGTCTACAAGCTGAAAGCACTGACCTTGCAGTGCTTTCTTTTCCGTTCTTATTGTTTCGCCTTGATCTCTTTAAACTCTTCCTCTGTGCAACTCACAAAGTGACCTGGCTTCACTTCACGGAACTCGGTGTTTGTTCCTTTATGAACAGATGGATCGTATTTAATCCGTTTACGGTTACGCTCATAATCAGGATCTGGAAGCGGAATTGCAGATAGTAAAGATTTTGTATATGGATGAAGCGGGTTTTCGTATAATTCATTCGCTGGTGCCAGCTCAACCAATTTTCCAAAATACATCACGCCGATACGATCACTAATGTATTTCACCATCGAAAGGTCATGCGCAATGAATAAATAGGTTAAGCCCTTTTCTTCTTGCAGTTCTTTCATTAAGTTGACGACCTGCGCTTGGATCGACACATCTAGTGCAGAGATTGGTTCATCGGCAATAATGAAGTCCGGCTCAACAGCTAATGCACGGGCAATTCCAATACGCTGTCTCTGACCACCTGAAAATTCATGTGGGTATCTGTTTGCATGCTCTTTGTTCAAACCAACTGTTTCAAGCAATTGATACACACGCTCTTTACGCGCTTGCTGTGTTTTCGCAAGGCCATGAATATCAATGCCCTCTGCAATGATGTCTAGGACTGTCATTCTAGGATTTAGTGAAGCATATGGATCTTGGAAAATCATCTGCATTTGGCGATTGAATTCAAGCATTTTTTGTCTTGATTTCTTCCCATGTACGCTTTCCCCTTTATAGAGAACCTCTCCATCTGTCGCATCATAAAGCCTGATGATGGTACGACCGGTTGTGGATTTACCACATCCAGATTCACCTACAAGTCCAAGTGTTTCACCTTTGTAAATATCAAATGAGACACCGTCTACCGCTTTCACAGTTCCTCTTACTGTATGGAAATGCTGCTTTAAATTTTTAATTTCTAACAGTTTTTCTGCCATGCTATTCACCCTCTTTTACTAATACAGGTTTTTCGTAGCTACCTTCTAGTTCACGCATTCTCGCCTTTACTGAAGCAGGCGGTTCAACTTTAGGTGCATTTGGATGAAGTAGCCATGATTTTACATAATGCGTATCTGATACTTTGAACATTGGCGGTTCTTGTTCAAAGTCAATTTTCATTGCATAATCGCTGCGGAGTGCAAATGCATCTCCTTTCGGCGGGTTTGTTAGATCTGGCGGTGTCCCTGGGATCGCTGACAGCTTCCCTTCAGATCCACCATCTGTATCTAAACTTGGCATTGATGCTAAAAGTCCCCATGTATATGGATGTTTCGGATTGTAGAAAATTTCATCGACAGTACCTGTCTCAACAATCTGCCCTGCATACATGACGGCTACACGATCAGCTACATTGGCGACGACACCTAGATCGTGGGTAATGAAGATAATCGATGTTTCCACTTTTTGCTGAATTTCTTTCATTAATTCTAAAATTTGTGCCTGGATCGTTACATCAAGTGCAGTTGTCGGCTCATCGGCAATCAATAGCTTTGGATTTGCCGCTAGTGCCATTGCGATGACAACTCTTTGTCTCATCCCGCCACTAAATTCATGCGGATATTGTTTGATTCTTTTTTCAGGCATTGGAATCCCAACTAGCTCTAATAATTCAATGGCTCTTTTTTCAGCCGCTTCTTTTGAAATATGTTCGTGCTTGAATAGTACTTCTGTAATTTGTTTCCCGACCTTCATCGTAGGGTTCAAAGACGTCATAGGATCCTGGAAAATCATAGAGATGTCTTTTCCTCGAATCGCTTCCATTTGTTTTTCCGTTTTCTTAATGATATCTTGTCCATCAAACAGGATCTCTCCGCGCTTAAAATAACCTGGAGGCATCGGAATTAGTCTCATGATGGCCTGTGATGTCACACTTTTACCAGAACCAGATTCACCTACAATTGCGAGTGTCTCGCCTTTATTTAAATGGAAGTTCACACCACGAATGGCTTGAACCTCTCCACCATATGTTTTAAATGAGATTGCAAGGTCTTTGACCTCTAGAATACGTTCACGTTCCATCCTAATCACTCCTTATTTACGCAACTTCGGATCTAAAGCGTCTCTTAGTCCGTCTCCAACCACGTTAAAACCAAACATTGTTATACAGATAAATGCGGCTGGGAACCATAATCTCCACGGATAGTACGTCATGGCCGGGATTCCATCAGACGCCATTGTTCCCCAACTAGCTAATGGAGCTGGTACACCGAGTCCTAGATAGCTTAAGAATGCCTCAGTGAAAATAGCAGAAGGGATCGTTAGTGTCATCGTGACAAGAATTGGTCCCATTGAGTTTGGAATCAAATGTTTAAATAACAGTCTAGAAGTTTTCGCACCCAATGTTTGTGCTGCAAGAACGTACTCCTGGCTTTTCAATTGTAGAACTTGTCCCCGAACAATACGTGCCATGTTAATCCAGCCTACAACTGTCATGGCGAGGATAATCGTCAATAAACCTTTTGGTAGAACAACCATCATTAAGATAACCATTAGTAATGTTGGAATAGCCCATAAAACGTCTGCAATACGCATCATGACTTCATCTGTACGGCCGCCTTTGAATGCAGCAATACTTCCCCAGATAATGCCGATGATCACGTCAAGAATAGCTGCAGCAAGACCGATGAAGATCGAAATTCTTGCACCTACCCATGTACGAACAAACATGTCTCGTCCTAAATCATCTGTACCAAACCAGTGTTCTTTTGAAGGTGGCTGGTCTGCATTAAGCAAATCTGTCGTCGAGTAATCGTATTTAGAAAACATCGGAACGAAGATTGCCAGTATCACAATAATAAAAATGATTGTGAGCCCTACCATTGCAAGTTTATTTGCACGGAAGCGAAGCATAGCATCCTTCCATAAAGATAGACTAGGTTTAGAAATTTTTTCAGATTCTGCTGCGTCAGCCGTCGCAGGCACAAATAAATCTTTTCTCATCTCTTCCATGTGTTAGACCCCTTTCTTCGCCTTCGTCAGTTTAATTCTAGGATCGATAATACCGTAGAGGATGTCAACAATTAGAATACTGATTAATAGAATGATACTGTAGAAGACTGTCACACCCATAATGACAGTGTAATCACGGTTTGTAATGCTTGTGACAAAGTGAGAGCCTAATCCAGGAATACCAAAAATCTTCTCAACGACAAAACTACCGGTTAAAACTGAAGCGGCCATTGGTCCCATGTATGTAATAACAGGTAACAATGCGTTTCGAATGGCGTGTTTGATCGTAACAGCTGATTTCGTTAATCCTTTCGCTCTAGCCGTTCTAATGTAGTCACTGTTTAGTACTTCAAGCATACTTGACCGTGAAAGTCTAGCAATAAAGGCCATTGGCATGAAGGATAGTGCAATAGAAGGTAGCACGGTGCTTGCCCAAGACTCCCATCCTGCAACTGGGAAAATCGCTAAAGAGCTTGCCTCAGATGCAAATACATATTGTAATAGCGCTGCTAAAATAAAACTTGGAACGGAAATTCCAAAGATCGTTAAAATGGCAATTGTATAGTCTTGCCACTTATTATGATAAAGCGCTGCAAGGACCCCAAACAATACACCAAATGCTAATGCGAGGAGAATTGCCTCAATTCCGAGGGTAAAGGAAACGGGGAATCCAGAACTGATTAAGTCATTTACAGTTTGTCCTTTATATTTAAATGAGGGACCAAAATCTAATGTTGCAACCGAACCTAAGTAGCTGACATATTGAACAAATAAAGGCTTGTCCAATCCGTAGTGCTCATTTAGATTGGCTTCAATTTCAGCAGGAAGTTTCTTCTCTCCAGAGAATGGACCACCAGGTGCTGCCTGCATGAGAAAGAAAGTTGCAGTTACAATAACAAACAGTGTGATTAAAATATATATTAATCGCTTACCGATATATTTAAGCAACGGAATTGCACCTCCATGATTTTACAACAATTTCTCTAATCAGCAAGAAAGGTATATGGAGAGACATCCTCCATATACCTTAAGATCCTTGACATAGATCTCTTACTCTATAATCTTACTTTTCGAAATATGCCCATTTGTATTGAACATCACCAAGTCCAGATACGACGACACCTTTAAGTTTTGGATCTTGTACCCAAAGCTGAGTGTAGAAGTAGATTGGTGCTATAGGCATATCGTTGATGATAATTTCTTCTGCTTTTTTCAGCATTTCTTCACGCTTTGATTTATCTGTTTCTTTCGCAGAATCATTCAATAATTGTTTGTACTCTTTGCTTTCCCATCCAGTGTCATTGTTTCCACCGTCTTTATCTTTGTAAAGCTCAAGGAAGTTCACTGGATCGTTGAAGTCACCTAACCAGCCCATACGTCCGATTTGGTAATCTCCACTGTGCAGTTTATCGATATAAACGTTCCACTCAGAGTTATCAAGTTCAACTTTAACACCTAGGTCTCTTTTCCACATTTCTTGAATTGCTTGTGCAATCTTTTGGTGGCCTTCATCCGTGTTGTAAGACAATTTCAATGGTGGAAGATCAGAAACAGACTTATAGCCTAATTCTTTGGCACCTTTTTCAAGAAGTTCTTTAGCGGCTGTTACATCATGATCTTTGAAGTAGCCAGTTTTGTTGTCCTCGAAACCTTGCATTGTGGGAGGAACGATTGCCATAGCTGGTACTTGTTCACCTTGTGTAATTTTATCAACAATTGCTTGACGGTTGATTGAGTATGCAAGGGCCTTACGGATGTTTGCATTATTTAAAGGTTTTACTTCTGTGTTGAATTTGTAGTTATAGATACCAGCGATCGTTTGAATTTTAAGATCGTCATCTTTTTTCAATGTTTTTAGAGACTCATTTGGAAGGCTTCCAGTTGGAGAACCAGCCCAGTCAAGCTCGCCTTTTTGGAACATGCTAAGCTCAGTGTTTGTATCTTTGATCATAGACATGTTAATCGTTTTCAGTTTTACAGTGTCTTTATCCCAGTATTCATCGTTCTTTTCAAGCGTGATAGAACCGCCATGTTTCCATTTAGAAAGAACGAATGGACCGTTAGAAACGTAGTTTTCACCAGCATTTGTGTACCAGTTTTTATTCTTTTCAGCCACTTTTTTGTTGACTGGCATATACGTATAGAATGCAGTTAGTTCAGTAAAGAACGGTGTTGGGTTCTCTAGCTCAACTACAAGCGTTTTGTCGTCTTTAGCTTTCACACCAACATCAGCAACTTTTGCTTTCCCTTTGTTAGCTGCTTCAGCACCTTTAATATAGTAAAGCTGATAAGCATATTGAGATTCATTTTTAGGATCTAATGTCCATTTCCAAGCATATTCGAAATCTTCTGCTTTAACAGGATCACCATTAGACCATTTTGCATCACGAAGTGTGAAAGTGTATGTTTTCCCATCAGCACTTGTTTTGATATCAGAAGCCATCGCATTTTCTGGCTTACCTTCAGCGTTTATTCTTGTTAATCCTTCAAAAGTCTGACGGATGACACTTCCTGAAGTTGAATCATTTGCCAAACCCGGATGTAAAGAAAAAGGCTCAGTGGAGATATTTACATTTAATGTTGTTTTAGCCTTTCCAGAACTGCTCGTGCCGTCGCCCGATTTGTTTCCACTGAAACCACAAGCGCTTAATACAAGTGTGAAAATAAGCATTAAAGTAACAACAGACCAACGCTTTTTCAACTGTATTCCCCCTTATAATATGTTTTAGTTCAAAGGTCTCGATAGAGATGAAATTCAGATTTAAGAAATAGCGTAAAAAAGTCCCCAAATAACTTACTTTCTATTTCTTTTGTTTTTTCTGAATTTTCACTATGTAAAGAGCCTAGCACAAACGTGTGAACAAATTCATTATAATGAATAGAATAATTTATTGCAATATCAATTTTATATATTTTTTAAAAACATAAATGGGGATAAAGAGGGATTTTTATAAACTAAAGTCTTAATCACTTCAACAAATTAAAGCGTAAATTGATTAAAATAATTTACCAAATTCCATAATAATAAAGTTTTATACATATAATTAATCGTCCTTTTTTAAAAAATTCTGAAAGATAATTTATATTTTATTTAAAATTTTAAGTGTCAAACGACATGAAGAGAAGGTCACATAAGGGGCTTCGTGACATTTTCATGGTCATCCTTTATAATGGATAGACATACTGTTGCGATGAAAAAGAAGAGTACATATATTCACCATTTACAGAGAGTCTGCGGCTGGTGGGAGCAGATAATGGCATGTATGGAATGGGCTTTGGAGCATCTAACCGAACACTTAGCAAAAGTTAGTAGGTATAGACGGAGCAGTCTCCGCTATCAACGTCTTGAGTGATTTCTGATTGAAATAACAAGGGTGGTACCACGGTTCATTCGTCCCTTTTCTGTTGAAAAGTGATGGGTGGGCCTTTTTATATTGAAGAAAAGAGGTTTTAGTATGACTAAGAAGACGATTTTCTCAGGCATTCAGCCTAGCGGTTCTGTGACATTAGGGAACTATATTGGAGCAATGAAGCAATTTGTTGATTTGCAGGATAACTATCATGGATATTTTTGTGTGGTGGATCAGCATGCCATTACAGTGAGACAGGATCGTTTAGCTCTTCGTCAAAATATTAGAAGCTTAGCGGCTCTTTATTTGGCAGTAGGACTTGATCCAGAGAAGGCGACACTCTTTATCCAATCAGAGGTACCTGCTCACGCCCAGGCAGGATGGATGTTGCAATGTGTTGCTTATATAGGGGAATTAGAAAGAATGACCCAATTTAAGGACAAATCCGCTGGTAAAGAGGCTGTCGTTTCAGGGCTGTTAACGTATCCGCCATTAATGGCTGGTGATATTTTATTATACGGTACTGATTTAGTCCCTGTCGGTGAGGATCAAAAGCAGCACCTTGAATTGACAAGAATGCTTGCTGAGCGCTTTAACCGAAAGTATAACGATATCTTTACTGTACCAGAAGTAAAAATTCCAAAAGAAGGTGCTCGGATCATGTCTTTAACTGATCCAACGAAAAAAATGAGCAAATCAGATCCGAACCAAAAGTCCTTCATTACCTTATTAGATGAACCAAAGCAGCTAGAAAAGAAAATTAAAAGTGCTGTGACCGATTCAGAGGGGATCGTCAAATATGACAAAGAAAACAAGCCTGGAATCGCCAACCTGCTGACGATTTATTCTGTATTAGGTAACGTATCAATTGCGGAGCTTGAACAAAAGTATGAAGGTAAAGGTTATGGTGAATTTAAAGGAGATCTTGCGAACGTTGTGTTAGATGCTTTAAAACCAATACAAGATCGCTACTATGATCTCATTGAGTCAGATGAGCTTGACCGCATTCTAGATGAAGGTGCTGAAAAGGCAAACCGTGCGGCAAATAAAATGCTGAAAAAAATGGAGAATGCCATGGGTCTTGGCAGAAAACGCAAATAAAAAAAGCTTGCAGCTGAACATGGGACTGACCCCCGTTTTTGAGACAGGGATCAAAACACCTTTATACAGCCAATTGCCGATAGTTTATCGGTGATTGGTTGTTTAGTTTTGTTTGAATACGAATGTTGTTATAATAATA
>NZ_JAIVLB010000062.1 GCF_020524495.1 Bacillus stratosphericus | reverse complement strand
GGATAACTCACTCTTGTCCCCATAGAAAAAACACCTCCATGTTTTATTTCGGATCACAACGGTCCGTTTTCAAACTTGAAGGTGTTTTTTATTTGTCTCATCTTAGGGGGTCAGTCCCGACGAATAGACTTTTTTATTTTGAATATAAATCCCAGCCGATCTTGAGTGTGTCCACAATATAATTGGCGACTTCTTCAGCCTCCAGATGATCTGTTTCCACTCTTGAGTTATGAAGGGCATAAATTTCTCTACGCTCTTCAAACAGCTCTTTCATCTCATCAATCGTCCGGTTGTGAAGAACAGGTCGGTTTTCAATTAAAATATCAAGCCGCTGTTTCCAATTCTCCCAAGATAGATCGAGGAAAAGAACTGTACAATGCTTCAAACAGGAGCGTTTGATTTCTTCCTGTTTGAACGCACCTCCTCCAAGAGACACGATCTTTAGCTGTGTATGTTCACATAAATAGACGATATAATCCTTTTCAGCCTGTCTGAAGAACGCTTCTCCTTTTTGCTGAAAGATTTCTGGAATCGTCATGTTGTACTTTTTCTCAATTTCCTGATCCACATCAATAAACTCTCTATATAGCTTTTTGGCAACCAGCTGCCCAATGGTTGTTTTTCCAACTCCCATAAAGCCAATGAGGACAATATTTCGCTGTCTCACAGGGATTTCTCTATTGATTTTCATGTTCGTGATACGTCCTCCTTACGACAAGGAATGCTACATAATGTTTCTATTATATGATAAATAGGTTGAAAAAAGATAGGTATTCTTAAACAACGACCCTCCTAAGGCCACAAGAATGAAAAATAAAATACCGCCGTTATACGAGCCTGTCGCTGATACAATCAACCCGATAATCAGCGGTGTGATGATCCCAGATAAAATTGCCAAAGAAATTAAGCACACCACCAGCCAGTCCAACCATCTCTTTGGGTGCCACTTCAGACAGCATGGTCCATGAGATATTTGACAATCCTTGCGCAAAGGAGGCAATGGACAAAGTGGCGAGTACGATCGGAATACTCGTGGTGAAATTCGCCAACACAATGGTACTTGTCAGAAGCAAGCCAACCACAACTGGCAGCTTACTAGCCACATTGACAGACACACCCTTCTTGATTTACGTTCGGTGCATCCTGTCACATTCATCTGAAATTTCACATAAAAAACCCTTCCATCATAGGAGAGGTATCCGTCATTTCCTTATTTCCACCAGTCATCAAACATTGAAGCCGGTACTTGGCGTTTATGTTCTGATTGAACATAGCGTTTTTCAATCGCTTCTGCTGCTTGATCTGAAACTGGTTTTCCTTCTAAGTAATCATCAATTTGATTGTACGTAATACCAAGTTCTGTTTCATCCGTTTGCTGAGGGTTGTCATCCAGCAGGTCGGCGGTCGGTTTCTTTAAATACAGGCGTTCCGGTGCTTGAAGAGCTTCTAGCAGATTCCGGCCTTGGCGTTTGGTTAAACCTGTGAGCGGAAAGACATCCGCACCGCCATCACCATACTTTGTAAAGAAGCCAGTCACTGCTTCTGCCGCATGATCTGTACCTATTACAAGCAGGCCCTCCTGTCCGCCGATGGCATACTGTGCGATCATTCGCATCCGTGCTTTGACATTCCCTTTATTAAAGTCAGACAACGGGCCACCTGCTTCCTTTTGATATTGATCACTGAATGCAGTCACCGCAGGCGCAATATCATATTTCCATGACTTGTTCGGCTGAATAAATGATAGAGCCAGCTGAGCATCGTCTTCATCCTGCTGCACGCCATGCGGTAGACGTACCGCAATAAAGACAGCACCTTCCTTTCCTTCTTGACGCAGCTCTTGTACAGCCAACTGAGCGAGACGACCTGCAAGTGTCGAATCCTGCCCGCCGCTTATGCCGAGGACGAATCCTTTTGCGCCGGTCTTTTTCAAGTAATCCTTTAGAAATCCAACCCGTTTTTCGATCTCCTGCTTTGGGTCAATTGAGGGCTGCACATGCAACTCTTGGCTGATCTTTTTCTGCAAACTCATACACTTTTCCTCCTAAGCATCCTCTACATGAAGAGAACAGGTTTTACTCTCAATTCAATTGATTTGATAACGATTTTAGAAATTTAATTATACCATGTTTTGATAAAGGATATTTTTTAGACGTTCCCCTTTTTCATAAATGATCAAATATTTACAAGTGAAAGAGACGAAGTCGTTTGTGAATGGCCTTTCCTTTTTCAATCTATTTCCACCCGTATGGGTGTACAGCTTGAACCATTACATTTGCCAATGTCAGCCGGGCATGCGGACACCGCCACAATGAGATCCATTTCCGCACGGAGGCGAATGTAGTCACCGGACAGCGATTTTGGCAGCTCCACTGACAGCTTTCCTTTTTCATCAATGACTGTATTCATAAAAGCATTAAAAGGATAATACATGTCCTCCTTTGGAATACCGAACGGCTCAAAGGCTGTCCGCAAATTATCGTAGCATGTATGCATGACCTCTAAGTGCGTTCGGCCATATAAGAGCTGATACATTTCTTGCCGGCAGGCAGGCATGTACAAATCATGACATTCCACTGTATCTTCAATGACCGTAAACATCGGTTTATATAAATTAGAATAGAGCTTATCACCCTTTTTCACTTTGGAGGAGAACAAGCTGTCCATTGTAGCGCCTTGATCAAATTTTTCATAAAAATCCTTCTCATGATACGCCATCACATCTGCTACTTGCTGACCTTCGACATCAACCACTCGCATACATTGGCCTTTTCCTAAACGAAAGCCTTGACCATCCTTTGATAAAATCACGTATTCCCCGTTCATCACATGCACTCCTTTCCATGACAGTATGCCCAAAACGTCTTCCCGATCATGTATAAAAACAAGAGAGGGTCACAAGCTAATGTTATTGAATTGGAAAGGTGTTGCACATGCATTGAAAGAAGAACAATCTTTATCTTGGTGGCAGCTTTCTCTCATTGGAGTCGGCTGTACAATTGGCACTGGCTTCTTCCTTGGTTCCAGCATCGCCATTACAAAGTCCGGTTATTCCGTCTGCATTTCATTTTTGCTTGCTGCGGTCGGCACATATCTGGTCTTTAAACACTTGGCTGCGATGACAGCCGAAAACCCAGACAAAGGGTCGTTCTGTTCCTATGCTCGTAAGGCGTATGGGCGCTGGGCGGGTTTTAGCAATGGGTGGGTGTATTGGTTTTCAGAAATGCTGATTACGGGGAGTCAACTGACGGCGATTTCTCTTTTTACCCGTCACTGGTTTCCATCCGTTCCGCTTTGGGTGTTTTCTGCGATTTATTCGGCTCTTGCCCTGCTCGTGATTATCATTGGCCTTTGTTCTTTTCAGAAGACGGAAAACGTCCTTGCGGTGCTGAAGATAGGGGCGATCCTTCTGTTTATGATCCTCGCTGTCCTTGTCCTATGCGGTATTCTCACAGATCATAAACCGTCCCTGCATCTGCCAAACAAAGATCACGAATGGATGCCTATTGGACCTCTTGGTCTTTGGAATGGATTGATTTATGCGTTTTATGCATTCGGGGGAATTGAAGTGATGGGGCTGATGGCGGTTCATTTAAAAGACCCGAAGGACGCCGCAAAATCTGGTCGTGTCATGCTGATCATTCTAGCAGTCATTTATATCTTCTCGATCGGACTTGCTCTCTTGCTTGTACCAGTGACGGCCTTTAACGAGAACAGCAGTCCATTTATTACATCATTAGAGCCTTTTCATTTGTCGATTTTCCTTCATATCTTTAATGGCATTTTTATTATTGCCGGTTTTTCTACATTGGTTGCCTCTCTATATGCGGTTACGACTCTGCTTGGCACAATGTCGGAGCATCAAGATGCACCTGCTTGTTTTAAACAAAAAGAACCATCTCATGTCAGATGGTCCTCGATCATCTTAACCGCTGCGGGATTAATTGTCTCGATTTTACTTGCAATCTTTTTGTCCAAACACATCTACGAGCATCTAACAACAGCCGCCGGTCTTACTCTTCTTTACACATGGGTGTTCATTCTACTCTCAAGTAAAAAGCTATCAAAGCCATCCACTCGCCAAACATGCGAAATGATTCTTGCGCTGCTCTTAATCGGAGCCGCCGTTTCAGGAACACTGACAGAGGCAAGCGGACGACCTGGATTTTTTATCAGCATTGGGATCATTGCAGTGATTGCCATCATGGTGCTATTGATGAGGAAAAAGTGGGAGCATGATCAGACCGCATCATAATTTCATCATGTTTTTTAATGCAGTAAATGGACATTTGGCGGAGGCTGGTTTCTCAGCCTCATCATCTGATAGGAAATATTGCTTCCACTCTAAATTTTTCTGATCGCCGTACCATTTTAACGCAGGGTGTACATCTACTTGATCATACGCCTTGAGCCGCTTCCGAACGAGTTTGCTCATTTTTTGCCCAAATGTGGTTGATCCATTCATCTTCTCAAACACCCACCTTGGCTGAAACGCCATCATCAAATAAGGAAAATGTCGACTTTTTCGGAGACGGTGAGCGGGTGTCGAGCACAAAATAAAATACGGCTCTCCATGAAAACAAAATTCCCATTCATGATGCTCAGGATCTGCTGGAATTTGCTCAGGCCATTTCATTTCATCCTTTTGATGTAATCGCTGAACCAACGCCCAGAACTGATCCTCAAACTCTTCAATCGAACGTTCTTTCAAATCCTGAGGCGTTTCAAAAAAGCAAATGAATGAAGCATATTGACCGGTTTGCCTAGAACAGCTTTGATAATCCCTTAAGAGCTTTGCTAACTCATTCACAGCCTCTTCTCCCCGCGGATCACCAACAAACCCATAACGCAAATGATCTAGAAAAAATCCTTGTCTGCCTGGTACACAAGGAAATGTATCTGCCTCATCTCCTACCATCTCTCCAAATTGTGTGAAAGCATCCTGCTTCCATTCTTCTAGTGATCGTAGATTTTGATCAAGGCAACTTTTTGCATATAGCTGGGCCATTATCTTCCACCTCGTTTTTAGCGTCTTCTCCATAGCCTATGAGAAAAAAAGGCTGTGGTGACTGTCCTTCAACGACTTTCATACGCATCTACAAGGTGGAATCTTATCTTATTTTACTGCCGGTCATGGCTTTGCTTTGGGGATTTATTGGTTATCTCCTATTCAAACGGATATGGATTGTCCTCATGTTAACGTTCGTGTTCTCCACGATTTTCATCTTTACTTACACTGGATTTGACCTTAGCAATCTATACTGGTTCTTTTTGATGACAGCTTTCGCTTTTGTATCAAGCGGATTCTCGAAGGTCATACACGTTCATTTTCAGGAGAAGAAAAAAGGAAAAAGCCTCTATGATTGGTTCTTCATTAAAAAGACCGAATCCAACAACCAATAAATGAGAGACGCACAAAAGCTAAATAGATAGACTTTGTAGCTAATGAATACGACAAATCCATAATCAATCCATAATGCAAGCGCGGAACAAACCACCCATGCCCCGATAAAATAAACCAATAAATCACGGCTTCGAAACTTCTTAGGGTGACGGTGTAAAACAATTTGTATAGGTGAAGCAAATAAGACATAAGCGATTAAAATAAAAAGACTGGTGATCTCCACATGACCGAAGCCGGCTTCAGGCGTGGAGAATAGGATCGTATAAACGAATGTCGCTGTGATAATAGACAGAATCAGCATACACACATAGTTGAATACTGGCAGGAAAATACGCATGGCAAAAGCTCCTTCAAATAAATGTATCTCCCATCATTATTTAAGAGTGTCCCATTTCTGTCAAATATGACAAAAAAATAGACTGAACGTGTCAGTCTGTTTTCTCATCCTTCTAACCAATCAACGCCATGATGCCTTGATACCCAAAATAAGCACCGAAGCCGAGTAAAGACAGGCCTGCAAGAACAGATAGGCCATTCAATATCCGTTCATTTAAATAGCGTCTAAATGTACTGGCGAGTAACGCCATACAAAAATCCCATATGAGCATGCCGATAAAAATGGCTAAACTGTACATGAGTATTTGAGATGTCCCATACTTTTCGATCGTATTGGCCAAAATGCTGCCATAGATACCAAGCCAAAATAAAATACTGAGCGGATTGGAAAAAGAAATGAAAAACCCCGTCATGAACGATTTTCCTATCGATGTGTTTCCTCCGTCCTTTTTCGGACTCTCCTGCAAATTGATTTTACGTAGGCTTTCAATGCCGGTATAGGTCAGAACGACAAAGCCGAACAACCACAAAAAGGTTTTCACAAGAGGTGCAGTCAAAAGCTGGGCGACACCAAAATAAATGAGGAGCATATACACAATATCCGCAGCCATGGCTCCCACACCAAAAATCCACGCGTGCCAAAATCCACTTTTAATCCCTCTGTCGATTTGGGCTGCATTAACTGGCCCAACAGGCGCTGAAAGTGACAACCCTAAAAAGATATATCCAAAGAACACCGTCACATACACGTCCTCCTTTTGATGCTGACTTGTACATGTTATTCAAACACTCGGTGTTTTAGTACAAGTCCTTTGTCATCTTTTCAGGTTGACCCGAAGAGAAGCGATTTGATAAAGCTGCTTACCGCTCTGCTTTCAGCGCCGACTGCTGCGTGAGAACCGTTTCTTTTTTCCGAGAACGATTCATTTGAATGGCAGCTGCAAACAGAAGAACAGCTAAAAAAGCGAAAACAAAGACGGCACTTGCTGCCCCCGCCCATTCAAGACTAAATCCAATCAAAAAGGACAAGCAGGCTCCTCCCAAACTTGCGGCAGCAATAAAATAACTCGTTGCCTCGTCGATGGCATTTTCAATCATTATTGCGGATGCAGTCAGTGCGATTGGAAACATGCCAGCTGCGGACAGGCCGATGAAAAAGATGAGAATCAGCTGCGCCGCTATGTGGGTTGTCAGTGCAAATACAACAAGCAGCAGGATCATGAGCGTCGCACTGAGCTTTAAAAAACGCAGCGGATGCAGCTGATCTGCTTTTCTTGCAATCATAGTTCGGCCGATGACAATCGCTGTCCAGAAAGTGGAGACAGCAAAGAGGCTCCAACTGGCTTCTCCTTTTTCTAGCATGATCGACGGCAAAAAATTGGCAAAGTTTGTTTCAATTCCTGCGTAGAAAAAAGCAAAGCATATCATGAGCACCACAACCATTCGATTGTTGCGATCAAGAAGTAAAGATGGCTTCTTGATCGCATGAACAGGAGCAGCCATCTGTCCATGAGGCAGTTTGTTAATAAAGACAAGCCAGAGCATGAGGAAGAATGTTAGCGCACATACCTGAAATAAAAACACATAATACCACGTCTCTTCTGTGACAGTCAGCAGGATCACTAGAGGGAACAATAACGCACCTAATCCAAAAAAAACTTCCATAATGCTAATTCGTTTTGCACTGTTCCCCATCGAAATCACATACGCACCGGCCGTTGTCTCAAGACTGCCCGCACCGCTTCCAAGAAAAAATCCTGCCAGCACAAGTGTCGTCCAGCCAGGCACCAAAAGCCCAAGGAGAAGTGACCCGATCATCAGCATCAGTCCCATGGTCAGAACAGCACCATAGCCTTTTTTTCTCACAAGAATTGGGGATAAAAGAACACCTGTCAAAAAACCAATAAACTGAAAAAAGATTAAAGAAGATAATTCCCCGGGACCCTTATCATAACTAGACAGCAAATAAGGAGTTAAGCTGCCAAAAAACACATGAATGGTCCCAATAAAAAAATAAAAGACACAGCCAAAATAAAACATCTTTTTCATCTTTTCACTTCCTCTAAAAAGGAACGGAGTTATGAGGTCCTCCGCTCCACCTCTTTAATATGCACGAGAAGACACGACAGCCTCTTCCCTCTCGAAGCACGTATTGAGCGCAGCCTGCGCGCGATACCCATCCTCAAAATCAGCCATCTTCATATGAGATGGATATGGCTCTGTATTCACCCAATGCATTAGCTGATCACGGAACGTATCGGACCATCCATAAAATTCATTTGGGGGATCAGTCAGCAAGGTTTGCGGCACTTGATGACGTTCTACACAAAATCCATCACTTACCTCATATTCTTTTTTCATATTCGTATGGTATTTAAATACTTTGTCATGACCAATCACTTCTACACTAAATCCGCATTCCTCAGGCTGTGTACTTTTGGACGTCACCAAATGAAAAAACACTTGGTTCTCCATTTGACCAAAAATCTCGGTATGATCATCAACCTGAACCTTTTTCTCTTCTTTTTCCTTTACATGTGTCAGCATCTTCGTGTTCAGTGATTCTTTTTTCATTTCACTGCCAAACAAGTACCACAGCATATCAATTAAATGAATCCCAAGATCCCCTAATGCACCGCTTGTACGCAGACTCTCGCCGCTGTCTCTCCACGAAAATGTCTTTCTTCTGAGGGCACTATTTTTCTTAAAATGTGTCCTGACCGTTAAAATGCGGCCCAATTCACCGTTGGCAATCAAGTTCTTCAGAATATTCACGAAGGATAAGTAACGATAGTTAAAGCCCATACTGGCCTGAATCTGTAACTTTTTGGCTGTCTCCACCATTTCCTTCGCTTCTTTCAAAGAAACAGCCATCGGTTTTTCACATAAAATCGGCTGTCCCGCTCTGAGCGCTTGAAGTGCATGGTCCTTGTGACAAAAGTTGGGGGAAGCAATGATCAGCCCATCAGATGCATCCGCTAGTGTATCGATACTTGAATACACCCGTCCGCCGTACTGTTTAATGAAGCCCTGAGCAACCGATTCATGCACGTCATAGACGCCGGATAATTCTGCGCCATTAATCGTTAATAATGCTCTTGCATGTGCTTTTGCAATATTCCCTGCTCCAACAATTCCAATTTTCTTCATGAATGTGCCTCCTCATGTTTATACATCACTGTTTTCAGTGTTTCATAGATTCCTTTTGCATATCCATGATGACAAATTTGATGATGGTGCCGTTTGGCCTCGGCGGTTGCATTTTGTACGAGAAACCCGTGCGTGACGGATTGAAGCATCCGCAAATCGTTCCCACTATCACCAAAGGCAAAGCCACGGTCTTTTGGTAGATCATATCGACTCAGCATAAAACGGACAATTTCATCCTTTCCTGTCCCTACTGGTAAAAAATCTACATCATAGCAATCCGCAGGGTCTCCTGCGAGCGGATTGCATTTATTGATGTTGACCGCCACCCCTCTCTCTTTCGCAAGAGTTTGTATAAACGATAGATGATGAAGGTCTGCTCGTTCATCCTGCTCCTGATAATAGAAATTCTTCTTATACCCTGAGCTGCCCAGCTGTGTTTGCGGTCTGAGGGTAATCCACTCTTTACGAATGGTTTGTAGGATGTCTTCAATCTTTTCATCTGAAAAACCCTGCGCATCCAGCCGCTTCGTCCATTCTGCATCTGGCTGTCCAAAATGTGAATGGGATGTGTACATAATTTCAGTTCCTAAATTAGACGCAATAAAATGTGGGAATTGACTGAAACCGCCTTTTTCCATTTTGCTCGTGACAGAATCGAGGCTGCTTCCCGTCACCCAGCCCAGCATGAGCTGTCCTGCTTCGCTCTTTTCCGCCACAAATGCTTCTAACCTCTTTACATCCTCTCTCTGCTTCTCTGTCATCCCGTGAGAATAATAGGTTTCATCAAAGTCACAGAAAACAATCCATTGCGGGTTCTGCGGCTGATTCAGCAGCTTTTTATTGAATGGAAGATTTGATAACATGTTGGACCCCCTCGATGACTTTCTCTTGATCCTGTAGCGGCATTCCTGGATAAAGGGGCAAATGAAGTAATTGCTGTGCTACTTTTTCCGTATGCGGAAGTGTCGTTTGTTTATATTTTTTAGAGACAAGATTTGTTTGATGCTGATGTGATAGGATCGGGTAATAGACATCTGTCTCTATACCTATCTTCAGCAATTGCGCTGCCAGCTCATTTCTGTCTCCTTTCAGCACTCTGATCGGGAATAGATGCCATACATGATCGTTCGTCAGCTTCTGAAGCTTCATGTATCCTTCATCCTCAAGCGTTTGCAGCTGATCAATGTATCGCTTCGCTAAGTAAAAGCGTTTAAAGTTTTGCAGACCTAAATACTTCATTCGTTCTAGTCCTATCGCTGCTTGCAAGTTATCAATCTTTGAATTAAAGCCGTAGTCACTGCGTTTGACATTTTTCTTTCCTACTTCAAAGCCATGATAGCTGATTTCCATGCATTTTTCCGCTAGGGCTTCATCATTTGTTGCAATGGCTCCTGCCTTTCCGCAGACTCCGAGGTTTTTGTATGGATTAAAGCTGAGAACAAGTCCATCTCCGAATGCCCCAAGTCCGCTGCTGCCAATCGCCTGACAGCCATCCTCAATCACTTTCAGATCATGCTGCTTTGCAATCATCGAAATAGCCTTCATATCCGCTTGCTTTCCATATAAATGAACTGGAAGAATGCATACCGTCTTATCCGTGATATGCTTCTCGATTTCACTTGGTTCGAGGCAGTAGGTTTCTGGATCAATATCGGCATAGACCGGAACAGCGCCAATGGCAAGCACTGCATTTTCTGTTGCGGCAAAGCTATTGGCTGGCAGAATGACCTCGTCTCCTGGATGAACACCTGCTGATATGAGACTGATCATGAGAGCATCTGTTCCACTTGACGTGGCAATGACATATTTTTTCCCTAAATACTCTGCCAGCGTCTTTTCAAACAACGGAATGTATGGACCTGACGTAAAACGCCCAGAATTCAATACCTCTTTCATCACCTGCATAATATCATCGATCTCATCCTCTGAAATCAGTTTATCAACTGGCAGGAACGGTATCTTTTTTTCCTTATTTTGTTTATAATGGAAGAGAATTTTTTCCAAACCCTTGCGCTCAATATTTTGCTCAAGGAACGTCATCAGCTTTTCGTTCGCTAGATTCTTTTCAACCGAATCAGCCTTTATTTGAACACCTTGATTGATCATATCCAGCAAAACTAGATAATCCTTGCTTTTACCTGATATCTTCGTCAATATTTGCATTCCATTCCCTCCAATTAATTAATTCTGTTTTGTTAAAATTTAACTTTTTCCACATTGTAAATGATGTTATCGATTTCAGAACAATAACTTTGTGTAAAGGATTTGTTAATATGTGTACAATTTATGAAATTGCCAGGCTCTGCGGGGTTTCGACCACCACTGTTTCGCGGGTGCTGAATCAGCATCCATACGTGTCAGAGGAAAAACGCCAACACATTTTACAGGTGATGGAGGAAATGGAGTATACACCAAGTTCAGCGGCTCGCACCCTTCGTTCACATCAGACAAAGACCATTGCTGTGTCTGTACCAGCTGTGGATCATCCTTTTTTTGCACAATTGATTAAAGGAATTTCAAAGGAAGCACTGGATCAAGGGTATAAAGCCATCGTGCTCCAAACGTTTTACAAAGAATCACTAGAGCTTGAAGGGCTTCAATTATTAAAAAGAAAAGAAGTGGATGGTGTCATTTTGGGGGCATTAGAAAATAAGTGGGAAAACATTAAGCCACTTTTAGCAAACGGCCCCATCGTCTTGGCCAATGAATATCATCAAACAGCAGATATTCCAATTATTGGATACGATGAGCGTGAAGCCGCCTATAAAGCTGTTGACTATTTGATTCAATCGGGGCGTAAAGCCATCGGATTTTGTTTTGATACGGAAAGCAGTGAGGCACAGCAACAAAGAAGACAGGGCTACCTTGATGCACTTTCTGCCCACAGTTTGCCGCTAAACGAAGATTGGCTATTCGGTGAGGCCTTTACGATTGAAGACGGCTTTCGTTTGATGGACTTCATCCATGTCATGCCGGATGCCCCTGATGCCATTTTCACCGGCAATGATCAAGTCGCAGCAGGGCTCATTAAACAAGCCATTTTATATGGCTATCAAATTCCCGAGGATCTGGCAATCATTGGCTATGATAATCAAGATATTTGCGAGGTAACGGCTCCAACGATCACAACAATCGACATCCCGATCGTAGAGCTTGGCCAGCGATCTGTGCAGCACATGATACAGCTCTTGCAAGAGCAAAAGCCATTGCAACGTGAACATATTCAGCTACCCACCGAGCTCGTGACAAGAGAATCTACATAAACAAAAATGGTCTTATCCCTGTCAAGTAGACAATTATAAAAAGCCTAACCTGCCAGTGTGTGACGGTATTCTACCGGAGCACACTGGTTTAATTTTTTCTGGAATCGATCGTGATTATAGAATTG
>NZ_JAIVLB010000061.1 GCF_020524495.1 Bacillus stratosphericus | reverse complement strand
ACTACAATCACACACGTATAAAGACGAAACTAAAAGGCATGAGTCCGATACAATATCGAACTCATGCCTCGAAAGCTGTCTAATAAATACCGTGTCTAACTTAAGGGGGTCACTTCAATGTGGGGTGTTTTTTGTTTACATAATATCATTATTGAAACAGATACAAATAATGGGCTGTTTTCCCATAATATTCGTTTAAATGAATCAATGAATGAACATCCTTTTAACCATTAGTCACTTTGCAGGAAGAACATTTACGATATGGGTCATTGTATTTGCATGTCTTGGATTTGCCTTTTCTGCTGAATTTGGCGTGATTGTACCTTATATCCCTTTTTTACTCGGTATCATTATTTTTGGTCCTGTCTGCTGAAGATTTTAAAGAGCTGTTTCAAAGTCTATTTATGTGCTGGGTTGACTCTTGCCATTTATTGCAATTCTATTAGCTTACGGATTACAGTTCCTTCTGAAATCGCTGTAGGTGTCATCCTCGTAGGCTGCTGCTCAGATGGGTGGTACAGCCTCCAATGTATTTGCTAGAACTCTTGGTTACCTGTATCGCCGGGAGCTTTATTTTTGTCGATTGTACAAGTTGTGTTCATTCCTATTATTTTGGGAGTCATCGTGAAATTATTTTTTAAAAAACAAGTGACATATATTGAAACCATGATCTTGATAAGTTAATCATAGATGTTCTTACTCATTTTGGTGTGTCTGAGATGGTCTGCTTCATCTAGTAGTCCTGTCAAATATGACGATGAATCTGTAATTTTGACTGTGTGGTTTTTTTATATTTGTCTACTTGACAGGATAAGACCAAGTGAGCGGTCTTTTTCTTACGCATTCTTTTCTTTTTTAGTGGGTCCTTTTCTTTTCTTAGGGGCTGCTTTTTTCTCCTTTGACGGTTTTGATCGATCGATAGAAGCCTGCAAAGCTGCCATCAAATCGGTTACATTGGATGATACATCTTTCTTACCTATTATTTCTGGCTGAACGGTATGCTCACCAGATATTTTATCTCCAATTACATTCATTAGCTGCTCCCTGTATTCATCCTGATATGCATCTGGATCGAAGGTTGTGGTCAGCTGCTCGATTAAAAGGAGCGCTGTATCTAACTCCTTCTTCACAATGTTTTCCTCTTGCGGGATATTTGGCACGTCTGATACTTGTCTAATTTCGTCAGGGAAATGAATGGTTTCCATCAGCAAAATATGTTTATAACATCTGACAATCGCCAATTGTTCTTTTGAACGTATCATAATCTTGGCTACACCAATTTTTCCCGATTCTTGCAAGGCTTTTCTTAGTAATGAATAAGCCTTCGTTCCACCTGTATCTGGTGATAAGAAATAACTTCGTTCATAATAGATCGGATCAATGTCTTCTATCTTCACAAAGTCAATGATTTCGACGGCTTTTTCTTCATTTTCTTTTCGCAGTCTTTCTAGCTCTTCATTGTCCAATTCAATAAATTTATTTTTAGCATACTCGTATGCTTTGACTATTTGTTCTGGAGCTACCTCTTCACCGCAATTGGCACAAACCTTTTTGTAGTTAATGGGCGTATGGCATTCTTTATGTAGCTGTCTTAATTTAATATCTTTATTCTCTGTAGCGGTAAACAGCTTAACTGGAATATTGACCAATCCGAAGCTAATACCGCCCTTCCATACTGTATGCATCGTGACGCCTCCGTTCTTTTCTCCTTACTATGTAATGTTTTTACCAGACTTATGTATGTTTATGAAAATTTCATCCCAATCTAAGAACACACAATGTGAGGAAGTGAAAAGTACAATGAAACCTATGCGATTAACGTCTGCCCATGATATTCCTGTCGGAGCAGACTGGCTGTATGAATTAAAGTATGATGGATTTCGGACCATTCTTGTGTGGGAAGTAGACGAGATCCATTTGGAGAGTAGAGCTGGAAAACGATTAAACGACCAATTTCCTGAGGTGATTGATCAGTGTAAACAATTAAAGGATCGACTTGCTCCTTTTTTACCGCTAACCTTAGATGGAGAATTGGTCTATTTAATGAGTGAACAGCAAAGTGATTTTGCGAAGGTTCAGCAAAGAGGCAGGCTGAAAAACAAAGAAGCCATTCAATGGCAGGCTGAGCGGTTTCCATGTCATTTGATTGCATTTGATATATTGAAGTGTAAAGGGAAATCCCTCATTGATTTCCCCCTTATTGAAAGAAAAGAATGGCTACAGAAAGTGTTCCAACAGGCAAAGCTTCCACCTTCCGTTCAGCTGGATCATCCTTCCCTTCTTCAAATCATTCAAACAGATCGTAACCCTGAGCAAATGAAAGAGCTGATGACGACGCATTTAGCAGAAGGACTAGTTGCCAAAAAAAAGACGAGTAAATGGCATGATAATGCACGCTCGAAAGAATGGCTGAAAATCAAAAATTGGCGATACGTATCTGTCATTGTGACCCGTTTTGATAAAGAAAATGGCTATTTCCAAGGATGTATTTATCAAGATTCCGATCTCATAGAAGTTGTTCAATTCAAGCATGGTTTTTCTAAAGAAGAAGAACAAACACTGCGTACGTTATTTCAAACAAAAGGCCATCTGATAAAAGCATCACAATATGAAATCCCGCCATCTATTGTCGCAAGTATTGCTTGTGTATCCTTTGATGGATCAGCGTTAAGAGAGCCCCGCTTTTCTTCATTTTTACTAGATGCTGATCCAGCAGCGTGTACCTTTCAGCAAATGCTCAAACAAGTGTATCCGCTCCCAGCCGCAATTGATGTCACTCATCCGGAGAAACCGATTGTCCCGGTACTTCATATCACCAAAGCAGATTACTTACTTTATTTGAGACAGGCGGCTTCCTATCTATTGCCCTTTTTACGTGAAAGACGGCTGACTTTAATTCGATTCCCTCATGGCATTGGAGGTGAATCTTTTTATCAGAAATCGACGCCCGATTATGCGCCAAATTTTGTTGTGGTTGATCAAGTTCAAGATATTCAATATACAGTTTGTAATGATCCTAAGACATTACTTTGGCTCGGCAACCAGCTGGCGATGGAATTTCATATCCCTTTTGAAACAAGAGATACCGAGTGCCCAACAGAGATTGTCTTTGATTTAGACCCGCCATCTGTCAAAGAATTTCACCTAGCCATAGAAGCAGCAAAACGAATTAAAGCACTTTTAGACGAACTCTTCCTCACCGCTTTTATTAAAACAAGCGGCGGCAAAGGACTACAAGTTTATATTCCATTAAAGAAAAATGCCTTCACATATGAAGAAACGAGACAATTCACAGCTTTTATCTGTCAATTTTTATGCGAACAAGCGCCTGAGCTTTTTACACTAGAACGTCTAAAGAAAAAGCGCGGCAATCGTTTGTATTTAGATTACCTTCAGCACGATGCTGGAAAAACAATCATCGCTCCGTATTCCCCAAGAGGAAACGAGCTTGGACTTGTTGCAACACCGCTTGAATGGGACGAACTGAATCACAAAGAACTTCATCCTTCTCTTTTTACCATGTCGGCTGTCATTGAGCGTCTAAAGGAAAAAGGCGATCCATTTCGCCGAATGAGGCACATTGTGAATAATGATCCTTTTAGACAAGTCTTATATCAGCTTCAAGACATTTTACCACCTCATAAGATGGACATACGCAGTCATTAAGCGTTACACTTATTTATTTGAGAAAAAGAAAGGGAAGACCATTTTTCCTTATTCACAGGGTGTCTATTTTATGCTGATTATTCTTTTAAGTATAGACATAGGCATGCAGTCGACGAGCGCCCGCCCGTAAATTGAATGTGGCTGGCATTTCAACAACCGTTCTAACGAGTACACTTGCTATGCTCAGCGCTTATCAAATTCCAAAAAAAGAAGAACCCCTGATAAGCATATGAGCTTGATACGAATAGGATCCATTTCCTTTTACTGTCTAGGTCTGCTTTAGTTTGCATACGCAGATACCTCGATCAATTTCATGATTATTTGGCTGCCTGTTTGCATTTTAGGGGTGATTATTATCACTGCCACATGCAAACACCTTCACCAATTGAAATAGCCAACGGATATTTCAATTGGTGAAGGCTGAATTAAAAGCTCCTCACATAAAAGCCAGGAGGATGTCCCATGATGAACGTTGAGCCATACGGTCCCGAAAATGAACCATATCCGCCATACCCAGGATAACCACCTAAACCAGAGAACACACCAGGGCTCACATAATACCCGCCAAAGCCAATATGAGGGCCAACCGGTCCAATTCCATGAAAGCCTCCATATGCCCGTGTATACATACAATCACCTACCTTCACGATACACCTCATCTCATCATATGCATCACTAATGGAGGGGTGTTCGTGTTCCCTCTATTCTTTCAACTTCTATGTACAATAGCCCAATTTAATAAAATTTGAATGAAAAGTCCTGCAAAAAATTAAATTAAGCAAAAAAAGGTGACCTTTTTAACTTGTTGCTACTGCCTATGTTTATTTAGAATAATGGGGCAGGTAAAAAATTTGCACACCCCCTTTATTGCGAATTCTTCTTATTAAACGTTCTTGCAGCGTTTAATAAGAAGAGCCTATTCATACAAAAAACCCTTGCTGATATTATCAACAAGGGCAAGATTTGGATGGGTGATTAACCTCCTATAATTTTTTCTGCTACTTCGAATGAACCCGCAACGTTTTCAGTTAAAACAGCCGCAGCGATGGCTAAACCCACAACGAATAATACTTTTAATCCTGTTTTCATCTTAATTCAACCCCATTCTTTTCATATGTAAATCCGCTTCTAAGCTTTTATTCAAATAAAAAACAGACTGCTGAAAAAGTGCTTGCTTTTCACAATATTTTGCCGCAAAATGTGAAAGC
Source organism: Bacillus stratosphericus (assembly GCF_020524495.1). Taxonomy (GTDB): domain Bacteria; phylum Bacillota; class Bacilli; order Bacillales; family Bacillaceae; genus Bacillus; species Bacillus stratosphericus_B. The sequence goes on along the minus strand of NZ_JAIVLB010000061.1, from coordinate 8,746 downwards.
TCTTTTACTTCATGATATTCATTCTTTTCTTCTAACTTTCTTAATTTCTCATCAATTTGCTGAAATCTTTGTGGCGCATTCGTTAAGTAAAGATCATGTACGATACCTATTTTTAGATGAATCACTTCATGAAAAGTATCTTTTATTCTGGCATAAGCAGCTTCTATATATTGGCTTGCACGCTGCTTTTCACCAATCACACAGAGTTCCCGGCTAATCAGATACGTAGAATTGAAAAAGAATTCTGAATCATAATACTCTTGATGGGACAACGCTTTTTCAAGATGACGTATTGACTCCTTCGGCTTGTTCCAAAATGAATATAAAATGGCCACATTGTGGTGATGCTGAGCCAGCATAAAGTCATCCTGCTCGGATGTCAGAACGTCTTCTGCCAGACGATAATTATCAAGCGCTTCTTCGTACCGGCCGATCTCTGTTAGATTCGCAGCGACGAGAGAGTATGAAAGTACCGTCCTTCTTTCATAATGCTTGTGACGTTTATAGACGTGAAGGGCTCTCCGGATATAACTTAAAGAGTACATAATATGACTAAGGCGATAGTAAAGCCACGCCACCTTAAAATCAAAATCAGCACGTTCAATCTCACTTGGGATTTTATCTAAGAGCTTTTCAGCACTTCGATACATCTGTAATGCAACCTCAAAATTTCCCTGATGCTGCTCATACACACCCTCATAAAAATCGAAATAGTAGGCAAGGCGATTAGACAAATCCTCATCTTTCTTGCCATATTGACCTTCTATACTTTTCGTTGATACACTGCCCTTTTGCCCTCGCAAATTATACATGAGAATGTGATGCCTTTTTTCAAGAAGAGAATAGTACATGAGGATGTCAGCATCGTCGATTTCCTCTACCGCTTGTTTCGCTTTGGCAAATAATCGTTCTGCCTCATCCACATGATCTTTTTTGATTTCCATGTTCCAGTCATTTAATAGTGATGCTAATTCCGCAACAGGAACTTTGCTCATTCTACGCCCCCAATCACCTTCAGGTATATCACATGATTTCACTAATATGGAACTTCTTGAACTTCTATTAGCAAATGCTAATTAGTCCATTTGACATCATTTTAATATGAATCACCTCAATCTTCAATAACCGTTTCCTTTAAAAATACGTTTTGCATCAAGTATTTTTGAATAGGATCGATACAAGACTTTCTGACAGCAAGTCAATCTCATGCAGCACGGTAAAAGAAGCTTTAACACACAATTCTGTTTGTTCTTTTGTCTTATTGTTGATCTCTTTCAGTTGACTCATCAACAAGTTTGCCACTTTCAATCAGCCCAATTCAAATACTGTATACAAATCTATATGGCCTTTTATCATAAGCGTAAAATGAACATGAACAAAATAAGAACAACACTTTATAAAAGAGTGACGTAAACGCTGTTTAAAAGGGTACTGTCGGAAAACGTATCATGCGGCGTGCATCGGGGAAAGCATCCGGCAAACTAATAAAAAAGATATTCAAATAAAAAAACCTTTGTGGGGCTTTCTTCTAACTGAATTTATCGAAACCAATACTTGATGTGTGTCCTCTGATAGCCTCTTCATGGTTTTGTGAAAGGGCAAAATAACCAAGCGTGCTCAAAGTGCCAATAATGCTTCGGTGTAATCAACATGTACAATATTTGGGCAGACCTGATCATATGTAAATGAAAATCTAATTCCCCTTTCGATATTAACGAGGAATTAGGCTTTTGATTCTGCAACAATTGAGGCCAGTTTGTGGAGTAATCTTTACCTATAAACTTACTCTTACATTGATTGGATTTGGGTATTAAGTAAATTTCCTGTTTTTTCATTTATCATTCGTTATCGGTAACAATTACTCCCTCCATATTGTCACCTGAAATCTCATATTTGTGATTTTTCGGTAGATTAATGGTCATGTTTTCAGAAAAAGGGTAATAAGAAACTGTATATTGATTTCCTTCGACCGTAGCAGAAACCTTCTTTTTCTCCTTTAGGAAATCTAAATATTCTTCTAAAACAAAACCCTTTCCCTTCATAATCGCACTATGGGGAAAACCAACATAGCGAATATGCCAAGGCTCATATTGGATACCTGTAATATCAGATTTCCCCTTTGGATAGCGTAAAATAAAGCCGTATTTCCAAACATTTTTTTCTATCCATTTCCCTTCTGGTGCATCTTCCATCTTCATCTGTGTAGACCCTACATCAAGCGATAATCCCAAATTGTGTTCACTATAACCCGGAGATAAAGCGCGGTCATGTCCATATTTTTCATATAGTTCTTTTTGTTCCTCAAAACTGCGAAATCCACTTGTGATGGCGAAATTATGGATTCCATCTTTTCTAGCATCAGTGACTATTTCTGAAAATTTATGTGCAATATCCTTTGACATATAAATTTTACTATCTAATAGCACATATCCCTGTGTCAATTCATTGTGCATGGTTAAATTGACCACGTCTGTTTTAATACTCTCTTTGTGAACTGGGTATTCACTGTTGACCAAGAGCAGATTTCCTTGGTAAATTTGGTTTTCTGTAATATTTATTTGTTGACTATTTTCGGGAGCCCTTCTATCCTCTGCCTTAATTTTATTTGGATTATATATCTGCATTTTTACATTTGTTAAATCAGATTTATATTCAAAATATATGGATGCTAATAATAAGCTGAAAATTAGTAATAGCAAAAATCCCCACTTCTTCATGTTTCAATTTCCTCCTTACTCTTCTTTGTATCAAAGTATAGGTAAAAATAATTAAAAAAAAGAGTGGGTAAATCTTAAATTTTTCTTAAATCATATATTTGAAATCAATCTTCATCATTTGCTCCACTTTCCTTTGGTAATCGGACTTCAAAAGTTGTCTGTACGATGCTGCTTTCAGCAGTAATTGATCCATTATGCTGCTCTGCAATATTCTTCGCAATGAATAGGCCTAACCCTGTACTATCTTCTCGATGGGTTCGTGCTTTGTCGACGGTATAGAACATATCAAACAGATGCGGGAGTTCATCTGGAGGAATGCTGTCTCCATAATTCACAACTTGTATTACCACTTCATTTTCTTCAATAGAACCATTAATATCGACATACTGACCGTCATACCCATAACGAATTGCATTGGTGATAAGATTTTCAAACAGTCGTGCTAATAAGTCTCCATCGCCGATAATGGGTAAATGGATCGGAGTATTCATCCGGGCAATCAATTGATTGTTTTGGAATACTGGATACAATTCTTCATTTAATTGGTTTAGCAGATCAGCTAAATTCAATCTTTTTTTATCTACTGGCAACATTCCATAATTCATTTTAGTTATCTCAAATAATTCATCAATTAGCCTTTCTAAACGTTGGGATTTAGTAAAAGCAATCGTTAAAAAATGCCTGACTTGTTCTTTCGTTAAACTTTCATCTCTAAGGATTAAATCCAAGTAACCCAAAATAGAAGTCAGTGGTGTACGCAGATCATGTGCTAAGTTTACGACTAGCTGATCCTTACTGCTTTCCGAAAAGTCACCTCTTACTATAGCTTCTTTTAATTTTTCACTTGCGAGATTAATGTCTTTCGCAATATCGTTAAACTCATCATTTGATTGGATTTCAACTTTATACTGAAAGTCGCCACGAGCAAGGTAGTGAATTCCACTTGAAATCTCATTGAAATAGGTAGAATACCGTTTAGTAAGGAGAAAGAAAAATAATATCGAAAGTGGAATAAAGATAAGTAAAAAGAAGTTAATGTCTCCCATTTTTTTCATAAATAATCGAAAGTGGGCTAATAAATCGCCGTAATAAACCCAAGTATGATAATAATATTGAAGTATTTTAAAGATGATATATGTTATGGTACCAGACAGAAGCATGCTCAATCCAAATAACATAATCATTTTTGAGCGAAAATTCCCTATGATTTTAACCATTGAATGTATATCCAACTCCCCACACAGTTTTAATTAATTTGTTTTTCTGTTTATCTTCTTTAAGTTTTTTTCGTAACGTACGAATATGAACCATAACTGTATTCCCACTTTCAAAATACGCTTCGCCCCACACCTGCTGAAAAATGTTTTCCACACTATAGACTTTCTTTGGATGACTGGCTAATAAGTGCAAAATATCAAACTGTTTAGGAGTTAGCTCAATATATTCTCCGTAATGGGTAACCGCACGTTGATCAGGAGAAATAACTAGTCCACCAAACTCTAAATTTGATTTATTTTCGCCCTTAGCTTGATTCAATGTCGTAAATCTCCGTAACTGGGCATTTACACGAGCTACCAATTCAATGGGAGTGAATGGTTTAGTCATATAATCATCTGCTCCAATTACGAGTCCCTGTACTTTGTCGAAATCAGATGTTTTAGCACTTAAAAATATGATAGGCATATTATGATGTTCACGAATACGGCGTGTTACTTCATATCCATCCATTTTGGGCATCATAATATCCAAAATCAGCAAATCAAAGACCTGATTCTCCACAACGCAAACAGCCTGTTGACCATTCGATACTTTCATAACATGGTATCCTTCTTTTTCTAAATGAAAGGCAATTAGATCAGCAATTTCCTCCTCATCATCAGCAATTAGTATTGAAATATTTTTCATATTTGCACCCCTAAATAAAGTTTCGTATATAGGCTCTATTCATTTCTTATTATATCTTTTCTTCTTCAAAAAAAATGTATTATTGTTGGGTCAAAAATAAACACAGCTCTTTAACTAAACTTCCCTTAGCTTAATGACAATCCTTTATCCATACTAAGTCTTACAAGAAAAATTTCAATAATAAGTGAGCGGCCAATGGCCGTTCTTTGTTCTACAATAAAAAGAACGAGAGAGAGTTGTTACGAATGGCATTGAAGGAGATTATTCGAGAAATCAGAAAGTTAAGTACAACAGACAATACCGTCTCAAAGAGTTCTTTACAAACTCTTTGGCTGCTTATGGACCTGTAAAGAGGTTTCAGAACAGAAGCATAAGATGTACTTGTTCACATTGCCATTCCAATAAAGCTGTTCGTTTCGGTAAATATAATGTGAAAATAAGCAGTCGCAGTTAGAACGCCAACGTTACTGATGCAAGTATTGTGGGAAGAATTTTACTGATGTAACGAATAAGAATTATTTGAAGTCCATGGCACGTTGGCACAATGACATAATCAATTAATAGAAAAAACAGACTAGGCAGTCTGCTTTTTCTTGAATACTTTATCAATAACAAACATGAAAAGTGTGAATAATAGAGACAAAACTAACATGTCTAGTATCGTGACATCTGTGCTCTTTTTCATTGCAACGAACCACAGCAACTGTAGCACAAGTGATATTACAAAATAAGATATGTACTTAATACTGTTCATATTAATTTGTCCCCTCTACTTTTGGCTTATTTTCCAATACAGCGAACGCTGAACCAAGCAAGGCTTGCGTATAATAACGCCACCCTTGACTGCGTTTTTTCCAACGATTTTGATGATCTCAACAGCTAATTTACAGTCAGTTTTTGCATTCCACCTGTGATAAACCCAAGTCCAGTGATGTCAATAACCCTATCGATCATACATGATTTCCAGGGTGCTGTAGAGATTTCCCCAGTTGATCAGGATTGAAGAGGATGCATTAAGAATTACATAATCAATTTAATATAAATATATCTCATGATTAGCCAGGCGCTTGATAGGACAGATTGTACATTACCATGGTGTTAGCGCATCCTCACTTCTTTTTGATTCAATTGTATAACAAGGCCATTATGATTTCAACATCAGCTTCTATGTCCACCGGTTAAACCGGCTCTGTATAATGCCGTCCCACCTTTAGTGTATGAAACAGCCCTTAGAAGCGAATTTGAGCCATATTTATTTCTAATTCCGTCCATAACATAACCTAACTGTCTTTTTTTCTCTAACCCCTGTTCATCAAATAAAGTGAGTTGTTGATTGGAATCTTCCTCAATTTTGCTTAATGTGACAGAAATACTTCTGACTGTTTTGTGCTGATAAAACGTGTTAAACAATTCGATACATGTTTTGTATATATCCATTGTGATATTTGTTGGACTTTCAATTGTTTTACTTCTGTGAAATCCCCCACCAAAATCCTCTTTGCTGTATCCTATCCCTAAACTGATTGTCCTACCCACTTTGTTATGTTCTCTCGTTCTTTTTGCAACTTCTTCACATATTTCAAGGATAACGGCTTTTATTTCTTCTTTCTTTGTGTAGTCTCTGAGTAGAATTTGACTCTTTCCAAAGCTCACTTGTCCCTGCAACATCGGAGTGCCTATTTCAGATAAATCAATTCCCCAAGCGTGATGGTAAATTTGATTTCCCATTATCCCGAATTTCTTTTCTAGAGATTCAAGTGAATATCTAGCTAATGCACCGACTGTAAAAATCCCCATTCTGTTCAAGTTTCGTTCCATCCTCCCTCCTATTCCCCACATTTTAGAAATTGGTCTAACTGGCCAAAGCTTTGCTGGTATGTCCTCATATCTCCACCTAACAATTCCATTGGGTGCTTTTTTACTTTCTAAATCAAGAGCAAGCTTGCTTATTAACATGTTGTCACCGATTCCAATTGTACAAGGCAGCCCAAACTCTCTCATAAGGGCATCTTGTATATGTTCTGTAATTTCTTCAACACTTTTCCACATTCTCATAGCTCCATCAACCTTCAAAAAAGACTCATCGATTGAGTAAGTGTGAACATCACATTCTGGGACATATCGATAAAACAACTGTGTGATTTTCGTTGAAACATTTATAAACGTATCCATTTTAGGATTAACAATATGGATTCTTGGATCATTAGGAATTTCAAATAATCTTGATCCAGTCTTAATTTTGAAATCTTGTTTAAGTTTAGGGCTTGCTGCTAAGACAACACTCCCCTGCCTCTCTGTGTTACCTACAACAGCCAAATAACACTCAAGAGGATCTAAGCCCATCATAACTGCTGAGATTGATGCATAAAAAGATTTCATATCAACACAGAGTATCTTTTTCCGTGGAAACTTGGTGTAATCAATCATAAGAGACTCCCACTATATCATCAAAAATAATAAAGTGAGTTTCATGCGACAAATCCTTTATATGTAGCATTTTCTTCTCGTAGTTGATGTATTGAGTATGACCAATAAGATTATCTATTCTTCCTGAATTGTAGACAGAAAAGCTTACAGGCTTGTTAACACCCATAGCATAGGCAATGATCGATTCAAATTCTTCTATTTGTTGTTCATCTATAATTGGTTTATCTGTTTTTTTCGTTTCTGCTAAATCGTGTTTAAGTCGTGTAACATGCTCAGGCAACATCATAGCAGTCCATTTGATCGTTCCTCTGTCTCTAAGCATTTAATCACTCCTTTTCGAATGATTAAATAGTAACAGAACAAATGTTCCGTTTCAATGTGTTACAGAACTTTCGTTCAATGTAAATTATGGAAAATAAATACCCTCCTTTAATTCCTTTTATACTATGAAACTGCATGATATTGAGGCTTTCATCTTATGGAAATCATTACATAATTTGAGATATAATATTTTTATGTACTAGAAGGTGAAATCATTTTTAAAACAAAATTGTGCTTCTTTTTTATATTCTCTTAGGGATAATTACGCCAGAAAGGCTTCAAAAGGAGTTAGTTGGGCGATGATTACATTAGCAGGAAGCATCTGTGGCGGAGCTTGTAATGTAACAATGGGTACAGCTTGTGCGCCTTGCTTTTATGGCTTAACATTCTTATCAGGGTTTAACATAGGCGAATGTTTCGGGAAAAAATATTAATAGATAAGGAATAAATATGAAAACAGTGGAAAAATTCCATTGGGGCATTATCAGCAGGCATTCCCATACAGGGCACGCTCATGATAATGCCTTTTTTGATAACATATGAAATGTAGACCGATGTTTGATCACGATGAAGTATACAGTTTTCAAGCAGTGCCTGTAGCTGATTCAATGAATTTCAAGTGGCTTTGTTGAATACTGTCAGTTTGCATAATACGTTGTACCGTTTTATGATTTTATTTCTTTTTGCAGTAGAGCCGTTCTTTTACGATAACCATACGTATATTGGTGTGACTCACAAAGAGATGAAATGAGGTCGATTAACACTTGTTGTTTTGTCGGATGACCTTGTTTTTTCCAACGATAAAATGTTGATTTAGCGACTTCAAACATCTTACAGAATGCACTTATACTAACTTTGATGAAACCGATGTTTCACCATAAGATGCGCTATCATTTCATCCAAACCCTTGTGTTCTATTCTTAATTTCTAGCTTATCCATGATTTCTTTTGTAACATTTAGCATTCCTCCTTTCTTTGAAATACTTCTTTTATTTAAAGTCACTTAACGGCAGACTACAGTGTCTTTGCCATTGTTTATTATACCTTTTTTATCCTTCGAAATTCTTCAAGCATTACTTTTAATATTTGAGCTGTTGCTATCCTTCTTTGGAATACTTCGTTATCGGTTGAAAAATATTCTTTTCGTGGTAATTTTACATAAAGAAACATCTTTACACAATGAAAATAACCTTAAATTTCCCATCATATTCCCAAATGAAAAACAAAAAATGGTAGCATGAAAATATATGGTAAGTGATCAGCTTGTAGACAAAGTCTACAAGCTTTTTTGTATAATAAGGGTAATAACACAATTCTGCGGGGGATGAACATGTTATCGAAACGTGAAGAAGAGAGAAGAAATCAATTAGAAGTAG
>NZ_JAIVLB010000060.1 GCF_020524495.1 Bacillus stratosphericus | reverse complement strand
TCACATACATCCTTTGCAACAAACCAAGGTTCACCATCCTTCACGACTGTTCTCACCTGTTGTTCTTGATAATTGAATACTTTTTGTAATTCGTTCATTACGATTCCTCCTCGTTTATTCTTTCCGTTTATTTTTAAAACCGTAGCAATTCGTTCGCTTACGCTCACTCTTTGCAAATATCTTTTATCGCGATAGATATATCTTTTAAAGTAAGTAAGTATCTGCGCGAAAGATTTTAATTGAGCGCTATTATTAGTCTAGTTAAATAAGTATAGTTAAATGAGTTTAGTTCGTCTTCAAACTGTGAAGTACCTTACTTCAAATCTTGCAGGGGGCTATTGTCGTTTTTTGAAGTGCCGGTCTCAACGAACCATTCCGGAGGTTCCCAAAGCGTATATTCATTCGATGTCTGCCCGTTCGCATTTTTCCGTTCTTTGACGTCAATGAGGTCGAGTTCCTTCAGCCTACGTAATGCTGCCCGCACCGTATTCGTTGAGCATCGACATTTATCTGCGATAGTCTGAACGCTTGGGTGCGACTTCTTACTCGTATTGTCTGCGTAGAAACAAAGAACGGCGTATACGAGTTTCTGAACCGGCTTATCCAAATACGTTTCGTCTGCGATAACCGACTTCGTTACTCGGACGAATCTGTGGTCGTGAAAGTCGATCGGTCGCTTTTCGTTTGGCATATTAAAACCTCCTATTCCCACTTCTACTTAATCATACGAACCGTATTTGGAAACCGCACAAAATTTACGAACTTTTTTCGCTTCCAAAAGTACAGTCGCATACGACCTATTAAAACCTCATACACGAAATAATACCCTCCACTTTTTAAAACCGCACAATAAATTCGGAAATTTTTTCGCTTTCACTTATAACTGCGTATATACTTTTAGAATTGGACATCGTTTCTTAAAAAAATTTCGCTTTCACTTATACAGTCGCATGTGGGCGGCGGAAATCGGGACATTTAAAATAAAAAATAACCCGACCATGTGGCCGAGTCATCTTCTCTTAATTTTTCTTTGCTTATTTAGTTTTTTTCTAACGACATTAATCGCAGAATATTTATCATGCTGCGCGGTTTTCCCGACAAGTGCGTATATCTCATAACCATCCGTAAGTCACTATGTCCGAGTAGGATTTGTAGATGACGAATATCTCCGCCTGATTCTAGATACATTGTTGCGGCCGTGTGACGGAAAAGATGTGGATGGACACGCTTTTTAATACCGACTTCCCTTGCATATTCTGCAAGCCGTTTCCGGAAGTGATCGCGTGTTAATCTCTCGCCATAGTTCGCAAGGAATATAAAGTCGGAATCAAAATCGGCTTTATTCTCGATAATTAACTCATTTAATATCTTCGCCGTTCCAAAGTCAATAGGTACTGACCGAGCCTTTCTATTTTTGGCGATTGCAGCAGGTATGTACAGAACCCTTCCTTCTAAATCGAAGTTTTCCTCACGAAGACCCAGCGCTTCAGAAATACGCATCATCCCGTCTAACAAAACGTTCATTAAAACGTAATCTCGAAAGTCTGCATAATTCCTTTGGTTCGGTGCCGCAAACAGCAAACGTAGTTCATCCTCATCTAATATAACGATCTCTTCTTCCAGTTCTCTAACGTTCTTTATGCCCCACATAGGGTTATTTTCAATTAAACCTTCGTCATAGAGCGTTTTAAAGAACACCCGCAAAGTCTTAAGACGCGTGTTAATTGTAGCGGGCGCTAAACCTTTCGTCATATGCTCCTCTTTTTTAAATCCGTGACCTTCAAACTTCACCCATTCGTCCTGCATATAGACGATGTATTTCTGTAGAACTTCTCTATTAATCTCTTTTATCGACCGCTCTATTCTATGGCGGTCGAGAAATTCGATAAAGAAGCCGTAATTATTCTCATATTGCTCTATCGTCCCTTCTGCGCGCCCCTCTGATTTCTTTATCGCGCGGAACTGAATGAATAAAACGTCGAGATTGCTCGTCGTTTTCCGTAAAGTCCGCTCTTTTTTAATGCGCCTTCCTGTCCTATTTGCAGACATACTACCACCTCCAAATCGATTAAGTCATCGAAATGAAGACCGCTACCTTGCCGACGGTACGACCGCTACCCAGTAACTAAAAACGCATAAGTCAACGCTAAGTCAACGCAATAAAAAACGGCTAGAAACGTTGATATAACGCCTCTAACCGCCGTAGATGATTCCGACTGGGCTCGAACCAGCGACCTCTACCCTGTCAAGGTAGCGCTCTCCCAGCTGAGCTACGGAATCAAGTTATGTATCAGTTCTGGGCTTTCTGTTACTGACAGTCTCTATTATATAACCATAAGTAGAGGGCGTCAATGGGTTTGTTCAAAAAAACAAAAAGCCGGCTTTTTACAAGTTCATTTATGATTGGTTCACAAGGACGGGCTTTAGTTGATCGAGTGCTTGTTTGAAGTCGTGTTTGAGATCCTCTCCGTTTTCGATACCAACACTTAATCGAAGTAAACCGTCTGTGATACCTCTTTTTTCTCTTTCTTCTTTTGGCATGGCGGCATGTGACATTTTTGCGGGGTAGGAAAGAATCGATTCGACAGCGCCGAGGCTGACAGCGAATACAGGTAATGTGACACTCGCGACCAATTCTTTAACCGCCGCTTTGTTTTCTAATTCAAACGAGAGAACAGCTCCTGCTCCGCTTGCTTGCTTTCGCTGAATCTGCGCACCTGGATGGTCATCTAAGCCTGGGTAGTATACTTTTTTCACCGCAGGATGTTCTTTCAGAAATGAAGCCAATTCTAATGCCGTTTGGCTTGCTTTTTCTAATCTGACCTGAAGGGTTTTTAACCCTCTTAACACAAGCCAGCAATCCTGAACGCCAAGGACAGCACCGAAGGAGTTTTGCAGCTGATATAGTTCCTCTCCCAGCTCCTCGTCTTTGACCACCGCTAAGCCAGACAGCACATCACTGTGACCGCTTAGAAATTTCGTTGCACTGTGCAGCACAACGTCAACGCCTAGGAATAGCGGCCGCTGGAGAGCAGGTGTTAAAAACGTATTATCTAAGAAAGTCAGACAGTCATGCTCTTTCGCAAACTGGACAACGCCTTGAATATCCGTAATATTTAGTGTTGGGTTTGACGGTGTTTCCATGTAAATGACCTTCGTATTCGATTGAATACCTTGTTTGACTTCATTCAAATCCGTCATGTCCACAAAGGTATGCTCAATGCCAAATCTCGAAAGGACTTGTGTAATCATACGGAATGTTCCGCCGTACACATCTCTAGTGACAAGGACGTGATCTCCTTTTGATAAAAGGAGAAAAGCGGTTGAAATGGCTGCCATGCCTGAGGCAAAGGCAAGACCTCTTGTTCCTCCTTCTAACGCTGCAATGGTATCCTCTAATGCTTGACGTGTAGGGGTCCCTGATCTGGAGTAGTCATATTGGCCAAATTCATCGAAGCTGCTTTGATGAAACGTTGACGCATGCTGAATCGGTACACTAACTGCACCTGTTGAACGGTCTGTTTTAAAGGCATTATGAACTAGTTTTGTTTCGAGTGTCCAATCGTGTGTGGTCATTTTGCGTGTACCTCCTTTTTGACTTTTGATAGTGCCTGTTTAAGGTCGGCTTTCAGGTCATCTACATGCTCAATCCCAACAGAGAAACGGAGCAGTTTGTTACACACACCGTTTGCAATGCGAATCTCCCCTGGAATGTCCATGTGCGTTTGCGTGGCAGGATACGTAATGAAGCTTTCGATTCCACCAAGGCTTTCTGCAAAACAAATCGTTTTTAGCTGCTTTAAAAATGGATTAACCCAGTCTTCTTTTACTACACGGAATGACAGCATCCCCCCCTTGCCTGGGTAAAGGACATCTTGGATTTCTGGCTGCTTCTCTAAAAAGTCGGCTAACTCCTTCGCATTTGCCTCGTGCTGTCTAATTCTAAGAGCCAACGTTTTCATCCCTCTCATTAAAAGCCATGAATCAAATGGAGATAAAACCGCTCCGATGGCGTTTTGATGCTGGAACATGTCCTCAGATAGCTGCTCCCCTTTTGTCACCACAAGCCCGGCAAGGACGTCGTTGTGTCCGCCTAAATATTTGGTTGCGCTATGAATGACAATATCCGCTCCAAGCGTAATCGGCTTTTGCAAGACTGGTGTGTAAAAGGTGTTATCGACAATGACCAAAGCGCCCTGTTCTTTTGCAATCTTCGCAATCTTTTGAATATCCGCTTCCTGCATGAGTGGATTAGTCGGCGTTTCAATAAAGACGGCTTTTGTGTTTGGCGTGATTTTAGAGCGTAAACAGTCTTCATCTGAAAAATCATCATATAAAAAACGAAGGCCATACTTTTTCCATTCGTTCTCGAATAAACGGTATGTACCGCCATATAAATCTGATGAAACAATCAGTTCATCTCCGCTCTCAAATAGAGCCATGATCGTTTGAATAGCAGCCATTCCCGAACTGAAGGCAAAACCGGCCGTCCCTTCTTCGAGTGAAGCAATCGCATTTTCTACGAGCTGTCTTGTTGGGTTTTTCGTCCGAATATAATCAAACCCTGTTGATTCACCAATGCCTCTATGTCTGTATGCTGTTGAAAGATAAACAGGGGGACTGACCGTGCCAGTCGCCTCTTCGCTACGGTTTCCAATTTGGGCTAATTTCGTTTCCACATGTTCTGTCATTTGACACCATCCTAAGTAAATATCTGATTTCAAAACAGAAAACCCCTTCTTCATAAGAAGAAGGGGTTTAATCGCTTCCTCTTATCTTCCAAGCAAAAAAGTTGCTTGCTGGATTTAGCACCTTGGTATATCACCGGTTGCTGAGGTTTCAAAGGGCCAGTCCCTCCACCTCTCACGATAAGAATGTGTTGTCTGTACTAATTCTTAATAATGTAACGCATTAAAACTCATTTTTCAAGTGGAAATGTAGCAATTAATTAAAATTTTCTGTATTTTGTAGCAGATTGGATGTCAGTAGATTTGATTGCATGTTAGTATATAGGAACAACGCTGTTTTTCATGTTACAATGAATGGAAACGTTTCACTTATGATGAATTTGGTTAGCTGGAGGAATGGATTATGGTGAAGAAAACAGGAATCATTCAAGAAGAAACTTTACAATCAAAAGAGCTTGGGACGGACATGACAGTTTTAATCTATTTGCCAGTCAATTACTCTCCCCTTTATACATATCATGTCATCATTGCACAAGATGGTCATGATTATTTCCGCTTAGGTAAAATAGGCAGACAGGCGGAAGAACTTATGCAAAACAAAGAAATCGAACGCTCGATTATTATTGGGATTCCGTATGAAAATGTCACTGAAAGGCGAAATACCTATCATCCAGACGGCAAAAAGTTTGAAGCGTATAAACGTTTTTTGGCAAATGAACTTGTCCCTTATATTGATGAACACTATCCAACGTATCAAATTGGATCAGGACGTACGTTTATTGGTGATTCACTAGGTGCTACGATTTCACTCATGACAGCCATTGATTACCCTTCTTTATTTGGCGGGTTGATTTTGCAGTCTCCTTACGTCGATAAGACGGTCTTACAAGCAGTTAAACAATCAACATCTCTTTCTCATTATGCCATTATTCATCAAATTGGGTCAGAAGAAACGGCAGTGAAAACAACCGATGGTCAAGTGCTTGATTTTATCAAACCGAACGACGACTTAAAGGCCCTTCTTGAACAGTCTGGTGCGGATTATTTATTTGAGACATTCGAAGGTGATCACAAATGGACGTTTTGGCAGCCGCTCATCGCTCCTTCGTTAAAAAGAATTCTCCCATATTCGTTTAACAACTGAATTTTGTTATAATAAAGAATAATAAATACTTTATTAATCAGGAGGGAACATGATGAAATACGGAGTTGTTTTATTTCCATCAAAAAAATTGCAAGATATTGCGAATTCTTATCGAAAACGTTATGATCCGAACTATTCACTCATACCGCCTCATTTAACATTACGAACACCTTTTGAGTTAACGGATTTAGAAGCAGCTGAGGTCGTCTCAACCCTACGAGATTATGCAAAAAATGCCTCTCCTATTACCTTACGTATTAAAAAATTCAGTTCATTCGCTCCTGTAAACAACGTCATATATATGAAAATAGAACCGAACCAGGAATTAACGGCTCTAAATGATAAATTGTACACTGATCCACTTGCTGGTACACCTGAATATGCATTTGTTCCGCATGTAACAGTGGCTCAAAAATTATCAGATGATGAGCATTCAGACGTACTTGGCACATTAAAGCTGAGAAAGATTGATCATGAAGAAACGGTTGATCGCTTCCACCTTTTATATCAATTAGACAATGGATCTTGGACCGTTTATGAAACATTTATTTTAGGAGAAGAGGGTTAAAGACATTTGAAAACAGTCATCGCAAAAGTACAAACACAACGAGAAGATGCATATTACGTTCGAAAAGAAGTTTTCGTGAAAGAACAAGAAGTCCCATTAGAGATCGAAATTGATGAACTAGAAGACGAAGCCATCCATTTTGTCATTTATAATGATGACAAAGAGCCACAGGCTGCTGCTAGACTACGTATCATTGAAGGTCAAAAGGGAAAGCTTGAACGGATTTGTGTGTTAAAAGAGGCGCGCTCTTTCGGCCTTGGCCACAAGCTATTAGAGGCGCTAGAGACCGAAGCTATTGCTAAAGGAGCAAAGGAAGCTGTCTTGCATGCACAAGTCCAAGCTCTTCCTTTCTACGAAAAGAAAGGCTACAAAGCCATTTCTGAACCGTTTGAAGAAGCAGGTATCACACATGTCAAAATGACAAAAACACTATCTGCTAGATAACAAAGTAAAGCCAGGGCATCATGGATGCTCTGGCTTTTCTAGATTCATCATCATTCGGATAGGTAAGAAAGCGCAATCATTTATATATATACATTGATATAAATGCCCTTTCCTTCTTCCATAAACATATCTCGCACAAAGCGTTCCCGCTTTTTTTGCTGAACTTTCTTTTCTGCTTCTGTCATTAAGTCCTCTTTTTTCTCCAGCTCTCTGTATACCTTGTCATGAAAAGTGCGCGTGACCTTTGTCACTTTCATAGTCTTCTTTATCCTGAGGAGCAGGACGGTTGCTATACTGAAAATACAGATCCGGCTGAATCGGGGCTATATATCCCATCAAAAACGCCTCCTTTGCTTCTCTTCTATTCTACTATTCCCTAATTATGACTGTATGAAACTTGCTTCATTTGATATGATTAGATTTGTTTCTTTTTAAGATTGATTGACAATTGGAGGACTAGCTTTGAAATGCGCACGACGACATGATCGAACGATCTCAATACATATGTATTCGAGAGAACATTATCAATTCCTCTATGATGAGGGAAAAAAGGGGCACTTATCTTGCCCATATTGCGGACAACCCGTCTTTTTCAGATTAAATATACATGAAGAACCTACCTTTATTCATAAGCAAACGTCTCAGCAGGAGATGTGCGAAAAGGCTGAAGAACAACAAGACATGAAAACGACAGAACCAGAGGAAAGTGCTTCCTACAAAGAACTTGACGGCTTCCGTTTTCCAACTGGCAAACAGATCATCTCGCAAACGAAGGAATCGTTTGACTGGCAGGAACCAAGGTTGGTTCATTTGAGCGAAGCCATCCATTTAGAAGAGAATAAACATGTACATACCATCGACCTCTTTCCGCAAATCACCTTTAGTACACCGCAGCTTCAAGCTGTGACACATCAAGACGGTCCAATGCTTGTGCTTGCTGGTGCCGGCAGCGGGAAAACAAGGGTGCTGACGGCTAGAGCAGCTTATCTGATTTCGCACCATCAAATGCCCGCTCATCATATATTACTCGTGACCTTCACCACAAAAGCAAGCAGTGAGATGAAAGAAAGGCTGCGCAAGCAATACCAGCTTCATCCCTCACAAGAGAGTCAGGTCGTGACGGGCACCTTCCACAGTCTTTTTTATAAAATGCTGCTTCATGATGATCCGAAGAGATGGAACGGCCAGCACCTAATCAAATTTGACTGGCAAAAGGAACAGTACATTCGCAAAGCGCTCATGAATGAAGGGCTTGATGAGAAAGAGTATCCAACCGATCAGGTGCTACAATCGATTGGTTATTGGAAAAATGCTTTTTTACCAGACGAACTTCCTGAGCTGAAAGATGAAAGGGAAAAGCAAATGTGGACGATCTATCAGTTGTATGAACAGCAAAAAAGAGACAATCAGCAATTTGACTTTGATGACATGGCGATTGCCTGCTTACACATGCTGACTGAACAGCCTGAACTCCTCAAACGATATCAAAAACGATTCAAGTATATTTTGGTGGATGAATTTCAGGATATTAATCCGGTTCAATATCAATTAATTCAACTGTTAGCCGGAGAATCCGAGCAGCTATTTTGTGTCGGTGATGATGATCAAGCCATTTATGCCTTTAGAGGAAGTAATCCCGCTTTCATTCTTGATTTCAAGCAGGACTATCCTTCCGCTCAGATCGTCCATTTACATGCGAATTACCGTTCTCACCATACAATTGTCGCAAGTGCAGATGCCATCATTAAAAAAAATCAGCATCGTTATGAGAAAACGTTAAAAGCCGTTCGTGCTGAGAAAGTCCCTCCGACTCTCTTTTATCCATATGATGAGGAAGAGGAAGCGACCATGATCGCAGCAGATATTCTGGATAAAATGAAAAACGGAGCAAAGCCGAATGATTTCTGTGTGCTGTTTAGGACCAAAACAGGCGGACGCGCCATTTATGAACGGCTTCATCAATCGGCCATTCCATATGAGACGGATGCTGGCGTCAAAGCCTTTTACAGCAGACGAATGGTTCGGATACTGCTCGCCTTTCTTTCTT
Organism: Bacillus stratosphericus; assembly: GCF_020524495.1. Lineage (GTDB taxonomy): Bacteria > Bacillota > Bacilli > Bacillales > Bacillaceae > Bacillus > Bacillus stratosphericus_B. The sequence continues at coordinate 5,130 of NZ_JAIVLB010000060.1, read as the reverse complement.
TAAGTCAAGATGCAGATGATGTCGCTGCAATGAAACAGTTGCTGCCGGTTTTCTTTTTAAAGCAACAGACACTGAATACTCTAAAGGTCCTGACCATTACGGAAGATTGTTCAATGGTAGAAGCGCTTGGAAAACTAACAGACATTCAGCCGTTTCAGCGTAAAAAGCTCCAATCGATCGTTCCTCTTTTCCGAACTTTACGAACGTTAAAGCCGTCTGACGCTGTGGCATTTATTGAACAACAGATGGGACTTGGCGATTACTTAAAAAAACGTGTGAACGATACAAATGTGCTTGAAAAAGGGGCGGATGATGTACGTGATGTGAAAACAGCCGCCAAACGCTTTGAAACGATTGAAGCCTTTCTCTCACATGCTGAACATATGAAATCTGCCGAAAAGGAAAAAACAGACGAACCAGGTGTTCAGCTCATGACGATCCACCGCGCAAAGGGGCTTGAATTCCAAACGGTGTACATCACTTGTGTGATCGACGGTGCACTACCTCATGATTTCGCACTTGATGAACTAAGAAATGGTAATGAAGAAGCCCTTGAAGAAGAGCGGCGTTTATTATACGTTGCCATGACAAGAGCAGAACAATACCTCTATCTATCTGTCCCTTCTTTTAGAAGAGGAAAAACCGCTCATCATTCTCGTTTTTTGTACCCTCTTCTGAAGAAAAACCGTGAATTGTTCACACAAAAACAACAGGCCCCCCTTTGACTGGAGAGCCTGTTGTTTATTTTTTGTTGTTCATCATTTTAGCGATTGTATTGAAATCAAGCTTTTCTTTTCCACTTGTAATCGATTGGACGATTTTGTCTTCCATTTCTTTAGGTACACGTTTGTTCGCAAGCTGCGCTACTTTTTTAATAACACCTCGAACAGTGGCCTCATCTTTAAAGTTGGCATTTTGCAACGATCCTGCAAGCTTAAAGACATCATTCATATTGACACCTGTTTTATTTTCGACACTTTTAAAGAATTTATTATCCATTCATTTGCCTCCTCTTTGTGGAGTAATCACCATACTATATGAAAATAGGGGAGATATGTGCCTATCCTACTGCCTTGTTTGACCAAAGAGAAAGGAAAGCAAAAGGCTTCCCCATTGCTTCCCTCACCTTCTGACTGTTTAGTTAAAGAAAGAAGCACCAACGATGATGAGAAGAATAAACAACACGACGACAAGAACAAAAGTTGAACCATAACCGCCGCCATAGCCGCCACCGTAACCGTAACAACCCATATTTAAGCACCTCCTCTACTCCATTACAAAATATGAAAAAAACAAGAAATGGTTTGGACGATCACATAAAAAAGTGCGGAAATTTTATTTCTGCTGTTTAAATACATAATCTGCGTCTCCATGACGCATCATGAATGCCTCTGTTTCTTTCGCAAAGGCGTCCATCTTCTCGCCAAATACCTTTAAGTGCTGCTCAAGATCATTCGCTTTATTAGCTAGATCCATTTCAACCTTTTCATACGCTTGTTCTTTCCCATCATGAGGTTTAGTGAACAAAGAGCCGATTAATTGTTCGAATGCGTCCATTCTGGTCACCCCTTCTCTCTTTCATATGCAGAACTCGAAAAAAGGGCAACAAAAAAACCGGATAAATCCGGCTTTCTACTATTCATATTTCTTTTTCTTTCCACAGCCGCAGCCAGTCTTCTTGATTTTTTTTTTATAAACAGATCGTTGGTTTGACTGCGCTGGATAACCTTGAAGCATATGTGAAGGCGTTTCAGTTGGTTTCATCGCAACCCTTCCTTTCCTATTCCATGTTAGTATATGCATTTTTTTAAAGCGTGTCTGATCAGAATGCCTGTTTATTTCACAAGCAGCTTCGACACGACTGCTTCGATAATGCCTGCTGCTGCGGCAATCGCTAATAGTAAATTAAGCCACATGCTGACGAGAGGAAAAAGTATGTATATCACAAGTAAAGCAGCAGTACACCACATGCCCGTACACCAATAACAGCTTAATAATTCTCCTACCCAAGACCGCAGTCCTTTTCCTTTGATGATAATATATGTCTCGACTTCACCTTGTTCGTTTATTTCTTCTTGCTCTTCATGAAATAAACGGCGAAAAGGGGCAGTAATAGTATCAAACACGACCAATCTCGTCAGCCGAAAGGATGCGAGGGCAAACACGACAAAAGACAAAGCACCAATCAGGAAATCTCCACCTCCTTCTTTCTTCTTTTTCCGTCCTTTCTTTATATATGCAAAAAGAAGGACCGCCATGATGATTCGAGTGGAAGTAAAATTGGGTTCTACTTTTTCACGCTTTCCGATTCCACCTTGAATCCCTGCTGCATTAAATAATGTATAGATAAGAAAGGAGTGAAAGTATTGTCTATTGAAGAAAGTGCTGATTTATTATACACACAACTGTTAAACGAATTAATGAGCAATTATGATGATTTCTTTGAGATCAAGGATTCCGAAAATGTCACGATTCATAAATCAGATGTAACAGCCGCACTCTCCCTTCAAGCGACCGTAACGACAATCATTACTCTTTTAATTCAAATTCTTGTACCAGACGATGAATTGGCTATAGAGATCACAGAGCAGCTTTTATCCACACAACAAGTGACAGTCCAAAAGAAAACGGTGATTCAAATCATCAATTGCTATAACGTCACGATTACATTATCTGATGAATCCATTTTGAACTCCGTACAAATTCTCACTCAAACACTGAATGTACTCTTAGTTGAAGCCGGCATTCTTTGACCCTTTCTTTTTCTAACATTACGAATGAAAGAGGTGACATGAATTGTCTGAAGAAAACAAAAAAGAAGATTTCGATATTGATACAAACGTAGACCCATTAACTAGTCTACTTGTCAGTGACGTTTTAAATAAGTACAACATTACAGCAGAAAACAGACGACCTTTAAATGACGAGCAAAAAAGAAGCATTTTAAAATTAGTAGAAGACCTTCAAAACAAAGCAAATGCTTTTGTCGAATCGCAAAAAGAAAAAAAACGCCTAGAAGAAGCTCAAAATAATCATCAAGAAGAGGCTCAATCAAAGCGTAGAACGAACACTTTAAGACAGCGTATCCATCAGCGAAGAGATTCTGAACAAAATAACATTTAGTAAAAATGGGTGATCCCAGCAAGATATATGCCCCAAACCAAATGCAGTAACTTCGCATTTAATAAAGTAAACGAGAGGGGGAAAAAACATGAGTTCAAAACCATATTCATGGGTAGCACTTGATCGTAATTGTAGTCACCAAGGAGACTACCATCACTATGACAGAAAACCTGTATGTGATGATGGTTACTATGACCATGATGAAAATATTCTACAAAACGCAGATCAAATTTCGCAAAACAAGCAAATCTCAGAAGAAGTTATCATTATTAGAGATTCTTGCGATATCAATGTTTCTTCTGTTGATGCTCAAGTCGCAGTTTCTATTCAGACAGCTGTACAACTGGCTTTAGTAGCTATTATCAACCTTTCAATTGCGGACAATGACTTAGCTGATCAAGTAGCACAAGATTTGGTACAGTTAACAACCTCGAAACAAGCAAACCGTCAAAAATTGGTTATCGAAAACTCCCGAGATGTAACAGTTTCTACAGTCGACGCAGATGTAGCCGTTGCAGTTCAAACACTTATACAAATTTTAGCTGCTCTAATCATCGCAATCGGTATCCTCTAATGTACAAAAGCAGAGCGAAAAGCTCTGCTTTTCCTTTTATGAAAAATACAACAAATATAAATAGTCATTTACCCACACCAACTAGAGGGCGCATACATATGTTGTTAAGGACTAAAGTCAAATACCTTGTTAAAGGAGCTGAAATCCATGAGCTGCGGAAAACACCATGGCCGACATGATGAAAACTGTGTATGCGATGCGGTTGATAAGATTTTAGCAGAGCAGGAAGCTGTAGAAGATAAATGTCCTACGAGCTGCTACAGTAATTTATTAAGCCCGACAGTTTCTGGAAAAGATACGATTCCGTTTTTACTTTTTGATAAAAAGGGCGGATTGTTCTCTACTTTCGGAAACATTGGAGGATTTGTGGACGATTCTCAATGCTTCGAATCTATCTTCTTCCGGGTTGAAAAATTATACGACTGCTGTGCTACGTTATCTGTATTAAGACCTGTTGATGTACACGGACATACGCTTAGCGTTTGTCACCCTTGTGACCCTGACTTTTTTGGTCTAGAAAAAACGGACTTTTGTATCGAGGTTGATTTGAACTGCTTCTGCGCGATCCAATGTTTAAACCCAGAACTTGTAGACAGAGTACTACCGATGAAAGATAAAAAACATCATCACCACGGCTAAACAAATCATCCGTTGACCTAACTTGTAATGAGTCATAGCATCCCCTTCCTCACGAATGACAACCAATGCGGAGCAGTCAGCAAAAAAGTTGGCCGCTTCCGCATTGATTGAAACGACATGCACCAACCGGTGTAAGCACAAAATAAAGCTTGTAGATGATGACAGTGCTCAAATACTCAAACAAAATTCCTTGTATAGGAGGGTTGAATATGAGCCGCAAACATTCATGGAACTGTGTAGCAGAGGCTGTTGAAAACATTCACGACTTACAAAATGCCGTCGAAGAAGAGTGCCCAACTAGCTGTTACAGCAATCTCCTTTCTCCATCACACTCATTAGGTGACACTATCCCGTTTGTTCTATTTACATCAAAATCAAAACCATTCGTCGCATTCGGAAACGTCGGAGAAGTAGATGCAGGACCTTGCTTCAGCACTGCATTTTTCAGAGTCGAACACATCTCTGATCACTGTGCAACACTCAGCTTGCTTATTGCATTTGACAAAGACCGTTATATTTTAGATTTTACAGATAAAGACTCCGTGTGCGATGTGTTCCGATTAGAAAAATCGAAGTATTGCATAGAAGTAGACCTTGACTGCTTCTGCGCAATCAAGTGCTTAAACCCACGACTCATCAACCGTAACAACTAACAAAAAAGTCCCTATATGGGACTTTCAGCTTGTAGACAAAGTCTACAAGCTTTTTTGTATAATAAGGGTAATAACACAATTCTGCGGGGGATGAACATGTTATCGAAACGTGAAGAAGAGAGAAGAAATCAATTAGAAGTA
>NZ_JAIVLB010000059.1 GCF_020524495.1 Bacillus stratosphericus | reverse complement strand
TGGTGGCGATAGCGAAGAGGTCACACCCGTTCCCATACCGAACACGGAAGTTAAGCTCTTCAGCGCCGATGGTAGTTGGGGGTTTCCCCCTGTGAGAGTAGGACGCCGCCAAGCTTTTTGTTTATATCCTTCCAATGGAAGAAGTTACTTTATCCATTCCGCAGTAGCTCAGTGGTAGAGCTATCGGCTGTTAACCGATCGGTCGTAGGTTCGAGTCCTACCTGCGGAGCCATGCTTCCATAGCTCAGTAGGTAGAGCACTTCCATGGTAAGGAAGAGGTCAGCGGTTCGAGCCCGCTTGGAAGCTTTCCTCTATATATTGATCTGACAAGGTTTCTCGACGATGAGAAGGCTTTTTTTATTGCTTGGGGACGAATTACTGAATTTGCAATAGGTTTGATATAGCATCCGCCACCAGAGTATCTGCTTCTTTGACCGCGTGTGTATAGGTATCAAGAGTTGTTTTTATATTTACCCTAAGCGCTGTGAGACAGAGATGAGGTACAAGAACTTGAAGCAGCGGTGGCTGATTTTTCTGAACTAAAAGACATTCTGTCTAGGTAAAATAAAACAGACCTTGAGGGGTCAAAAAGCTAGCAAACTGGACATGGAGACGACCATGTCCAGGGTAAGACAACTGATAAATTTTATAAAATAAGTGAAAACCCCACCTTTACTTCAAGTAAAAGTGGGGTTTGTCTACGGTCTGAACCAAGGGTTAAAAACCCTTGGTTTTTTTAGTGTATTTCATTTAATCATTAGTTCTTGAATAAACTGTATATAAAGCGCTTGAAGCTGGTGAAGGTGATATAAATAATGATAATGAGTCATTTCTAACTACAGGTGCCCCTGGTACATTAGATGTCCATGTTACGGTTGCAGGAGCTACAGTATACACTCCGTTATTTGAGACAAAGACACTTTGTGGGCCTACATCTGTTGGTTTACTTGAAAATTTAATAGTACCAGTTATGGTTGCGGTAGTAACAAGTGTCACTGTAGCAAGAACGTTAGCTGGAGGTGGGGTAACGGAATTGTTTGGAACATTCGTAACCATCTCATAGGTATAGGTGCCGGCTTGTAAATTATTTACGTTAATACTTCCTGATAAAGCAACTAAATTTCCTGTATTCCCAGCGATCACATAAGGAAGGACTTCTGATGTCTGACCAGGTGACCCAGCTATTCTTGCAAAACCGTTATTTGTTCCTCCGAAGAATATAGGTTTAGTTGAAAAAGTTGGAGTAGGTCCAGTGGATCCGGTAGCGCCAGTAGGTCCAGTATCTCC
>NZ_JAIVLB010000058.1 GCF_020524495.1 Bacillus stratosphericus | reverse complement strand
ATCCGGTAGCGCCAGTAGGTCCAGTATCTCCGGTAGCGCCAGTAGGTCCAGTATCTCCGGTAGCACCAGTAGGTCCAGTATCTCCGGTAGCGCCAGTAGGTCCAGTATCTCCGGTAGCGCCAGTAGGTCCAGTATCTCCGGTAGCGCCAGTAGGTCCAGTATCTCCGGTAGCACCAGTAGGTCCAGTATCTCCGGTAGCGCCAGTAGGTCCAGTATCTCCGGTAGCGCCGCCAGTAGCACCTGTTACGCCGGTGGCGCCAGTAGCACCTGTTACGCCGGTGGCGCCAGTAGGTCCAGTATCTCCGGTAGCGCCAGTAGGTCCAGCAGCACCTGTTACGCCGGTGGCACCAGTTGAACCTGTATTTCCCCTACGACCAGTTCGCCCAGGACGTCCTCGTTTTCCAGGAACTATGATGGTTTTTATACAGCAACAATATTCAAAGCATTTCCCACAGCGATAGCAGTAATATTTACTTTTCATAATAACGCTCCCTTTAAAAAAGTATTTATACATATCATATTGCGCATGCAAGTATATGTAAGGGCTAAAGTGGAAGCGAATAAAATAAAGTTTTTACTATGTAATTCATCGTAATTGAGAGACTTTAAAGAAAAAATTTAATCATGTATACGCATAAAATAAATAGTAATTACGTGAATTTTCATTTTTAATGATAAGTGTGTAGGACAGCCTGACTGTTTTTTCATATGCTGTGATGAAAGTCAAAACTGTTGAAAGGGTGTTGATATGAGCCGCAACAGAATGGACGATTTTTTCTTTGGTTCTCGTAAGGCAAATCATTGTCAGGACAAAACAATTGTTTCACCAACACGTAATATCGTTAATACAACAATAAGCGAAAGTACAATCAGACGAATCCATCCAACTCATATTAAAAATGTGAACAAACACATCAAAAGAATTGAGAACTACTATCCAGTAACGCAATCTTGTGAGAATGAATGCTATGTTGAAGAATACGATTGTGGAAGTGATTTGAAGAATCCTTGTTGTCGTCGTGTAAATAGATAAAATAATACTTTTCATTAAATTCATAGCTTACTTTATACTGGCGTCCCTTAGGGCGTCTTTTTTATCGGAATAGTCATCTTGGCTCAGGTGCTTGGTGAGGGATAGGAGCGCAAAAAATATAAAAAGGGAGATATGAGCATGGCATCAAAATTTTGTGTATCTGCTAATCCAAAAAAAGCGAATTATATTTTTAGGAAAGGACAAGGTTGTGGTTGTTTCGATTCAAAATCACAATGATTACATTTGTGGACCAACCTTATTCCATAAAGAAAAGTCGGTGATCAATGGGTCACAATCAAAACGAATTCACCGAACGAACTCAATCCAGGAGAAAAACAGTACGATGAATTCGGCATCAAAGAATCACTGGTAAGGAAGAGGTCAGCGGTTCGAGCCCGCTTGGAAGCTTTCCTCTATATGATATGACAAGGTATCTCGATGATGAGAAGGCTTTTTTTGTTTAAATTATGAATACTCGTTTTATTACGAGTAGACTGAAGCAACTAATAAGATGAAATCATTGATCGGTCATTTGTATCACCTTTCTAAAAAAATGCTTTCATTTTGTTCTTGATTCTTCAGCGTATTTCTTTTATTCTTACTAAAGTGATGACATCCTCTCTAACAAAAGACTCTGTACGTTCCTCTTTGCCCCGAAAGTGAAGTATTCTCTGGTTTTCCTTTCTGATTCTCCAGGTTTGTTTGATCTTCTTTTAATGTACGGTATGTATATAAAAAAAGGAGTAGATGGTTTGAAAGATTTATTTGTAAAGCAAGAATGGTTTGGATATGTGCGTCAGGATGTGTTGGCGGGGATTTTAGTCGCCCTGGCTTTGATTCCTGAGGCGATTGCATTTTCAATAATTGCGGGTGTTGATCCGAAGATTGGATTATATGCCTCGTTTTGTATTGCGATTGTGATTTCGTTTGTTGGTGGACGGCCAGGCATGATTTCGGCCGCTACAGGTGCTATGGCCCTGGTCATGGTCAATTTGGTTGCAGATCATGGATTGCAATATTTGTTTGCAGCTACGATATTAACAGGCCTGATTCAAATTGTGTTTGGATTGTGTCGTGTTTCTCGTTTGATGAAATTTATTCCGAGGTCTGTGATGGTTGGCTTTGTGAATGCATTAGCGATTATGATCTTCATGGCTCAGCTTCCACATTTCGTTGGAGAATCAATGGCTATGTATATCATGACAGGGGGTGCCTTGCTGATCATTTATGTCTTGCCGATGGTCACAAAAGTGATACCCTCCCCACTCATTGCGATTATTGTGATGACGATGATCGCTGTATTTGGGCATATTGATGTCAGAACGGTCGGAGACATGGGAGAGCTTCCTAGTTCTTTACCTGCTTTTCTCATTCCAAATGTGCCGTTTAGCTGGGAGACACTTGCTATTATTTTTCCTTATTCCTTAGCACTTGCGATGGTTGGTTTACTGGAATCTCTTTTAACAGCACAGATTGTGGATGATATGACGGGGACGTCTAGTCATAAAAACAAGGAAGCAAGAGGCCAAGGGATTGCCAATGTGGTCGCTGGATTCTTTGGTGGTATGGCTGGCTGTGCGATGATTGGTCAATCTGTGATTAATACAAAGGCTGGCGGACGAGGCCGGCTTTCTACTTTTATAGCAGGTGCATTTTTAATGGTGCTAATTTTTGTATTGGGCGATGTCGTGGTTCAAATCCCAATGGCTGCTCTTGTCGCTGTGATGATTATGGTTTCCATTGGTACCTTTGATTGGAGTTCATTCCAACAGCTAAAAAAGAACCCGAAAACAGATTCCATTGTGATGCTTGTCACGGTTGTAACCGTGGTGTTGACTCATGATTTATCGAAGGGTGTTTTTGCAGGTGTGCTGCTTAGTGCCATTTTCCTTGTCGCAAAAATATCGAAGATTCATATTACTTCTACAGAAAGCCAAGAAGGAACGTGGGTTTATCAAATTAAGGGGCAAATTTTCTTTGCTTCTGTCACAGATTTCATCCATGCATTCCATCAAGGGAAACATGTTCAATCCGTTGTCATTGATTTGTCTGAAGCGCATATATGGGATGAATCAGGTGTGTCAGCGATTGAACGTGTGAAGGAAAAGTATCGGACAGCTGGTGTGCAGGTAGAAGTGGTTGGAATGGATACGTCCAGTCAAAAGCTTGTCAAACAGGTGATGGGTTCTTAAAGGACCTTTTTGTTTTGTTACAATAGAAAAGGTAGAAAGCGAAGGATGGAGGTGGCCGGCATGCTTGTCCGTCTGAATCAAGTGATCGGCCGGATGATGCCACTCATTACGCCTATTAGTGTACTACCGGGTGTACTATTGGCATCATATTCAGGATTTTACGTTTTTGGTGCCATGGGTATTTGCCGTGATGACATTTGCAGGGAGCTTATCTGCTACTTTTTCAGCTTTAAAAGCATACGGTCATGCATCCATTGCCTTTGATTTTAACGTTTATGATTTTGCATGTGTTGATGCCTCTTTACGCTTGGTCAGCGGGGCATCTACTATTTGCGGGTGATTTCATGACGATCACCGGTTTGACGCTTGCGATGGTGATTCAGACAGGTGTAATATGGGCGGCTATGTATAAAGGGAATGTTGGGTTAACCTTGAAATCATTTTAATTGATACACTGCTTTCGCCATTTATTGTGCCAGCCAGCTTGTCACTGCTCGTAGGTACATAGGTTCATATGGACATTGTGGCCATTATGAAAGGGCTTTTCGGTATGGTGGTGCTTCCATCTATTTTAGGGGTGCTCGTTCATCAGTATGAAAAGCCAGCAGTGACGAAGACGATCAGTCAGGCACTGTCACCTTTTTCGAAAATAGGCTTGTTTGTTGTGGTCTCAATTAACAGTTCTATTGTTGCACCATACTTGCGTGAACTGAATGCCGAGTTTTTTAGTAAAGCAGAGATTGTGTATACAGGCGGTATGCGAAATATTAGTGCGGGTACTGTGCTTGCCATTAGCTTTTTCCCGCCTGCTGTCGCTGTCCCTGTGCTGTTTCAGCAAGTGCTTGTCGCATTATTTGGCTTTTTACTCAATCGTTTTGAACTGAGAACACCTTGCTGTGGCTAAATCTATATCATGAAAAAGCCTTGGAGGTTTTATGCGAATTAATAGATGAGGTATTTTTTTCGTATTTTTTCGAACGTTTTGAGGTCATGATGATAGCGCTTCATGATGTGTTTGACGGAAGTGCCTTGATTGATTTCTTCTTTCATCCAATCATTGCCGATGAGTTTATCAAAGTTGCCTGTTTGAAGGAATTGAAAGTCATTAGGATATAAATCATGTATGGCTTTGATGATGGATAACCCCGTTTTCACAGCTTCAAATGAAGAACGGTCTGTGACGTATAGCTGCACACCGTGAGATAGAGTCCTGGCATGTTTAGAAAAGGTCGGGGTGAATGAAACTGGTCTAAATTGAATGCCTTTTAGTTTAAGCCGATTTAAATGATCTGCTAGCTTGTTGCTATTGATATATGGAGCGCCAATAAGCTCGAACGGTTTTGTCGTTCCTCTGCCTTCGGAGACGTTTGTGCCTTCAATTAATCCTGTGGCGGGATATACAAAGGTGCTATCAACTGTCGGCATATTAGGAGAAGGAAGGACGAACGGTAGCTTCGTGTCATCGAACGATAGGGATCGCTTCCAATTTTTCATTTTTATGACTGTGACATCAGCATAGATATGAAACTCTTTGTTAAACATGTGTGCAAGCTCTCCAGTCGTCATCCCATGTCTTAATGGAATTGGATAGAGACCGACAAATGAGGTTTGTTCGGGTTCTAATACAGGTCCTTCTACTTTTAGCCCGCCTATTGGGTTTGGACGATCTAGGACAACGAAGGGAATGTCGTTTTCTTTAGCGGCTTCCATCGCATAGGCCATCGTGTAAATATAGGTGTAATAACGAGCTCCAACGTCTTGAATATCAAACAGCAAAACATCTACATTTTTGAGCATATCAGGAGTTGGTTTTCTTGTTTTTCCATAGAGAGAGTAAACAGGCAGGCCCGTTTTTTCGTCAGTGTACGATTCGACGCCTTCTCCTGCTTGTGCATCGCCTCGCACCCCGTGTTCAGGTCCATATAGGGCAGTCAGCTTGATACTCGGATGTTCAAATAAGAGGTCGACACTGCTTTTCATATTTGCATCAATGCCTGTAGGATTCGTAATCAGCCCTACCTTTTTCCCTTTTAGCCATGAGAGATGACTTGAGAGTAATGTTTCGATACCTGTTTTGACTGTTGCTTTTTTTCCTTTTGTATCTGTTCGTCCTGAATCTGCGGAGGCGGCGGTCAATGTGCTTATCATGAGAATACTAGCGAGTATCAGGCTTGCTGTCTTTTTCAAGAGAATCCCTCCTATTTGATCTTTTTCCCTTTTACATTGAGTCCATAGCCAAATGGGTAAAGGGTTTGATTTGGATGAGTGACGGATGGGATATTGACTGGCAATTTCCCTTTAGGTGATGCCGCTCCAAAAATCACTTCTAGTCCAGCAGGAATATTCGGTTGATTGAATTGTCCGTTTGAGTAGCCTTTAAAACCGTAAACAGCCAGTAAGGTATCGGCTTCCTCGAAATTGGCAGCATCATAAGGATTTCTCAGACTCATGATGACCATTTTTTTGTTTTTTGATGTTGCTTCTTTCATGACAGCACGTGGGAAGGCAGTTGCCCATTTCTTCGGGTCCTGTACATTGTCATCAATTACTCCATCATTCACAGCTGGGTCATTTTGGATAATGTAAGAGCCGGTAATGACAAAGTCAGCACCTTGAATCAGTTTGGCTGTTTCTTTCGAGAAGGTCTTATCTGCAAACGCGTAGGATTGGATACGTACAGGTTTGATCTTTTTTTGTCGGATCAGTGATTCGATTGTGACAGTCATTGCCTGTGTTTGATCTTTATAAGGTGCCATGACCATGATTTGGTCATTCTTTTTAGGCTTGAAAGGTAAGGTCTTTTCGTTGTTTTTAAGCAGAGTAATTCCTTCACGGGCCATTTTTTGTTCTGCTTTACGGTGCGAATTTTTACCAATGACTTGAGTGGCTTTTTTGATTTTTTTCTCAAGGCTTACTGGTTTTTTGGTGGAAATGATCCCGCGTTTGATCTTCAATTGAAGGATTTTTTCGACAGATTGGTTGATCTGAGACATCGGGATTTCTTTCGTTAGAACGGCTCGTTTTAAAGCATTGAACACGTTCCCTAGGTTTTTCTCCGTTTTTAACGACGTGACAGGAGCAGGCATGAGGGCAATATCGACTCCTGCCTTAACGGCCATCACCACGGATTCTTCTTGCCCGAAGTTATCTGCGATCGCTTTCATATTTAAGGCGTCTGTTACCACAACTCCTTGAAAGCCCATCTCTTCTTTTAATAAGTGTGTGATCACTTTCTTCGATAAGGTAGCTGGAACCATGATGTCCTCTCCGTCTTTTTTACTTTGATAGGTCGTGTCATCAATGGCAGGGAATTGAACATGAGCGGTCATGACCATATCCGCACCTGCGTTTATTGCTTGTTGAAATGGATACAGCTCAATCTTCTTTAAACGATCAAGGTCATGTTCCACGAGCGGTAATCCGTAGTGACTATCGACAGCTGTATCACCATGTCCCGGGAAGTGCTTTAATGTGGAAATGGTCTTTTCCTTTTGAAGTCCTTTCATGGTTTGAAGACCAAGCTTGGTGACAAGTGTAGGGTCAGAGCTAAAGGAACGGACACCAATGACGGGGTTGTTTGGGTTATGATTCACATCAAGAACAGGAGAGAAATTTGTATTGATACCTAATGCTTTTAATTCCTTTCCGATGATTTTTCCTGTGTCATATGCATTTTTCTTGCTTCTAGAGGCACCAATCGACATATTTCCTGGGAAATGTGTTCCTTTTTGTAGTCTTGTGACGATTCCGCCTTCTTGATCAATTGAAATGAGTAAAGGAGTGTTTGGAGATGCTTTTTGAAAATCATGGGTGAGTTTGACGGTTTGTTTCGTATCAACGACATTCTCTGCAAACAAGATGACACCACCTAGATGATATTTCTCCACAATATGAGACACTTCTTTATTCATCTTTGTTAAACCTGTAGGAGCGGATTCATCTTTTGCTTGCCAATTGCGAAAGTCTGGCATGAGCATTTGACCAATCTTTTCATCCAGTGACATGTCTTGAAGCATTTGTTTGGCGGTTGGAAGGGGGGCAGAGAGAACCTTTTCCGTTGGAATGGAAGAGGTGAGCAGGGCCAAAACCAGTCCAGAGGGGCAGAGAGATTTTAACATTAAATTCCTCCTTTTTCCTTTTACTTAAAAGATTCGTAGATTGCGGTCATGATGCTTCCATAAGTACCGGTTGGGAAAAGGTCACCTACAAATTGGTTAGGATTGGTTTCAGGTGAAACGACAGGTGAATGTTTCTTATTCGTCAGCAAGGCAACACCTAGATTGTGTTTTGGATCAATCAACGTCATCGTTCCGGTCCAGCCTGTATGTCCATAGGCTTCGTTACTAGCATATTTTCCAAACATCCATTCCATGTCAGTATGGCCGTTTTTCCGCCAGCCTAGCCCGTAAGTTGGGTTCGTGTCTGAGGATGTTGTAAAGAGATCGATAGAGGCTTGGTCAAAAATGGTTATTTTCCCATAGCCCCCTTTGTTGAGCATAAGCTGGAGCAGCACCGCCATATCTGAGGTGTTAGAGAAAAGCCCAGCATGGCCGGAGACACCTGCCATTGAGTAATAGGCTTTCTCGTCGTGTACTTCACCTAGTAGGGTGTATCGTCGAATGTTTTCAAAATCAATTACACCATCTCTCGTATTGCCTAAGCGCTCAGTTGCTGCAAAATGCTCAGGCTTGAATCCTTTTTGTAGTGGGTTGAACATTGTACGTTTGAGACCTAGAGGCCGATAGATCTTAGACTCTACATATTGATCAAGAGGCATCCCTGTTTTCTTCTCAATGATCATGCCTAAAAGCATGTAATCAATATCACTATATATATGCCGGGTTCCTGGATAGTATTGAAGAGGCACTTTAGGCAGCCATTTCATGGTTGTTTGTCTATCTTGAGAGAAAAAAGAGCCAGCTGCTTCTTTGCTATAAAATAACACACTGGAAGGGAGTCCGGCAGAATGTGTGAGAAGATCCTTCACACAGAGCTGATCTTTGCCGGTGATCTTTGCATCTGGTTCATCCTGAAATTCGGGCAGGATGGATTGAATTTTTTCATTCACATCTAGTTTTTGTTCGTATACAAGCATTTGCAGGGCATAGTTGGTGGCATACATTTTTGTATTGGATGCCAGATCAAACAGCGTGTTCTTTTTCATTTTCTTATACGATTTGAGTTTTTTTGTGCCCTCGTATTTTTGCCGGTAGCCATAGGCTTTTTGATGGACGATCTTTCCGTCCTTGATGATGATGAGCCCGGCTCCTGGAAATCCTGCTTTAATATCGTTTTGAATCATTTGATCAACCTTCCTAAGCTGCCTGGAATAAAAACCTACTTGTTCCGGTCGTTTCGCCTTTTTTAAGACGGGATATTCTTGAGGTGCTGTTTTAGACAAAGACGTTACAGGATGGGAGCTAGATGCAAATGTTTGTACTGGTAACCTAAGGAGCATGAATAGACATGTCATCAAAAGAAAACAGCCATTTCT
Organism: Bacillus stratosphericus; assembly: GCF_020524495.1. Lineage (GTDB taxonomy): Bacteria > Bacillota > Bacilli > Bacillales > Bacillaceae > Bacillus > Bacillus stratosphericus_B. The sequence goes on along the minus strand of NZ_JAIVLB010000058.1, from coordinate 3,970 downwards.
TTAAGAGCTAGACCTCCTTATGATTGGTTTCCTCGAATTCAACAGCCATATCATCATGAAAGCCAAATACGTATGTGAAGATAAATCCAGCGACATATGCAATGATTAATCCGATTAAGTAAAGAACCATTTGATGTGGGTGGACGATAAAGGTCAGTGGGAGTCCTGAGACGCCAATCGCCTTAGTTGCAATTAGGAAGTGGGCTTGAAATGCACCGCCAACTCCAGCACCGAGACAAGCGGTGAGAAAAGGTCTTCCAAGTGGCAGTGTGACACCGAAAATGAGCGGTTCACCAATACCCAGCATTCCTGAAGGAAGTCCACCTGCAATAGCTCTTTTCAGCTTTTTCTTTTTTGTTTTCATATAAATGGCAAAGGCAGCACCTACCTGTCCTGCACCTCCCATAGCGAGAATTGGCAGAAGCGGGTCATCTCCAATTGAATTGATAAGTTCCATATGAATAGGTGTCAGCCCTTGGTGAAGTCCTGTCACAACAAGAGGAAGGAAGGTCGCACCGAGGACGAATCCAGCAAAAATACCGCCAATGTTTAATAGATAAGTTAGTCCTGAGGTGATGGCATCAGATATAAATCCGCCAACTGGCATAAAGACGACGTACGTAAAGATTCCTGTAATAAGTAGGGTGATGGTCGGTGTGACGATGATATCGAGTGATTGCGGGACGAACCGTCTGATTCGGATCTCCACAAGGGCCATAAAGATGGCGGCAAGAAGAACACCGATGAGTCCGCCTCTGCCTGGTAGAATATTTGTGCCAAATAACATAATATCTGCGGAGGCTGGGTTAACAATGAGGATACCAGCTAATGCGCCTAATGCAGGAGAGCCTCCAAATTCTTTTGCGGCGTTTGTTCCTACTAATATACCGAGATAAGTAAACAAGCCTGAACCGATAACCGTTAGAATAATGGCAATTTGAGATTTTTCATCGAGCCAGCCCGCTTGCACGATCGCTTTTGTAATTCCTGTAATAAGTCCTGACGCAACAAGCGCGGGAATGATGGGGATGAAGATACTTGCAATCCGTCGTAAGAATAGCTTGAACGGTGTGCGATTCTTTTGTGAAATGGCTTGCTTGTTTTTTTGTGCTTCGTTTTTCAAATCATATGAACCCGAGGCATTTAATAGCTGTTCAAACGCACTTGATATTTGGTTGACAACACCAGTGCCTAAAATGATTTGAAGTGTTTCCGCTTCGACGACGCCAATGACGCCATCCAGTTCTTTGATCGCGGTGATTTGAACTTCTTCATTATCAATCGGTGTAATTCGGAGACGCGTCATACAATGTGTATGCGATGAGATGTTTTCAGAACCACCACAGAGCGATAGAATCTCTTTCGCCAACTGCTGATATTTCTTTTGATGACTCATGTTGAATCCCCCTTCGATTTTCGTTTCATGGAGCGGATAGCATGCCTTGTCTTGTCAATATATTGCGCTGTCTGTTCATATTGACGAGAAGCTAGACTAAGGAACAAGACATCAATTAAGTAGAGCTGTGCCATTCTAGAGGAAGTGGCAGCACTGCGAAAAGGTGCTTCATTGGAACCGGACGTCGATAGGTGAACATCACACAATGCAGAAACGCTTGTATGACCTGGATGCGTTAAAGCAATAGTTTTCACTTCATTTTCTTTGGCGAGCTGAAGGGCCTGAATGATGTCTAACGTTTCTCCTGAAAAGGATATACCGAAAACAATATCGTTCTTTTTTGCATTTGCGATGACAGTAGATGCGATATGCATGTCAGTGAAAGCTGTGGCCGCATAGTTGATTCTTAGAAATTTCTGCTGTGCATCAGCTGCGACAATGCCAGATGCACCAACGCCGATAAAATGGATTTGGTTTGCAGATAGCAGCAGTTGAACGGCTTTTTCTAAAGCATCTACATTTAAAATAGAGGCTGTGTCCTTAATCGATTGAATCGAGTTTCCTGCGGTCTTTTGAATAATGGAGTGAAGTGCTTCGTCTTGTTCGATATCTCGGTAGCCTTGTTTATCTTGCATTAAATCTCCAGCGATCCTCATTTTCAAATCGTGATAACCTTCCAGCCCGAGAGATTTACAAAGGCGGATCACGGCAGAGCTGCTTGCACCGGCAGCCTGACTAATTTCATGTACTGTGCTCTTAATGACTTTGTCAGGGTTGGCAAGGATGTAGTCTGCAATGATTTTTTCAGATTGGGGGAGCTTTGATTTCATTGTGTGTAGTAGGGTGAGTCCACCTGCTGACATGAGCTCTGCCTCCTTTAGTATTGATGACGTAAGATGGCTTTGTCGATGTGGCCATTTGCTTTGTTGAGTAAATCCTTTGCTGTCTTTTTATCTGTATTTGTTTGGAGCATGACGATGGCAGTTTTGACCTCTAAATCCACCGCTTCAAGGGTTTTAGCGGCTTGTTCGTAGGAAGCGTTTGTCACATGCTGAATGATGGTGATGGCGCGTTCTTTTAGTTTATGATTGCTGACTTTTACATCAACCATCAGATTTTCATATACTTTGCCTTGTCTGATCATGACAGAGGTAGAAATCATATTTAAAATCATTTTATGAGCGGATGCTGCTTTCATTCGTGTTGATCCAGTAATGGCTTCTGGTCCAACGACGACTTCAATGGCGCAGTCTGCCAGCTCGCTAATTTCTGCTTGTTCATTGCAGCTAAGGGCTACTGTTTTTGCTTCAATGGATCTTGCGTAATTTAAAGCACCCATGATATAAGGTGTTCTACCGCTAGCGGCAATGCCGATTACCGTATCTTTGAACGTTAGGTTGATGTTTACTAAATCCTGTTTGCCAGCTCTTTCATTGTCCTCCACATCTTCGGCAGCATGTGAAAAAGCGGAGTCCCCGCCTGCCATGATGCCGACAATGACATCAGGTGAAACGCTATAGGTGGGCGGACATTCAACAGCATCCATGACGCCAATTCTGCCACTTGTTCCAGCACCTAAATAAATGAGTCTTCCTCCATTTGAGATGGATTCATAGGCAAAGTCACTTGCTGTTTTTACATGTGGAAGTACACGGTTGACTGCTTGAGCGACTTTCATATCTTCTTCATTAATCATTTTGAGCATTTCGAGCGGATCTGCTTGTGAAATTCCCAGTGTGTTAGGGTTTCTTGATTCTGTTGTCAAAGAACGCAGTTGAGATGGCTGCATGGGACATACCTCCTTATTTCTTCATTTTCATTATATTGAGTATGATATGAAATTTCAATATTAAATTTATATATTGAAATTATATTTCAATCAAAACGTTGTGCTGAAAGGGGATGAATAGTTAGAAAATAAAAAAATAAAATTCCCCTTTACAAAAGGGGGACAACCTGTATATAATAACTTTTGTCAGCTTCACGTAAACAGCAAACTTGACAAACTGGCCCGTTGGTCAAGCGGTTAAGACACCGCCCTTTCACGGCGGTAACACGGGTTCGAATCCCGTACGGGTCACCATGATATGGAGGATTAGCTCAGCTGGGAGAGCATCTGCCTTACAAGCAGAGGGTCGGCGGTTCGAGTCCGTCATCCTCCACCATATGCCGGTGTAGCTCAACTGGTAGAGCAACTGACTTGTAATCAGTAGGTTGGGGGTTCAAGTCCTCTTGCCGGCACTGTTTTTCTTTTTTCAATTCCATATGTGGAGGGGTAGCGAAGTGGCTAAACGCGGCGGACTGTAAATCCGCTCCCTCCGGGTTCGGCGGTTCGAATCCGCCCCCCTCCACCATTTTTGGGCTATAGCCAAGCGGTAAGGCAACGGACTTTGACTCCGTCATGCGTTGGTTCGAATCCAGCTAGCCCAGTTAAGACACCTTTTTCAAAAAGGTGTCTCAGCTTGTAGACAAAGTCTACAAGCTTTTTTGTATAATAAGGGTAATAACACAATTCTGCGGGGGATGAACATGTTATCGAAACGTGAAGAAGAGAGAAGAAATCAATTAGAAGTA
>NZ_JAIVLB010000057.1 GCF_020524495.1 Bacillus stratosphericus | reverse complement strand
GCCAAGACACAAAGCCTTGCTTGTGTGGGGTCGTTTGAGGCATTCGCAAACGATGAATACATGTCTGAGGTGTATATTGGTGCAACAAAAACCGAGCAAGCCAAAATATGTTGGAATGAAATTAAAGCTCAAATCAGCAAGTGTGATTTGCTTAATGTACCTGAAAAAAAATACCGGGTCGCCTATGGACAAATAGAACACCTTAAAACGTTATCGAAAATTGAGGCGCTATCTAAAGATGCAGGGAAAACCGGGGATGGTTTCAACCCTCAATGCGGCATTATAGATGAATACCATGCTCATAAAACCTCTGAAATCTATGATGTTCTATCATCAGGGATGGCCACAAGATCACAACCACTTATGATGATTATTACGACAGCTGGATTTGAGTTAAATAATCCTGCTTACCGAGTAGAGTATCAATATGTTTCGAAAATTGTTGATCCAAACAATGTAGAAACAAACGATCAATACTTTGTCATGATTAATGAACTTGATCCAGATGATGACATCAAAGATGAACGCAATTGGATTAAAGCAAATCCTATCGTTGCAACAAACGAACACGGATTAAATTTCTTGCGTGGTGAGTTAGAAGTGGCTCTTGCAGTCCCAGAAAAAATGCGTAATTTCTTAACTAAAAACATGAACATCTGGGTCAATATGCGTGATGGTGGATATATGGATATGCAGGCTTGGTCAGATTGCGGGAAACATGAGAGTATTCCTGACCTTTATGGTAAAGAGTGTTATGTAGGCATCGACTTGTCAAAACGCATCGATTTAACTGCAGCAAGTTTTGAATTTCAACTTGAAAACGGTATGTATTATGTGACTTCACATGGGTTTATGCCGGAAGACACATTTCATGAGCGTATGAAAACAGACCGTGTCCCTTATGATCTATGGGTCAAGAAAGGCTGGCTTACGCTTACTGATGGTGCGGTCGTTGATTACGATTATATACGTGCCTATATCAAACGACTTGAGGAAGAAAAAGGTTGGAAAATTAAAGAGATTGGTTATGATCCGTATAACGCCACACAGTTTGCGCAGCAGATGGAGGCTGATGGCTACGTCATGATCGAGATTAGGCAAGGGGTGCAAACTTTGTCTGAGCCAACTAAAGATTTCCGTGAAAAGGTCAAAGCACGAAAAATCATTCATGACAACAATGATCTATTAACGTGGGCGATGGGGAACGCTGTGACAAAGATTGATGCGCAGGAGAACATCATGCTTGATAAATCAAAATCGACACAACGTATTGACCCAGCAGCTGCACTTATAAACGCTCATGTAAGGGCTAGTCAAGTAAATCAGCAATTTGACTTGAACGAATATATCCAGTCTGGTCAATTTAGTTTTTAGGAGGAGAGCTGTTGAATGAAAGAGTGGTCAAAATACTTAGAGGATGTTTTCCTTATACTTGGAATGGTTTTGATAGCAATTGCATGTTTTAGAATTTCAGTAAATACCGGGCTTTTTGTCTCAGGTGTTTTTTTTGTTTTCACTGCTTTTTTAATTAGCAGAATCACCCTGAATCAAAATAAAGAAGATGAAATAGACAGGGGTGAATGAATTTGTTATTACGAGGACGACCAAAGATTGAAAATCGTGTAGCGGAAGAAGATAGCGGATCTCTATTGAGTCCTGCTAAGTGGTTTCGGAACATATTTGCAGGTGTTGAAACGTCATCAGGGGAGCATGTCTCTTCTGAGAATGCGATTTTGCATCCAGATGTGTACGCTTGCGTGAAAGTGCTTGCCGAAGATGCAGCCAAACTCCCTATAAAATTATTTCAGAGCAAAGAAGGAAGCGTAAAGACTATTCAAAACGACATTAGCAGGATGATTTTGCATAAGGTAAACCCGTATATGACCAGTTTTACGTGGAAAGCTCTTGTCATGTTGAGAATGGCAACGTGGGGAAACAGTTACAATCGTCTTGTCTATAATCGTGATGGGGATGTGGAAGCCATTTACCCACTAAATCCCGAATCAACAAATACAAATATTGATCCGGATACAGGGAAAGTTTGGTACTCAACAACTATCAATGGGAAATATGTTGAACTGCACTATCATGAAGTACTGCACTTCAAGAACCTATCTTTAGATGGCATTGTAGGTCAAACGCCTATATCTGTTATTCGAGATAATATCGGATCAAATAGGGCTGCCACAAAATTCAATGCTAAGTTTTACAAAAATGGTGGGGCGCCGTTTGGTGTAATCAAAACACCGTCTTTGTTGAATAGAGAGAGTAAGAAGGTTCTTAGAGATGATTGGGAAGAAGTCAACGCAGGTCAATCCATTGCGGTACTTGATGCGGGTCTTGATTATTCACAAGTAACAATGCCTATGAAAGATGCTCAATTCATTGAATCTATGAAATGGAATCGTCAGCAAATAGCCTCCATCTATAAAGTGCCACCTCATAAAATTGGAGAATTGGACCGGGCGACCTTTTCGAATATTGAGCAGCAGTCTTTGGATTACGTGAAAACAACCCTGCAGCCTATCGTGACAAATATTGAACAAGAATTGAACGATAAAATCCTTACGCCTGCTCAATTAAAAGAAGGATTTTATTTTAAATTCAATTTAGAAACAGAACTACGTGGAGACAGTAAAACAAGAGCTGAATTTTACGAAGTCATGCAGCGTGTCGGGGCATTCACTATTAATAAAATTCTAGAAAAAGAGGATATGACAGGTATTGGTGAAATCGGTGATGAGCATTTTGGTAATTTGAATCTAGTTCCCCTTTCAATCATGAAAGAATATCAGTTAAGCAGGGTGAGTAAGAGGAATCTGAAAGGGGGTGACGGAGATGAAGAAAAACAAGAAGTATTGGAACATGAAGCCACTGAATGATGTTTCTGCAGAAATAACTTTGTATGGTTCCATTACTGGAGAAGGTTGGTTTAGTGAAAGTTCTTCTAAAGCATTTCAAGCAGATTTGAAAGATTTGGGCGAAGTCGCCGAAATTGATCTTTATATTAATTCACCGGGTGGTGATGTATTTGAGGGACAAGCAATTCACTCGATGCTGCAGCGGCATAAAGCGAAGATAAATGTTTATGTTGATGCACTAGCAGGAAGCATAGCTTCTGTCATTGCAATGGCTGGCGACACTATTACGATGCCGAGTAATTCAATGATGATGATCCATAACCCTTACATGGGTATGATCGGTAATGCTGCGGAATTTAGAAAAGCTGCAGAAGACTTGGACAAAATCACTGATAGCATCGTTTCAACCTATTTGGCAAAGGCGGGAGAGAAACTAGAAGAATCGACCTTGCGTTACCTTTTAGATAATGAAACATGGTTAACAGCTGATGAGGCGTTGCAATATGGTTTAGCTGATGCAGTCACGGAGGAAAAGAATGTTGCAGCACAGATAGATGAAACCATTGTTTCTCAGTTCAAAAACGTACCTGCTAAGATCGCTTCAAAACTATCCAAAGAACCTGAAAATCAAGAAAATACCATAAGCTTGAAACAACAACAAAATGCCATACATGCAGCACTCCTAGAAATTTAGGGGTGTTTTTTATGGGAAATTTGAGGAGGAAACCATTTTGGGAAAATCAAAAACACACAACAAATTGTTACGTCTGCCTATCCAATTCTTCGCTAAGGAAGGTATGACAGTAAAAGAAAGAGAACTCCGCCAAGCTTTAGCGGAAAAGCGTGATAAGATCATGGCTCTAAATGATGAGGGGAAGGTTGATGAAGCTAAAACAATGCTTGCTGAGGCACAGGTTTTGAAAGAACAAATTCAAAACTATGAAGAAATGCGAAATATGTACGTTGATTACGGTGATGAGGATCAGCAGGATGATCAGGGTGTTAATTCACAGATTGTTTCAAACGATGTCAGCGGTAAACAAGTATTAAATCATACAGAATTATTTGCAGATGCCATCATAAAAGGTAGGGCACCAAAACCATTGGCTGCAATGAAAGAGTCTGTGGATGAAGATGGGGGCTTAATTGTTCCAGAAGATATCACCACAAAGATCAACGAAAGACGACGTCAATTTGATACGCTGGCTAATCTGGTTGATGTTATTCCAGTTGGCACAAATAAAGGTGCAAGAACGCTTGAAAAGAATGCTGATATGCAGCCTTTGGTTGATATTGATGAATTAGAAGATATTGAAGAATTGGAAAATCCAAAGTTTGAGAGAATTAAATACGACATTAAAAATCGAGCTGGCATTTTAGTTCTTTCAAATGATCTATTGAGTGATACAAGGGAAGCACTCATGCAATTCTTAGTCAATTGGTTAGGGAAAAAATCGGCTGTTACACGCAACGTGAACATCTTGAAAGTATTGAACAAATTAGACAAAAAAGCTGTTTCCACCACAGATGACATTAAAGACATCACAAATGTACAGCTTGATCCAGCTATTAATGAAACTTCGGTATTTGTCACAAACCAGTCAGGATTTAACTATCTTGATAAGTTAAAAGACAACCAAGGAAGATATCTTTTGCAGCCAGATCCAACAAACAAAACAAAGAAACAATTATTTGAAAAAACAGTACATGTAATTTCTAATAAATATCTTCCGAATGGTGGTACTAAAACAAAACCTAAATATCCACTGATTATTGGTGATTTGTTTGAGGCTGTAAAACTCTTTGATCGACAACAGTATTCCATCCGATCTACTGATGTGGGTGGCAAAGCGTTCTACCGAAACTCAACAGATGTACGAGTTATCCAAAGAGATGATGTCGTGCTTTGGGATGATGAAGCTGTTGTATTTGCTGAATTTACTGGAATTGAAGTTATTGATGAAAAGCCACCTGAAACTGATGAAGACAAAGCTGTAGACGCTGGAAAATAAATAAAAATTGAAAGGAATTGATCTATCATGGCTAAAGATTTTTTGAATGAAAGTAATGGAGTATACACATCTGCAGAGGCTGGGCCTGACGGTAAACCTATCACGCCTGTTTCTATCAGAGACAACAGCGAGGAAAACCCCCTTATTGTTAAGGGATTGAAAGGTGATCCCGGTGAGCAAGGCCCTCAAGGTCCAAAAGGAGAAAAAGGTGATCCAGGAGAGCAGGGTCCAAAAGGTGATAAAGGCGAGGCTGCAGTGATTGAAACAGATTCTATTAAAAATGAACATCTAGGTGATGGTTCAGTTAATTCCCGGACAATCGGGAAAGGTAGCGTTAAATGGGACAACATCAATTCAGAAGTACAGAAAATGATCACTGATCTCCAAGAAAAAGTTGAAGCATTTGAAACACAAAAATCTGAATAAAGGTGATGCCGGATGACAGAGGCAGAACAAAAAGAGCTTGAAAAAGCAAAAAAATACCTCCGCATTGATGGTGATGCGGAGGATGATTTGATTTTACATTTTATCGCTGCAGCAAAAGAGTACATCACGAATGCAACGGGCCTGAAATTCCCTAACAATTTAGCGCAAGCAGAGCTGGCGGTCATGTCATTTACAACTCATTGGTATGAGAATAGGCAAATATCAGGCACAACCTCCAATCTTGACGGGGTTCTCACAACAATGATCAATCAACTTAAATATGTCGTTGTGGATGGTGAAAAAGATGCTGAATGACATGAGACACCGCATCCAGTTTCAGCAGAAAAAAGAAAAGACTCGTTTACCTGTCGATGGTGACAACGGTTGGGAAACCGTGGTTGAATGCTGGGCCAAAGCAGAGGGATTAAATGGCGCTGAATATTATGCTGCAGCTGCGATTCAAAAAGAACATACAATCAAATTCACCATTCGCCACAGGGAAGATATTGACGATCATATGAGGCTCTTATTCAAAGGGAAAACTTACGAAATTGAGTCTATATTACCGAATTATTCAAGGCTTCATTTCCTCACAGTTAGGGCAAAGGCGGTGAAGTGATGTTTAATTTACAAATCGATGGCTTAGAGGAATTAGAAAACGCCATTGGCAACATGCAGAGAAAGGTCAGTAAGATGCATAAAGAAGCTCTTACAGCTGGCGCAACCGTGATAAAAGATGAACTTCATCCAAACACACCAAGATCCGACAAAGGCCAAAAACACATGCAGGATGATCTTGATATTACGCGGCTTCGTACTGATGGAGAAGGGATAAAATATGTTGCGGTTGGTTGGCCGAAATCAAAGTCACGTAAGGACACGAAGTGGAGAATTCATTTCCCTGAATTCGGCACCTTACATCAGCCAGCGCAAAAATTCTTTACGCGTACTGTAGAAGCAAAATGGGACGAGGCTATACGAAGAGTAGCAGATAAATACCGACAGGCGCTGAGCAAACTATGATCAATCAAAACTTAATAAGGCGTGCAGATACTTGCAAGAATGCCATTTTTGAAGCGTTGGAGAATGATCCAGCGCTTTTGTCTTTAATAGACAAAGGTGACATCTATGAGCTTGCAGTGCCAGAGGGTACAAAGTCGAGCCCGCCGTATGTTGTGCTGCAAGAAATCAACTACAAACCGATCAAATGGGCTGATAACAGACCCATACAAGATAGCGCAACCTATCAAATAGATGTTTATCACAATGCCGATCCGCAACCCATTATGGCTGCAATCGGGGATGTGATGGAGCGTTTAGATTTTACGCCCACTATACCCATCAATGACTTTTTAGAGAAAGAGAGATTGATAAGAAAAGGGTATCGTTTTGAAAAAAATATAATACTAGGAGGCTAACTATGGCTGAGTACAGTTCAGTAACTGGTTTGGAAAATGTTCAGTTTGCACCATTGCAAAAGCAAGGTAAATTCTATGTGCCAACTGAAATTTTAAAATACGAATATGCAATCAATATGAAGGTGGAAACTGAGACATCAACCGAAAAGCAGTATGCAGATAACAAACTGGTGGATTTAGTGGTTTCAACTGGTGCCACAAAGCTTGAAATTGAAATGCGGGATCTACCTATGGAAATCCTTGCGAAACTATTAGGTATTGAACAAAACGAAAACGGACTTTATTTGTTCAAAAAGAACATCATCCCACCATGGGTCGCAATGACGTTTGAAGGGCCAAAAGCAAACGGGAAGTCACGTCATGTCGGCTTATTAAAAGGTCGTTTTTCTTTACCCGGTGATGAGTGGAAGACGAAGGAAGAAAAAACAGATTTCCAAACGATTAAATTATCAGCGGAATTTGTTGATCGAGAGCAGGATGATCTTTTCAAAGTTGTTACTGATGAAGATGCTGAAAACTTTAATCTTGATGCATTTTACAAGTCGGTTTTTGGTGATGCATACAAAGATGACAAAACAGAAAACAGCAGCAGCGTTGATATTGGAAAAGGTGCTTAAGAGGGCTGAAAAGCTCTCTTTTTTAATTGGAAAATAAAAAATAAGGGGGAGTCACTATGACTCAAAAACAAATTTCTATCTCTATGTGGTTCGAAGAAGAGAAAAAACACAAAACATTCATTGCGCCAAGAACTAACGCAAAAACACTCTATGAGGCTTTTGAGTTAGATGAAAAAGCAGCAGCAGCGGAAAATGCAAAAGAGATTGTTAAAAGCATGAATGAACGAATCAAATTCATTGTACGTGTATTTCAGAATCAATTTACTTATGATCAGTTTCTAGAAGGCTTTCAATCTTTTGAAATTGCGGATGCAGTAAGAAAAATCATGATGGAAATCATGGGATTTAAAGTGGCGGAAACGCAGGAAGAAAAAGATTTTTTGCCCGACATGAAGGCGTAGATGAGCCTTTAAAAAACGGAAAAGATCAATTAAATAAAATCTATACCAAATTACTTGAGCAAGGCTGGAAGATGCATGAAATTGATCAAATGGATATTTTTCATTTCTTAAAATTGAACGCAGAAGCGAGCAAAACAAAAGAAGTAACGATAGATCAAATATTCTAAGTCTTGAAATCTTCGTCAGGGAAGCGGGGTGGTACATAAATGACTCAAGCAATCGGCAATATGATCGCCAAAGTCAATCTGGATGACTCAGGTTTTAACAGAGGTATTACAGGGCTTCAAAGACAAATGCGTCTTGCTAATTCTGAATTTAAAGCTGCTACTGAAATTTATAAGAATACCGGCAATCGAGCAAAAGAATTGCAAGCCAAAGTTGACGGACTTAACAATAAATATCGTATTCAGGGTAAAGTAGTAGAAGAGCACCGAAAACGTTATGAACAATTGGTAAGAGAAAAAGGGCGTGATAAAAGAGAAACACAAATTCACGCTCGAAAACTCAACGAATCCATCGCTGTACACCAGAAGCTAGAAAAAGAGCTTCGGCAGGTATCTAAAGAATTTGAGCAATTACAAAGCACAGGAAATAAAGCTGCTGGTGTTTTTTCTGTTTTTAAAAAGAATGCTGGGGAAGTATCAGAAGAGTTGCAATCTGTCTACTCTGCTGCGGGAATGGCAGGGAAGGCATTAACAGGAATTGGTGTAGCCGGAACCGTCGCAATTGGCGGTGCGGTTAAAGTGGCTGCAGATTTTGAGAAGGCAATGAGTAGGGTCGGTGCTGTGGCAAACGCATCATCTGGTGAAATGAACCGTCTTACAGAAACTGCGCGTCATTTAGGGGCTACGACAATATTTACAGATGGTCAAGTCGCAGAGGGAATGCAATACCTTGCAATGGCTGGTTATAAGACAAACAATATCATTGGTGCCATGCCGGGCTTGCTTGCTACTGCGGCAGCAGGGCAAACAGATTTAGGTGTAACGTCAGATATTGTATCTGACATTCTCACAGAGTTTCACATTGCCGCAGAAGATACAAACCGGGTCGCTGACGCAATGACTTACACATTCACAAACTCTAACGCCACGCTTGAACAGATTGGTCAAACGATGAAATATGCGGCACCAGCTGCAAAAACAGCAGGTGTCAGCATGGAGGAACTAGCAGCTGCGACGGGTATTATGGCGAATAGTGGAATTAAAGCTGACATGGCGGGTACGGCGTTACGATCTACGTTAACAAGACTGGCAGCACCTCCAAAACCAGCTGGTAACGCTATTCACGAACTTGGTCTTAGTATTACTGACGCAAACGGCCGTATGAAACCTTTATCGAACATTATAGATCAGATTAACGAAAAGACGAAAAACTATACAGAAACCGAAAAAATCCGTATCGCAAAACAATTGGCTGGTCAACATGCTTTATCTGGTTTTATCACCTTGCTTCATGCAGGCGGTGATGAAATTGATAAATTCACCAAAGAAATAGAAAGCAGTGGCGGTATTGCTGAAAAAGTTGCAAATGATCAAATGGATAACCTTGCGGGGTCTATGGAGTACCTGCGTGCAGCTGTCAACAACACAGTTATTTCGCTAGGAAATCAATTTATTCCTGTGATTCGTGCAACTACAGATGTTTTAACGAAATTCCTTAACTGGTTTGATCATCTGCCTCCATCTGTAATGCAAACAATTGCCGTTACTGGTGCAGCTGTAACAGCTTTTAGTCTTTTAGGCGGAGCTTCTTTATTACTATTAAGTCTCATTCCCCGAATGGCAGAGGGATGGCGAGTGTTGCGAACTGCCGGTACCTATTTAACGGGAACTGTCAGGGGATCGTCAGCAAGTCTAGGTGTTTACACAACACAAGTTACTGCAGCGGGTGTCGCTTCACGAACTGCGGCGACTGGTATTAACACGGCTGCAGCTTCGACCGCTGCTATGTCCACCCGGATGAGTCGATTACAACAAAACACGGGTCTAGCGACTACCCGAATGGGGCGTTTAAATCAAACAACCACAAGAACCTCAAGGACAATGCGAGGGCTAGGTGGGGCTTCTAGGATCGCTGGCGGCGGTTTAATGATGTTCGGGGGTCCAATGGGTATGATCGGCGGTCTTGCGCTCTCATTTCTTCCTGAGATACTTAAATTCGGAAAAGGTATAGCCATGGCGGGTGTAAACGCCGTGAAAAGCGCAGGAGGATTTTTGAAACTTGCAAAAGGTGGTTTTGGGCTGTTTAACATCCTTAAAAAAGGTGCAGGTGTTGTAAGTTTACTCCGAGGCGGCTTATCTGTGCTTGGTGGTCCTGTAGGCATGTTAATAACGGGTGTCACGCTTCTAGGCGAAGCAGGGTTTAAATATTATGACAACCTAAAAAAACGCGTCTTACCAGCAACGATAGATTTTGGTGATAAAGTATCTGAATCCACTTCTAAAGCTATAAATGCTTATAAAGATATGGAGACAAAAGCCAATGCAAAATTAGACAGCCTTTATCGTAATCAAACAAAAATTACAGATGATTTAGCTAAGGATATGACTGATAGGTTCTCCGAGATGGCAGGCACGTTGAAAAAAGGTTACCAAGACAGTGCTGATAAAGCTTTAGATGTTTTGGGTAAATTCTATGCGGAAAATGATGCTCTTAAAGATAAAGACGAGAAGGGAATTCTTAAGAGCATCAAAGAAGGTAATGAGAAGAAGCAAAAGGAAATAGAGAAACACGAGAATAAAGTAAAAAAAATCTATGAAAAAGCAGCTAAAGAACACCGTGAATTGACTAAAGAAGAATGGAAAGAAGTCAAAAAACATACACAAGCAATAAATAAAGAAATTAAAACGGCTCTTACAAAAAGCAAGGATGAACAAACACTCATCTCTAAAAAGCTAAAAGAAGAGTCGTCTAATTTGTCTGCAAAGCAAGCAGCTGCCACAGTGAAACATAGTAAAGATGCCAAGGATAAGGTTATTAGTAATGCCAAAAAGGAAGCAGCTGCAGTTATTAAAGAGGCAGATGATCAACGTTATGTCAAAAAAACGATTACCAAAGAGCAACATGATGCGACCGTTAAAGCTGCAAAAGATCAAAAAGACAAAACAATAGACCAAGCTAAAAAAACTCATAAAGGCGTTGTTGAAGAAGCAAAGAAACAAGCACAAGGTCATATCGATCAAGTTGATTGGGAGACTGGCGAAGTGCTAGATGGATGGAATACATTCCTTGTTGATTTAGCTGGTGTCGTTAATACGATTACCGACGGTATTAATAAAGTTCTTGAGTTTATGCATATTCCTACAATCCCAGAGTGGAAACCTAAAGGATACGCAAGTAAAAAGGAAGGCGCCAAGCATTCATATGCCAAAGGTACTGACTATCATCCGGGTGGTCGTGCGCTTGTTGGTGAGGAAGGATATGAACTTGCTCACACTCCCGGTATTGGAACATACATGGTTGGAGTTGGTGGTCCTCAAATTTGGGATTTACCCCGCGGAACATCAGTCTTGCCACATGACGAGACAAAAAAAATCGCTTCACAGGGATTACCGGGTTATGCTGGCGGCGTTGGCGATTTCTTTAAAAAGGGCATTAAAAAAGCTGGTGAAGTAGTCGGCAAGGTGAAAGATTTTGGATCAGATATGTTTGATCTTGTAATGGCCGGACCAAAGAAAATCATCAGCAATATATTCGGCGGTCTTATTCCCTTTAAATCCGGCAAAGGGATAGACGGTTTAGGAACAGGTATTTTAAAAACGATTCAAAAAGGAGCTTTAGGATTTCTAACAAAATCGTTAGGTGATTTTGGAGGAGACGGAGGGGCATTCAAAGGTGTAGGTGGTAGTGCTGCGGTCAAAAAGTGGGTTGCTCAAGCAATTGCTATAAAAGGTACTTCGCCTTCATTCTCTAAAGCGCTAGAAACTATTGCGATGAGGGAATCAGGTGGAAATCCAACGGTTGTGAACAATTGGGATAGTAATGCTAAGGCTGGTCATCCATCTCAAGGGTTAATGCAGTTTATCCCTTCGACTTTTGCAGCGCATAAAGAAAAGGGATATGGAGATATTAGAAATCCAGTTCATCAGATCATTGCTGCGATTAACTATCTAAACAAGCGTTATGGCGGCATCTATAATCATCCGGGGTTAAAATCTATGGCGCGCGGTGGACCTTACATCGGTTATGCATCTGGTGGTGTCATTGATAATCATCAAATTGCGCAGCTAGGGGAGAACGGCTGGCGCGAATATGCAATTACCACTGAGCCAAAGTATCGTAAACGCTCTTTACAGTTGTATTCTAACCTTGGCAAAGAGCTTGGAGTGCCTAGTTTTGGGGATGGTATGATCTCCACGGCTTTACAGATGCTTGATCGCATTAGTAACAAAGGAGACAAGCCTCAGAGCAGGCAGCAAGATGGATCTGACATGAGACAGATGATCGAAAACCAAAACAAACAAATTGGCCTTATGTCTCAACAAATAGACCTGTTGTCTCAAGGATTAATGATGATGCAAAAAGGCTTTGAACAATTAGTCTCCAAAGATAGCAACAACTATATGGATGGTCGAAAGATTGATCAAACGACTGGTGAGCGCTATAGACAACAAGCATTTATGAGTGGGGTGAGGTAGATGGAATTGTATATTGATTTTAACAATGGTTTGGGTGAGCAGAGTCTCAGTGATTTGCTTCCTCATTTTCATCCATTAAGTCTGACACCTGCCTCACCAATTGTTGAATTTGAGACAGTGTCATTACCACGAATTAACGGTATTGTACTGCCGCAACACCCGCGGGATGTGAAGTACAAAGAAAGACAGATTCAGCTTGAAATATATATGAACTCAATCATTGCTGAAAATTTCTACAGCTATAGAAGTGAGCTATATGCTTTATTAGTTAAACCTTTCCCATATTACATTTCATGTGATCTATTTCCAAACAGAAGGTTTTTAGTGACATGTGATGGGAATTTTACAGTACCAAAGGAAAAAGAAAAAAATCACGTTGTTTTTAGTGTGGAATTTATGGATATGTTGGGGACTGCTGAATCAAAAAGCACATCACTAAATGCTCAAACATTTGAGGGAGAACGATGGAGTCCCAGTATGAATATAGAGATGCGTGATGACTTGGAATATTCATTTAAGAATAAGAAAACGTTCAGCATCTATAACATTGGGGATTTTAGAATCAATCCTTTACGGCATGATTACCAAGTGACGTTGAGAGCTAAAGGAAAAGGTGTAACGATCATCAATCATACGACC
>NZ_JAIVLB010000056.1 GCF_020524495.1 Bacillus stratosphericus | reverse complement strand
GCCGACACTACAGGAAAAAAGTCATTTACATTCTCATTAGCACGCACGCAGGAAAATGCAACTGAATTTGAGTTGTTGGTTGTAGATAATATTCTGTACCTTGACGAAAAGAAATACAATCATCAAAAATACTACATTACAAATGTGAGTCTTCATCAAGAAAACGGAATGCTGACAAAAACAGTTACAGCTGCACATATTTATTCAGTCCTGTTAATTAATAATAGAATTGAAAAAGCAGTTTCTAAAAAACTAAGCATTAAAGAAGCACTTGATATTGCCCTTAAAGGAACAGATTTTAAGTACGTCATCCACGCAAAAGATGAAGAAATTCCTTCTGCAGAACAGGAAAACTTTGGTGAAAGAAATTCAACAGAGCTTATGGATGAAATCATTGAAGATTATGACCTAGAGTTAGACGTGGACAATTACAAAATTCATGTCTATAAAAAGATGGGACAAGAAATAGATTTTGTGCTTGATAGTCGTTATAACATGCCCGGTATCACAATCACTACGGATTCTCAGAATTGCACTACACGCGCATGGGGCTATGGTGCTCAAAAAGAAACAGAATCAAAAGATGACGAAAAACCAGCAACGAAAGAGGAAGGGGAAGAGCCTGTATATATATTTGATCCAGTTCTTTATATTCATCCCAATGAAGATAAATTTCTCATTGAAGGAAAGCCGCGCTGGGCAGAGCCGATTAAAGATGAGAGATACAAAAAATCAAGCAGTATCATTTCAGCATTAAAGAAGCATGTGAACCCTTATCCTGAAATGACGGTGGAAGTTGAGTTTCAAAAAATATACGAGCCTAAACTGCTTGAAATTGAGCAAGATTTTTGGTTAGGCGATACAATCCATGTCATTGCCGACACCGCAGACGGAATAACCTTTGAGGACGATTTGAGAGTCGTATCAATTCAGCATAATCCTCTCGATCCATATAGTAGCCCAACGATCACATTTGCGAACTTTCGCAAAGATATACAGCGAATAACGGTAGATCAAGCAAAGCAAGTGAAAAACTTGGAACGGTATATAAATGACATGCTCAAGACGCTTAGATAGGGTCTTTTTATTTTTGCCAAAAAAGGAGTGAGAACATGGTAAGGCTTAGAAAGGACTATGACACTAGACGAAACTCGAAATATGCAGAGCAGCTGCGTGAAGATATGCAGTCTGTTGAGAATGAACTTAATAAAAACGCTAGTGAAATACAGTCTCACAAAGACAGTAAAAAAGCTCATTTGTCTAGTCAGATTATGCACGGACTATTTACCGTTGCAAATAGAATTGACAACATGTGGGCTAGATTGACAAACCTTGTA
>NZ_JAIVLB010000055.1 GCF_020524495.1 Bacillus stratosphericus | reverse complement strand
TACTACAATCACACACGTATAAAGACGAAACTAAAAGGCATGAGTCCGATACAATATCGAACTCATGCCTCGAAAGCTGTCTAATAAATACCGTGTCTAACTTAAGGGGGTCACTTCACACGAGGATCGTTTTTTATTACTTGTTCTTTTGTTTTTTATGACATTCAGAATCTTTTTTAGGCTTCATAAGGGAATCAATCCATTTACTGCTGTTCACATCCCCAAGCTCGTTGCCAAATTCCTCTTCTAAGATATCTGGATTCATCGGTTTTTTATGGTCTTTGATATCCTTGCTTTTCACATGCTTTTTAGTCACGAGATGCTCCCCCTTGTCTTCCTTGGTGAGAATTTCGGTTTGCCTGTCGATTATTTGATTGCTCGTCAAATTGTGTTTGTCCTTGATCATGTGCCATGCTTTCTGTTGGCGTCATATTATTTGTCATTGCTTCATTTTTCGCTGCTTTTCTTTTCATCTGAAATCAGTCCTTTTTTGACATGTTTAGTTCTTCTCTCAATTGGTCAAACAGCTCTTTCATTTGTTTGACTGTAACTGGTTTTTCCTCAGGTTTTAACTCATAGCCAATTTGTCCATTAGCTTCTAGCGTGGCTTTTTTTAGACTGCTGATGTCCGTAATGCCCTGCTGCTTTAAGCGCATTTTGAACTGGTCCCTTGTGAGCCGTGCTTTTTTCAGCTTGTGATCAAGCATTTCACCATTATGCAAAATGACCACAGATTTCCCTGAAACCAATTTTTCAAAGAAATCAAACCGAATCGACAGCTTTTCCATTACCACAAGTGCCACAATAAAGATGGTTGCTGCATAAATCGTTTCAAGTAAATTATGCTCTATAAAGGGTTGGATAATAATCGACCCAATGGAAATCATGATCACCGTTTGTTGTACAGTTAATTGACTAATGGATTTGGGTCCTGCTATTCTCAGTAGCAAGGTTCCAACTAACAGCATGACAGTCGCTTTCCATAATACATCTAGCACGTCTCGTTCACCTCTTACCTATAGATTGCCAACATCTCGTGCTATTTAGCCAGTTATATAATGGAAATAAAAAACAGCATTCGCTGAGAATGCTGTTTAGCCAATAATAACGCGCTCTTTTGGGTAATGATAATTCGCTTCACTTTCTCTACGTCCAATTAAATATAAGAAGCTTGGAAGACCAATTCGGCCGATAAACATGACCATCATGATAATACACTTGCCAAACACAGTGAGGTCAGAGGTAATCCCTAGCGATAGTCCCGTTGTTCCGAAGGCAGAACAAACTTCAAATAAATTTTCAAGAAGTGTATTATGTTCGGATAAGGTTAACAGGAATGTGGCACCAAATACCAAGATAAAGGCCATCATCGTCACCATAAGGGATTTATTAACATCCGTTTGGTGAAGCTCTTTTTTGAAAATTTTGATGGACTTATTGCCCCTTGCAAAATGAAACAGTGCGAGTAAATTCAGGGCAAATGTGGTGGTCCGAATTCCGCCTCCCACCGAGCTTGGAGATGCCCCGATAAACATGAGCATACATAAAAATAATAGCGTCGCCTCTGTCAATTGAGTCATGTCTATTGTCGAAAGCCCACCACTTCTTGTAGCTGTTGATTGGAACAAAGAAGAAAACAAGATTTCGTGCCAGCTCTTCCCTAGAAAGGTAAACCGGGCTTCAAGGGCATATATCCCGATCGCACCAACAACGACTAGGCTGCCAAATGTGATCGTTGTGATTTTTGTAAACAGCGAAAATGATGTGTACTTTCGGTCTTGATTGAATAAATAATCTTTTACTTCAACGAGCACCGGGAAACCGATCGCACCAAAAATGATGAGCAGTATCGTAATAAATTGAACGAAATAATCACCTTTGTAAGGGATCAACGAATTGCCTGTAATGTCAAAGCCTCCATTGGTTGTTGCACTAATACTCGAAAAGAAACCATGTAAGAAAGCCCCTTGCACATCGTAATATTTGAGAAAATACATACTTAAAATCAGACCGCCTACAAACTCAATGAGCAAAATTAAATATAAGACCTGCTTCATTAGTTTCACGATTCCTGATAAATTGCTTTGGTTTTGATCTGCCATGATAAGCTTTCTTTCTTTAATGCCGATTCTTTTCCTCATGACGATCCATACGAAGGTGCCGAGGGTCATAATTCCGATGCCACCGATTTGCAGAACAAACGCAAGAATCCACATACCTGTGACGCTAAATGTTTGTGAAATATCGACAACGGTCAGACCTGTGACACTTACAGCACTCACAGCTGTAAATAGGGCATCAATAAATGTCCACTTTACCCCCTCTTGATGAGCAATTGGCAAACTTAAAAGAATAAATGAGACTGTGACAGCCAGAAAATAATAAAGGGCAATCAGCTGGAAAGCCGATAGCCGGTCAATTAGCTTTTTTATTGGGTTCATTGTAATTCCTTCTTTTAACTTTCATTTTTCAATACTTACCATTTTAATGAAAAGAGCCACAATTTTAAAGGTATTTTATGCTTATTTTCATTTTCATCAAAAAAGAAAAGACATTCTATAACAGAATGTCTTAAGATTTTTTTATTTTGCTTCTAGCCTTCTAATTCTTTCGTTTAAATCAGGGTGTGTCGAGAAAAGAGAAGCTTTTCTTTTACCACTGATTTTTAGTGTAGCGACCGCTGTTTGATCATCATCTTTAATTCTTGACGTATATGCCTCAAGAGAACGGAGCGCATGAATCATTTTGTCTTTTCCTGCAAGGTCAGCACCGCCGCTGTCTGCATGGAATTCACGATGTCTAGAATATGCAAAGACGACAAGGCTTCCTAGGATAGAGAAAATGATTTGGAAGACAATCACTGCGATAAAGTGAACAATCGGTACAAGCTCTTCACGTGAAACGAATCGACTTGCAATCCATGCTGCAATTCTTGAAAGGAAAACAACAAACGTGTTGACAATTCCTTGTAGTAACGTCATTGTCACCATGTCACCGTTCGCAACGTGAGCGACTTCGTGGGCAATAACACCTTCAACGGCTGCATCATCCATTTCATTCAGCAATCCAGTGGAAACGGCCACAAGTGACCTTCTCTTAGAAGGACCTGTCGCAAAAGCATTGACTTCAGATGATTGATACATACCAACCTCAGGCATTTTAGAAAGGCCTGCTGCTCTTGATAATCTATGAACGCGGTCAACAAGCTGCTGCTCATCATATGTTAACGTATCCTTTTCAGGGTTTAACACACGCACACCCATCATCATTTTTGCCATCCATCGAGACATCGCTAATGACATAAACGAGCCAACAAAACCAACAACTGCACTGAATACTAGAAGATAACCTACGTTAAGTCTACCGTCTGCTCCTATATAAGAACCAACACCAGTTGCTGCACTAATAACCGATAGTACAATCCCAATCGTAGTGATAACAAGAATGTTCGTTAATATAAACAGAAAAATTCTTTTACCCATACATAACCTCCGCTGTCATATTAAGTTCAAATGAACTTATTAATAAAATTATAAAAATAAACGTCTCAAATTGCAAGGAGAAAGGAATCGTTTCCTATGTTCATCATAACGGTATAAATCCCGTCACTTCAATGTTTACGCCATTTGCTATAGAAGAAAAGTGAACAAATTGTGACACGATATACCTACTTTTAGTTAATTTTGCATTTTTATCAAAAAGAGATTATGATGTTGAATTAGATCAATAATCACGTTTTTGACGTACAATGAGGTGGAACATGGTTACTTTTAAATTAACGAGAATGGACATGACGAGACTTCTGTATTCTCTAAAAGGAAAGGGAGATCTGACTCCGCTTCAGCTTTTGAATGTATCTGTAAAAAACGACAAGCAGCATGAATATGACGAACTAAAAATTCCTTCGTTTTTTGAGAGGCTTGAACGGCGGAAGCAAAAATCAGAGCACGGGCTCTCCACAAATGAAATAGTTGAACTAGGGAATCTGTGCGAGCTGACTTCTCTAAAATCGACTGCAATTCAAAACTGGATCAAACGAGACATTAAAGATATGATTGGCCATCCAGAGCTTGGAAAGAAGTACTCGATTGAGCAGGTCGTTATTTTATTAATCGTTAGGGATTTAAAATCTGTTTTTGACTTTGATGCCATCCGTACGATCTTATCTGCCTTATTTAACACGATTACAGATCGAACAGATGATATTATCAGTCCACTGCGATTTTATGAAGCATATGCGCATGTCCTTGATTTTATTTATCATCATACACATTTTCCGCTAAAGGAAGCGAATTTACGGGAAATAACAGAGGAGCAGACAGATAAGCTTCGTGAGGAGTTTTCAGAATTGGCAGAGCATCAATGGCATTTAATCAAAGGCATAATCAATTCTACAGTCTTCTCAGTTTTCACTTCTCATTTACAAAGTACAGCACAGGAAATGATGTTTAATACGCTACAGCATAATGGCTAAGAGCCGAGGTGATGAGTTCACCTCTTTTTTTGGGCAGCAATTGCCTGCATAATTGTAGGCAAGTTTTTTCAAAATAAGAAGGCATCACAAACATGAGGTGAAAGGAGGAATCGTACAATGGCAAATCGAAATCAACTTCTTGTTCCTGGAGTAGAACAAGCATTGGAACAGTTTAAATACGAGATCGCACAAGAATTTGGCGTGACTCTCGGTTCAGATACAGTCGCACGTGCAAACGGTTCTGTTGGCGGCGAGATCACAAAAAGACTCGTACAACAGGCTCAATCACAAATGGGTAATGAATCTAAATAAATACATGGTGCAATACGCCGGATCTATTCTGGCGTTTTTTTATTGTTCATATGTGTGTTCTTTTCGGCTCTCACGATAAGAGAACGCGCATCCTTTCCATTTTGCTTGACGTCATCTCTTTAACATTCACCGACGGACGTTTCTGACTACTGGCGTTTTTCTTTACTCCTTGTCTGCATCACCAAGATTTGTGTCGTTTTCATCAGGGTAAGACGAGTGATTTTTTTTTTGCTCTTTATTAAAAGAGTGATCCTTCTCTTCCTTTCCCTTTTTGTCCTTGTTTTCATCATCAGGTTTTGTTTGGTGAGGATTTTGAACAGATCCTTGTTCTTCCCTCTCTACTTCTTCTTTGTCTTCGCCTTCAGGAGCCTCTTTACCTGGCTGCATCTCATCGCTATCGTCTGTCTTTATTTCTTCTTGTTCGTCTTTGTCTGCTTGATCTTTATCATCTTTCTTAGGCTCTTCTTTGACAGCCTCATCATCTGCTGGTGCGTCCTTATTCATGTCCTCTTGTTCTTTGTCTTGCATTTCTTGATTTCTAATATATGTTCCTGTTGAGATGCCTGCCCTTTGTGCTTTTTCTCTTGTTTCCAGGTCACCTTCCACCGTTTCTAACTTGTAATTGCGCTTTTGATATTCACCAGAAATGGTGTCTATTTTGTTTTTTACGTTTGTTTTATATGTATGGTCCTGCTTGTTTTCATAAACAGTTGAAATATAAATTCTTTTAGAGTGATTTACATATCCTTTTTTATCACAATCATCTATAATTCCCTGCACGACTTTGGTCATGTCGTTTTTTTCTAAATCCTTCATACTGGCCAATACTTGTTTCGCATCTTGATTCAGCGGTGTAACACCGATCACTTGATAATTGTGATCCAGTTTCAGCTCAAAGCTAGGGTTAATGTCGATCGTCATATACGCATATGCTTTTTGACTTAAGAAAGATGGCATCATAGTGAAAATCACGACAATAATAGCTGCGATTGATAGAATTCCTGCATTTAACGGACGTAAACGGAGCAGGTCAAAAAAACCGGCTCTTTTTCTTTCGAGACGTGATTCATACGGAAATGTCACTTCTTGACCAATTTCATAGTCTTGCTGTTCATACTTTGTCCGCAGAAATTGTCCATCAGGGGTCAGCAGTGTGACATATTTTTTGTTTTTCTCTACTATAATGCCTCTTCTCATGAATTAAGCACCCCTTTAAGGTAATCTTTCAAATACACATAATCACCTGTCATAATGATCGCCATCGCTATGATATATTTTCTATTTCTCTCAATCGTTTTGCGGCTGACTACCACTAGCTTTTCTAGCTGTTTAACTGGTAATTGTTTTTTCTGAAATAAAATGGTTCTTAGCTCATCGTGCTCAACGAGCGTATACGCCACCTTAATTGCATTTTGTCTCGCATCTGCATGCTTTGGTGAATGCTCAAGCAACTCTTGAAACGTGAGACCGTATACTTTTAATCGTTGTTTAAAATGTTCAATCTCTTCTCTTCTATGTTCTTGTTCAACTAATCGTCTGTATTCATTTGCAGAAAGCTCTGCTTCAATCATGCTTTGAGAGTATTCGCCATTCTCAATTTCTTGAGGGTCTATTTGAACCGTTGGCACATTTCTCGCTTCTTTTCGAATAAAGTCGATCACTTTTCTTTTAATAATTAACTCCGCAAATGCAAGAAGTGAATTCCCTTTTTCGGAAGAGTATTTTTCTATCGCTTCATTAAAGGCCATTAAACCTATACTGAATTCATCATCTTTTTCATCTATATATCGTTTACAAACGGATGAAACCGTCTTAGCGACAAATGGTTTGTATTGCTCAATTAATGCATTTTGCAGCTCGATATCACCTTGTTGGATACTGATAGCCGACTGCTCTAATGTTTGATTTTTCTTTCCTTTTTTAAACAAAAGGCTAAGCAATGGTTTCACCTCAGTTCTCCCTATATTACTCATTTATGATATCTAATTTATGAGAGAAGCGCAAAGGAAGAGATGAGGAATTCATTTCCTATTACTCCAATATGACACATATTTCTTTATCTACTTTACAACGTTTCGTCTAAAAATAAAGAAATAAGGGGGTATCTCACCCTTTTTTGTAATATCCGTGTTATGAAAATGAAATGATATTTCTTTCAAAAAACCTATTCTATAGGTGTACCTCCTGTTTTTCCTCGTTTTCTTGCCCATCTTTTCTTGATGGACTTGATAAAAACCACCCAAAAGCTACAATTGTGAGAAGCACCGCCCAGAAAATGACTTTCCATAATGTTGAATGAATGAAATGTGAAGACACTATCCCAATGGCTGGATGAGACAGTGTATAGAGCATGAGCTTCACGCCAACCCATCCGACAATGACAAATGCTGCTGTTTCTAGACTTGGTCTTGTTTTCAATAGCTTCACAAATACAGTCGCAGCAAATCGCATGATGACAAGACCGGTGATACCGCCTAAAAGAATGACGATAAACTGCCCGCCATCAAGTCCACCGATTTGCGGGAGATTTGTTTTCGGTAGTGTAACAGCTAAAGCAACGGCTGCTAATATGGAGTCTACTGCAAAAGCAATGTCCGCAAGCTCAACTTTTACAACTGTTGCCCAAAAGCCACTTTGTTTCATGTTCGTATCTGTTTCCTTTTTCTTAAATACATGAGATTTCAACACATGGTGAATGGAAATATAAAGAAGATATATTGCGCCAATTGCTTGAACTTGCCACACATCCACTAAAAATGAAATCAAAAACAGAGAACCAAATCGCATGATAAACGCACCGGCAAGTCCGTAAAACAATGCTTTTTTTCTTTGCTTTTCAGGAAGGTGTTTGACCATCACAGCCATGACTAACGCATTATCAGCTGCTAGAATCCCTTCTAATCCAATCAACACGAGAAGAACCCACCCGTACTCTAAAATAATTGCTGCATCCATCATCATTCCTCCTTGTTTGTTTTTATTGTCCCACAATAGACAAAGGCTTATGAATGCAAAAAAGACCTTTGCCTATAATGGCAAAGGTCTTGCTAGACATGTGATATGTAGATCATGCCAACAAAGCCGATGGAACGTAAGTCCATGTAATGACGACTTTGTTTCCGGTAAAACCGGACGCTACTCCCCTTTGGTGGGATTTAAGACTATTTAGATTAGTTATATCATAATCAATAGACACTGGATTGTCAACATGTTCCTGTCATTGCAATACAGTCATTAGGCTGTTGGCGTTTCTGTTTTTCTCTTTCTTCGCTTTAACCATACGTAAAGGATAAACAATAAAACAACACCAATCCCAATCGGTAAAAGATATTGATCTAAAATAGTGCCTACCTCTTTCCAGTTCTCACCAAGCATAAACCCAAGGTACACATACACAAACGTAATCGGTGTAATAGCCAAAAACGTATACAGGCAAAATACCCACACATTCATCTTTGCAATACCGCACGGGATAGAAATCAAGGTTCTGACCCCTGGAATAAACCGGCCGCTAAATGCGACAAAACCGCCATGCCTTTCAAAGAATGCATCGGATTTGTCAAGTGATTCAGGCTTTACAAAAAAGTATTTCCCGTACTTATTTAAAAAGGGTCTGCCGCCGTAACGCCCTAGCCAGTACAAGGTCAAGGGGCCAACCACACCGCCAATTGATCCGGCAGCCACAACACCGATGAAGGCCATGTCCCCTTCTGAGACCCAGTAGCCGGCGAGTGGCAAAATCACTTCAGCAGGAACAAATTCAATGCACAAGGCGAGGAAGATGCCAAAGTACGACAAATTCTTAAAGGCATCAGCTAAAGAAATAATAAAATCTTCGATGTTTATCAATCCCTTTTCACATATAATCAGTTTGACAGACCCTATCGCTTTTAGAACCATGCCATATATTAAACGGATAAAACGTCAGAAATGATTCACTTTTCATCGTTTTTTTCACATTAAATTCGATTTTACTATAAAAGATAGGGAAAAAATGATGATTGTTCTTTTTAGTGAAGGAAAAGTGAACAGAAGACGCATTTGAGCCGATAAAAGAAGTATATGTCTGTTTTAGGATATAATAGGAGGTTTTTTCACATGACACATTTAGCAGGAAACTACAACGGATGGCTTGTCCTTCTGTCGGTCGCTGTCGCCGCTGTCACCTCCTACTCAGCTCTTCGTTTAGCTAGCCGAGTGATTCAGTCAAGCGGTGCAAAGAAAAAGGTATGGCTGATCATTGGTGCAATGATCATGGGCATGGGAATATGGTCGATGCATTTTATTGCCATGATGGCATACCACATGCGTTCTGGCATCACATATGAAGCGCCCTTACTGGTTTTATCGATTTTTGCATCTTTTAGCGGTTCTTTGATCGCTTTTTCAATGTGCATCCAGCAGAAGCTCTCAACAAGACGACTGCTGATTAGTTCGATCACCATGGGATCGGCTATTTGCAGCATGCAATATCTCGGAATGGAATCAATGGCCAATGTCACAATTAGCTATGATCCATCCCTCTTTTTTCTTTCGTTTTTCATTGCTGCGCTAGCTTCTTTCTTTTCATTAAACCTTTTTTTTCGGCTCCATCGGTCTGAGAAAAGACAGAAGGATCATCTATTTAAGATAGCTGGAGCACTTATAATGGGCGGTGGTATTGCTGGGATCTATTATACCGGAATGGCTGCTTCTACGATGTTTTTTTATTCTGAGGGGCAGGCTGCAGCGGATGGTTTTCTTGAAATGTCGCCATTCCGTCTGTCTATTTTTATTGTCTTGATGACTCTCATTGTCCAAACGCTCATGATCTTTGGTGCCTATATTGATTACCGAATCATGAAGCAGTCAGATAAGCGAAAGGAAAATGAGCAGCGGTTCCAATCGCTCATTAAACATAATATAGATGGCATTATCGTGTTATCTGTTGATCGAAAGGTTCTTTCTGCTAATGACACAGGTAAACAAATCTTAAAGATGTGCAATTCTTGGATCGGTGATGATATCAGCCAATATGTGATGCCTACTGAAATGTGGGAAAAATTTATTTATCACTCAAAAAAGGCCCTCACACGAGAAGCAGAACTGAAAGTAGCTGATCGTTTCTATTATTATCATGTCACATACATACCTGTTCACGTCAACGGAATAATTGACAGCATCTATGTTGTTTTAAAGGATTTAACGAAGCAGCGGATTGCTGAGAAAGAAATTTATGTGATGGCGCATTATGATCCATTAACTGAACTTCCTAATCGACGACACGGTATCAATCATTTAAATAATGTTCTTTCTACTCAAGAGGAGACAAGGACATCCACGGCGGTTCTTTTTCTTGATCTGAATCGCTTTAAAATCATTAATGATGCATTAGGTCATAACATAGGTGACTTGCTACTCAAAGCCGCCGCAAACAGACTGACACAATGTTTACCGGACAATGGCTTTATTGCAAGACTTGGCGGAGATGAGTTTTTAATAATCTTCCCTCCGATGGAGCACGGTACACATAAAATTGAGCAACTTTCTAAAAATATCATCCGTCAATTTGAACGTCCTTTTTTCATTCAAAACCATCAGCTTATGACGTCCATTAGTATCGGAATCGCCATCTCTCCGCAAAATGGCAAAGATAGCATGGAACTGATGAGAAAAGCCGATATGGCGATGTATTTATCTAAAAAACATAAGCAAAGCCGTTATGAGTTTTTTACTGAATCAATGGAAACATCTAGTGAGGACAGATTAAATCGAGAGCTGGAATTAAGAGATGCGATTCAAAGAGAAGAGTTTGTGCTTCACTATCAGCCGCAAGTCAGTGCCAAAACTAGAAAAATGACAGGGGCTGAAGCCCTTTTAAGAATGAAAACACCAGACGGTTCTTTAAAATCACCCGAGGCTTTTATTGAAATAGCTGAGGAATCAGGTCTCATCATTGATATTGGCAGATGGGTCATTGATACCGCATGTAAGCAGGCAAAAATTTGGTATGACAATGGTTTAACGATCGCTGTCGCCGTTAATTTATCTGCTAAACAGTTTAACTCTGAAGACTTAATTGATTTGATCAAACTGACATTAAAAAAGTACGATCTCAAACCGTCACTTCTGGAACTTGAAGTAACAGAAAGTATGACAATGGACAACATCAAGCAATCAAAACAAGTGTTAACGTCGCTGAAACAGCTTGGCGTTCGCATTAGTATCGATGATTTCGGAACAGGTCATAGCTCCTTAAGCTATTTAAAAGATTTGCCCATTCATCGACTGAAGATTGATAAATCCTTCATTGAAGATATCCTAAGTGATTCAAAGTCTGAGCAAATTACTGGCGCCATTATAGCGATGGGGCATCAATTATCTCTCGAAGTCATCGCAGAAGGCGTTGAAACCTTTGCACAGGCGCAACTGTTATCTGCGCAAGGCTGTGACGATTTACAAGGATTTTATTATGCAAAGCCACTTCCAGCAATCGATATTGAAAAGTTTATCGCGTATCCAGCAAATCAGCTGGGCACATAAAAAAGGTGCCAACCATGGCACCTTTTCGTTTTATCTAAATAATAAATGTTGACTGTGAATACCTGCTTTTTTCAGTAGACTAATCAATTGTTCCTGTTCTTCACGTGTCAGACCAGAAAATGCCCTCGCAATACGAAGAGAATGGATCGGGTAAATCTTATCAAGATAACTGCGCCCTTTATCCGTTAAATGGGCATAAACCGACCGTTTATCCTTCGGGTCCTGTTCTCTTTCAATGAAACCATTTCGTTCTAACTTGTCAATTACGTACGTGACATTCCCGCTGACAAGCAGGAGTCTTGAGCCGATTTGCTGAAGCTTTTGAGCACCCCTCGTATACAGCAATTCAAGAACGGCAAATTCAGTTGGATTAAATCCATGCTCCTTGCTGTCTCTAATACTGTGTTCTGAAACGCTTTTAAATGCTCTTGCAAAAACCTTGTAAAGCGTCATTGAACGTTCTACTTCTTCTTCATTAAACGATAGTCTCATCACATATCTACCTCTTATAATATTTTTTTAACTTCAAGGCTTTCTTGCGGTGCAGTTGGAGCCTTTCGTAAAAAATAGAAGTACATTTTGAAAACCCTTTCAACCACATAAGTGACTCCATTCGTGTTATGTATAAGATTTCGATATAAACTTTTAAAATCCTTCTTATTTTTCACAATTATCTTGAAAAAAAGCTTTTTTAGCAAACCATCAAGTTGCGACATATTTTAACATAATATGTAAATAATCTATGTTTTCTTGCGATAAATTCGTCAAACTTCTACAAAATTCAATATTGCTATAATATTAAACACGCAAAAAAGAACCCTTCATGGGACGGGTGCACATTTCAAGGGATTTTTACAAATAGCGCTCTGTTTTGTTGAAAAAGAAATGATGCTCTTTTTTTAAGTCACTAATTGTCATGTCCTTGGTCGCATTAGGGCTATAAACGCCTAATGAATAAACTTTAATATACGCCGCACCGAATATCCCCTTCTATACATTGTGAGGATCGGGTGGGGTGAGTATATGACGCAGGAAGATGTATCTTAACAGGCATTAAAAAGCGGACAATTAAAAAATGCTGGAAGGACAGATCAACGCACACTTCCGGTACAAAAAATCGTTAACCCAAAAAAGAATCGCTCTTTTGAACGATTCTTTTTATTTAGAAGAAGCTTTAGTTCCTTAGACAACTCCTACAAAGTCTATGAGTACGCCTCTTTCAGCATCTTCTTTTACCCGAAGGGCAAGCGCCTTTTTCTTGCCAGTTTGAGCATCATTATAATTCGCACGAAAGACATGAATGCTTGCTTCTTCCAATTGAAAATCTTGATAGGAAAGCTCCTCAATGCCCCATTCTTTTTTCAATTTGAGAATATCATCCGGGCTTGGGACCGCACCTTCGACATAGATGTTCTCCATATTTCTTTTATTTCCTTCAGCAATGGCTTCGAGCATATGCTCCGCAGCCACAAGCCTTCTGTCTTTCCCCTCGTCTTCCCTTTGACATGCACCAAGTAAAAGAATACACATCAAAATGAATAAGAACTTCTTCATGTTTCTCTCCCACCTTCTCCTTAAAATGTAAAGGATGGAAGCGCTATATGCAATCTTTATTCAAAAAAGACTGTAAAACGACACGCTCCACAGTCTTCTTGTTACACGAGTGCATGAAGGAACGCTGTGGCAATTCCAAAATAGATGAGCAGTGATAAAATATCATTTAATGTTGTAATTAGCGGCCCAGAGGCAATAGCTGGGTCCGCATTTAATCTGTGTAAAATAATGGGCACGACAGTACCTGCCATTGTGCCAATAATAAGTGTCGCAAGGAGTGAGGAACCGACAACAAAACCTAAAATCATATTGCCCTGCCACACCATCGCAACGACTGTAATAATGATTGAACAGACAATCCCAATGTAAATACTTGTTCTCAGTTCTCTAAAAATAAGGCGCATAATGGTTTTTTTCGTTAATTCTTCTTTGGAAAGTCCTCTAATGACGACAGCAAGAGACTGTGTACCAGTATTCCCTGTCATACCTGCAATCATCGGCATGAAGAAAGCAAGAGCGACGACTTGCTGAAGGGTATCTTCAAAATAATTTAAAATACTGCCTGAAATCAGCCCGATGAATAATAGCAAAATCAACCACGGAAGACGGCGGTATGCCGCAACAAATGCCGGCGTGTCAAACGTAATATCTTTACCAGAGGCAGCAAATTTCTCATAGTCTTCTCCCGCCTCTTGAATGACGACATCAATGATATCATCGACTGTGACAATTCCGACAAGGACATTATTTTCTTCCACGACAGGAATGGCGAGGAAATCATAGCGTTCAATCAGCTTTGCAATTTCTTCCTGGTCTTGAAATGCTCCAACGGCAATAACTCTTGTAAACATGAGATCCTGCACCTTTTCATCCTGTTCGCCTAAAATAAGATCTCGGTATGAGAGGACCCCTACAAGCTGTTTTTGATCATTAATTACATATAAGTAGTTGATGGATTCCGCAATTTCAGCAAAGCTTTTCAGCTTAACGACAGCATCCTGCACCGTATAATGCTGAGGAATCCATACGTACCGGTTGGTCATGATCCGGCCTGCTGTCTCAGCAGGGTAATTCATCAGAAGCTGAACGGCCTTTGATTCCTCTGCTTCCATGTTTGATAATAGCTGATCTTTTAGCTCATCATCCATTTCATCAAACAAGTTGGCTAAGTCATCGTTATCCATTTTGTTTGTGACAAAGGTGGCTTTGTCTTTTCCTACTTTTTCAAGAATGATCTCTTGATATTCCCGCTCAAGCTCCCCCATCATTTCCGTCACATCATCGACTGTTAAAAAACTGAGAAAACGCCCTCGGTGTTTTTCTGGAAGCTCTTTAAATAAATAGGCCATATCATACGGCTGAAGCTCTCCCATAATGTTTTTAAATTCTTGGCGTTTGCTATCTCTTAATAAAATAATGATTTTTAAAATGAGTTCATCGTACGTAATGTTCTGTATCATCGCTGTTACCTCCTCAAAGTCAGGAGATATCCGAATCCCTTAGAATGTGCAGGGGTCAGGATCTCCTCTATCTGATGTCTCAATCTGATCTTTTGACATACTCTCTATGTGTCTCGAATCTGGATGATCCATCCCCACACCTCCTTTTCTCATAAAAAAGCACCTTCAACCGAATGAAGGTGCTTTGTAAGCATGACAAAATAAACACTTGCTCCTTCAATCGTAGAGCTTTAGCACTGTATGGCATAGGATAAATCCAGCTGCATTAAAAATCACCTTATGTCGATGATTTCTGTTGACCCATTGGCGTCTTTGGACATTTTTGGGCAGCAACGTATCTCCATACAGGAGCCTCACCTAACGAAGTCTCAACACAATGAGATTACAGAAAAAACGGAATGATGTCAATAAGCAAGATGCCAAGTTAACTCATGTATTCGCTTACTTTTAAAGAAAGAGCGATAGATAGTCGACCATCGCCCTCTCATGCTTTCTATTCCTCTTCCGGCTGGATCATATCCTCTTGGGAGAGGAGATGAAAGGAATCATGCAAAAACAAAGCATACCCTTCTCCATCAGGATGCGGAACATATTCCGCATGGTCCATCGTCTGTTCTTCTTCTTTTTTCTTCATATTCTCTCGCCTCCTTTCCATTAGTTTGTCCCAATGAAAAAACCTTACACATGAATGTGTAAGGCAGCTTGTAGACAAAGTCTACAAGCTTTTTTGTATAATAAGGGTAATAACACAATTCTGCGGGGGATGAACATGTTATCGAAACGTGAAGAAGAGAGAAGAAATCAATTAGAAGTAGT
>NZ_JAIVLB010000054.1 GCF_020524495.1 Bacillus stratosphericus | reverse complement strand
AGAATAGTGTTGAAATTGTTGTCCCTTTCTAGCCATAAAAAATCCCCTCCAAGTATAGTGTAACAGCCAAGATATGTTCTTGGGCTTTTTACACTGTCTACTTAGAGGGGATAATATCAGCTGGCGGCTTTTTACTTTTGTCGATGTCGATGACGTTTTTTTAGCATCATTAAAAAACCAAACGGTAGAACACCAAATAAACGCTGTGAAAATGGCAATTTTGTCATCATTTTTTCTTGTTTATGCTCTTTCCGTTCGTCACGTGGTGTATTCATATATTTAATGATTTCCTGTGTCATATATTTTACATAGTCATTTGTTTTCAATGAACACTCACCTCTTCTTGCTTAAAGTGTTACCAAGAAGAGCATGATTTTATACACTGGCTACTCGGGAAATGTCCATTTGATGATTTCACCTGTCTTCCAATCCATCACCAGTTCCCGCTCATCAGCTAAACCATCCTTTGTTTTCACCTTGATTAAAATGCAGACAAGCTTTTTCTTTTGATCGCAACCGATCTGTTTCAGTGTCACACGGCCCTCTTCGGTGTCAACATGGGCTTTTTTCTGCTGATCACAAATACGATTTAATTTGCTTGCAGCTTCACTTACACCAATTCTAAACAACTGCTGTTTTTTATAAAAAGAAATCGTAAGCTCTGTACTTTTTAATTCTTTTTGAAGCCCGATCGACATTGACCCTAGGATCAACAGAAATAATAGAATTGTAGCAAGTACGTGCGGATAGATAAATCCTTTTTCACTTTTCACGTTTTAGGAACCACTCCTTTATAGGTAAAAAAAACGGCTTCATACACCTTACCAGATACATCTGTGACTTCGAGTATTGTTGTTTGCTGAGCCGTTCTTACACGAAATTGTTTTACCTTTTGCAATAAAGGAAGATGCCCTGCCTGATCCATTCGTTTCCGCAGTATCTCTTGATATGGCTCAATTGTTACCACTCGTCCTTGATCGGAGATATACTCTAACGCTTTTCCTTTTTTCACAGCTCCAACAGCCACTGCACGATTTAATTCTTCCTCTAATTGCAATACCGTTTGCTTCCATTCCATATGTGAAAATTGGTTGATTTCTTCAAATGGATGAGCTTTCTCAGCAACAGAAAAGATCAGCACACAGCCAAAACAAAGGATGAGATATAGCTGCATTTGCCACAGCGCTTGAACAAGTGTAAAACCCTGTTCATCGCTTAAAATAATGGAAGCAAATGGTCTGCTTTTTTTGTACTTTGTATGATACACATCCCTTCTGTTGACTCCAATTGAGTTCATATGTGACCTCGCCTCGTTTCTTATTGACGGTTTGCTTTTTACCTTCTATGAAAGCTTCGTTCATATGTTCATGTAAAACTTGGTAAGCTTCAAGTTTTGCTCTTAATTCTTTTTTCCCTATAATTAGTTTTTCATAGGTTGGCATGAGCACAAGAGCTGCAAATAGGAAGATATGGCTTGCAAAAAGCATCTCAATCGTACTAAACCCTCTACTGTTTCTGAACATTGATCCGACCGCTCCCTAAATAGATCGTGAGTTTATATGTTTGACTACCAAATTGAATAATAAGAGACCCACCACTGCTTGGATGTCCGTTTACATTAAAATGGATACCCTGTGAAAATGTAGAATGCTTGATGAAGCCTTTTGTGTGCTGATTAGAAGCAATCACCTTATCACCATTTTGATCGATTACTTCATAGGATACATGTTGCGGATGAATCTCAACCTTCACTCGGGTTTTTTTTATAAAGGCCGTATAAGAAGCAAATTGTAGATCCTGTTTGATGATGTTCACTTGTTTTTTTGCTTCAGCACTTTCTAAAATGTTTGGAACTTTTTCTCCTACAATCGATAAAAGGATAGATAAAACAAGTAAGATCATAAGCTGCTCAATGAGCGTAAATCCCTTCTCATGTGTCATCAATTTATTCATTCTTCACATCGCCATTTTGAATGACAATGGCTTTTCCATTAGGACAAGTTAACCCCTTTTTCACATAGCCTTCTTTTTCTAATTCAGCTAATGATGGCGTCTTTCCGTCATGCTCTAATTCATATGCCATCACCTGTGTACTTACCATTGATTTCAGCCCTTCACAACCCTTTGCTTGAATGCTTTGGTGGTGGCGTGTGATATTTGGAATGGTAATCAATAAAAGAATTGAAATCACGAGCATGACAATTAACATTTCTAACAGCGTAAATCCTTTATCATTCATACATCTGTCCTCCTTCTCACACTTGTTCCATTAGTTGATACATTGGTAAAAGAATAGATAGATACACAATTAGTATGAGGAAAGCTGTCAAACCATATATGGCTGGCTGCAGCCATGAAACCCATTTCTCAATTTTTAACTCTGCATTCTCTAATAAAAATTGACTATACGTGTACATTTCTCTTGCAAGCATCCCGCTTGCTTCCCCATGCTTGATCACAGCTGCAAAATGTCTTTCAAAAAAAGGAGACCCGCTTACTTGATGTTCCATGGTTTCTCCATTTCTTAAATCTCTAATCATCTGTTCAGATATTTCTTGAAGAAAGGGTAAATAGCTTTGCTGTTTAAAAGCTTGCAAACTTTCGTAAATTGATAATCCAGCTTGTAGAAGTCCGCTTAGCTGAAGAGAAAAAAGATAAGTATGCATCAGTTGCATCCCTTTATATAACATCGGCAGCCTGCTTATGACTCTCAGTTTCTCAAGGGTCGATTTTTTCTTAAAAAAGACATAATAATATCCAGTCAGACAGATACACATACAGGCTATGATGAGCAGGAAAGCATATAGAAATTGAAAGAGTCCAAACATCCCTTGGATCAGCCATGACATGCGGGAATCCATCGATGAGTACAATAGAGAAAATTGAGGGATGATCATCTGCTGAACAAGTATCAGCACAACCAAGACCGTAAAGATGAGGAAAATCGGGTAACGTAACATGCGTTTGAACGTGTCTAACTGAAGGACTTTTTTCTCTAAAAAACGTGAGCTTTGTTCAAGAGCGCGTGCTAGGCTGCCATGCTTCTCTGAAAAACAGAGAATAGCGATGACTTCTCGCTGAAAATGGAGTCTCTCCAATACAACATAAAAAGGCTCCCCTTCAAGCAACAACTGAATGCCTGGCGTTAATAGCATCTGTTGTTTCTTCGTTAACTGGATATTCACCATCGTTAATGCATCAATCAATGTATATCCAGCCTGAATCAATTGAGAAAGTTTTGATAGAAATTCAGCTTGATCCTTTCGAGACCATGCTTTAGAGGTTCGCTTCTTCATAAACCCAGCGATGATATGTGTTTTTCGATAAATAGCCTAGTGCCACTCCTTTACGAATTAATCTTTGCAGTGTTTCATATGACGAGTGAGCGTATTCTCCTTTGGCCTCCTTGATACACTCATCAAGCTTCTTTCCATAAAGCAATTCAAATACATTTGTTCGTCTGATCGGTCGATTTAATTTGCAGTAAAGCTGACATGTTTCCCCGCAAAAAGGACACGTCAGTTCAATTAATCGCTGTGCAGCAATTGCGACCATTGTTTGTTCAAGTTCATTCATCGTCACACCAAATTCAATCATTCGGTAAAGGGCACCTTTTGCATTTTTAGCATGCAGTGTACTCATGACCAAATGGCCCGTCAGTGCTGCTCTAATTGCCGTTTTTGCTGTTTCAGCATCTCTTATTTCCCCTAGCACAATCATATCTGGATCATGTCTTAAAATGGCGCGTAAACCAGCTGCATACGTGATGCCTGCTTTTTCATTTACTTGAACTTGTAGCACCTCTTCATTTCTTGTTTCCACAGGGTCTTCAAGTGTAATAATATTTCGATTAAAATGATTTTTTGCAAACTGTATCAATGAATAAAGTGTTGTTGTTTTCCCTGAATTTGTTGGGCCTGTAAATAAAATGAGTCCGTGTGAATGATTGAGAAATGATAATAATCTGGCTGAAGCTTTCGGGAATAACGACAGATATTTTGTTTTTGGCACATGATCCTGTGGTAACATCCTAATCACCAAACTTTCATCATTCACAGTTGGTAATGTAGACATCCGCACAAACACTCGGCCGGTTCTTAGCATAAAAGCCAATGACCCGTTTTGTGGTCTCCTTTTTTCACCGATATCCATGGAGGATAAAAATTTAAAATGAGCAATTAACCTCTCCCCGGTCTTTTTATCAATCTTTCGCTGTTGAATTAAATCTGAGTCTACCCGGAAAGAAACCAAAGCTTCCTTCTCTCTCGGGACAATATGCAAATCAGAAGCCCTCATGTGGCATGCTTCTTCTAGTAGCTCTTGTCCTAAATATTCAATATCATACAACTGGCTCACTCCTTTCTCTGATCATATTGTAAGATGGAGAAACCTGACTGACAAAAGCGTATTTGATGCTTTTAATGCCTGAAAAAGCGTTAAAATCATCAACACATGATGTATTTCAATGAATGTAACAAAAGATCATATCAAAAAACTTGACTTTTACAAGTACAGGTTTTTTCATCATGTTGCTTCTTGCTGCTGCTATTCAAAGATACGGAATCCTCTTTTTTCTAAAGCTTTTGCAAGGCTATGTTCCGTATTTACTTTTGAGAAATCAAGGCCTAGTTTCACAACAGTATGCCTGAAATAATGGTCTCAATTCCTAGAATCTTCTCCATCTAAATACCATTGTATCAATGACTGGCACGCCGGATATATCAATAAATAAATGCGTCAGACGCAGCCTTGAAGCTTGCTCTAGCACGGGCTCCAAAATAATTTTGGCCTTGTACGTATCAATTTCTCCGATCCGCTACATAATCCCGATCTCTTTTGATACTGGAATAACAGGTGCACTCAGTTCTTGGATCATTTCTCTTTGTGCGTTTAACTGATTCAGTGTGACGCGGTCATATTCTTCTGATAAACGCTCGATCATATCATCAAATGTGGAGTGAAAATGCTGTTTCCACCTGCAAACATCTTGAATCACTTCAAGTTCTGTTTCTTGTGTGAATTTCTCAATTCTCGAACAGAAAATGTGCGGAACACCTTAAATTGTCCATAAAGATACCTATATTTCATTTTGCTCCTTTCGCTCCTTTTTCACTTAAAACTAAGGACAAACAAACTTTTATGTATAAATTTGACCGCAGATGGTGAACAATATCATTACACATTTGATATTGGGCTATAGCCAAGTGGTAAGGCAATGGACTTTGACTCCGTGATCGTTGGTTCGAACCCAGCTAGCCCAGTTCAAAAACGAAGACGGCTGAAGCATGTTTCAACTATCTTCGTTTTTGATTAGGACACTGATTGATGAATCGTTTTCTTTTTTGAGATTTTTATGAGTTCCCCAGGATTATAGCCAATAACTAATTTATTCCCATCAATGATGATCGGTCTCCTGAGTAACTTTGGTTTTTCAATGAGAAGCCGAAGGACTTCGTTTACTTTTAAATCATTAATATTTAAATTTAGACTTTTAAATGCTTGGCTTCGCGTTGCTAAAATTTCATCCAATCCCTCTGTTGTTAAGGAAAGAATCTTTTTTAATTCATCTAGCGTTGGCGTTTCTCTGAAAAGGTGACGCTCTTTAAAATCAATTTGGTTCACCTTTAACCAATGTTTTGTTTTGCGGCAAGACGTGCAGCTTGGGTATGAATAAAAAGTAATGTCACTCATTAGTCTTCCTCCTTAGGTGTTAACCTCTCCTCTTATGAAGTAAGTACCCTCATGTATTTGGGCATAAACACTTTTTATCAATTTTCAAATTTTCTCCTCTTGCTAAATAAATGTTCACAAGATATCAAAAATGTAAATGTTTACATAACAAGTGACTATCAGCTATAATATGAATCAAAGGGGTTTTTTAAGGGGAGGAAAAGAAATGAATCGCATGTTCCGAGTGCTTGGCTTTTGGACGGGTATTTTTGCTGTCATGTTCTATTTAGGACATATGAAAGATGCATCCTTACTGTTCTTCGGTCAAACCGTTCTTTTTGTATTTTTATCCTACTTGAATTTATCTGAAAGAATGTATATTTACATTTTCGGAGCGTACTTGACAATTTTCTTTGCCGGATTTACATATTATTCGATTTTCATCATGGTTCCCGGTACCGGACATTAATAGAAAAAAGCATCTCTTCTTATAGAGATGCTTTTTTCATGCCTGTGTTTAAAGTGAAAATCCATTAATAAACGGATTTTGCTCCTGCTCTGTCAAAACAGTCGTTTCCTCCCCATGTCCACTTAAAACAAGGGTTGATTCTGGCAATGATAACAATTTGTCATGAATCGATTGAAGCAATACTTCCTGACTGCCTCCCACTAAATCTGTTCTCCCAATGCCGCCTTGAAATAATGTGTCACCAGAGATGACAAATCCTTCTTGCTTCGAATAGTAAGACACACTGCCTGGTGAATGCCCGGGTGTATGGAACATTTCCAATGTAAACGATCCGATTTGGAGTGTTCCTTCTGACGTAATCAGTTTTTCAGCTTTTTTGACAGTAATTCCATTTTTAATCAATCGAGCTGAACCGTTTAACTCAGCATTCGTAAGCCATTCTTTTTCCTCTTCATGTACATATAGTGGCAATCCCCATTTTGCGCGCACCTCATCTGCCGCACCAATATGATCAAAATGGGCATGTGTCAGTAAGATAGCGAGCGGTGTTAGCTTTTTTTCTTTCACATAGGAAATCAGCTTTTGTGCTTCACCGCCCGGATCAAAAATTAAGCATTCCCTCTGCTTATTTGTCCAAATATATGCATTCGCTTGTACATAGCCTAGTGGCATTCTTCTCCAATTCATTTTCATCACCTACTTTATTCATTCTTTTTTATTATGAAGGCTATTCGATAAAAATTCAAACAATCGTCAACTTGAATCTACTCGACAAGATTTATGAAAACGGTTAAAATGAAAAGAAAGGAAATCAAGGGGATTGATGACAAAGGGGGACTTTCATATGATACTCGTCATTATTTTTGGTCTAGTCACGATTTTAGCTGCTCTCGGCATCTATCGCTCACTCAAAAAAGTGAACGTACTTGCCATCGCTTTTGCTGGCGCTACATTTTTGATTTTTGGATGGTTTACCGTCATGACCATCATCTATAGCGGTTATCCAACTGCACATTAAAAGCCTGCATATATCGGGCCATTAAATTGTTGACAAAGGGCTAAAATCGTCTTATTTAGCCCTTTGTCTTCCGTTCAGCGTGATAGAAAACAGAAAACCCTTGAAGTCTAGGAAGGACGAGCACCGGAGCGGAGCAAATGACATATTCGTGAGCACCGGCACGCAGAACTGACAACGAATGCGAGGGTTTGACTTCACGCTGAAAGCCTGTAAATAGCAGGCTTTTTTTATTGATTTAAGTGTTTATTCACACTTTCTAATTTGCTTGTCAGGGTTGTGGTTTGATCCCTTCTGTCATCTATGCGGATATTGGTTGCTACTCGGTGTAATCCCTTTTCAAAAGGTGCTTCATGGATTCGTTGAATGACCTCGAACAAAACGGATAATTCACCTTCAATTAACGTATTCATTGGCGTTAACTGATATTTGATTTTCCCTTCTTGTTGAAATCCTTCTAAAATCTTTTGTACATCTGCTACATATACACTCACGCTTGGTGTATCTGTGCCTATTGGAATGATGGTGACATCTGCAATGGCCATGTTTCTTGCTCCTTTCAATCAAAACCTCATTTTTACTCCTCATTGTAAATGATTCAAAAAAGCCATCCTCACACCACAGTAACCGTCACAAGCCGTATGACATGATTTTCTGATTGGATGGTTGCATTCGCTTTTTGTATCACGTACGGCTCAACGATCGCTTGAGGGACAAAACTGACCGCAATAAAAAACGTGTCCCTATTGCTCCTTTCCCGCCTAGCACTAAAAAAAGCCACAAGATGGCGTTAAAAGAGAAACAATTAAGAGAAATTTTGCACATTTTAGAAACAAATAAGTAAGTGAAATTTCTTTTCCACAGGCTTTGAGCACTCAATGATCGACATCTTCCCAAATACATATCCTTTTTTTACATCTACTTCTTTCACAATAACTTACAAGGGGGCATTCTCAAGCAGTTCCACGCTGCCTTTATTGACCATAAGAGATTGAATTGATTTATTTTTAACATTTACACGCTTCCCATAATAACCGTTTTGTTTTTTCATAAATCGAATCAAATTGATTCATTGAAAGAGGATTCTTCCCCAGGCCAAGTTCCACTGTGTAGCCCTCACTTTGAAATTGATATATAAACCAATCACGATAGCCTGCATAGCTATCAAGATATTGAATTGGTTTGTAACCGCTCACCCGTTCTAATCGTTCGACTGTTTCTTTTGACATTACCGGTTCGTGACCGAGAAAGCCCCAGTATATCTCTTCTCCTTGTGTATGAAGGGCGATCAGCCTGTCAAAGCGCTTGCGTAACGCAAGATTTGCCATCGCTTTGGCTTCTGGTTCCGTTAACGGCTGATGTCCAGGAAAATCCCTATAAGACGGAGCCTTCGGCTGATTACGATAGTATTCAATTTCCCAATAGGCAGGAAATTGATTGTTTAAATCAACACCTCGAATATTCGCCTTCCATTCTTGATAATCAGAAAACCCACCATTCAGCGGTCTAAACTCTTCATCGCTTAGACCTAGTGATTCTGGACCATTGCGAACCAAATCCACTCCATCTGGATTGACCATT
The DNA here is from genome assembly GCF_020524495.1 of Bacillus stratosphericus. Lineage (GTDB taxonomy): Bacteria > Bacillota > Bacilli > Bacillales > Bacillaceae > Bacillus > Bacillus stratosphericus_B. The sequence continues at coordinate 6,835 of NZ_JAIVLB010000054.1, read as the reverse complement.
GGCACAATAGATAAAGCCGTGGTTTGCAGTATACGTACCGCTTCATCATGTCTTGCTTGCACTGGATCACACGCTGCTAAACAAAGTGATTTCAGCCATTTTAATAAAACAGATGTGGTGATCCATTCATTTGCATGAAAAGAGGCATTAAGATGAATAGAATGTAAATACTGAACAGGCTCTGTACGGATTTCATAAATAGGAGTATCGAGCACTGAATGACCAATCACATTGATATGAAGAAAAGGAAAAACGGCCTTCAATTGTCTTAGCTCCTCCTCTAAGGCAGCACTATCATATTCATATGGTCCATTCATCCAATCATCTGATTGCTGCAACCGATGAGGCGCAATGAATCCCTTCATAAGACTTATAGAATGAAATGCATGTGTTCCTTCCGGGAGTCTATATCCTGGTAAAAAAAGAAGATTGGCACTTGTTTGATTGGATAAATGGAAAGCTGCGTCCCCTATGCCAAGCCGTTTTGCCACATCATCTATCTTGACATCTTTCAGCTGCCATTTAATTTTTCCAAACGATGTTGTCTTCATTTACATCCCCCCTCTCATACTATATGAGTTAATATGCAAAAAAGAAAACCTCCGCTTTTAAATAACGGAGGGTTTTCTCATAGATTAGGATGCCTTTTTCAGCTTAACTTCATCTTCTTTTTCCGACGGTGAATGGTCCGAGCTATTCCTGTCATAAAATCTAAGGAGATCCCCATAAATAATTTGATCAGAGAATTGAAGCTCTTGCTTTGCCTTTTCTTCATAAGGCTGACAAACGGTTTTATCATCTCTTGGCTCGCCCGTTGCTTTATTGTAACAAACACCATCTGTGAAAATGCTGTCCTTCGTAATAAAGCTTCCATCACGAAGAACAGTGAAGTCATTCGTATCTTTTGATAAAAGATCATGACCGAATTGAATTTCCTTACTTGTATCAATCCCTAGAAGATTCAACAATGTTGGACGAATATCCACCTGCCCGCCAACCGTATCAATTTCTTTCGGATTCTTATCAGTTATACCTGGAATATGAACCAAAAATGGCACTTTTTGAAGCTGAACTTCTTCAAATGGGGTAATCTCTTTGTTTAAGAATTGCCCCATTGCTTCATTGTGGTTTTCTGAGATTCCGTAGTGATCTCCATATAAAACAAAAATGGAGTTATCGTACAAACCTGTTTCCTTCATCTTTTCAAAGAAAAGCTTAAGTGCCTCATCTTGATATCGTACTGTAGGGAAGAACTTATTTAACGTTTTGCTCTTCGAATCATATTCATCAATCAGCTTATCTTCTTCGTCTAGATCAAACGGAAAGTGATTCGTTAATGTAATCAATCTCGTATAGAAAGGCTGCGGTAAAGACTTCATCAATTCAGCTGACTGTTCGAAGAACGGACCATCTTTTAGTCCCCATCCAACTGAGTTCTCTTCATTCACATCAAATGATTTAATATCAAAGAACTTGTCGTAGCCAAAGCTATCATAGATCAAATCACGGTTCCAGAAGCTTTTGTTATTCGCATGAAGGATAGAAGAATGGTAGCCCTCATCCTTTAACAGCTCAGGTGTAGCTGTATAATCATTATTTGGGTTTGTAAAGAACACAGCCCCTCTTCCAAGTGGATAGAGAGAATTATCTACAATAAACTCTGAGTCAGATGTTTTGCCTTGACCTGTTTGATGATAGAAATTGTTGAAATTGTAACTTTTCTTGATTAATGAGTTCAAAAATGGGGTAATCTCTTTCCCATTCAGTTTTTCATTAATGACAAAGCTCTGAGTAGACTCAAGGGATACAAGAATGACATTTCGCCCTTTTGCTTGACCAAACGTCTTTTCATTGCGGTCTGTTTGATTGGCACTTACATAGTTTTCAATTTCAGTTAAGCTATTGCTGTCAGCAAGTGCTCGTTGTGCGGATTGCTTCGATTGCAAAATTCCATCATAAATATGGAAGTTATATAAGCTGATATTTTTCACTAGCATCTCACGATCAAATGAACGAGTTAGCAATTCTGGTCTTTCAGTCTCAGCCAAACCGAGGTTAAAGAAGAAAATGGCTGCAACAAATAAATAATATACTGCTCGTTCCTTTCGTGAAATCATGACATCCGTTCTAAAGGATGGCTGTTTTTTATATAGCCAAATTAAAATGATAATATCAACGAACATCAGAAAATCTACTGGTTCAATTAAAGTGGTAATACTTGACCCAAGGTCACCCATATTATTTGTTTGAAATAGGACGGGGATGGTAAGAAAATCACTATAGAATCGATAAAATACAATGTTGGCTAACAAAATCAATGTCAGGATAAAACTCATCACGATGATATATCGATTGCGATTTTTTTCTTTCAAAAATAAACCGATACCGAAGATAAACAAGAGAAAGCTAAGCGGATTAATAAACAGGATAAACTCCTGCATGAAATTTTCAATTTTGATATTGAAGCTAGATTTATAGATAACATAGGTTTTGACCCACATTAGCAATGTCGCAATCAGTAAAAATGAAATCGCCTTTAATCTTTTCTTTCGCATTGTAACCTCCTTATGCTAAAACGCACACAGGTTAGGGACATGCCCTAATGATTGGTGCTTCTTCGAAAATAACTAAAGTATATCTTATCCTGTCTGTGCTGGAAAATCAATGTCTTTTTCCCCATGACAAACTTATGAATATGCTAAACATTCAATTTCATGCCCATATATCGCTTTTTTAATAAAAATGACATCATTATGACATTTTTGTTGAAGACACCCACTTGTTGCGTGCCATCCATGCACCGCCAATGACGCCTGCATCATTTCCAAGTGATGCAATCACAACTTCTACATCTTCAGCACAAGGCGGGAATGCATGATGTTTGACCACACGCTCTACTTTACTGCGAAGAAGCTCTCCTGCTTTAGAAACACCGCCACCGATGACGATTTTTGTTGGGTTTAAAGCACTGGCAAGATTCGCTAGTACAAGTCCAAGATGTGTTGTCACTTCTTCTACAACACGCATTCCAAGATCATCTTCGTTATTTGCCGCCTCAAATACAGCCTTAGCAGACAGCGAAGTGAGTGTGCTGAGTGAAGAAGTATGTTGCTCTGTTTCTAATTTATCCTTTGCAAGCCGAACAATGCCGGTTGCAGATGCAATGGTTTCAATACAGCCCGTTCTTCCGCAGTTACACGGTGCTCCCTGAAATGGAACTGCACAAACATGTCCAATTTCTCCGCCAGCACCTGTTTCACCTTGAACGACTTCTCCATTCACAATGATGCCGCCCCCTACACCTGTGCCTAGTGTAACCATGAGAATATTTTTAGCACCATCTCCTGCACCTTTCCACATTTCACCGAGTGCAGCCATGTTTGCATCATTTTCGATGACAGATGGAAGTCCCGTCTCTGCCTCTAAGTGATCTTTCAAAGGATAGTTTGTCCAGCCCAAATTCGTTGTTTTATAGACAATTCCGGATACTTTATCGATTGGTCCAGGTGCCCCCATTCCTATACCAATGAGAGTCGATTTTGGCAAACTGATCTCAGCCAGCTTATGGTCAATTGATTTGGCAATATCAACTGTGATCGTCTGACCAGATTTATCCGTAGGAATCTCCCACTTATGCTGAATTTCACCATAGAGATTAATAAACGCAAGCTTAATTGTCGTACCACCAAGATCAACACCTACAAACAAATCCCCTGTCATATACACTCCCACCTTCACATGGTTTTTCGATTTAATTTGGCTAGCTCCATTTGAAGAATGGTCATTGCGTTAGACCATTCGGTCCGGTCTATCATTCCCGATGTATACATTTCCTTCAACTCATCCGCCATAAATTCTAATTCCACTTCACGATCTCCGAAATACACATAATTTCCAAATCTCATGAGCAGTTGCTGTACATCATATAACGTTTTCATTAATTTTCACCATTTCTTTAAATCAACAGATAGGATAAGCGTATTCATAAATACACTTTCAGTCAAGTGATTTAACGTGTTTGCGTGTTTTCAATATATTGCTTCAGCTTTAAAAATTGATCATTTTGAGGATCTTGCTTTAACGCGTCTTCAATTCGTTCTTCTGCTTTCACTGTATCCCCTTTTTTTTTGCATATACCAATGACAAATGATACAGTTTATTCGGTTCATTTGGATCTTTTTCAAGCGACTTTTGAGCTGCGCTTCAGAGAGTGCATAAATATGAAGTGTAAGACTATCTATAACATTCATACGCGCTCCATTTTTTACATTATTATAACAAGAATCGTTGTTATACGCATTTCTGAACAAAAAAATCCCGGCTTTTGCGGGATTAAAATGCTTGGCGAATAAATTTCGTCCGAAAATATGGGATTTTGACCAGCCACTTAATTAAAAAGTGACGCACTTGGTTTTGACCTAATATTAAATTCATGAGCCGATAACGATTTTGCACAAGTACAAACGCAAACAGTGTGAACACAATGCTCCAAATCATTTTATTCATGATATTCCCTCCTATGTTTGTATCGTGGCTTAAATAGGATTGGTTTATGCATGAACATCCTTTTTTGTCGACAAGCGATCATCTTGAGATTTACTTTGCTTTTGTGATGCATTATCAACACAAAAAGTCCGCTCTTCATGTGAAAGTAGCGGACTTTTACTTTAGATAGAATGTACCTTTTTCACTCACAATCATAGACACAGGTATGTCATGCGTTTCAGCCGGCACATGCTCTATTTGCTGTACAGACAAGCAAAGAGCGAGCGTTACGCCGTGATAGTCAGCTAAGTATCGGTCATAATAGCCGCCCCCATATCCAATGCGGTAGCCTTTTTGATCAAAGCATACACCTGGCACTATCATTAAATCGATCGCCTGTTTATGTACATCTGCAGAGGTTTCAGGGTCTGGTTCTGTTAGTCCAAAATAGCTGGATTTCATTTTGGTGTGCGGCGTATATTCATAAAACGTCATATCTTTCGTATTAGGAAAACAGGTTGGCACACACACTGTTTTCCCCTCCTGCCACGCCTTTTTCATCAGAGGTCTTGTAGATACCTCTTTTGCTCTGGACATGGTCAGCGCAATCGTTTTCGCCTGTTTCCATGCTGTTAATTGAAACAGATGCTCATACAGTAAAGCCGTGTTACGCTCAAATTCTTCAGGGCTCATCTGATCCAGCTTTGCTAATATTTGAAGCCGCAGCTCTTTTTTCACACGGATCATCTCCCATCATAAAAAACAGCAGGAAAATTCCCTGCTGCTTACTTTGTTTCACGATGTAAAGTTTGTTTTTTATCACGTGAGCAATACTTTTTGAATTCAACGCGATCTGGATTGTTTCGCTTATTCTTTTTAGTAATATAGTTACGCTCACCGCATTCAGTGCAAGCTAGAGTAATATTTACGCGCATGTTTTTCCCTCCAAACTAAAATCAATTCACATTCAGACCTAACTATAATACCACTTCTAGCTTAGGAATGCTAGAATGTTTTTTTCATCAAATTTATTTTTCAAAGCATTCCCATCTCCCTTCTCCTCCTTGCACTGTCATTTGATGAATAATCGCTTACTCCCCTATAAAAACTCAACCTTTATCGTACTGTATACATGAGAACCTCTCTTCTATCCACAGTCTTATTTTATTTTGACAATGAGTGAGGTTTTCATACTCATTTCACCTGTAAAAAGAAAAATGATGAAAAAAAGGTGATTTTCTTCAGCAATTCCTTTTGAAACTAGCTTTTTTATGGTATAAAAAAGAAGGGTCGAAAACTGTCTGAAACAATTATGAAAGTCTTTTTTGACTTTCAGCATTAAAATATGAATAAAAGGTGATGAAACATGGAAATTGCAATTATCGGATTGCTTGTTATCAGTATTGTACTGATCGCATTCTCATATTTTCAAAGAGAACCGATTAAAGAAGTAGAGCAGGAACTTGAAACACTTCAACTATCTGCAATGCAAGAAATCTATAAACTGAAAAAGAAAATGAAGGTTCTTGAAGAAGAATTACTTGAAACAAATATCGTTGTCCGCAAACATTCAGAAATTGATCCATCAATTGCGAGACAAATCATTTCAAAACATCAAAATGGCATGTCTGCTGAGGCGATTGCACGCGCAGAGCATGTGTCTGTAGAAGATGTCAACATGATCATTAAAGACAACGAGAGGGTGCTTGTATGACAAAAAAAAGCATCCAAACCTTTGCAGCGGGTATGATTCTTGCAACTGGTGTTCTAGCCATCGTGTTTTTTCTCACTGGAAAAGATGAAGCAGCAGCTGATACAACAACAAAAGAAACCCTCGTAGCTAAAGTGACAGACACTGACGTGAAAAATTATTTAGACTCTAAAAAAGAAGTATCCATCAGCCGTGAAACGTATCAGCAGCTTCTTGATTATAAAGAAAAAGCGCTGAAGGCAAATGAAGACGGCGATTCTAAGAGCGACAAACAAACAACAGAAAATCCAAAGAGCAAATCTATAAAATTCGTAATCAAAAATGGCATGAGCACAAGTGATGTTTCAGACATGCTTGAAAAGGACGGAATCATTAACTCGTCTAAGGATTTTAATGATTACGTGATTGACGCAGGCTACCACAAAGAAATTCGTGCCGGCAAATTCAATTTAAAAACAGGTATGACGTTCAAACAAATCGTCAAAGTCTTAACAAAATAACAACAAAAACCCCCTGGCGGCACGGGACTGACCCCCGTTTTTGAGACAGGGATCAAAACACCTTTATACAGCCAATTGCCGATAGTTTATCGGTGATTGGTTGTTTAGTTTTGTTTGAATACGAATGTTGTTATAATAA
>NZ_JAIVLB010000053.1 GCF_020524495.1 Bacillus stratosphericus | reverse complement strand
ATTATTATAACAACATTCGTATTCAAACAAAACTAAACAACCAATCACCGATAAACTATCGGCAATTGGCTGTATAAAGGTGTTTTGATCCCTGTCTCAAAAACGGGGGTCAGTCCCGACGTCCTCTGGCGTTTTCTTTTGTTATGCTTGCGCCTGACGCTTTTTAGACGCTTCGTTTACTTGTTCGTCTGCATGGTAGGAAGAACGGACAAGCGGCCCAGCTTCACAGTGGCTAAAGCCTTTTGACATCGCAATGTCCTTCAGCTCTGCAAACTCATCTGGATGGTAGTATTTTTGTACTTTCAAATGCTTTTTCGAAGGCTGTAAATACTGACCAATTGCCATGATGTCTACATTATTGGCAAGAAGATCATCCATGACCTCAATGATTTCTTCTTTCGTTTCACCGAGTCCAATCATAATACTGGATTTCGTTGGAATGTCAGGCTGCATTTCTTTTGCACGACGCAAGAATTCTAATGACCGATCATATGTAGCACGTGCACGAACCCTTGGTGTTAACCTACGCACTGTTTCAATATTGTGATTTAAAATGTCAGGGCGTGTATCCATCAATGTTTTCAAATTATCATCATCGCCACCCATGTCTGAAGGGAGAACTTCAATCGTCGTGAATGGACTTTTTCTTCTAATAGCACGGACAGTTTCAGCAAAAACGCCTGCTCCGCCATCTTTTTGGTCATCCCTTGCAACCGCTGTTATAACTGCGTGCTTTAAGTTCATCAAAGCCACTGAATCTGCAACGCGTTCCGGTTCTTGAAGGTCAAGCTCAGTTGGAAGTCCAGTTTTCACTGCACAGAAACGGCATGCGCGCGTACAAACAGACCCGAGGATCATAAATGTAGCGGTTCTTCTAACTGCCCAGCATTCGTGAATATTCGGACATTTCGCTTCCTCACAAACGGTATGCAGGTTGTTTTCCCTCATCATTTTTTTCAAACCGGTATAGTTTTCATTCGTATTCAGCTTAATTTTAAGCCAGTCCGGTTTTCTTACGTACTCTTCCTTCTTTGCCAATTCCATCATCTCCATATGAATTCGTTAAAGGTGCATTTCCTGCTATATACGATGGATGCAGCCAGCAGCTGCAAAACATTGAATCTTTGGCATAAAGCCTTTTCTTTAGACACTTTAACATAGTACAGATTGAACAACAAGGGAATGAACTGCAAAAATACACAAAAGCCTACTAAACAATAAAAGAAAATTACTAACATTTTCTTCTTATGAATTACAGCAATCGAACCATACTAAAAGTAGAAGATGATGCCCGAAGAAAGGAGTTGGAGTTTGTGAAAGTGGTTTTAGCCATCATCATAGCTCTTTCAATGATACCTATGCCTGTTCATGCGCAAGGGAAAAACAAGCAGACAGATGAATTGAAACAGCGAATGGCACTCTACGAAAAAGTTGCCATCACAACACAGGTTCCATGGTATGTACTTGCTGCTGTTGATCAATATGAGCAAAACATTCGAAAAAGCAGAAAAGATTTACCGAAACAAAAAGGCGTCATTGGCATCTACATTCCCCGGGAAATTTGGATTGGGCCAGAAAACCCGAATACGCAAGATACCTCCCCCTTAAGCATTAAAGTGTTTGACGGTATTGGGCTTGATGGAAATGGGGATGGAAAAGCTGAAATTGATAACGATGAAGATGTGTTGTTCACGTTTGCTCAATATCTACTTCACTATGGCAGTAGCATCGACCAATTAAAAATCGGTTTATGGGACTATTATGGACGTGATAAAACCGTTGGAATCATTTCATCATTTATGAAGCTATATAAGCACTACGGTCATCTTGACCTCGGGAAGCATGCATTTCCGCTTCCGGTTGGGGCTGATTACAGCTACCGAAGTACATGGGGAGATGCAAGAGGCTTTGGAGGCAGAAGAATCCATGAAGGCACAGATTTATTTGCTCATTATGGTCTTCCTGTTCGTGCGACCTCATATGGCATCGTTGAAATGAAAGGCTGGAACCGCTTTGGCGGCTGGCGGATAGGCATTCGAGATATTCAAAATCACTATCATTATTTCGCTCACTTAAATGGCTTTGCGAAAGGGCTAAAGACTGGACAAATTGTTAAGCCTGGACAGGTCATTGGGTCTGTCGGAAGTTCCGGTTATGGTCCTCCTGGCACATCTGGAAAGTTTCCACCACACCTCCACTATGGTATGTATAAGGACAACGGACGAACTGAATGGTCGTTTGATCCATATCCTCATCTGCGTTCGTGGGAAAGAGCCGAGCGGAAACGCCAATCATAACAAACAGCCCAATTCTTTTATTGGGCTGTTATTCTTCTTTATCCTTTTTCTCTGGCAGAACAATCGATGGAGCACCAGATTTCGTCCCGCTGCCATTATAATAATCTGGTACGTCTCCTTGAACGGCTTGTATAGAAACAGGAACAGAATTTTTCACCACGATGGCTTCAGATGCAAACGGAATGATGACCCTCACCTTCACCTCGATCAGCACACTAATATCTATCAAGGCATTGTTAATGCCATAAGGTTTTATATTTTTTTCAACGTCTGTATGTGGGTCACCAATGACACTAAATCGTACAGGCACTTTAGGCCCTAAGTTCGCTATCAATGCATTTCCGGAAGCTTGCCCAAGCGGAATATTGTATATAATGCCATCATGTCCGTCTGCTTGATCCTTTAATGCTTCTTTCGCATCTTTTTGAAAATTCCCCTTTTCAATGTCCTCTAAATTTTTTTGGAGGTGACGTGACAGGTCAGCCATTGCTTTCGATGTTGCTTGAGCATTAAAATCGATGGTTGTCACTTTTCCGTTCTCACTTGTATTCATCACCACCATATCCTTCATATTCTCCTGATCATCTGCAAAATTCTGAACAGAATATTGAATAAGATGATTGGCTATACGTTCTGTTTCTAGTTCAGCAATATGAATAAGGGTAGGTTTTATTGAATGGCTAATGAAGAAAAGACTAATCACTGTAGAGAGCACAAAAAACACAACAGCAAGCAGCATGACATAACGAAATGGCAAAGGGCCCTTTTTGTAGGGGCGATAACGGCGGTTCATTCTCAATAAAAAATCCCCCCTTCTCCATTACAAGTGTATGCAGACAGGCGGGGGGATAGGAATCATCTCTCCATTTTATTTCACCATTTTTAATAATGCGTCTCTTCCGATTGTTCCAGCTTGAATCCCTAGCTCTTCTGCGGCGTATGTCACAGATTCTAAAGGAGCATCCAGCAGCTGGTTAATGGTTCTGACACCGACCGCTCTTCCTGCGATGATTCCTCTATCTGCAAGCTTTTCATTTAAGAGCCCGACATCAAGTGCACCGCACATAATATAACCATACTCATTGGTGACGGCCATGAAATTGGTCTTCGGCAGTTTGACGGTGACGGCTGTAAAGGAATGGCCATCAATTGTAATCGGTGTTAAATTCACCAAATCCCTTCACTCCCTTCATCACAATTTATGTGAAGGAAGGGCGAGTGTGTTAGGCTGAAGCGGATTTCACCTTGCTTTCTTTAAGCACCAGCTAAGCACATCACGTAAAAATTCCGGCATGAAATATTCAATAGGTTCATGGTCACTTATATGAGGAAAAAGGGATCCTAGTGTATACATATCCACTGTGCCAACTGTATAGGAATCATCCTCTTTGATCAATTGACCGTGAACAAAGACTTCTTTTACTCGTTTATCTTCGCCTTCTTTTAATGAATAGGTTAAACCGCTGTATAGCATTTTCCCCATCAATTCACCTCTAAAACCAAAGCCTTTAATGCGCAGCTGTTCTATTTTTTCTTCACAGGCCCGCTGAACTGTTTCTAGCAGCTGTTTACCGGTAAGCGTCACCCGAATCGGATTAATTGGATGCGGACATATCCGGTGGATGTCTTCTCTTGTCACAACCCCGGCCTCTAATGAATCCAGCACCATGCCTGCATTCATCATGCCGATTTCTGCCCCGCACCAATCTTTAATAGCATCTGTTAACAGTTGCGGAAGCGGAGATACGTCGAACCACTTCGTTTCAAGCTTCGTCTTGATTGATGTCACTTCTTCCTTCATCAGTGCTTTCGCTTTTCTTTCTGCTTGCTGCAAGGTCGTCATGGCTTCATCCGATTCGCTAATGAGCTGATCCACTGATTGCACCGTCGCTTTTTTCTCTATGAGCTCGTTTTGCGCTGTGTCAATGGTCAGCTCTACACAGCCAATATAATGTCCATACTTTTCAGCACATGCAAGAAGCACACCATTGTCCATTTCACCATATTCTAAAAGGTGATGTGTGTGTGAACCTAAAATGATATCAATTTCTGGGAAATTACGGGCTACTTCCCGATCATAAATGATGCCAAGGTGAGACAGGAGCACAATGACATCAGCCTGTCCTTTTACTTCATGCAGCATGTCCCGTATGCTGTCAAACGGGTCTGTAATGTCCCAGCCAAGCTTTTCATATACAGGGGTATAAGCAATGGTGACCCCTAAGATGCATAGCTTCAGCCCATTCTCCAATGTGATCAAATGATAAGGCTTTGCCCAAGATGGCCTTTTTCCTTTCTCAAATAAATTAGACAGGATCACTGGAAATTGAGCTTCTTCGTACAATTGATCCAGTTGATCATGTGGCAACGTAATGCCTTCATTATTGCCAATCGTCACCCCATCATAGCCAAGCTGATTCAGGAGCTGGACATTGACCTTTCCATAATCAGCTTCTGACACTAGGTTCACTCGGTCCATATGGTCGCCAATATCTAATAAGAGCATCTGATCGTGAACTTGACGCTTTTCTTCGATATAAGCTGCGATTTTTGCCCAGTTCTCAAAGTGGCTGTGCAAGTCGTTTGTATGATATAACCATAGCTTCTGCAGCATGTCGATCTCTCCCTCAAGTTGTCACTGAACCATTCATTCAGGTTGAAAGCCGCAGCTCTCTTTTAACTAAATAAATCTAACTGCTTCGGGGATAAACTTGAATAGGTAATATCCAGAAAATTAATCATTTGCTGGCCATTCGCCGCTGCATCTCCCCCAGAGTTATTATTAAACACGACATATACATCTTTTGATTGCTGATGCAGGATGTCAAGATTCTTTTTCCATTCCTTTAGTTCAGCTTCATTATATAAATATAAGTAACGAACTTCACGCCAGTTCTCATGGTCTGCTGGGTGAAGCCAGCCCTGTTTATTTCTTCCGTGGAAACGGACTAATGTTTTGTCACGGTGTGTGGCTTGTATGACTGGTGGAATGGACCCTTCTCCGACTTGTGGTTCATCACAGACCGAATGAATCCACCCTTCTTTCTCCATAAAGGACAGGGTTTGCTTATAAAATTCAGTTGAAAACCATGTCCGGTTTCTGAATTCGAGTGCACACGGAATGTCACCCATCTTCTCCTTACACCATCTTAAATAGTGGACGTGCTCCTTTTGGCAATCAAACCATGGGGGAAATTGAAACAGGACCATAGCCAGTTTCCCTTCCCGAATGAGCGGAGTCAAAGAGAGGATAAATGCATCAAACATTTCTTCCTTCGATGCAAACGGAATCTCGCCTCTTTGATGTCCGGTCATTCCTTGGTATGCTTTCACGACAAATTGAAAAGCGTCCGGTGTATCTTTTATCCACTTTTCATGATTGCGCTCAGGCTGAACAGCATAAAAGCTTGCATCCAGTTCCACAATGGGAAACGTTGATGCGTAGTGAAACAGCTTTTGAGAGCTGCCTATTTTCGGCGGATAAAGACTGTCATGATCTCCCCATCCAGTTAATCCGATATAAATCAAATATCTCACCTCTTGCCACTCGCTGGTATAGACGGTTTCCCTCTCAATCAAAGCCTTTGTCTATTGGGATACCCATATTTCTAAAAGAAATTCTTCTGTCTACAACATATCACATTTACCCGTAATTCTGAATGAAGGTGACTGATGGCACGTGATTTTGTCCTGCCTCCTTGTGTGTGATATTAGTTGACAACTTCCTATCTAAAAATGGTTTCGCAGATGGATAGAGGGTACGACCGTTGGATTAAGCTCAGGGATCTCCTTCTTATGTTTGGTTTGCAAACAGCAAATTAGATCAAGTATTTGATTTGTTTGCCCATTTCCTGCCTTTCTTTTTGTCAAAGGCGATATGGGCATTTTATTGATGGAAGAGACAGGCAGTTGGTCTGAGATAGGCGACAATAGCTCTCGAATCCACACCTTATCTGTGTCTATAGTGACACATTGACATATTTTAGAAACAGCAAAATGCGTGTATGTTCTCGCAACACTGTGATTTATCGACTGGAGAAATGTCTCGCCGTATTCAGTTGAATCTTCTTTTCTCGTGCTTCATATAAGTGAGACACAGGGAGTTGTGAAAAATGGATGAAGTGCCGCGTCACATCCAGCAACGGATTCGAGAGGATGGTAGAATTTAGAACCGCGGTACGACCTTCGAGATATGGAGAATTCAGATATGCTGGTTCCTCCTAGTACCGATGCCACAACCCTGACATTTTCATATTCTGATACGCACACGCACTTACATCATAGCGGCTGGTCGAGGGAATCACTTAGCGAGAGATGATGTCATCTAATCTATGAAAAGATAAAAAACCGATCATTCCGTGCTGATCGGTTTTTTATCTTCTGCCTTTAAGACGACATGAGAATGCTGCTGCACTTTTTTCGCCCATACGATGGACGCAATGAAACTGACGCAAAGCACCAGTGTCCCAAACATAAAAGGAAGCTCAATATTCACATCAAATAAAATGCCCGCAAGGCTCGGGCCGACGATATTGGCAAGACTCATAAAGGACGTATTGAGACCGCCTGCTAATCCTTGCTGATTCCCTGCCATTTTAGATAGCAATGTGTTGAGGGCTGGACGCACAAAAGAGGTGGCTGACAAAAATAAAATTGAACAGGTAAAGATCAACCAAAAAGAGGGCGCAAAACGGCAAGCGATCAGCATAAAAGCCGCACCTAGCAGCGCATAACGCACGACATGCATTTCACCAAATCGTTTTACACAGGTATTCACTAAGGCACCTTGGACAAGCACTCCAGCAAGTCCTGCAACCGTAATCACAAATGCAATATCTTTCGGTGTAAATCCGTGTTTTTGGTCCACATATAAACCGAAAATTGATTCAAAATGGATGATTCCAAAATTGAGGACAAAGGCCAATATAAACAAAAAACCGTATGAAGTCTTTAAAGCTTGAATCATTTGCGCAAAAGGATTGAAATGAATATCTTTGTTCAACCGTGCTTCTTCCTGCTTTTCCTTTGTTAATGTTTCAGGTAAAAACATGACGGATAAAAGGGTGGAAAGTGCTGCAAAGGAGCCTGCGATGAGAAAAGGAAAAGCGATACCGAACTCCACTAAATATCCACCTACGCCCGGTCCAATGACAAAACCTAGTGTCATCGCTGCACTAAATAGACCCATCCCTTTCCCGCGTTCCTTTTCGCTTGTAATATCGGCGATGTATGCAAACATAGCAGGCATCAGCAATGCCCCGGCAGCTCCGCCTAAAAACCGAGACACAAACAGCATCCAAAGCTGATCGGCAAACGCAAAGATAAATTGGGCAATGGTAAAGCCGGCAATTCCGGCAATAATCAATTTTCTGCGTCCGAACCGGTCAGTCAGTACGCCAGCGATTGGTGATAACGCAAATTGTGTAAGACCAGTTGCAGCAACAAGAAAACCCAGCGTCTTCCCTGTTGCCCCAAAGGCTTCAATATAACTTGGCATGACAGGGACAATGAGGCCAAAACCAAGCATAGCAATAAAAATATTCAGCATCAAAATGTATAATCTGCTCATCTTCTTCATATCAAAAAACCTCTTTCTGCTGACAAAAATGATAATAACTTCTTCAGTATAGCGACTTTGCTCCCTATAAGTCTAGTTTTTCAAAAATTAGGGTTCTTTTCCAACTAAAAAATAACCCGCAAATTGCGAGTATTGGATATCTTTAATCAGCTTGTTCATAGATAGAAAGAGCCGCCTTTTGATCAGAAACGCCTCAAGCCCTGCTAAAACAAACAGAACGTTTTCCTTTCGGCAGCTATAGCCCATTGTGCCTATCCTCCATATGCGTCCCGCAAGCGGTCCAAAATGAACTCATAAATACAATTTCAAAATGATGGAGCAGATCGGCACGCACCGCTTCGACGTCAATATCATGTGGATTCAGAATGCGTATTACAACCGGTATTTTAGAACCAGGATCGCCAAATAATTCAAGCCCCATCGCTTCAAGACCTTTCATTAAAGCTTTTTCATGAAACAAGTGCCGCCGAAAACATAATCCAAACCATGTTCTTTTGTTCTATAGCGGCGTCTCCCGCTCAAAGCAAGCCAAGTCAGCCAGTGGAATCGAGAGCATGTCTGGGCAAAGTCTCATGGCAATTTTGGGACAATCCAAGGCCGCAACGAGATCATCTATCAAACGTATCAGCACAACCGCAATCCTTTCATCAATCATCCTGAATGAGCAAGCGCAATTTGGGAATCACGCAAAATGGCACTGCTACGTACAAGCAGTGCCTTTCTTTTTTTCAAGCGGACAGACGAGACAATAATCAAGACTCTCCGATTTTTTCTCAAGCTGATAATACATACAGCAAGTCTTCCGGTTGGATGTTTCCAGTAAACTCTCGTCTAAGTTTAAACTGTGCCGGAATGGATTTTGCTTCGCTCCAAATATCTCACCCGTCGCTTGCTTCAGAAACAGATAATCCTTCTGCACGCGCTTTTTCACTTCAGGCTCATCAGATTCCCGCATCATGCTGTGATAAAGAGAGTTGATGCGAACCGCTACATTCTCCCACAAAATAGAATAAGGAAGTCTTGATGTACGGTTCAGTACGTCTAAAAGAGGTGTGACACACTGCGTAAACAGCGTGTGCACAACCTGCTCTCTCCATTCATGACGATCTCCTTCTAGTTGAGCAAATGAACAACGCATTTCATCAAGTTCGATTTTCCAATCCTCTCTAAATGCACATGCCTCCGGTGAAAACTGATAGATGTCATCATACAATGTCATCAAGTACAAAGAGGAACTGACAGCTAAGTACGCATAGCGCTTTGAAAACATAGAAGCTGCCACCGCAAGATTCGGTGCATGCATGACTGCCTGTTCAGCTTCCAATAAACGCATGGCGGATTCTTCTGAAAAAAGCGCAGCAAGTGTGCGATCGGACGTGATTGGTCCATTTGTGATGTGTACCCCGAAATTAAGTAATTCTCTCTCAACCCACTCTGGCCTCATATCAAAACCCCCATCTTTCGTTTATCGATTTCGCTGTTGATATAACAAATAAATAAAGAATGGTGCCCCAATTGCCGCCGTGAATACACCTGCTGGGACATCTAACGGTAGAAAAGCGGTTCTAGCTACAAGATCTGCCAGCATGACAAGTATACTTCCGACTAGAGCAGAGGCTGGTACCAGCGCAATGAAAGAACGGCCGATGATCATCCTTGCGACATGCGGCGCCATGAGTCCGACAAATTCAATACTGCCTGCAAATGCAACGGCAATACCAGCTAATGTCACACTCAACAGCAAAAAGAATAATCGCTTGGCCTGTACCTTTACCCCAAGACCTGTTGCAAGATCATCTCCAAGCTCCTTCACATTCATTGTTCTTGCTAACACCATGACGATCGGTAAAATGATCATCACCCAAGGAAGCATGGCAGTCACATCTTTCATTGTCGAACCATATAGACTGCCCGTCAGCCATATGTATGACTTTGTCGTGGTCATCGTATCACTGAGAACAAGGGTAAATGTCACACACGCCTTCATGATGGCGGAAATACCAAATCCCATCAGGACAAGTGTGATCGGTTTGACCCCTTTTTTCCATGAAAGCAAATAGATCAGGCACGACACCGCAAAAGCACCTGCAATTGCCCATAATGACTGATAGGCTATTGGTACAGTGCCCATACAAAAGACGATGAACATAATCGCACCAAACGAAGCACCACTTGTAATTCCAATGATGTCAGGCGATGCAAGCGGATTTCGAATTAATCCTTGTAAAATGAGTCCTGATACCGCTAGTGCCGCTCCGACTAAGACAGCAAGCAAGGTTCTTGGAATCCTCAGCGTATTTAACACAAAGGTATTTCCCTCACCTTGACCGATTAAGTGCAGCAGCACATCCACCGGCTGAATAAACCGGCTGCCCATACAGAGACTAAGAATAAATAAGCCAAAGGCAATGACCGTCAATAAAAGTAAAATCAAAAATGTCCGCTTTGAAAATTGAAATGAAATGCGCCCACCCTTTGAACGCACTGTATATGTTTTAGCCACCTGTCTTCAACCCCTTGCGCACGAGATAAACAAATAAAGGCGCTCCTGCTACTGCTGTCATGACGCCTATCGGTACTTCCTGCGGCATGATCAGAAAACGAGCCGCAAGATCTGCGACAAGTAAAAGTGACGCCCCCACGACGGCACAATACGGCAGTACCCAGCGATAGTCAGGTCCGACAAGCTTTTTCACAATATGCGGCACAAGAAAACCAACAAACCCAATCGAGCCTGCTACAGCGATGGAACCACCTGCTAAAAAGACGACCAGTACCCCCATCGTGATTTTTAGCAGCAGCGTACGCTGACCGAGCCCCTTGGCAATATCATCTCCCGACAAAAGAACATTGATTGAGCGACCAAGAAGCAGCGCCACAACAGTAGCACCTAGAATATAAGGCAAAACAGGGATTAGCATATCAATACTTCTTCCTGACACCGAACCAGCCATCCAGAACAGGATACTTTGAATCGACTGTTCATTTACGATTAAAAGCCCTTGCGTAAAGGATACAAACAGTGCGGATATCGCAGCACCTGCAAGCACAATTTTAACCGGCGTCAGTCCATCTCTCCCAATGGAACCCAATAGGAACATGAGCATCCCTGCAATCGCAGCACCTAAAAAGGCTGTCCACATATAGACTGTTAACGACTCTGCAGAAAAGAAAACAATGGAGATGACGATAAAAAATAGTCCACCTGCATTAATCCCTAATAAATCAGGCGCAGCAAGCGGATTTCTTGTCAATGCCTGCATGAGTGCACCTGAAATCGCAAGGCTTGATCCAACGACCGTTGCAATTAAAGCTCTTGATAATCTGGATGTCATGACAATAACACTGTTTGGATCCGATTCATCAAAATGAAGAAAAGCATGGATGGTGGCTTTGAGGGAAATCGAGGTTTGCCCAAGGGAAATACTGAGCATAAAAAAGACCAACATCAACACGATGAATCCAGCAAAAAGCAGTGCCTTGCTTGAATCCTTTTTTAATAAACTTCTCATCTGATTCCCGCTTTCAACTGTGATGGAAAAAGGAGAAAATGGTTTTTCACATTTTCTCCTCTGCTATGTCTTATTTATCAATTCCTAGACGATCGTAAATATCATCAAGCATCATGTTCGCAGCAATGATACCGCCTCCCATGTTCCAAGTGATTTCATCTACTCGATGCACTTGTTTCGCTTTCACTGCGTCAAGCTGCTTCCATAAAGGATGATTTGTCCACTCTTTATACGCTTTTTCAACCGCCTTATCCTGATCATCCATAAAGTAATAGATCACATCAGCATTCATTTGTGGAATGCTCTCTTTGTCTGTTAGTGTGATGATATCTTGCTTTTTATCTTTGACATTCTTCGGTCCTTCAAAACCAAGCTCTGTTAAAATAGACCCCGCAAAGCCAGTTTGATAGATTCTTGCATGATCTGCACGGAAGTTGACAACTGCCACATTCATTGGCCAGTTTTTGATGTCTTTTTTCGCCTTTTCTTTGAAGTCAGCAACACGATCATCCCACTTCGTTAACAATTCTTTCGATTTGTCTTGTTGATCTAACGCTTCACCCATCAATTTCACTGTATCTTTAAAGGTGAACACGGTTTCTGTTGCAACAGTTGGAGCAATTTCCTTCAACTGATCAAAAATTTGCTCGTGACGAACTTTTGATGCAATAATCAAATCTGGCTTAAGCTTTTCAATTTCCTCTAAGTTTGGCTGTGTTTCCTGCCCAACAATTTTGACATCCTTTAAATCATCTCTTAAATATTTATAAGTAGGTGTTTCAAGCCACGATTCTACCACACCAACTGGTTTAATGCCCATACCAACTGCTACATCTGTCGCCCCTTGGTACAGCGTCACAACACGTTTAGGTGACCCCTTTATTTCAGTTGAACCGATAGTGCTTTCAACGGTTCTTGTTTTATCTTTACTATCTGACTTGCCTTCACTGCTATTATTCCCGCAAGCCGCAAGTAAAACGATGGAGAGCACAACTAACAACGACCAAAAAGATTTTCTGAACATGTACCTCACCTATCCATTCTATATTCATATCATTTGATAACGATTCTCATTATCACAATTTGATTTTATCATAGAAAAAGATGGTGTCAATGTAATATATAAAAATAAGTGAAAGATGGTCATAAAATAGGGAAATTAAAAAATACTATGTCATTAAGTTCAAAAGATACAAGTTAAACTTGTGAGAAAAACGTATTCAATTTACCATTATTTTTGCCATAATGAGTGATACTAACCGACGTTTCGATTCTCCTGTACGTTCCCATTCTTCAGAGTAGACTTTTCCTACAAGAACTCCCATTAGAATAAATTCTTGAGAATGTGTGTAGAATTTATTCCCCTTTTAACATCCTCCAATCCTTCATTCACTAAACATTCTATGTGCTGGACCCCGCTCGTTCTCATCTAGAGTCTTATCAAAAAGAACTAAATTCTATTTCCATGACTATGACCTTCTTCCGAAGCTAAGGCGTCTTCTTTGGTTACATGGACAGTCCCAAATGGATGATTAGGAGGTGCATATATCGAGTAAAGTTTTAACGGAATATTCCCTGTGTTAGTTAGGTTATGCCATGTTCCGGCTGGTATAAATATGGCAGAATCATCATACACATTTCTATTAAATTTTAAATTATTTTTACTTTTTCCCATTTGAACAATCCCTTGACCTTGTTCAATTCTTAAGAATTGATCAACGTCAGGATGCATTTCCAACCCTATATCTTCACCAACGTCAATACTCATTAAAGTAGTTTGCAAATGTGTTCCTGTCCATATGGCAGTACGATAAGTGTTATTTTGCTTTGTTGCTTCATTGATATTGATGACAAATGGTTTTGTTCCATAATCTTTTAACCGTCTTTTTCCATCAACGTTAAAGTTTTCAAGCCTTCTTTCATGAGGGAAATTCCAGTAACCGGGAGGATGTACGCTATAATGATACCTTGGTACACTTATATAATAAGGATATTGATATGGATAAAAATAAGGATTATTGTACATTTTAACTCAACCCCTTCACCTTTATATAAAACCATCCTATGCAATGGTTAAGAAATTGTACTTCGATCGCATTAAATTCACGAAGATAAAAAGAGTGGAAGTCCCTTCTCTTATAACTAATAAGTGCAACAAGATCAAAATCACAAAAAATGAACTTGCACAGCTACATAAACACAATGAATAAAAAATGTTTATGGAAAAAAAGGGATCAAACATTATTTTGATTTTTATCGTATGCCAAATGACACTTAACTTATAATTAATATTCAAAAAGTAATTCATTTACATTTTATAATTAATGGACAATGATAATCTTTTTATCTTTCCGCTTGATTAAATACACAAATTATGTAATGTGGTATTATAAGGTAATTTTGCAAATGAAAGGTGGGAATTTATCATGACTGAATTTCAACGGCTTTTTTTCTCCAGATTACAGGTGGACCCGAAAGAGGATGTAAAATTTGAAGATTTGCATGAAATTCTTCTGAAGATGGGATGTGTGTTGCCTTATGAAAATTTGGACGTTATGGAAAAAGAAATTACAAAAATTAACAAAAAGAACATTCAAGAAAAATTATTATTAAATAATCGTGGAGGGCTATGCTATGAACTTAATTCCTTATTATATTACTTTTTAAAAGATTGTGGATTTGATGTCTACCGAGCAACTGGGACAGTCTATGATTTGAGTGGTGATAAGTGGATGCCAGATAACGGCCATGTAATGATTATTTTAAATTATGATGGCCAAAAATATATTATAGACGTGGGTTTTGCCTCATATCTTCCATTATATCCAGTTCCATTCAGCGGTGAAGTGATCTCGTCTCAAACAGGAAAATATCGCATTCGTAAGCAAAATACTGAAAAAGGAACCTATTTATTTGAAATGCGAAAAGGAGAAAATGGAGAAACTGCTCAATTTCTTGATTCTGAACTTACAGATACATGGCGTAATGGATATGCATTTACTTTGGATGCAATAGATACAAACAAAGTAAATGCCACACAAGATATCATTGTAGAACACCCAGAATCTCCTTTTAATAAAGGATACATTATCATCAAATTAGTTGAAGATGGACATATATCCCTTACAAAACGAAGCTTTACAGAAACAAAAAAAGGACAAAAAATAAAGCGAGTCATAACGGAAGAAGAGTACCATCAGATTCTTACAGAGATATTTGAAATCATTCCAAATTATAGCTGCAGAAGTGTTTAGCGGCAGGGCAATAACGGAAGAGGTAAAGCTATATATAGTAAATAACCAATAAAACTTCACCTAGATTATTCTATTGAGAAATAGCAACAAATACTTTTCACAGGATTCGCTTTCATGGACAGTATTTTTGGCAACAGCAGAAGAAGCTCATTTGACGGGAACACATTTGTTAACACTTCCTTTCTGGAAAACAAATGAGAGAATGCTAATGAGAATGAGAAAACTCTAAAGAAGTGGTGGGAGAACAGAAAAAAGCTAAGCATTCTGAGTGATTCATTTAGAAGCTTTTTTAGCGTAAATTTCAAGCAAGCATATGAGTCCTGCTAAAGAAAGCGTGAAAACATGATTGACAAATCCATGATCACATTGCAGAGAAAGTTTATTTCTGGAATCATGAACTTTCCAATAGAGTAAAGGACACATTCTTATAGAAGAAACTTCTGAAAGTCATCATGCAGCATCCATTATATTGAGTTAGATGACGACCTGTTAATCAGTTAAAGTTCTAAGAGAGATTTTTCCTTGTAAGATAAGTTTTTAAGGTGTGCTTTAAAGCATTCAAGAATTGACCATTAGATCTAAGAAGAAACTGAGGATTTGACGTTTGAGAAAATCTCTTTACGATTACAGGTGGCCTTGTTTCGGAATAACTCCCTTTTATAAGTGTGACATATTTGTTAAATAATACAATTTATAAAGGGGTTAACTTTCCAATTTAGAAATGTATAAGTGTAGCAAAATACAAAAGGAGGCTATACATATGATTTCAACAAAACAAAAACTTGCGACAGTCGCAACAACTTTAGCTCTGGGGTGTGGATTAACTTTAGGCGGGGTTCCAGCATTCGCGGAGTCGAAAGAAGGGGTAAATCATTCTTCCCCTTCTGTTCAAAAACAAGAACAGATCCCTTTTACAGGGTATGTGATCTCAGTAGATAACAAATATATGATTGTTGCAGATACACCTACAAAAGAGGAGGCACTCCTTTACCAAAATAATTGGTGGGAGCTTGCTACTCAAGGGAAAATTTTAAGAGTTCCTATTTCTATAGATGATCATTATGAAATAGGTGAAAAATTAAATGTATTTTCAAAAATGTGGACGTTCTCTATACCACCAATTGCTGGTATGCCAACTATTGAAAGGATATCAGAATAAATGTCTTTAAAATCATCTTAGCGTTAACTGTTTTAGGTTTATTTGCATGGACATTCAAAAGTAAGAAAACTGCTCACGACGATGATGTGTATAGATATGCAAGGTACATGATCTATTTACTTGTAGCTGAAGTTGCGATATACGTTGTATTCAGTTTTATTTGAAATAAACCCCCATTTCGGGGGTTTATCAGCTTGTAGACAAAGTCTACAAGCTTTTTTGTATAATAAGGGTAATAACACAATTCTGCGGGGGATGAACATGTTATCGAAACGTGAAGAAGAGAGAAGAAATCAATTAGAAGTAG
>NZ_JAIVLB010000052.1 GCF_020524495.1 Bacillus stratosphericus | reverse complement strand
TTACTACAATCACACACGTATAAAGACGAAACTAAAAGGCATGAGTCCGATACAATATCGAACTCATGCCTCGAAAGCTGTCTAATAAATACCGTGTCTAACTTAAGGGGGTCACTTCACCTTGGGAGGTTTTTTATTGTTCACAGCTTGTCAACACTTCTCTTTTAATCAAAACAAGGATTCGTGGTAACATAAGCATACATACCTCGAAAAAAAGGAGAAAGAACGTGAAAAAAAATCTACTTGTTTTCATGAGTCTCGTTGCGAGTCTCTTCATTCTAGCAGCTTGCTCTAATATGGCAAAAGAACAAAAAACAGATTCGACTTTCCTTCCAACGATCAATGAACGAATTCAAAATGAAACGAAAGAGATCATGGAGCAATCTAAGCTTGTGAAAGACACATCTGTCACCGTTGATCAAAAGAAAAAAGTCATTTCTTTAACCGTGACTGCTTCTTCTGATACAAATAGTGATTACGCTGAAGTGATCGGTTTAAACTTTGCCAAAACGCTGGCCATTGGTGCAGCGACTGAAAAAGAAAACAATCTGCATAAACCCGAAAATGACAGCCTCGGAGCCCTTTACTCCTTTTATGATCTACGTATCACCGTGAAACAGGAAAGCGGCAAGGTGTTGGCAAAAGGAAAGAAAGCAACAAATGAAACAAAAATCACCTGGACAAGAAATTAATATCTTGAAAAGAAAGCCAATTAGTAATATTGTATTGGATCTTAAATCAATAATTCTATTACAAATCAGAGGAAAGTATCATAATAAGAACGAAAGAATTTTTTGCTCCTGAAGGCAAAGAGATCAACATTAAAAACATCAAGGAGCTTAAACTGAAATTTGGAGATGTGACAACTGACGACTACATGAATTGTAAAAACGTGACATTCACAGTAAAAGTAAAATAAAACTTTTTCATTCATGCCCTTGAAATATAAGGGCTTTTTTTGTCTTCCCTCCTCCCTCAAATGATTTTTCTCACCACTAAAAAAAACTTTTATCAGATTGTAGACTTTGTCTACAATCTGTACCACTTCCATATAGGAAGTGGTTTTCAATCTTATTTCTCACGTTTGGTCCAAACAATCCAAATACGATGACTAGTACAAGAATAATCGCCACCCAAGTAGTCAAGCCCATATGATCACCGCTTTTATATCAAAAAATAATGCTGGTAAAAGATCCAAGAAATAGCACTAAAACCTTCTCTATATTCATGTGGATGTCCTAAACAAATGAAACAGATTAATTTTTCGATAAAATCACTTTCTTTCAATTTTCCCAAACCGTACCCCGTTTTCGTCCTTCCACTCCGTCAACCCATTAGCATGTCCACCTACAACAAAAGCAGCTGCATAAGATGGACTTTTAAAAAGGACATTCTCCTGCAGAATTCCGTTCTGATCGATCTGCACCTGTTTTCTTTTCTGTTTAACGCCACTTGGTATACTTTCAGAATCGATCGTTTCAATCATACTCCCCTTCAGTACTACAAATCCTTCATTTGTTTGTTCACAAGTGGCTTCAATTGTTTTACCGCTTTTACTACTTTTTCTTCTCAGATAAAAGATACTATTTGTGTTTTCATCTGCATTTACTTGTTCTTCATCTGATGAGCTTGTCTGACTCAGTTTCTCAAAAACTTTATGTCCAAGTGCTCCCATAACGAGTTGTGCGTATTCAATAAACTCTTCCAGCTCGCTCTGTTTCTCTTCAGTAATATTACCTATCGTTGGTTCATTACCGTTCTTCACTTTATAACGTTCAGCTACTTTTGCCATGTTACAGAATCGACTCTCAAGATAGCTGATCTCAGTTGGTCCAAATGAATTATTTGTAGTCGTAAATACTACAGCTTCCGTCCAATAATCTTTTTCAGGGCTACGCTTATGCTCTATTAGACGATTAAGAACGCCTTCTCCATTTTTTCTTACTCCAGCTTGGCCAACATATACAATGTCCTCACCGTTATCCTCCGATGTTCCGAAAAGAAAATAAACTCCAGTCTGTGAAAGATCATCTCTGTCACGACACTTTTCAATTTCAGTTCTAGGTATCCTATAAGCCAAACCAGTCCAGTTCGCCAACGTACATTTTATCCTACCATTTGCTTTGCCATCAATTAAAAATAAATTAATACTTTTTCCTCTAGTTATACATTTCACCCCATTTATTTAAAATAGCAAAAAATAGTCGTTTAAATTATTGCATCTAATAACAAAGTAGTTGATATACCAAGAAAAAATATAGTTATGATTTATCGAAGCAGGGTGACAGCTTTTGGGTTGGTCGTTCTTCTAATTGGGTGACTGAGTATTGATTTCAATGTTTCCCGGAAGGCGATGTTTGAAAATGTATCTGATGACAATATCCATCAATCAGTTTCCCTCCTGCTAGATTCTTGTCCATAGGTATGCATTTTTTGATTTGTTTTTTTATTGTTCATTCGTTTTTCATACCTGCTCAGATAACTGACATTCAATTTATCTGGAACATAACTAAGACGCTTTTTCAGGATATTTTCAATTATGTACATCCTTTTGGTTATATCCTGAAATTCAGCTGCAATGTCTTCAGCTTTTTCTTTATCTCGTAAGCCCCTGCTTTTACTCCGCACATATGCGAACTCTTTATATAAAGGTGTCCTGATTTTCCTGCCTTCTTTTAATAGCAAGATTAACGACCAGGTTGAATATAGCATCAACTCAGGGGTCGATTTCCTCAGATCTGCTGGATCTACACTTTGATGTGTCTCCTGGATTCTACGACCATCCATTTGGACCTGATCCCTACTGAAATCCATTACACAAAAATCACAAAAATAATGGTCCTTTTCTGGGTGTAATCGAGATCCACAATACGGACATGTATACCTCATGAACGACCTCCTAAAACCTTATTTTACATAACTTTAACCAAATTCAATTATAATAAATTTGTACATTTATTGATAGTTTTTTTGTTTTTTCTTACCAAAAAAAGCTCCCTAATCAGGAGCCTTTCTGTTAAGACAATTTATTTTAAAACATCAGTTATTATTGTAGATTCTGTTAATTTTTTTACTCTCAGATTTCGCTAATGTTAATTTAAAAATTCTTTTTTCTGTTTTCACAGCAGATCTAATCCATTCATTAGTGTAATTTTGGAGCATGAAATTTTCCAATTCCTCTGTCAGCTCGATCTTTGTATTAATACCTGGTTTATATAATTGCCTGAACCTAACAACAATATCTTCATGAATAACAAACCTTTAGCTCACAATTTCGTAAGAATAATCTCCAAGTTCTATTCTCTCTAACATTTTTTTGATGACATCACGAATTATTAGAGAATGGAAGTCATCAACCCGGTTCTCACTGCTCTACCTACTCTGTTAACGGAGTCGAGTTCTTTATGTAGTTTTTTAAAATCCAAATTATTAAGATACACCATGCATCTTTTTACCCCTGCTTCTCTTTATTAACAATTCAAGTTTATCACTTTTTAAAAAACAGTGTGGACAGCATTTCATGCTGCACACATTACCAACCACCCACAAATTTATATTGGTTAGGAGGTGTATACTTGTACGCTATTGTCACTTGCTCATGGATTACCTTAGACTCACACCCCTGTTCAAATTATTAAAGGAGTGAGTACTGAATGAAAAGATTTTGATCGAAGAATTCAGGAAATTGTTCTTGTCCTAAACCCTAACTCCTTATCATTATTATGGGGAGAAGTCAAAATGTTAAGGTGAATGAAAAATGATGAAAATAGACAAAAAAAGAAGCTTCTCAAAAGTTCGGGGAACTAATGAAAAGCTTCTAATATGTTTAATTGGCATCAAAATGGCACCAAAATGAGTGTGACTGGCGGATAAACCCTTATCAATCAAGGGTTCAAATCCGTTATTACATCATTCCACCCATTCCACCCATTCCGCCCATATCCGGCATTCCGCCGCCTGAGCCGCCTTCTTCTGGTTTGTCAGCGACTACTGCTTCAGTTGTCAGAAGCATTGCTGCAACAGAAGCTGCGTTTTGAAGTGCAGAGCGAGTTACTTTTGTTGGGTCTACGATCCCTTTTTCGATCATGTTTACCCATTCGTTTGTTGCTGCGTTGAAGCCTACACCAATTTCTTCGTTTTTCAAGCGCTCAACGATGACTGATCCTTCAAGTCCAGCGTTGTGAGCGATTTGACGGATTGGCTCTTCAAGTGAACGTAGAACGATGTTCACACCTGTTTGGACGTCACCATCAGCTGCAATTGAAGCGACTTTGTTGTATACATTCACAAGTGCTGTACCACCACCGGATACGATCCCTTCTTCAACTGCTGCACGGGTTGAGTTCAGTGCATCCTCGATGCGTAGTTTACGCTCTTTTAGTTCTGTTTCAGTTGCAGCACCAACTTTGATGACAGCGACGCCGCCAGCTAGTTTTGCAAGACGTTCTTGTAATTTTTCTTTATCGAATTCAGAAGTTGTTTCTTCTACTTGCACACGGATTTGGTTCACACGTGCTGCGATTTGAGGAGAATCTCCTGAGCCTTCAACGATTGTTGTGTTTTCTTTTGTCACAACAACTTTAGACGCACGGCCAAGCTGACCGATTTCAGTTGATTTCAGATCAAGTCCTAGGTCTTCTGTGATTAATTCTCCGCCAGTTAGTACAGAGATGTCTTCAAGCATCGCTTTACGACGATCACCGAATCCAGGTGCTTTCACTGCCACTGCGTTGAATGTACCACGAAGTTTGTTCACAACAAGTGTTGCAAGTGCTTCGCCTTCCACATCCTCAGCAATGATCAATAATGGTTTACCTTGTTGTACCACTTGCTCAAGTACAGGCAGGATTTCTTGAATGTTTGTGATCTTTTTGTCTGTGATTAAGATGTAAGGATTTTCAAGAACTGCTTCCATCTTATCAGAATCAGTCACCATGTATGGTGAAGCGTATCCGCGGTCAAATTGCATACCTTCAACCACTTCAAGCTCAGTCGTGAATCCTTTAGATTCTTCAATTGTAATCACACCGTCGTTCCCTACACGCTCCATTGCTTCAGCGATCAGGCTTCCTACTTCTTCATCTGCTGAAGAAATTGACGCAACTTGGGCAATTGATTCTTTGCCTTCGATTGGTTTAGAAATCTCGTGCAAGCTTTCAAGTGCTACTTTAACTGCTTCTTCGATCCCTTTACGAACGCCAACAGGGTTTGCACCAGCTGTTACGTTTTTCAAGCCTTCACGGATCATTGCTTGAGCAAGAACCGTTGCAGTTGTTGTACCGTCACCAGCTACGTCATTTGTTTTGCTTGCCACTTCAGCAACAAGTTTTGCACCCATGTTTTCAAATGCATCTTCTAATTCGATTTCTTTTGCAATCGTTACACCATCATTAGTGATAAGTGGTGAACCGAATTTTTTCTCAAGAACCACGTTACGTCCTTTAGGTCCTAAAGTTACTTTTACAGCATCTGCAAGTGCATCTACACCACGTAACATCGCACGGCGTGCTTCTTCACTGAATTTAATATCTTTTGCCATAATAACGAAACCTCCTCAGTCTTTTTAGAAATGTATCTCAATGTTTTTTCTGTGATTACCCAATAACAGCTAAAATGTCGCTTTCACGAAGGATTAAATATTCTTTTCCCTCATATTTCACTTCAGTGCCTGCATATTTTGAGAAGATAATGCGGTCGCCTGTATTGACTTCTAACGCAACCCGCTCACCACTTTCAAGTACACGACCTGAACCTGCTGCCACAATTTTACCTTCTTGCGGTTTTTCTTTTGCAGAATCCGGTAAGACAATACCGCTAGCGGTTTTTTCCTCAGATTCAACGAGTTCAATAATTACGCGATCGCCTAATGGCTTTAACATAAGAAACAACCTCCTCATTTTTTATATGTAGTCTTCTTTTAGCACTCATCACCAACGAGTGCTAACACATTTATTATAATAAAGAATGTCTTCTGCAATTTCAAGTAAAACCTTTAAAAATTTTTACTCTTTCATGATCTTTTTGCATCACGGATTCTTTCATTTTTATCGAAAAAGAAGACTTGTGTTACAATAAATCTAGTTCTTTTAGTAAAGGGGTTTTCATTACTTGAAAAAACAATATTGGTACATCATCTTAACTTATATATTGGTGCAGGTTTCTGCGATTCCTTATGTGTTGATTATGAAATGGTTAGGATTCATTCAGACACCGATAACAAAAGCGGAGCTCTCACAATTGTCAGGAACTTGGACAATCATCAGCTTCTGTATTGGGTTAATCATCATTTTGCTCATCCTTCGAACAGTACCAAAAGCTTCACTTCGGAATGAAGCACCGGTTTCAGCCGGCTCTGCCATCGCCTGGATCATTGGCGGTTTCTTTCTTTCCCTCTTTGCGCAATCGATTGCAGGCGTGATTGAACAATATGCGTTTGGCATTGGACGTGAGTCAGAAAATACACAAGCTATTTTATCCATTATGGATGCCGTTCCTTGGCTTGTGATCGTTGTCGCCCTGATTGGACCGATATTAGAGGAAATCATTTTCCGAAAAATCATTTTTGGTGTGATCTATGAAAAGACAAATTTCTTCATTGGGGCACTTGTCAGTTCATTGGTTTTTGCTGCTGTGCACACTGATTTTGCCCATTTATTGCTCTATACAACGATGGGCTTTACCTTTGCCTTTTTATATGTGAAAACAAAACGAATCATTGTTCCAATCGGCGCACATATGCTGATGAACTCGCTCGTCATTCTTGTGCAGATTGAGCCAGTGAAAAAAATGATTGAAGAACAATCTCAAACAATGCAAATGATTATTGGAGGCTTTTTCTCATGAGAAACCCTGTCGTATGGGGCATTATTTATTTTGCCATAGGTGTGGCGTTCACCTATATGGCCATTCAAAATCCAGGTGACATGTGGTCATTTTACAGCATTTTGTTGATGGTGTTTGCGGCCTATAATATCAATATCGCGTTTAAAATGTTTGCTTTCTCAGTCAAACTGAAAAAACAACAGCAAAAATAAATCAAAAACCATTTTCCGCCGCTTGTAAAATGGTTTTTTATGCAGGACATATTTTTATGGAACAGGAAAAACTCAGTTTCATGAACGAGCAGCATGAAACGATTGCCGACCGGTCTGATGTACATTCTCAAGGCTTTGGCATGAAACATTTCATTTTTGGCTTTTAAAAAAGGAAGATGACACAGTCTATTTCCATTTTCAGCTAAGAAGTCCCGCAAAAAAGGATTTTCCTTCTCTGCTTGATATCATAGCAGCACGCCATCTTCTCGCAAAATGAACAGCCTTCTGATGGCATGCATGAGAGAGGTGAAAGAAGAGCTCGGTCTCTCCATCTCTTTTAATGACCTTACCTTTACAGGTGTGATAAAGGATGAAATGCATATGCCTTCGTTCATCGACCGTGAGTTTTGCCCTGTGTATCTTTATCTCAATCAAGAAGAGCAGATGAACGTTCATTTACAGAAAGAAGAAGTCGCTGGTCTTTACAGAGCAAGGCTAATTGATGCAGGCAGCTTTTAACAGGGGAATGTGAAAAAATTCAGGTGGAGGAATTTGACGTTGATGAAGCCGGAGAACGACGTGAGGAAAGCAGAGAAGTAGATGTACATGATTTCGTTCCGCAGGAGCCTGCATATTTCAAGCATCAATTTCTTCGATCCATCAATTCCTTTCACAATAAAAAGCATCGTGATCACATGTTGAATCACGATGCTTTTTTATGAGACATAATGACTGTCTTTCTCCTCTGTTTGCTGCATTTTGCGATAGGTCACTCTTGAAATGGCAATACTCACTTCATACAATACGAGCATTGGCAAAGTAACCATGAGGTGAGAAACAAGCTCTGGCGGTGTAATGAGTGCGGCAATGATAATGAGGACAAAATAGGCATACTTGCGTATTTTCGATAAAAACATCGGTGTGATAATGCCCAGTCTTGTGAGAAACATCAACACAACTGGCATCTGAAACAAAAAACCAAATGGAAGTGTTAACTGCATCAGAAATGTAAAATACTCATGAATTCCAATCACTTGCTCCACATGTAAATCATTCGACATTCGCATCATAAAATCGACGACAAACGGAAACAAAATAAAATAAGAGAAAGACACACCGCTCAAAAATAATAGCAGTGCAATTGGAATGTAAGCAAGTGTCACCTTTCTTTCTTTTTCATATAAACCAGGACTTATAAACGCCCAGAGCTGATATAAAATAACGGGACACGTCAAAACCAAAGCAATGACAAATGCGAACTGCATAAACACGTACAATGGATCCGTGAGCTTAAATGCATTCAATGTCAGTGTTGCCGCTTCATCAGTATTTTGCAAATACACAATGACCGGCTTAGCGAGAAAAAAACCTGCCACCATAAAGGTGACAAAAAACATTACAATAATCACTAAACGTTTTCGCAGTTCCACAATATGCTCCATAAGCGGCATATCTTTGACATTCATGAAGCTCATCCTATTCTACTGATCTTCTTTTTTCTTTTTTTCTTCCTGATCATCAGCTAAACCTTTTGTAGCATTTTTGAATTCACGTAATGTATCTCCTGCTGCTCTTCCTAATTGAGGAAGCTTTTTCGGCCCAAAAATAATGAGCGCGACAATCGCAATCAGAACCAAACTACCAGGACCGATCGGACCCATTTGCTCCACCCCCTTTACCCCTTTTTCAGTCCTCCTGTGTAACAGAGTAATGCTTTAAGAAATAAACAAGAGACTGAAGTTCAACCGCCAAATCTATATGATGAATTCGAATGTGTTCCGGCACATTCAATCGAGCCGGCGTAAAGTTAAGGATTCCTTTGATGCCAAGGGCAATCAAACGATCTGTAATGGACTGAGCTACTACGGCAGGTACTGTCAAAATCGCAACAGGAATATCCCCTACCTCTTGAACATGCTCTTCAAGCTTATCCAAATCATAGACAGGCACGCCGCCTATCTCACTTCCTATTTTACTCTCATTGACGTCAAAAGCCATTGAAATTTTTGTGTTATTATTTTTTATGAAATTATAGTGTAAAAAAGCAGTCCCTAAATTCCCGACACCGATGAGCATGACATTCGTCATTTCATCTTGGTCAAGGGTCTTTCTGAAGAAGGTCAACAAGTAATCGACATTATAGCCATACCCTTTTTTCCCAAGTGCGCCAAAGTACGAAAAATCTCGGCGAATGGTTGCAGAATCCACTTTGACTGCATCACTAAGCTCTGCGGATGACACCCTTTGTTTTCCTGATGCATGTAGATTTTTTAAAAAACGGTAGTAAAGCGGCAAACGTTTGGCTGTTGCTTGTGGAATTTTTGACTGGTCTATATTCATATAAGATCCTCCAACTTAAATATCAGATGCTCTGTGAAAATCACCGTTTTTCCCGCCTGTCTTTTCAACTAGATAGGTAGGACCGATGATCATGCCTTTATCGATCGCTTTGCACATGTCGTAAACGGTCAGTGCACATACTGAAGCAGAAGTGAGCGCTTCCATCTCCACACCCGTACTTCCTGTTGTTTTCACCTGTACTTGGATGTTTAGAATGTGCGCATTTCCATCTTCCTCCCAATCAAAGGAGATATCAACGTCTTTTAGTGCAAGCGGATGACACATTGGAATGATGTTGGATGTTTGCTTTGCTGCCATAATGCCAGCAACCTGTGCGACAGACAGCACATCCCCTTTTCCAATGTCACGATGTTGTATTTTCTGAAACACTTCTTTTATCATTCGAACGCTTGAAGCAGCAACGGCGGTTCTCACTGTAGACGATTTGTCACTAATGTCGACCATCTTCGCCCTTCCTTGTTCGTTAAAGTGGCTAAATTGACTCATCTTTTAACGCTCCCTCACTCAAATCATACACTATTTTTTCCTATCTGTCTTTCATTTGACTATGGCAATCGTATGTAGGATTTGCCGGTTTACTGCTGATAAGCTACACTTAACATATTATAGCAGAGGTGAAGTTACATGATGATTCTACAAGTGAATCAGCTGTCCAAATCGTTTGGCGCTGATACCGTTTTAACGAATATAAAATTGGAAGTCAAAGCAAAGGATCGTATTGCCATTGTCGGTCGTAACGGAGCAGGCAAATCCACACTTTTGAAAATCATTGCCGGTCAAATGACTTACGAACAAGGTGAGATCATCAAACCGAAAGGCCTATCGATCGGATATTTAGCACAGCATACCGATGTGACGTCTATACGTACGTTAAAAGACGAACTGCTATCGGTTTTTGATCATTTAAAAGAAATGGAACAAGAGATGAGATCCATTGAGGAAAAAATGGCTTCTTCCACAGGGTCAGAGCTAGATTCCCTAATGAAAACCTATGACAGGCTGCAGCAGGCTTTTAAAGATCAAGGCGGCTATCAATATGAAGCAGATGTGCGCTCCATTCTTCATGGGCTCGGCTTTAGTCATTTTGAAGATCACACAACCGTCCAATCCTTAAGCGGCGGCCAGAAAACCCGTCTAGCGCTTGGAAAGCTATTATTGATGAAACCAGAACTCTTAATTCTGGATGAGCCGACCAACCATCTAGATATTGATAGCTTATCATGGCTTGAGCAGTATTTGCAAAATTATACAGGAGCCATTCTCATCATTTCCCATGACCGATATTTCTTAGACAAAGTCGTGAACCATGTCTATGAAGTGTCAAGAACAGCGATGAAAAAGTTTGCAGGGAACTATAGTAAGTATCTTGAGCTAAAAGCTGAGCAGCTAGAGCGTGATATGAAGCTGTACGAAAAGCAGCAAGAAGAAATCTCAAAACTCCAGGATTTCGTGGATCGCAACCTAGCAAGAGCCTCGACTACAAAGCGGGCTCAAAGCAGACGGAAACAGCTAGAGCGAATGGATCTTTTAGATAAACCATTAGGAGATGAAAAATCAGCTAGCTTTCATTTTGATATTACAAGACAAAGCGGTAATGATGTGCTAAAGGTACATGATCTCGATATAAGTTATGATGAAAAAACGCCGCTCCTATCCTCTCTTTCTTTTCATATCAAACGTGGGGATAGCGTTGCACTCATCGGCCCTAACGGCATCGGGAAATCAACTCTTTTAAAAACTTTAATGAATACATTAAAGCCTGTAAAAGGCGACATCAGCTTTGGCTCTCATGTCACGATCGGCTACTATGACCAAGAACAAGCCAAATTGACATCCTCTAAGAAAGTATTAAATGAGCTTTGGGATGATTATCCACATATGAACGAAAAAGAAATCCGGACGTGTTTAGGGAATTTTCTTTTCTCCGGTGATGACGTCTTAAAGCCTGTTCATGCATTGAGTGGTGGAGAAAAAGCACGCCTTGCGCTGGCCAAGCTAATGCTGCAAAAAGCCAATTTCCTCATTCTCGATGAACCTACTAACCATCTTGACTTAGATAGTAAGGGAATTTTAGAGAATGCACTGATTGATTATCCAGGAACTATTTTATTTGTCTCGCATGACCGGTATTTTATCAACCGGCTGGCAACAAAAGTACTCGAATTATCTCCAACTGAAACAAAAGAGTATCTCGGTGACTACGACTACTACCTTCAAAAGAAAAACGAGCAATTAGAGCTTGAAGCGCTCCAAAATCATGAACCGTTTAAAAAACATGCAGCAAAGCCAGTTGAAACAGCAAAGCTTTCTTATGCGGAAGAAAAAGAGCTGAAAAAGAAAGAAAGACAAAAACAACGCAGAATCGAAGAAATTGAAGATCGGATCGCCGTCATCGAAGACAAGCTCGGTGAAAATGAACAACTTTTATGTGATCCTACTATTTTCCAAGATCACGAGAAGGTTCACGCCATTCAAACAGAAAATGATGCGCTCAATCAAGAGCATGAATCACTTTTTGCTGAGTGGGAAGACCTATCAGAATCTTAAAGAGTGCCCTAGCTGGTACTCTTTTTTTAATTGAAACTTCATTACCCACAATGATATCCACAATAACTTCTTGATTATTCTTGTGCGCATTAGATTTATCCCCTTTATCCACAGAATTTTAATCACATATCCACATAAAAGATCACATTTATACACATTCTCTTCATTTTAAAACAAAATTTTCTAACAATTGTGGATATATAACGTTTACATGTGAATAATCGCTTTCATTTGAACTAAAAAAACCCCTGTATATCCACAGGAGTCTTCATTCATATGAGGCGAGCGGTAATCCGGGCTGACCGTTCATCGCCATATCGCCTCTTATTCCTTTTTCAAATGCAATGGTTCCCGCAGCAGCAATCATGGCTGCATTGTCTGTACAAAGAGACAATGGTGGAATAGTGACATTCACTTCAGGCAGCTTCACAAATGCTGAAGTTAAGGCTTCTCTGAGTCCTTTATTGGCAGCGACTCCCCCAGCTAAAACTACCTGCTTCACACCATAGGCCTCAGCCGCTTTTAATGTCTTTCCAACAAGCACCTCAATGACGCTTTCTTGAAAACTTGCAGCCAAGTCCTCAGGAGCAATCGTTTCTCCCTTTTGGGACGCATTGTGTAAAGTGTTGATCACAGCTGATTTTAAACCACTGAAGCTAAAATGATAGGAGCCTTCTTCAAGCCATGCTCGAGGAAGCTTGATCGTCGGCTCACCTTCATGTGCTAATCGATCAATATGAGGCCCACCTGGATACGGAAGACCCATCGTCCGAGCCACTTTGTCATAGGCTTCTCCAGCCGCATCATCCAATGTTTCTCCGATGACCTCAAAAGACCCATGCTCTTTCATCAAAACAAGCTCAGTATGTCCGCCAGAGGCGACAAGAGCTAAACATGGAAACAGCAGCTTACCAACGAGCTGGTTCGCATAAATGTGTCCAGCAATATGATGAACCCCTACGAGAGGAATTTGATGAGCAAAGCTCAGTGCCTTAGCTGCATTAACACCAATCAGAAGTGCTCCGACTAAGCCCGGTCCTTCTGTGACGGCAATGGCATTGACATCCTTAAAGCTCATATTGGCCTGTGCCATCACTTCTTCTAGTACGATAGTGACTTGCTCCACATGATTCCTTGAAGCGATTTCTGGCACAACACCTCCAAATCGTTTATGACTTTCTATTTGTGAGGCGACAACATTAGCTACGATTTCTTCCCCATTTTTCACGATGGACGCAGCTGTTTCGTCACAGCTTGTTTCTATTCCTAATACGAATCGATCTTTTTGTTCACTCATTTATATTCACCCACATAACTAATGCATCTTCCCCATTATCTGTATAATAATTCTTTCGAATAGAAGCTGGTCTGAAACCAAACTTTTCATAAAGGGATTGTGCTGGTGTATTAGAAACCCGCACCTCTAATGAAAGATGATCTGTCTTTTTTTCTTTGCAAAATCTCATGACATATCGAAGCAATGCTTCCCCATAGCCTTTTCCTCTATGCTCAGGCAGAATCGCAATATTCGTAATCTGTGCATCTTCCATGACAATCCACACCCCGCAATACCCTACAGGTTGCTTATCTTCCTCAATGAGAAAATAATGGCTGTATTGATTATGGAGAATCTCATAGATAAACGATTCTTTTTTCCAAGGTACTGTAAACGAATGCACTTCGATCGTATACACCTGTGGTATGTCCTCTACCGTCATTCTTCGAATCTCTACATTGTTGAGATTATTTTTGTCCTTCAAGCCACTTCACTTCCGCTTCTGCCAAACGAATATAGTTAGGGACCAGCTGATGTATATCTTCACCAAGACGATCTGTCCCTAAAAACGCAAGCACTGAAGGTCTTGGGTTATGAAATGCTCCGTCCGCCAAAACAACGGTTTCTCCTAAAATGGAGCGAATGTTGTCTTGATGAAGCTGAACATCATGTCCAAGAAATAAGACAGGCTTTCCTGCCTGCTTCAGCTCATGAAGCCAATCCGTGAGCAGAATATTTTGATCTGGTTTGACCTCTTTGATCTTTCCTTGTTCAAACGTATATAGCCCAGTATAAACTTGTCCTCTTCTCGCATCAAATATAGGAGAAATCCATCCACCGAAATATTGGGCATTTGCCGCCAAAGTTTCTAAGCTCGAAACAGCGGATAATGGAATAGAAAGCGTCCATGCAAGTGTTTTTGCAATAGTCACACCAATTCTAACGCCAGTATAGGAACCAGGTCCTTTTGCAACAACAATTTTGCTTAATTCGCTCGGTGCTACACCGCATTCTTTCATCAGTGCTTCAACTGTTGGCATCGCTCGGACTGAATGATTTTTTTTTAAGTACGTAATACTTTCTCCAATCACTGTGTCATCTCGGACAAGTGCAATTCCTAATGTATGGTTTGACGTATCAATCGCCAGTATGGTCAAATTCTTTCATCTCCTTACAAAGGGTTTCATAGCGCTTCCCTTTTGCATAAAACGTGAGATGACGTTCTTCTTCACGTTCTGTTCTCAGCATTTCGATTTTTAAATATGATGAAGGCAATTGCGGCTCAATGAGATGTGCCCATTCAACCAAGCATACACCTTCTCCCTCAAAATATTCTTCCAGACCGATATCTTCTTCAACATCTTCCATGCGGTACACGTCCATATGATAAAGTGGCAGTCTACCATCACTATATTCTTTAATAATCGTAAAAGTGGGGCTGTTGACGATACGGGTAATACCTAAACCTTCCGCAAAACCTTTTGAAAAAGTGGTTTTGCCTGCGCCTAAATCTCCTTCTAAAGTCAATACATCGCCTTGCATCACAAGCTTAGCCAAAGCAGCGGCAATTCGTTTCGTCTCATCCGCACCTTTTGTCGTCCAAGTTAACTGCACGTTGATGTCACCTCATTTCTTAAAATGATTATATCCTTTTTTCATTAACATTGTTTGTTGATCATTTTCTTTTAAAATGACGCTGGCTGCTTGATCATGTTTGACTTGTCCAATGCGAGTAACCTGAATTTCTTTTTCTTTACATTGTTTTTCGAAATTTTCCCAATCTATCTCTGGAATTGTGCCAGTTAAAACAAAGTCCTCTCCACCAAATAGTACCCATTCAAGCCACTCCTTGCGTAACAGCGGCAAATCAGCGTGTACTGGGAGCTTATCAGCCTCAATTTCTAATGTCACATGGCTGGCTTCTGCTATCTCGTTCAGCTCACTAGCTAACCCATCACTCACATCATTCAAGGTCACCCGCTGGAAGCTTGAGCAAATGTGTCCAGCAGCAATGTGGGGCTGAGGCATTTTGTGACATTCAAGAAAAAAAGCGGGATCGACCGACATTACTGGATCTACTTCGTGCAATAAGAGTGACAGTCCAGCAGCTGATGAACCAAGCTCACCTGTGACAAAGACGACATCTCCTGTCTGAGCACTGTGACGATAACAAGCTGTTCCCTTTGGAACCTCGCCAATAACAGTCACCGTAATGACAAAGTCACTGCGGGTGGCTACCGTATCCCCACCGATTAAATCCATATGATATGTATCAGCTAAAGCTTTCATTCCCTCGTAAAGAGCAGTCACGATCGCCTCATCACCATGAGGCGGGATCGCTATTGATACAAGATAAAATTTTGGTGTTCCTCCCATTGCTGCTATATCACTGACATTGACCGCCAGCGCCTTAAAACCGACCTCAAAGGGTGTGGAAAAATCAAAACGAAAATGAACGTGCTCCACCATGGTATCAATACAAACGACCTCTTCACAATGTGAATGAAGTTGATAAACACTTGCATCATCACCGATGCCCATGACCAAAGAATGTTGATGTGTTTCTTTTGGTGTAATCCGGCGAATAAGATCAAATTCATCCATAATAGACAGCCCCTTCATACAATCAATTGATTAAAGTAGACATGATAGATATGAGAAACAGTTAGTACTAGTGTAGCGAATATGAGCCTCATTTCCAACTAAAAATCTATAAAGAAAGCCTGGTTTTTTTACCAGGCTGTGTTGAAGTCATCTATCTTTTCTTTTCACTTATAGTGTAGCAAAAACAAGATATTTCATCGCATCAGATACTTGTTGAAAGAAAAAGCATAAAAAAAAACGAAACTATACGTTTTCGTTTACAAGTCATAAAAATGGCGGTCCGGACGGGACTCGAACCCGCGACCTCCTGCGTGACAGGCAGGCATTCTAACCAACTGAACTACCGGACCATTTTGGTTGCGGGGGCAGGATTTGAACCTGCGACCTTCGGGTTATGAGCCCGACGAGCTACCGAACTGCTCCACCCCGCGACGATATGAAAATAAAAAGCTTGGCGGCGTCCTACTCTCACAGGGGGAAACCCCCAACTACCATCGGCGCTGAAGAGCTTAACTTCCGTGTTCGGTATGGGAACGGGTGTGACCTCTTCGCTATCGCCACCAAA
>NZ_JAIVLB010000051.1 GCF_020524495.1 Bacillus stratosphericus | reverse complement strand
TCAATTCTATAATCACGATCGATTCCAGAAAAAATTAAACCAGTGTGCTCCGGTAGAATACCGTCACACACTGGCAGGTTAGGCTTTTTATAATTGTCTACTTGACAGGGATAAGACCACATGTTCAGGTCTTTTTTATGTCTTGTTCTTTTTTTCCTTTTTTTTCTTTTTCTCTTTCGTCGCAGGATCTTGATAAAGAGAGAATATGCCAGTTTTGATGCGTGCTTCTGTCTTTACTTTAATTCTTTCTTGGCAATCATCGCACATATATGTATGAATCGGTCGATTTCTTAATCGTTTTGCAACAAGTGTATCGTCATCTATTGTTTCAATCTTTTCACATAATGAGCACTTCACTCTCATCATATTCACCTCACTTTATTGCATTTATTATAACATGTTTTCTGATTCACTTGAAATCAACGTAGAAAAAGGCTTATATCACAGGAGATATAAGCCGTTCTCATTATTTCTTCTGATTCATATGGTGGTTTGATTGATCGTTTTGGTTTTTTTCTAACTGCTTTTGATCATGTTCCTTGAGCTGATTATTCGGATCGTTTGTCGGATCTGTTTCGTGACGATCGATTTCATTTTGAGGCATCTCTGGCATGACGCGTCCAACAATGGCAGCTAGTTCATCCATAATCCCACTAACAGGGCGGCCTGCTTGAATTTCTTTACCCATCTGTTTTAAACGGCTGACTGTATCCGGGTCAGCGACGACAACAGCATTCGCACCCTCTGGATCATTTTTCAGTGCTTTAGCGACTGAATATTTAATGGTTTCTACTTTGCTTCTATCTAAATCATCTTTTACATCTATTCCAACAACAGCATAGCGGCCAATGACAATGGCAGTTGCATCATTTACATCCGCTACGTGCTCTGTCACATTGACAAGATGCTGTGCAACATCTGTTGATGGGCGGGGTTGATCGGTATTTTTCTTGGTTGAGTCTGACACTCGTACTAAGTGCTGGCGTCCATCTTGCCTGTCCTTAGCCTCTGGATTTTCCCGATTCTGGCAAGCGCCTAAGATGATGATGGTTTGAATCATGAATAATGTAAAAAATAGTCGCATGTGTATTCCCTCCTTCACAAACTGATGATTTATTTTATTGTTGAATTAACCTTCTAACTTTATTCATGAAAACATATATTTTAACAATCGTTTTGGGAAAGACAAGGATGAATGAACCCGATCAGGAGGCGAAGGACCTGAGTAAAATCTATGTATTAGATACAAACGTGTTATTACAGGATCCGAATTCAATCTTTTCATTTGAAGACAACGAGGTCGTTATTCCAGCCGTTGTGTTAGAAGAAGTAGACTCGAAAAAAAGATATATGGACGAGGTTGGACAAAATGCTCGGCGCGTCTCACGTTTAATCGATGGACTGAGATCTAAAGGGAAACTACATGAAAAAATTACGCTCGAGTCAAAAGGGACGCTGCGCATTGAACTGAATCATCGCTCGTTTCACGAGCTTCAAGAAATTTTTATCGAAAAAACAAACGACAATCGCATTTTGGCTGTAGCAAAAAACTTGAGTTTAGAGGAAGATACAAAGCCTCATGGCCGTCCCGTCATTTTGGTCAGCAAGGATGTCTTGGTGAGAGTAAAAGCGGATGCCATTGGGCTGCAAGCAGAGGATTTTTTAAGTGATCGTGTGCTACAAAATGAAGACATTGAAAATGGCTATGACGAGCTTTATATTCCGACTGAGCAGCTAAATACATTTTATAAGCAAAATCAATTACGCGTAAAAGACATGACCAATGTCCCGTTAAATCCTCGTCAATTTGTGATTATGAAGGGAAATGAAGGCGGTTCTGCTTTAGGCATACTTGATCAAAAGGCAGAGCACGTCAAGCGGCTCATTTATGATCAAGAACATATTTGGGGAATTCGCCCGAAAAATGTCCAGCAGACGATGGCGCTAGAGTTGCTTTTGCGACGTGATATTCCCCTCGTGACACTTATCGGTAAAGCGGGGACAGGCAAAACCTTGCTCGCACTTGCTGCTGGGCTGATGCAAACAGAGGACCTCGGCATGTTTAAAAAGCTCATCGTGGCTCGCTCAATTGTTCCTGTTGGAAAGGATTTAGGCTACTTACCAGGAGAAAAGGATGAGAAGCTCAGACCGTGGATGCAGCCGATCTATGATAATCTGGAGTTTTTATTTAATACAAAAAAACCTGGTGAACTGGATGCGATCTTAGCAGGGATTGGTTCTATCCAAGTAGAAGCTTTAACCTATATTCGCGGAAGAAGTATACCTGATCAATTTATTATCATTGACGAGGCACAAAATTTAACAAAACACGAGGTGAAAACGTTATTAACGCGAGTCGGAGAAGGAAGTAAAATTGTGCTGATGGGAGATCCAGAGCAGATAGATCATCCCTATTTAGACAGCTTAAATAATGGGCTTACGTATGTGATTGAGCGCTTCAAAGGGCAGCAAATATCTGGACATGTCAAGCTTGTCAAAGGAGAAAGGTCTGGACTTGCACAGCTTGCAGCTGATTTATTATAGTCCAGCCCCTGCCCCTTATGTAATGATTAACTCTTTCACACCTTTAATCGGCTGAGTAAAGTTGGACTGATCCTCAAAATAGACGTGGATTGGTCCTTTTTCTGTAATAGGCTTTCCATTTTGGCTGAAATGAGCAATGCTTTCCATCGCTTGAGAGAGCGGCACGGCAATTGTTTCAGTTTCTGTGACAAATTCACACGTGCTCGCTTGTTCAAGCGGTTCTGCATTTTTCAGCATGTCGCCTAGCTTCATACCAAAGCTGCCTGTAACGAGTCGTTCTTTTTCGTACTTCTTCTCTGTTTTTAAAGTGGGCGGAAGTGTTTGTCCTTCTCTTATGACCCGCTCTTGGTCAAGCTCCTGATCAAGCTGCTTTTCTTCGATTGTTGTCTTTTTCTTAAAAAATGAATCCATTAAAAATTTGCGGTCATCGAAAATCCACACACTTGGATCAATGGTGATCTTGTAGCGTACGTTCCCCTTAATTTGAATAATGCTCATGTTTAGGTCAACCCCTTTCCATTATAAATTATAGAAGTTTTCGCCCGCTTTGTCACTTTCATAAACAAGCTTCTCATTGAACACACTAATCTTACATGCAAAAGTAGGGAGGGCATTAGCATGGTATGTCAGGACAATGAAGAGCTTCAGCGATTTGTAGAAGAGGCGAAAAAAGTGGCCAAGGATGGTAAAGTAGCATCTTATATTCCTGCGCTCGGTAAAGCGGATCAGGCAGATTTATCTGTGGCTGTTTATCATGTAAGTAATATTTGCCACTCGGCAGGAGACGTTGATAAAAGGTTTACTTTGCAAAGCATTTCAAAAGTATTAGCGCTGGCGCTCGTGCTCACAGAGGAAGGGCCCAAAAAAGTGTTTGAATATGTTGGGCAAGAACCTACAGGGGATCCATTTAATTCTATGATTAAACTTGAGACAGCAAGCCCGAATAAGCCGCTTAATC
This sequence comes from Bacillus stratosphericus, assembly GCF_020524495.1. Taxonomy (GTDB): domain Bacteria; phylum Bacillota; class Bacilli; order Bacillales; family Bacillaceae; genus Bacillus; species Bacillus stratosphericus_B. The sequence continues at coordinate 14,168 of NZ_JAIVLB010000051.1, read as the reverse complement.
CAATGATTAATGCAGGAGCGCTGGCAGTAACAAGTTTAATAAGAGGTAGGACGCATCAGGATCAACTCAACCGATTGTTGTGTTTTGTTAGAGAGCTTGCCAATGACACAACCATTACATATTGCAAAGAAACAGCGTCATCAGAATTTGACACATCTATGATTAACCGCGCCATGTGCTATTACATGAAGCAATATCATATCATTGAAGGACATGTGGAAGAGGTCATGGACGTATATACGAAGCAATGTGCCATCATGATGAACAGCTTGGATTTGGCGAAAATTGCTTGTGTTTTTTCATTAGATGGCAGGCATCCCGAGACGGGGAAACAAATCCTTTCGAAAGATGTCGCTAGAATTTGTAAAACCTTTATGGTGACTTGCGGAATGTACAATGCAAGCGGAGAATTTGCAATTAATATCGGAATTCCTGCCAAAAGCGGTGTTTCAGGTGGTATTATGGGGGCAGCACCGTATGATTTTGGTATTGGTATTTTCGGACCTGCCCTAGATGAAAAAGGAAATAGCATTGCTGGTATTAAGCTACTTGAGCTCATGAGTGAAAAATATGAGATGAGCATCTTTTAATGATTAAATCTGCTTGCAATTTTGGGCGTTTCGCTTTATGATAAATAGAAGAATTAGGTACTCGCCAGGGGAACGGAGGGATACTTTTGGCGTCAGAAATCTTAGTCGATCATCGGCAAAAAGCACTGGCTTTATTAAAATTGGATGCAGATAAAATTTTAAAATTGATCCAAGTGCAAATGGACAACTTAACGATGCCGCAATGTCCTCTTTATGAAGAGGTTTTAGATACTCAAATGTTCGGATTATCGAGAGAAATTGATTTTGCTGTCCGACTTGGATTAGTTGATCAACATGAAGGTAAGAAACTACTCGATAAACTTGAGAGAGAGCTTTCCGCACTTCATGATGCGTTTACAAAAAAATAATGATTGAAAACTCAAACTTCCACAAAATAAGTTTGGGTTTTTTTGTCATCAATTTTATCTTCATCAACAGATGATAATCGGACTTGATTCTTTCATCACAGACGAACAATATAAAAGAGGTAAAACGGGATCAAACGGAGAAAATGTAGTAGAATAAGAACAGCTATGAGGTTATACACAGTAGAAACAGACGTTAGGAAGAGGATTATATGTTAAAGAGAATGCTAAAATCGTATGACTACTCATTATTGTTCGCCATTATATTAATTAGCGCATTCGGTTTGGTGATGGTATACAGCTCAAGTATGATTACATCTGTTATCAGGTATGATGCCGCACCAGATAACTTTTTTAAGAAACAGCTTCTATTTATGATTGTTGGAGCAGTCATATTGGTTTTTATAGCACTTGTTCCATATCAGCTGTTTTCAAATAAAAAATTCCAGATCGTTATGTTGCTGCTTTCTGTCTTTTCACTTATCTATGTGTATTTTGGCGGCCACATTGCTGGGAATGCAAGAAGCTGGATTAAATTAGGACCTTTTAGTCTTCAGCCAGCGGAATTTGTGAAGATTGTCGTCATCATCTATCTTGCTGCTGTGTATGCAAAAAAGCAGCATTATATTGATCATATTTTAAGAGGGGTAACACCTCCAATCGTTATTGTCTCGATTTTATGTGGATTTATCATTTTGCAGCCAGACTACGGGACAGCCTTTATTATTGGCATGATTGCCTTTGCGATGATTTTATGCTCAGGCTTTAGCGGTAAAACGCTCGCAAAGCTGTTAGCGCTATTTAGTGCGGTGATGGTCGTCGTGACACCGTTTATTATTCTCTTTTGGGATAAAATTTTTACGCAAAATCGTCTAGGACGTTTTGAGAGTTTCCAAGATCCATTTAAAGATGCAGGTGCCACTGGGCATCAATTGATTAATTCATACTATGCGATTGGATCAGGCGGGTTTTTTGGTCTTGGTCTTGGAGAGAGTGTGCAAAAGTATGGGTACCTTCCAGAGCCACATACAGATTTTATCATGGCGATCATATCTGAAGAGCTTGGCTTTTTCGGTGTATTTTTTGTCCTCGCACTACTTGGTTTTATCGTTGTGAAAGGTTTTTATATTGCGAGAAAGTGTGAAGATCCGTTTGGAAGTTTGCTTGCAATAGGGATTTCCTCGATGATTGCGATCCAAACGTGTATCAATTTAGGCGGTGTTTCAGGTCTTATTCCAATCACAGGGGTGACACTTCCGTTTATCAGCTACGGGGGATCATCGATTATTTTACTGAGTGGATGTATGGGAATATTGCTGAATATCAGCATGTTTACTGAATATAAAGAGCGTTATAAAAAGAAAAAATCAATCAGCAAACCATCGGTTCAAAAAAATGGATTGCAGAAAACTTTGAATCTTTAGAACACAAAAGTGTACAGTTACCATTTCTTCCTTTATGATAGAGTACATATAAAATTTTAAGGGATATGGAGGAGTGAGAATGTCACAGAGAACAATTCAAAAGGTTCTAGTTGCAAACAGAGGGGAAATTGCTATCAGAGTCTTCAGGGCCTGTACGGAGCTCAATTTACGTACAGTGGCGATTTACTCAAAAGAAGACTCGGGCTCTTATCATCGCTATAAAGCAGATGAAGCATATCTAGTTGGGGAAGGAAAAAAACCGATTGATGCCTACCTTGATATCGAGGGGATCATCGAAATTGCAAAGCGAAATGACGTGGATGCGATTCATCCAGGGTATGGATTTTTATCCGAAAACATTCATTTTGCAAGACGATGCGAAGAGGAAGGCATTCAATTTATCGGTCCAACTTCTCAGCATCTAGATATGTTTGGCGATAAAGTGAAGGCGAGAGATGAAGCAAAAAAAGCTGGAATTCCAGTCATTCCAGGAAGTGACGGACCGGTTGATTCCATCAAAGAAGTCGAAAAATTCGGTGAAGAATACGGATATCCGTTTATTATTAAAGCTTCACTTGGCGGCGGCGGCCGAGGTATGCGGATTGTCAGATCGAAAGAGGAGCTAAACGAAGCGTATGACCGTGCAAAGTCAGAGGCAAAAGCTGCTTTTGGGAATGACGAGGTATACGTAGAAAAGCTAATTCAAAATCCGAAACATATTGAAGTGCAGGTGATTGGTGATAATCACGGCAATATCATTCATTTATACGAGCGTGACTGCTCTGTCCAAAGACGTCATCAAAAAGTCATTGAAGTTGCACCAAGTGTGTCTCTTACAGATCAATTACGTGAAGACATTTGCGAAGCGGCTGTACAGCTAGCTCGAAATGTGACGTATATCAATGCAGGAACTGTAGAGTTCTTAGTGGCAAATGGTGAGTTTTATTTTATTGAAGTCAATCCTAGGGTACAGGTTGAACACACGATCACAGAAATGATTACAGGCGTAGATATCGTCCAAACCCAAATCCTTGTCGCAAAGGGTCATGACCTTCACAGCAAAGGAGTAGGTATACCAAAGCAAGAAGATATCTTCACACATGGGTATGCCATTCAATCAAGGGTTACGACAGAAGATCCTTTAAATGACTTTATGCCGGACACAGGAAAAATTATGGCCTACCGTTCAGGCGGGGGATTTGGTGTCCGTCTTGATACAGGGAACAGCTTCCAAGGTGCGGTCATTACGCCTTATTACGATTCATTATTGGTCAAGCTGTCAACGTGGGCGCTCACATTTGATCAAGCTGCTGCTAAAATGGTTCGTAATTTACAAGAATTCAGGATTCGGGGGATTAAAACCAATATCCCATTTCTTGAAAACGTCGCAAAGCATGATAAATTCCTTAAAGGAGAATATGATACGTCGTTTATCGATTCAACACCAGAGCTATTTAATTTCCCTAAGCAAAAAGACCGTGGAACGAAAATGCTTGCTTATATTGGTAACGTTACCATCAATGGGTTCCCTGGGATTGCGGAAAAAAAGAAGCCTCATTTTGATAAACCGAATTTACCGAAGCTTCTAGTCCATGAAAAGATTCCTTCTGGGACAAAACAATTTTTAGATACGCATGGACCTGAAGGACTTTCCAATTGGGTGAAAGAGCAACACAATGTTCTTTTAACGGATACAACCTTTAGAGATGCGCACCAATCTCTGCTTGCGACACGCTTCAGAACGCATGACTTAAAGAAAATTGCCCAGCCAACAGCAGGGGTATGGCCAGAGCTATTCAGTATGGAAATGTGGGGCGGTGCTACATTTGATGTTGCGTATCGTTTCTTAAAAGAAGATCCATGGGAAAGATTGAAAGAGCTTCGTCAAGAAGTTCCAAACACCTTGTTCCAAATGCTTTTAAGATCATCAAACGCTGTAGGTTATACAAACTATGCGGATAATGTCATTAAAGCATTTGTGAAGGAGTCGGCAGAGGCGGGCATCGACGTGTTCCGTATTTTCGATAGCTTAAACTGGGTCAAAGGCATGATGCTTGCCATTGATTCTGTTCGTGAATCAGGCAAAGTGGTTGAGGCGGCCATTTGTTATACGGGGGATATTCTTGATCCATCTCGTCCGAAATACGACCTTAAATACTATGTATCTCTTGCGAAGGAGCTCGAATCAGCAGGCACTCATATTTTAGGTATTAAAGATATGGCGGGATTATTAAAGCCACAAGCAGCTTACGAGCTTGTATCTGCTTTAAAGGATGAGCTCACGATCCCTATCCACCTTCATACACATGATACGAGTGGAAATGGACTATTCACCTATGCAAGGGCGATCGATGCTGGCGTTGATATTGTCGATGTTGCTGTCAGCTCTATGGCAGGGCTTACGTCTCAGCCAAGTGCGAGCTCATTGTATCATGCGTTAGATGGACATGAAAGAAAGCCAGAAATGAATGTCAAAGCTGTAGAAAGCCTTTCTCAATACTGGAATTCTGTCAGAAAATACTATCATGAATTCGAAAGCGGTATGAATTCTCCGCATACAGAAATTTATGAGCATGAAATGCCTGGCGGTCAGTATAGTAACTTGCAGCAGCAGGCAAAAGGTGTTGGCCTTGGCGATCGTTGGAATGAAGTAAAGAAAATGTACAGACGTGTGAATGACATGTTTGGTGATATTGTTAAGGTCACACCATCCTCTAAAGTAGTTGGAGATTTGGCACTTTATATGGTGCAAAATGATCTAACAGAAGAGGATGTTTATGAAAAAGGAGCAACGCTTGACTTCCCAGATTCTGTTGTTGAATTATTTAAAGGCTATTTAGGACAGCCGCATGGTGGATTCCCAGAAAAACTGCAAAAGCTGATCTTAAAAGGGGAAGAGCCACTCACTGTGAGACCAGGTGAGAAGCTGAAGCCAGTGGACTTTGAAGAAATTAAAAAACAGTTCAAAGAATCACATGACCTGACATTGACAGAACAAGAGGTGATTGCATATGCACTATATCCGAAAGTCTTTTCTGAATTTGTCCAAACAGCAGAAAGTTATGGTGATATCTCTGTTCTTGACACACCAACGTTTTTCTACGGGATGAGACTTGGTGAAGAGATTGAGGTAGAAATTGAAAAAGGAAAAACCCTCATTGTCAAACTGGTATCAATTGGAGAACCGAATCCAGATGCCACAAGAGTCATTTACTTTGAGCTCAATGGTCAGCCGCGTGAAGTGGTGATTAAGGATGAAAACATTAAATCCTCCGTGCAAGAAAAAATGAAGGCGGATCGTTCGAATCCAAATCACATTGCCGCATCAATGCCAGGCACCGTGATGAAAGTGCTTGTTGAAAAAGGTCAGAACATTTCACAAGGTGAACACCTGATGATCAATGAAGCCATGAAAATGGAAACGACTGTACAAGCACCATTCTCTGCAGTCGTGGATGAAATTCATGTCTCGAATGGAGAACCGATTCAAACCGGTGATTTGCTTATTGTATTAAAGACTGAATAATGGGTGAGACACATCCATAGCGATGTGTCTTTTTTTGAACACATTAAAATGTGCAGCGACAAGAGAGAGTGATTACACTATAGATTGAGGTGAAGAAAGTAAGATATGCGATTGGATGATCATATCGCCTTGTCAAAAGCGATTACATATGCGAAAAAACCTCAGTACCTATTATTTGCTTTTTATCATCTAGACCTTTAAAGAAATGGAGCTTGATTTAAACCATGAACATTTCTTTCAAAACTTGGCTCATTTCGTCAAGGAAGTGAGAGAATCTCAATTATATGTTCATCTTTTCCATGATGATGTCTTGCCCGCTTTTCAACAGGTTATGAATATTTATGACATCAACGCGGTCTTTTTTATTGAGTACCAAGTTGGAATTGGGATCCAAGCGGAGAATTTATCAGAAGATATATACCAGAACTACAACATGTCGATGAAAAATGGGTTCATGAACCAAGTAACTTGTCGATAGATGAACAATTCAAGTGGATACATATTTACTGCCTACTGTCAATCATCAAGAAAGGCGCAAAAAAGACATTTTGCTATTTCAAGAAGCAAAACAACAGTAAAAGAAATCCCCCTTTTCGCATGAGGGGGATACATATTTTTATTTGAATGGCTCTCTGTTTTCATATTTAAACCGGGCAATGAGTAAGCAGAAGTAGCATAGTACCCCAAACAAACAAGAAATAAAGAATGAATGAGCAAGCGCATAGCCAAGTGCAAGATGAGAATAAACAGACATTACACCTGAAATCGCTTGAAGTGTAATCAGAATGGCTGAAATGATCCATCCATAATACAGCTGCTTCTGTTCTTTATAATGTTTAATGGCATGGAACATAGCGACAAATATCCAGACGAATAAAAGAAGGGCTGCTGCTCGGTGAGACATTTGTACCCACTGATTAAAATAAGTCGGAAGTGCGCCGTCTTTTGAACAAAATGGGAAGACAGAACAAGCAAGACTTGATTTTGTATGTCTCACATAAGCACCCGTATACACCACGATATACGTATAGGTGATCAACCCATAAATATGGAACTGCATCCTTTTGCCGATATGAAGCGGCTTCACGAGCTTTGTTTCAGATCTGGTTGCCTCAAACACAAGAAGGGCTAGCAGTAAGACTGAAGCAAAAGAAATCAGCGAAATACCGAAGTGAAGTGCCATTATAAGTGCGTTAGAACCAAACACTACCGCAAGAGCCCCTAACAGCGCTTGAAGCAGTAAAAATATAATGGACATGATAACCAAGAATTTGGTTTCACGGAACACTGGACTAATTTTTTTCCAGCATAAAATCGCCAGTGCCAGTACAAGAATGGTGGAAACTCCTGTTGACATGCGGTGACTCCATTCGATGATGGAGGCAGGGTTCATTTCAGGAAAGAAACGACCGTGGCAAAGGGGCCACTGTCTACCGCAGCCTAGACCAGAGCCAGTCTTTGTAACAAGCGCACCGCCAATCAGAACGATCAACATCACAAACGTTGTGACAACGCTTAATAGCCTTAAAGCAAATTTCATCAAATTATTTCACCTTCTCTAAAGAACTTCTGATACAAATGAAAACCTCACATACTCTCAAGTTTAAGCCAAATGCGTGTTCTGGTGCAATTCTTAATAACCAAAGTTCACAAAAAAATGATAAGGTCATTCACAAAGTTTACAGATTTAGAGTGCTTGATCTTTCTTTGACAGTCTGATAGAAATAGAGAAGGGAATATTTCATTTTGCACCACTTTCTGAACCACACACAATCCTAATAAATTCACGAAAAGTTCACAAATAACTTCAAGTTTGTCGTTTATTATTTAATAGGATGTTTTTTTACAGCTCTTTATCTTGTATGATAGAGTTGTAACGATTTTATGTATCATTTGTCAGTTTGAAGGTTTGGGCAAGGGAGGTTATACACATTGGCAAATTCCAAAACAGCCGCGGAAGCAGCTATTCATGGACAAATAGAAGAAACAACAGCTTGGAAAGATTTTCTTGCTCTTATTAAAATGGGCATCGTTAATTCCAACTTCATTACAACATTTACTGGAATGTGGCTTGCTTTTTATTTTACAGATATGAGTTTCCTTGGGAATCTTGATATTGTTCTGTTAACAATGATTGGTTCTTCTCTTATTATTGCCGGTTCATGCGCCATTAATAATGCGTTTGACCGTGATATTGATATACTAATGGAAAGAACAAAAACAAGACCGACTGTAACAGGTAAAGTTCAGCCAGGGCAAGCGTATGCATTTGGCACGTTGCTTGTCGTACTGGGACTCATTATGCTTCTGATGACAACTATTACATCAGCAGTGATTGGATTTATTGGTGTATTTACTTATGCGGTTCTTTACACCATGTGGTCTAAACGCCATTACACTATTAATACAGTCATTGGAAGTGTATCTGGTGCAGTTCCGCCATTAATCGGCTGGACAGCTGTAACAGGCACAATCGACACAACGGCTTGGGTTTTGTTTATGATTATGTTCATTTGGCAAATCCCGCACTTCCTGTCACTTGCCATTAAGAAAACGGAAGATTATCGCAAGGCAGGTATTCCAATGCTTCCAGTTGTCTATGGATTTGAGGTTACAAAGCGCCAAATCATCATTTGGACTGCATGTCTTCTTCCACTTCCATTTTTCTTAGGTGGATTAGGATGGCCGATTGTTGCGCTTGGCACATTGCTAAACATTGGATGGCTCGTGCTTGGCCTATTGGGCTTTAAAATGAAAGACATCATGAAGTGGTCAACACTGATGTTCGTTTATTCATTAAACTACTTAACGATCTTTTTCGTTGCGATGATTATTATTACACTATTTTAGAGTGAAATCCACTTTGATCACATCAAAACAAAGGCTATATCTTATAACACAACATTTTCTTACAACTATGAAAGCCGCCTGATATTCAGTTCTATTTAGGTGGTTTTCTGTTTATACATAGATGGTATTTTGAGTAAAAACATCATTTTTTTATGAAAAGAGGAAATGTAAGTGCTTTTATAAGAAGCGGGGGTTATTGATGGGTAATAAGTGATTTTATAAATAAGAGGTAAAAAGGGAAAGGCAAAGGAGATCAAGCAAAAGGGGTTGGGACAAATTATGATAAGAAAATGGCGTGTTTATTCACTGTTTCTCTTACTGACGCTTGTTTTGGCGGGCTGTGGTGAACCATACTTATCAACACTCAAGCCAGTTGGGGAAGTAGCAGATAAACAGTTTTTCCTGACGGTACTGAGTACACTCATTATGGTTCTTGTCGTCATTGTTGTATCGATCATTTTCTTTTACGTCATCATTAAATTCAAGCGTTCTAAAGTGGGAGAAGATACGATTCCAAAACAGGTGGAAGGGAACCGTAACCTAGAAATTACATGGACAGTGATTCCAATTCTTCTACTCATTATTCTCGTTGTACCTGTTGTGGCATACACGATTGGGCTAGGGGATACAAGTGCGATGGATAAGAAAAAAAGAGATCCTGAAAAGACACTTGTCGTAAATGTAAGAGCAAGCTTATATTGGTGGGAATTTGAATACCCTGATTATGGGATTGTCACAAGTCAGGAATTGATTGTACCAACAGATCAAAAGGTATACTTTAAGCTGAAAGCATCAGATGTCAAACACTCTTTTTGGGTTCCATCAGCTGGCGGTAAAATCGATACAAACACAGAAAACGAGAACAAGTTTTATTTAACATTTGATTCGAAACGAACCAAAGATGCAGGAGAATATTTTTACGGGAAATGTGCAGAGCTTTGTGGTCCATCGCATGCTTTAATGGACTTTAAAGTTAAAACGCTTTCTCAAGATGAGTTTTTAGGATGGACCAAAAAGATGGCAGATTACAAAAAGCCTACATCTACATCAAACATAGCCCTAGAGGGTGAAAAATTATTTAAAGAGAAAAACTGCTTAAGCTGTCATGCAGTAGAGCCTGGGGACGAACGGCCAGAAGCGGCAAGGACGGCTCCAAACCTTGCAACCTTCGGAGAGCGAACGAAAGTAGCTGGGATTAAAGACATGAATAAAGAAAATGTAAAGGCATGGCTAAAAGATCCTGAGAGCTTTAAACCAGGTAATAAGATGACAGGGACGTACCCTAAATTAAATGACTCAGAAGCAGATGCACTCTACGAGTATTTAAAAGATCTTAAAGCAGAGTAGCTCCATTTGTGGCTGCTAATTGGAGCGGCGGAATCTAATGATTTTTCAAATGGGTATGTGATCTATGTGAAGTTTTTGTTAAGAGCTCCCGAACATGTCTCTACATCCGAGAAGTAGTCATACAGTCTGTTTTAAAGATCGTTAAGATAGACATCTATATGAAAAGGGGCAAATGGGAGATAAGAGGGGGATTTCATGGTGAGTACAATAGCTAAAAAGCGGGGGTTTGGTGCTGTCTTATGGGATTACTTGACGACGGTTGACCACAAAAAAATTGCCATACTATATTTAGTGGCAGGAGGATTTTTCTTTTTGGTTGGCGGTCTAGAAGCGATGTTTATCCGTATTCAGCTAGCCATCCCTGAAAATGATTTTGTTAGTGCAGGAGTTTACAATGAAATCATGACCATGCATGGAACGACAATGATTTTCCTTGCAGCAATGCCGCTTTTATTTGCATTAATGAATGCGGTTGTACCAATTCAAATTGGTGCACGTGACGTAGCATTTCCGTTTATCAATTCCCTTGGTTTTTGGCTTTTCTTTTTCGGAGGAATTTTCTTAAACCTTGGCTGGTTTTTAGGCGGATCACCTGATGCGGGCTGGACTGCATACGCGTCACTCACGCTAAATTCAGAAGGGCATGGTATGGATTTCTATATTTTAGGTTTGCAGATAGCAGGTATTGGTACACTCATAGCTGGTATCAACTTTCTTGTCACGATCATTAATATGAGAGCGCCTGGTATGACGTATATGAGAATGCCGCTCTTCACTTGGACGACATTTGTCGCATCTGCACTTATTTTGTTCGCATTCCCTCCATTAACAGCAGGGCTTGCGATGCTGATGTTTGACAGAATGTTTGGCACGAGCTTTTTCAATCCAGATCTTGGAGGAAATACGATCATCTGGGAGCATTTGTTCTGGATTTTTGGACACCCAGAAGTATATATCTTAATTCTTCCAGCATTCGGAATTTTCTCTGAGATCATTCCAGTGTTTGCGAGAAAAAGATTGTTTGGTTACTCGTCGATGGTGTTCGCCACTGTATTAATCGGTTTCCTTGGATTCATGGTGTGGGCGCATCACATGTTTACAACAGGTCTGGGACCTATTGCAAATGCCATCTTTGCGGTAGCCACTATGGCGATTGCAGTGCCTACAGGAATCAAAGTATTCAATTGGCTGTTGACCATTTGGGGCGGTAATGTCAAATTTTCGACGCCAATGCTGTATTCCGTCGCTTTCATTCCGTCATTCTTACTTGGCGGTGTAACTGGGGTCATGCTTGCAGCAGCTGCAGCTGATTATCAGTTCCATGATACGTACTTTGTTGTGGCGCATTTCCACTATGTCATTATCGGTGGTGTGGTATACGGAATTTTAGCTGGTGTGCATTACTGGTGGCCTAAAATGTTTGGGAAAATACTCGATGAGAAGCTTGGGAAAATTAGCTTTGTGCTCTTTTTCATCGGTTTCCATTTAACGTTCTTTATCCAGCATTTCTTGGGTCTGTGGGGGATGCCGCGCCGGGTATTTACGTTCCTGCCAGGTCAGGGTCTCGAGCTTGGGAACTTAGTCAGTACGATTGGTGCATTGTTTATGTTTGTCGCAGTGATCATCATGCTGATTAACGTCATTTGGACAACAGCAAAAGGAGAGCGTGTGTCGAGCGATCCTTGGGGAGATGGACGAACACTTGAATGGGCAGTGTCTTCGCCTCCACCGGAATATAATTTTAAACAGCTTCCGCTTGTAAGAGGACTTGATCCGTTATGGATTGAGAAAATGGATGGTAAAAAAGAAATGACAGCATCTGAACCACTTGATGATATTCACATGCCAAACAATTCAATCTTGCCTATCATTATCTCATTCGGTCTTTTTGTGTCAGCATTTGGCTTTATGTATCGTCAAGAACACAGCTGGGGTCTTCCGGTGATCTTGATTGGACTTGGTATTACGTTTGCGACCATGCTGGTTCGATCTCTTAAAGATGATCATGGATACCATATACACAAAGAAGATTTGATCGATGACGATGATAAAGGGGTGAAAGCATAATGGAACCACAAAAAATGACAGCGGAAACCTTTCCGGCTTCTCCTGAGAAAGCCACGTTAGAAGGAAAGAATAAGTTCGTTGGGTTCTGGTTGTTTCTTGGGGGAGAAACCGTTCTGTTTGCATCTTTATTTGCCACTTACTTGGCACTGAAAAACTCAAATGCAGGCGGGGCAAAAACAACTGATATGTTTGACCTCACACTTGTCTTTATTGCCACAATGCTCCTGTTAACGAGCAGTTTAACGAGTGTGTATGCAATGTATCATATGAAAAACTTTGCCTTTAAAAAAATGCAGCTTTGGCTCGGCGTGACCGTTCTATTAGGTGCTGGATTTTTAGGACTTGAAATTTATGAGTTCTATCACTATGTGCATGAGTATGAATTTACTATTACCAGCTCTGCTCTTGGTTCTGCTTTCTATACATTAGTGGGAACTCACGGGGCTCACGTTGCATTTGGACTTTGCTGGATAACCGCTCTTATCATTCGAAATATGAGACGCGGACTAGATTTATACAATGCACCAAAATATTATGTGGCAAGTCTATATTGGCACTTCATTGATGTTGTGTGGGTCTTCATCTTTACCGTTGTATATTTAATGGGAATGGTGGGATAAGAATGGGAAATAAAAACACAAATCAGTCCAAAGTCGATCTTGTATATCGTAAAAAGAAAAATGCCGAAGAAATGAAGCATCAGCTCATTTCTTTTGGCTTGATGATTGGATTAACATTTGTTGCATTTTTAACGATTGCTTCTGAAGACGTCGGGAATTGGTTCGCAGTACCATTTATTTTACTGCTTGCAGTCATTCAGGTGGCTTTTCAGCTTTATTATTTTATGCACATGAACCAAAAAGGGCATGAAACACCCGCATTGTTTCTTTATTCAGGTGTGTTTGTCGCGTTTATTACCGTATTAGCCTTTTTGACCATTATTTGGTGGTAAGCCCGCTTTGCCCTTGAAGGAGGCGCAGCAATGGAGAACTTAGAAATATTCGGATTTCGGGCATTATGGAGCCCTTACTATTTGACTTGTATTGTCATAGCAGCTGCTCTTTATCTGCTTCTTGTTACAAAGGGAAAGCACCGTGCGACGGTGAAAGAAAAAACGTTGTTTCTGACGGGGCTTGTTCTGTTATATGCGGTAAAAGGAAGCCCAATTGATTTAATGGGGCATATTATGTTCAGTGCACATATGGCGCAAATGGCGGTGCTCTATTTAGTTATCCCGCCTCTCCTCATTACAGGATTACCTGCGGCCATTTGGGAGCGGATCATACAAACGCCAGGCATTCAGCAAATGTTTCGTTTGTTTTCAAAGCCATTAATTGCATTGCTTGGGTTTAACGGGTTGTTTTCGCTTTATCACATCCCGCTTGTATTTGATTTTGTAAAAACTGATCCATTTTATCATGCATTGATGACGGTTGTTATTTTTATCGCTGCTTTTTTCATGTGGTGGCCGCTTGTCCATAAAGTCCAAAGTCAGCCGCAGCTCACAGGAATTTTAAAGCTTGGATATATTATGGCAGACGGTATATTGATGACACCAGCCTGTGCACTGATCATGTTTAGTGATGCACCGATCTATGCGACCTACTCTGATGCCGGTGCGTGGATTCAAGCACTTCATCTATGTGTGCCAAGCGATATGCTCACAGGTCTTGCGCTAACTGGCCCTGATATGTTTCACACACTGCCCTTGCTGGAGGATCAGCAGCTAGGTGCTATTTTGATGAAAATTATTCAGGAAATTGTTTACGGATCTATTCTTGCTGTTGTCTTCTTTGATTGGGCCAGAAAAGAAAGAGCGAAAGATGCCGTGCCAAATGCGCTCATTCCGAAATATGAATAAAGAAAAGCACAGCCGCATGGGGACTGACCCCCGTTTTTGAGACAGGGATCAAAACACCTTTATACAGCCAATTGCGTATAGTTTATCGGTGATTGGTTGTTTAGTTTTGTTTGAATACGAATGTTGTTATAATAATAA
>NZ_JAIVLB010000050.1 GCF_020524495.1 Bacillus stratosphericus | reverse complement strand
GGATAACTCACTCTTGTCCCCATAGAAAAAACACCTCCATGTTTTATTTCGGATCACAACGGTCCGTTTTCAAACTTGAAGGTGTTTTTTATTTGTCTCATCTTAGGGGGTCAGTCCCATCTCATCAGCTTTTTTCTATTTAGGAATTCGAATCGTTAATTGGATGTACTCCTCAAATTCTTCTTCCTCGGTATTTATTTTAAGTCCGCTGTCTTCTACCATATGGAGAGACTGGCGAATGGTATTCATCGCAATTCTTGTATCTCGACTAAACGCCTTACGTTTTGGCTTTGGTTTGCGATCTGTTTTTTGTTCAAGCATCTTCACTACACGCTCTTCAGTTTGTTTCACATTCAGCTGCTTTTCGATAATTTCCTTTAATAGAACAATTTGTAATTCTGGAAGCTTTAGGGGTACAAGCGATCGAGCATGTCTCTCAGAGATTTTTTTCTCCAAAATGGCCTGTTGTACCTCTTCAGGCAACTTTAAAAGTCTTAATTTGTTTGCAACAGTCGATTGTCCCTTGCCTAAGCGCTGAGCAAGTGCCTCTTGCGTTAATTCATGAAGCTCTAAAAGACGTGCATAAGCATGAGCCTCTTCTATAGCAGACAGCTCTTCTCTTTGCAAATTTTCAATCAATGCCACAGAGGCCGTTTCTGTATCAGTAAAATCTTTTATAATAGCGGGGATCTTCTCCCATTGAAGAGTTTGTACCGCTCTCCAACGTCTTTCGCCGGCGATCAGTTCATATTTTCCTTCTTCTTCTGTTGGTCTGACAACAATGGGTTGAATAATGCCGTGTGTATGAATAGTCGTGGCCAGCTCTTGTATCTTTTCTTCTGAAAAAATGGTGCGTGGCTGAAAACGGTTAGGCATAATTGTGTCGACCGGGAGCTCCTGTATCTCTTCCTTTAATGTATCATGCTCAGCAATCCCTGCCTCTATATCGGTTTCACGCTCAGGATGCTCTTTGTCACCAAGCCCGAAGAAGCGTGAGAGTGAATGCTTCATGAACCTACACCACCTTTAAAAACTACCTTTTTATAATTCTATTTTCTCATGTTTTTTCCTTCTGTAAAATCATAAATATTGAAGAAAAACCGACCTTTTACATGATCAACCTTCTATTGGTGATTTATTAGGTGTTCCTGGTTTTCTAGGATATTTTTTTGGTGTTTGCTTTTTCTTTTCAATGACAATGATGTTCCGTTCACTTTCTTCTAAAGGAAGAACAAAGGAATGCCTTTCAACAACCTCTCCTCCGAGGACAGTGACGGCTTTTTTCCCTGCTTTCATTTCTTCGTCAGCTGCAGATGCTTTTAACGCAACAAACCATCCTCCCTTTTTCACCAAAGGCAGACATAGTTCGCTCAAGACCGATAAACGTGCAACCGCTCTAGCAGTGACAAGGTCATAGCTTTCACGCTGATCCTTACGTTGGCCAAAGGTCTCCGCACGATCATGATAAAAAGAAGTATCTTGTAAGTTTAACCCTTTTGATAATTCATTTAGAAACGTAATTCGTTTCTGAAGAGAATCAACAATGGTCACATGTAGATGAGGGAAACAAATTTTAAGAGGAATACTTGGAAAACCAGCACCAGCTCCAATATCACAAATGGTTGTCACATTGTGAAAATCAATAAAAAATGCTGCTGATATCGAATCATAAAAATGCTTTAAATACACTTCTTCCTTTTCTGTAATGGATGTTAAATTCATCTTCTCGTTCCATTCTACAAGCATGCGGAAGTAAGTTTCAAATTGTTCAAGCTGCACTGGAGAAAGAGTGGTCCCTTTCTCCTCTAGTGCTGCTGTAAATTGTTCAATGTTCATGCCGACATCCTTTCTACTTTGCTATCTTCGCAATACGTCCCTGCTCCAAATACACTAAAAGGATAGAAATATCAGCAGGGTTAACGCCTGAAATACGAGAAGCTTGTGCAACAGAAAGCGGTCGGACTTCTTTCAGCTTTTGTTTCGCTTCAGTTGCAATTCCTTTAATGGCATCATAATCGATTCGATCCGGAATCTTTTTGTTCTCCATCTTTTTCAGCTTTTCAACTTGTTGGAGCGACTTTTCAATATAACCTTCGTATTTAATTTGAATCTCTACCTGCTCACATACTTCTGAAGGAAGTAGCGTTTCAGCAGGAGCTAATTTCACAACAGTCTCATAGTTCATTTCTGGGCGCTTCATTAAATCACTTGCACGGATGCCGTCTTTCAGCTCACTTCCACCAAGTGAACGAATATACTCCTGTGTTTCGGTTGTTGGTTTAATGATCACAGAATATAAACGTTTTTTCTCTGCTTCAATGGCTTCTTTTTTCTGCTGGAATGCTTGGAATCTCTCTTCAGAAATTAATCCAATGTTATATCCAAGCTCGGTTAATCTTAAATCAGCATTGTCATGCCGTAGAAGTAGACGGTACTCTGCGCGAGATGTCAACAGACGGTAAGGTTCATTTGTTCCCTTTGTGACAAGATCATCGATCAGAACACCGATATATCCATCAGATCGGCTTAAAATGACTTCTTCTTTCCCTAATGCTTTTCTTCCTGCATTAATACCTGCCATAATTCCTTGACCTGCTGCTTCCTCATAACCGGACGTTCCATTAATTTGACCGGCTGTATATAATCGAGAAATTTTCTTCGTCTCAAGTGTCGGCCACAGCTGTGTAGGAACAATGGCATCATACTCGATGGCATAGCCCGCTCGCATCATTTGTACATTTTCAAGTCCTGGGATGGTTGAAAGCATACGCTGTTGTACATCCTCCGGAAGACTTGTAGATAAACCTTGAACATAAACTTCTTGCGTATTACGACCTTCTGGCTCTAAGAAAATTTGATGTCTTGGTTTATCATTAAAACGAACCACCTTATCTTCAATGGAAGGACAGTATCTTGGACCAGTTCCTTTAATCATACCTGAATACATTGGAGAACGGTGAAGATTCTCATCAATAATTTGATGTGTCTCTAAACTCGTGTATGTTAACCAGCATGGCAATTGATCTGTAATATATTCAACCGTTTCATAGGAAAACGCCCGTGGTACATTGTCACCTGGTTGAATTTCTGTCTTACTATAGTCAATCGAGTGGCTATTCACTCGAGGTGGTGTTCCTGTTTTAAAACGAACCAAATCAAATCCTAATTCTGCTAGATGATCCGATAATTTAATGGAAGGCTGCTGGTTATTAGGGCCGCTTGAATAAGAAAGATCCCCTAAAATAATGCGACCTTTTAAGAAAGTACCAGTCGTTAAGACAACAGATTTCGCACGATAATTCGCGCCTGTTTGTGTAACGACACCTTTACATTCATCATCTTCTACAATTAAATGATCCACCATACCCTGTAGCATTGTCAGGTTTGGTTCATTTTCCATTGTTTTTTTCATTTCGTGCTGATATTGGAACTTATCTGCTTGCGCTCTTAACGCACGGACAGCAGGTCCTTTCCCAGTATTCAGCATGCGCATTTGAATATGCGTCTTATCTATATTCCGCGCCATTTCTCCGCCTAGTGCATCAATTTCTCTGACGACAATCCCTTTTGCCGGACCACCTACGGACGGATTACATGGCATAAAAGCAACCATATCGAGGTTGATGGTCAATACAAGTGTTTTGGCGCCTTGTCTTGCAGAAGCAAGAGCAGCCTCAACACCTGCATGTCCGGCACCTACGACGATTACATCATATTGGCCAGCTTCATAACCCATTTCTTATGTTCCTCCCTTTACTTTCCTAAACAGAATTGAGAGAATAACTGATCAATCAAGCTTTCATGAACAGCATCCCCAATAATTTCACCTAGCTGCTCCCAGCAGCGAGTTAAATCTATTTGAACAATATCGATCGGTACGTCCATTTCAATTCCTTCAAGAGCATCTTCAATTGATTGTTTTGCTGCCTGAAGAAGTGCAATATGCCTCGTATTACTTACATACGTTAAATCTCCACTTTCAATTGAACCTGTGAAGAATAGTGATTGAATAGCCATTTCAAGTTCATCAATCCCTTTTTCTTGTAACAATGATGTTGTGACCACCGGACGATCCTTCGCTAGCTGCTTAACCTTTTCTACATCAAGCTTAGGCTCAAGATCTGTCTTATTAACAATCACAATGATATCCATACCTGAGACAGCTTCAAAAAGTTTGATATCTTCCTCTGATAATTCCTCACTATAATTGAGCACAAGTAAAATCAGGTCGGCTTCTTTTAAGACCTGTCTTGAACGTTCAACCCCTATACGCTCAACAATGTCCTCAGTCTCACGTATCCCAGCGGTATCTACTAAACGAAGGGGTACGCCTCTTACATTCACATACTCCTCGATGACATCTCTCGTTGTTCCAGGAATATCCGTCACAATCGCCTTCGTTTCCTGTACAAGACTATTCAGCAAGGAAGACTTCCCTACATTTGGCCTTCCGATAATAACAGTTGATAAGCCCTCACGAAGGATTTTCCCTTGGTGTGAAGTCGTGAGCAGCGATTCAATTTCCTTTTTCACTGATGCCGCTTTTTCAACTAGTACTCGATGTGTCATTTCTTCAACATCGTCATACTCAGGGTAGTCAATGTTCACTTCAACATGTGCCAATGTTTCCAATATCTCGCCTCGAAGTCGTTTAATCAAACTGGAGAGACGCCCCTCCATTTGAGTGATCGCCACATTCATCGCACGGTCTGTCTTTGCACGAATCAAGTCCATTACGGCTTCTGCTTGCGAAAGATCAATTCGTCCATTTAAGAAAGCACGTTTTGTAAACTCACCTGGCTCCGCTAATCTTGCTCCTTCTCTTAAAGCAAGCTGTAATACTTTATTTACCGTCACAATTCCGCCATGGCAGTTGATCTCAATAACGTCTTCTCTCGTAAATGTTTTTGGTGCCCTTAATACCGACACCATGACCTCTTCTATCACTTGATCTGTGCTAGAATCCACAATATGACCATAATGAATGGTATGGGAATCCACTGAAACAAGTTTTTTCTCCTTCGGACCCTTATACATCCGATCAGCGATTTGAACCGCATTAGGCCCACTTAAACGAATAATTGCAATTGCCCCTTCACCCATTGGTGTAGAAATTGCTGCAATTGTATCCACCGCTCATTCACCTCTTTCTCTACTTAATAGACAGTCTTTTATCTATTTAATGGACAATGTCCATTTATATATCAAAAACGCTTAATCCAAAATTTAAAGATACCACAAATGAATGCGAAGTGAAAGCATTCCATATCTAATTATCCACAACTTTACACCCTATCTATTTTACCACTTAACTTATCCACATGTGAATAACGACGTTCTCAACTTGTCTACACATCTTACACCTAAATTTACGAAATTCAAACGCCCTAATGCTGGTATACATAGTAAAAATGACTTTTTCCATACAAAAAGCATATTAACTTCTTAGAAATAAAGGATGAAACTTCTATTGAAAGGGAATTTTTCAATAAAAAAAGGCTAAAATCCAGCTTTGCTGAATCTTAGCCTTTCTGCTAATTTATATACAGCACCACAACATGACGTTTGCTGCCTGTATCTTCTGATACCGTATCAAGTGTTTTAGAAAATGCAGCGATCGTATCATGAACGACTTTTCGTTCATTAGAAGGCATAGGTTCTAAATGAACCTTTCTCTTCGTTTTTAAAACACGGTTTGCCGTCTTGATGGCATATTGTTCAAGTGCTTCTTGACGTTTCTTCCTATAATCTCCAATATCAATGGTAATATGATGATACTGATCGGAATACCGGTTAAACACTAACTGTACCAATGTTTCTAAAGAGTATAATGTTTGTCCTCTTTTTCCAATCATTAACGACGTTTTATCTCCGTGAATGTCGAAAGATATCTTTTTCGGTTGCTTGTAAAAAACAATTTTCGCTTTAGGATCAATTGATTTAACAATTTTATCCAAATAATGTGTAGATAATTTGAGAGCATCTCTCTTTTCTACTAACTTGACAACAGCTTGTCTTTTACCAAATAATCCTAGAAGACCTTTACTTCCTTCATCTACTATTGTGATATCTACATCTATTTTTAGTAGCTGAATTTGTTTAAGTCCGGAATCTACTGCTTCTTCGATTGTACGACCGACAGCAGTTATTTCCTTCATTTTTTATTCCCGCCATCTTTTTCTTTTGTATGAACTTGTACTTGAGGTGTTCTAATCACCAATGTTTGAATGATCATAAAGATGTTACCTACCACCCAGTACAATGAAAGTGCCGCTGGGAAACTAATTGCAAATACAACAATCATAATCGGCATAACCCAAAGCATGATCGCCATTTGTGGGTTGTCCGAAGGATTCCCTGCCATCATTAGCTTCTGCTGAACAAAAGTAGCTACACCCGCAATAATCGGTAATAGAAATAATGGATCTGGACTACCTAAGTCAAACCATAGAAATGTGTGCTTTTTGATTTCAGCTGTTCTCATAATCGCATGATAAAAACCAATTAAGATTGGCATTTGAATGAGAATCGGGAAACACCCTGCCAAAGGATTTACACCATTCTTTTGGAAAAGTGCCATTGTTTCCTGTTGGAGCTGCTGCTGCGTTTTTTGATCTTTTGAGCTGTATTTTTCACGAAGCTTTTTCAATTCTGGCTGCAGTGCTTGCATTGCTTTTGTACTTCTTAACTGTTTAATCATTAATGGTAATATGAGCAAACGGATCAAAACTGTTACGATAATAATCGCAACACCATAGTTTTCACCAGTTAAATTTGCCATGTACGTGATTAATTGAGATAGCGGGTAAACAATATAAGAATTCCAGAATCCCTCACTATCTGATGTAATTGGTTCATTAATTTGTGTACATCCTGCCAATAGAACCAACACGCCAATTAAGCTAAATATTAGTAATAATCGCCTTTTCAACAAGATTCCTCCCATTACTTCAAACTTTATTTAAGTTGGAAATGATTACGAAAGTGACTCACCTAATCAGTATGGTAACATTTTTTCATTACAAAGTGGTGGTTTCATTTTAATTCACTAGATGAAGGAAGCGCTTTTAAAAATTGATTCAACGAAAGTTTCTATTACGAAGACTTTTTCGGTTGTTGTTGATAAACAGCGGATTTTCTAAATAAATGCTGGAGAGACTTCTTTGTTTCCTCAAAGGTCAATTCGCTTGCTGGTTTTCGAGCAATCACAATGTAGTCTTTTTCTTTCTTTAACTTATGACCTTCCTCTAAAAATACCTGACGGACCAGTCGTTTAATTCGATTTCTTATCACTGCATTACCTATCTTCTTACTAACAGACAATCCCAAACGCAGTTCATCTCGATGTGGTTGATCCAGCTGGTAAATTACGAATTGGCGATTAGCCATTGATTGACCTTGTTTGAACACTTTTTGAAACTCTTCATTTTTTTTTATCCTGTTTCGCTTCTTCATGTTTTCTTCCACTCCGATAAAAACTGACAGTTCATTTACGATTTTATGTAAAAAAGACCACTGACATTATTCAGTGGCCTAAGCTGATAATTTTTTTCTACCTTTGCTGCGGCGTCGCTTTAAAACTAGACGTCCGTTTTTAGAACTCATACGGCTACGGAAGCCATGAACTTTACTACGCTTACGGTTATTTGGTTGAAACGTTCTTTTCATTTATGACACCTCCCTGAGGAATAGCTGTTTAAGACAGTCTAACTCATTATATTTGTGTAACCCATCGATTGTCAATATCAATGATAAAACTCTTATTATCAACCTTATAAGCATAACACAAGTTATCAAGTGAAGAAACATTCTTTTTCAGTTTCCAGCATTTTATTCTTTTTTTCCTCCTAAAAGACCTTTAAAACAAGGATGTGGATATTTTCCCGGCATAATTAGACTATCCACACACTTTATCGACATTTTTTTCACACAAATAACCTATGTGGATAATTATTTTTCAACAGTATGTAAAGTGTGTGGATAAGTTTACAACACCCATTGCACCATCTTGCTTATTTTGATATTATATTTGTGTTTAACTCTTAATTTTTGATCCGGCCCATTTAGGTTATCCACAAATTGTGGATAACCTGTGGAAAGTTAGTACACAGCCTGTTGAATTGTTTATCCACAAATTGTGTAATTTGTCGAAAAGACGTTTTTCTACTATATTAATTGTTTTCAACAAAAGATGTGCACGAATGGTAATCACCATTTGCTCTTTTCTGTGTTCTATAACAGTTTGATACTGGTCATTTTAAAAAGAAAAGGAGGGGGGAGAAGCCTTATGGAAAATATTTTGGACCTGTGGAATAAAGCACTTCAAAAAATAGAGACAAAATTGAGCAAACCTAGTTTTGAAACATGGATGAAATCGACAAAAGCCCATTCTCTTAATGGTGATACGCTAACCATCACTGCACCCAATGAATTTGCTAGAGACTGGCTGGAGTCAAGATATCTTCACTTAATAGCAGATACCATATATGAACTGACAGGTGAAGAGCTCAGCATCAAGTTCATTATTCCTCAAAATCAGGACGAAGAGGAAGCCATGCCAAAGTCTCCAATAAAAAAAATGTCGAAAGAAGAACCCGTTGAAATTCCACAAAATATGTTGAATCCCAAATATACATTTGATACTTTTGTGATTGGGTCAGGCAACCGTTTTGCTCATGCCGCTTCACTTGCCGTGGCAGAAGCACCAGCAAAAGCATATAATCCGCTCTTTATTTATGGGGGCGTTGGTTTAGGAAAGACTCATTTGATGCATGCGATTGGTCATTACGTCATAGACCATAATCCATCAGCGAAAGTGGTCTATCTATCATCTGAAAAATTTACAAATGAATTTATCAACTCGATCCGTGACAACAAAGCTGTCGACTTCCGTAATCGCTATCGGAATGTAGATGTGCTTTTGATAGATGATATTCAATTTTTAGCAGGAAAAGAACAAACACAAGAAGAATTTTTCCATACATTTAACACACTTCACGAAGAAAGTAAGCAAATCGTCATTTCTAGTGATCGACCGCCGAAGGAAATTCCGACACTTGAAGACAGATTACGCTCCCGATTTGAATGGGGGTTAATTACAGACATTACCCCGCCAGATCTAGAAACGCGTATTGCGATCTTACGCAAAAAGGCAAAGGCAGAAGGTTTAGACATACCCAATGAGGTCATGCTTTATATTGCCAATCAAATCGACAGCAACATTCGGGAGTTGGAGGGTGCTTTAATTCGTGTCGTTGCTTACTCTTCTTTAATTAATAAAGACATCAATGCTGATTTAGCAGCTGAAGCCCTAAAGGACATTATTCCTTCATCCAAACCAAGGGTTATTACGATTAAAGATATTCAAAGAATTGTAGGACAACAATTTAATATCCGATTAGAGGATTTCAAAGCGAAGAAACGGACAAAATCAGTAGCATATCCAAGACAAATTGCCATGTACCTCTCTAGGGAAATGACTGATTCCTCTCTACCTAAAATCGGAGAGGAATTTGGCGGACGTGATCATACGACTGTCATTCATGCTCATGAAAAAATTTCGAAATTAATTGTTGAAGATGAACAGCTTCAACAGCATGTCAAAGAGATCAAAGAACAATTAAAATAAGCAAGCTGATATTGTTAGTACGGGAAAATGTGAATAACTCCAGCATGGTCATACACAGTCTATCCACATGTGGATAGACCGCCTTCCCTAGCGTTTCACTAACTTATCCACATATTCACAAGCCCTACTATTACTTCTACGATCTTTTTATAAATAAATATATACATACATGTCTAAGAAAATTTAGGAGGACCACTATGAAATTCACTATTCAAAAAGATCGTCTTGTTGAATGTGTCCAAGATGTATTAAAGGCCGTTTCCTCTAGAACAACGATTCCTATTTTGACAGGGATTAAAATTGTTGCATCTGGTGAGGGAGTTTCTCTTACAGGAAGTGATTCTGACATTTCAATTGAATCTTTTATTCCTAAAAGAGATGGAGATTTAGAAGTCATTACAATTGATCGTCCCGGAAGTATTGTACTTCAGGCTCGCTTCTTTAGTGAAATCGTTAAGAAACTGCCAATGTCTACAGTCGAAATTGAAGTAGAACAAAACTATCTAACCATCATTCGCTCTGGTTCAGCAGAATTTAATTTAAATGGCTTAGATGCTGAAGAATATCCGCATCTGCCTCAAATTGAAGAGCATCATGCATTTCAAATTCCAACTGATCTGCTCAAAAACTTGATTCGCCAAACTGTTTTTGCGGTGTCCACCTCAGAAACACGACCTATCTTGACAGGTGTAAACTGGAAGGTGGAAAAAGGTGAATTAATATGTACTGCAACGGATAGCCACCGTTTAGCTTTAAGAAAAGCGAAGTTAGAGATAAACGAGGAAAGCTCGTACAATGTGGTCATTCCAGGTAAGAGTTTAACAGAGCTAAGTAAAATTCTTGATGATGGACAAGACCTTGTGAGCATCGTGATTACCGAGACACAAGTTCTTTTTAAAGCACAAAACGTGCTGTTCTTCTCAAGAATGTTAGATGGTAATTATCCTGATACTGACCGTCTCATCCCTCAAGAAAGTAAAACGGATGTTGTGGTGAACACGAAGGAATTCTTACAAGCCATTGATCGCGCATCACTTTTTGCAAGAGAGGGACGTAATAACGTTGTGAAGCTGTCTGCTGATCCGGCACAAATTCTAGAAATTTCTTCTAATTCTCCTGAAATTGGTAAAGTAGTTGAAACTGTTCAAGCGGATGACATTAAGGGGGAGGACCTAAAGATCTCCTTTAGTCCGAAGTATATGCTAGATGCTTTAAAAGTATTAGAGGGAACAGACATTCATGTAAGGTTCACTGGTGCGATGAGGCCATTTCTTTTATGCACGCCGAATGATGATTCAATCTTGCAATTGATTCTTCCAGTCAGAACGTATTAATTTGATCTATTATGGCTGCTGTGTGAATGCACAGCAGCTTCTCTTCTCGTTTACCATGCTTTCTTTCATCGCAGTTCTCTTTTCCCCTTTCCTTCTTGTCTTGTTTTTTAGTACAATTAGATATTAGTGATATTGAAAGAGGTCGATACAATGCCTAATCTTATAACCATTGAAACAGAAATGATTACATTAGGGCAGTTTTTGAAATTAGCCGAAGTCATCCAATCTGGCGGAATGGCGAAATGGTTTTTAAGTGAACATGAGGTGTTCATTAATCAAGATCCAGATAATAGAAGGGGACGTAAATTATACCCAGGGGATGTTGTCGAGATTGAAGGTTATGGCACATTTCAAGTTGTGAATTAGAAACGGGTGACAATACATGTACATTCAGAGTCTGGCCTTAACCTCATACCGAAACTATGAACACACTGAACTTCAATTCGACAATAAGGTCAATGTCATGATCGGTGAGAACGCTCAAGGTAAAACGAACTTGATGGAAGCGATCTATGTATTGTCGATGGCAAAGTCTCATCGTACGTCAAATGATAAAGAACTTATCCAGTGGGACGAAGATTATGCTAAAATAGAAGGTAGAGTCATCAAAAAAAACGGTCCTCTCCCAATGCAGCTCGTGATCTCAAAAAAAGGTAAAAAGGGAAAGGTCAATCACATTGAACAACAGAAGCTCAGTCATTATGTTGGTGCTTTAAACACCATCATGTTTGCACCGGAGGATCTGAGTCTTGTAAAGGGCAGCCCGCAAGTCCGCAGAAGATTCCTCGACATGGAGATTGGACAAGTTTCTGTTGTCTACTTGCATGATTTATCGCTCTATCAAAAAATCCTGTCGCAGCGAAATCATTACTTGAAACAATTGCAAACAAGAAAGCAAACGGATCAAGCGATGCTGGATATATTAACAGAGCAGTTGATTGATGCGGCAGCGAAGGTTGTCAAAAGGCGACTTACTTTTACGAAACAGCTTGAAAAATGGGCTCAGCCGTTGCATTTTGGGATTTCTAGAGAGCTAGAAACACTCACGCTCCAATACCAGACAGCGCTAGAGGTATCAGAAGCGTCAGATTTGTCGAAAATAAAAAATAGCTATGAAGAATCGTTTCAGAAACTAATAGACAGAGAAATAGACCGAGGGGTGACACTGTGGGGACCTCACAGAGATGATCTTCTTTTCTTTGTGAATGGTCGGGATGTTCAGACATATGGCTCTCAAGGGCAGCAAAGAACTACAGCTCTTTCACTAAAGCTGGCAGAAATTGATCTGATACACGAAGAAATCGGTGAATACCCAATTCTTCTACTCGATGATGTTTTATCTGAACTTGATGATTACAGACAGTCTCATTTGCTCCATACCATTCAGGGACGTGTACAAACCTTCGTCACCACACCAAGTGTTGAAGGCATCGATCACGCTACACTGAAAGAAGCGGAAATTTTTAGAGTAGCCAGTGGAAAAGTAATTGACTGATAAATGAGGTGTGAGTCTTGTATATTCATTTAGGTGATGATTGTGTTGTTTCTACACGAGAGATTGTCGCAATTGTTGATTACAAAATGAGGTCATCTTCTGTTGTAGAAGAATTTCTTCAAAAACAAGAGGAACAAGTCATTTCGTTGTCACAAGGGACACCCAAATCCATTGTCGTCACAACTGAATCCGTTTATTACTCTCCTCTTTCCTCAAGTACGCTCAAAAAACGTGCTTCATTTGTGGTTGAAATTGAAGTCTAAAAGCTCAATTCATATAAATATATCGTTTAAGAAAAGTGTAGGTGAATGTACGTGGCAATGGAACAGCAACATAATAGTTATGATGAAAATCAAATACAGGTGCTTGAAGGACTAGAAGCTGTTAGAAAACGTCCAGGAATGTACATTGGGTCAACCAATGCAAAAGGACTTCACCATCTTGTATGGGAAATTGTCGATAACAGTATTGATGAGGCATTAGCTGGATATTGTACAGACATTACAGTGCAAATTGAAAAAGATAACAGCATTACTGTGAAAGATAATGGCCGCGGTATTCCTGTTGGGATTCATGAAAAGATGGGACGCCCTGCAGTAGAGGTCATTATGACTGTTCTTCACGCTGGCGGTAAGTTTGATGGCAGCGGTTATAAAGTATCTGGCGGTTTGCATGGTGTAGGGGCTTCTGTTGTAAATGCGTTATCTACTACCTTAGACGTGACAGTATACCGTGATGGGAAAATTCATTATCAGGAATTCACACGCGGTGTTCCAGTTGGGGATATACAGGTCATTGGTGAAACAGATGTAACAGGGACGATCACTCATTTTGTGCCAGATCAAGAAATTTTCACGGAAACCATTGAATTCGATTACGATACACTTGCAAACCGTGTACGTGAGTTAGCTTTCTTAACAAAAGGCGTGAACATCGTCATTGAAGATTTACGTGAAGGTAAAGAGCGGAGAAATGAATACTGCTACGAAGGCGGAATTAAGAGCTATGTAGAACACTTAAATCGCTCGAAGGAATTGGTTCATGAAGAACCAGTTTACATCGAGGGAGAAAAAGATGGAATCACTGTCGAAGTTGCCTTACAATACAACAATTCCTATACAAGCAATATCTATTCTTTCGCTAACAATATCAACACATATGAAGGCGGAACACACGAAGCAGGCTTTAAAACAGGTCTGACGCGTGTCATCAATGATTACGCTCGTAAAAACGGCGTATTCAAAGAGGGAGACTCGAATTTGAGCGGTGAAGATGTGCGAGAAGGTCTAACGGCGATTATCTCCATCAAACATCCAGACCCTCAATTCGAAGGACAAACGAAGACAAAGCTTGGGAACTCAGAAGCAAGAACCATTACAGACTCTCTTTTCTCTGAAGCACTAGAGAAATTCTTGCTTGAAAATCCTGATTCTGCGAAGAAAATTGTGGAGAAAGGACTAATGGCAGCTCGTGCAAGAATGGCGGCCAAAAAGGCACGTGAGCTCACAAGACGTAAAAGTGCACTAGAAGTCTCTAGCTTGCCTGGAAAACTGGCAGACTGTTCTTCCAAAGATCCTTCTATCTCTGAGCTCTATATCGTAGAGGGTGACTCTGCGGGTGGATCTGCTAAGCAAGGTCGTGATCGTCACTTCCAAGCGATCTTACCACTAAGAGGAAAGATTCTAAACGTTGAAAAAGCACGATTAGATAAAATTCTATCTAACAACGAAGTTCGTTCAATGATTACAGCATTAGGAACTGGAATCGGCGAAGACTTCACTTTAGAGAAAGCACGCTATCACAAAATTGTCATCATGACAGATGCGGATGTTGATGGAGCGCATATTCGTACGCTACTCTTAACATTCTTCTATCGTTACATGCGTGAAATCATTGAAAACGGTTATGTGTATATTGCGCAGCCGCCTTTATACAAAGTGCAACAAGGGAAACGTGTGGAGTATGTGTATAACGATAAACAGTTAGATGAGCTCTTACAAACACTGCCTCAAACACCGAAGCCTGGCCTCCAGCGATATAAAGGTCTTGGAGAAATGAATGCTGCTCAGCTTTGGGAAACAACAATGGACCCTGAAGCGAGAACACTTCTTCAAGTCACGCTTGAGGATGCAATCGATGCTGATGAGACATTTGAAATGCTAATGGGAGATAAAGTAGAACCGAGAAGAAACTTTATCGAAGAAAATGCACAATACGTGAAAAATCTTGATATTTAGATAGGTCCCCTTGAGAACAACCTTATTTCTTGTTTTGGAATAAGGTTGTTTTTCAAAAAACAGGTCTGTGAAACGAATGTCCTGGTTTTCTGCGTTTTCGCTGATTTTCTAGTAAATAAATGTGTATAACACCAAGAATATTGATATAATGGAGAATAGTCTTGTGAAGATAAATACATATTTTACTCCCACATAATTTATTTCATGTGATACGTAAAGGGAGGTTTTTATATTGAGTGAAAAACATACACCAAATGTACGCGAAGTGAATATTAGCCAAGAAATGCGTACGTCCTTTTTAGATTATGCAATGAGTGTTATTGTTTCGCGTGCGTTACCAGATGTACGAGACGGATTAAAGCCCGTGCATCGAAGAATTTTGTATGCGATGAATGACCTAGGTATGACAAGTGATAAACCGTTTAAGAAATCTGCACGTATCGTTGGGGAAGTTATCGGTAAGTACCACCCGCACGGTGATAGCGCTGTATACGAAGCAATGGTTCGGATGGCGCAAGATTTTAACTATCGGAATATGCTAGTTGAAGGGCACGGGAACTTTGGATCAGTCGATGGAGACGGTGCAGCGGCTATGCGTTATACTGAGGCGCGTTTATCTAAGATTTCGATGGAAATCCTCCGTGATATCACAAAGGATACCATTGATTATCAAGATAACTACGATGGCAGTGAACGAGAGCCAATCGTGATGCCTGCTAGATTCCCAAATTTATTGGTCAACGGGGCAACAGGAATCGCTGTAGGGATGGCCACCAATATCCCCCCACACCAATTAGGTGAAGTAATTGATGGGGTATTGGCTATTAGTCAATACCCAGAAATGACCACACAGGAATTAATGGAGATTATTCCTGGACCAGATTTCCCAACTGCGGGACAAATCATTGGCCGAAGCGGGATTCGTAAGGCATATGAAACGGGCCGAGGCTCTATTACCCTACGTGCAAAATCAATCATTGAAGAAACATCTAGCGGTAAACAGCGGATTGTCATCAATGAAATTCCATATCAGGTCAACAAAGCTCGTTTGATCGAAAAAATCGCTGATCTTGTGCGCGATAAAAAGATTGATGGCATTACAGATCTGCGTGATGAATCTGATCGTAATGGAATGCGGATTGTCATTGAACTGCGAAGAGACGCAAATGTCCATGTTCTATTGAACAATCTTTATAAACAAACGACACTTCAAACGTCATTTGGAGTTAACTTATTGGCGCTTGTTGACGGACAGCCAAAAGTCTTATCTCTCAAACAATGTCTTGAATATTATCTTGAGCATCAGAAAGTGATCATTCGCAGAAGAACAGCGTACGAGCTACGTAAAGCTGAAGCTAGAGCTCATATTTTAGAAGGCTTAAGAATTGCCCTTGATCACTTAGATGAAGTCATTTCTTTAATTAGAAGCTCTCAAACTGCTGAAATTGCAAGAAATGGTTTAATGGAAAACTATAGCTTGTCTGAAAAACAAGCACAAGCCATCCTTGATATGCGACTCCAACGCTTGACAGGCTTGGAAAGAGAAAAGATAGAAGAAGAATACAAAGGACTTGTTGACTTGATTGCTGAATTGAAAGCCATTTTAGCAGATAATGAGAAAGTTCTTGAAATCATTAGAGAAGAATTAACGGAAATAAAAGAACGCTATAATGATACGCGCCGTACTGAAATTGTGACAGCGGGTATTGAAACAATTGAAGACGAAGACTTGATTCCTGTTGAAAACATCGTGATTACACTGACTCATAATGGTTATATCAAGCGTCTTCCTTCATCTACGTACCGCAGTCAAAAAAGAGGCGGTAAAGGTGTCCAAGGAATGGGGACCAACGAGGATGATTTTGTTGAACAACTGATCTCAACATCAACCCACGATACGATTCTCTTCTTCTCTAACAAAGGGAAGGTCTATCGTGCGAAGGGATATGAGATTCCTGAATTTGGACGGACAGCGAAAGGGATTCCAATCATTAATCTTCTTGAAGTAGAAAAGGGAGAGTGGATTAACGCCATTATTCCAGTAAGCGAATTTGATGAAGATTCATATCTCTTCTTTACAACAAGACATGGTGTATCGAAACGAACGTCATTGTCTCAGTTTGCAAACATTCGAAATAACGGTTTGATTGCACTAAGCCTACGTGACGAAGACGAACTGATGGCCGTTCGTTTAACAAATGGAGAAAAGCAAATCATCATTGGAACGAAAAAAGGTATGCTCATTCGTTTCCACGAGACAGATGTTCGTGAAATGGGACGTACGGCAGCTGGAGTCAAAGGGATCACACTTTCTGAGGATGACATCGTTGTTGGAATGGAAATCCTTGAGCCAGATGCCAACGTATTGATCGTAACCGAAAAAGGTTATGGTAAATTAACGTCTGAAAAAGAATATCGTGTTCAAACTCGTGGCGGTAAAGGTCTTAAAACATGCAAGATCACTGACAACAACGGTCCGCTTGTCGCAGTGAAGGCGACCAATGCTGGAGCTGAAGAAGATTTGATGATTATTACAGGGAGCGGTGTGATCATTCGTATGGCCGTTTCAGACATCTCCACAACAGGTCGAGTCACTCAAGGTGTCCGCCTGATCCGTCTGGGTGATGACGAGCATGTCGCTACAGTCGCATTAGTTGAACAATCACAAGAAGACGATGAAGAAAATGTAGAAAACGCAGAGTCAGATCAAGAGCAACCTGAGTAAAAATAAAGCCGGTTCTTCACCGGCTTTATTTTTTTTGAAATTTATAATGCTTTTTTCATAGATATATGTTAACCTTTCAAAGGAGCAAAAAAAGAGGCTCTATTTTTTATCGCTTTCACAGAAAAACTTCTTTAAAAATAAAATGTTTTTCAAGAAAAATATTGACTGTTGATAAGGATATATGATATATTTAAGTGGTCGCTTTGAGAGAGTAGAAAACAAGTTCTTTGAAAACTAAACAAGACAAAACGTACCTGTTAATTCGAGTTATTATAAAAAATCCTATGATACTTCATAGGTAGTCAGTCAAACTGACGAAAAACAGAACTTCGGTT
>NZ_JAIVLB010000049.1 GCF_020524495.1 Bacillus stratosphericus | reverse complement strand
TTAGGCACGCCGCCAGCGTTCGTCCTGAGCCAGGATCAAACTCTCCGAAAAAGAACAAAACCGAAGTTCTGTTTTTCGTCAGTTTGACTGACTACCTATGAAGTATCATAGGATTTTTTATAATAACTCGAATTAACAGGTACGTTTTGTCTTGTTTAGTTTTCAAAGAACTTGTTTATCTCTTGGTAAACGACTATAATATTTTATCACAACGAAGTTGTTAGTGTCAACAAATTTTTTTTATGATGTTTTTTCGCTTCTTCCTCATCAGCGACGTATATTAATTTACCACCATATAGAACCAAAGTCAATAATATTTTAATATTTTTTATTAAATAATAAACCTTTCAATAACTACTAAAGCCACTACGCCTGGAATGCCCAATAAACCACTAATTCCACTCGTTACAGGGTTAATGGAGACATGAAGCCCTAAACTCTCACCGAATAAATTAAGGCAAAATAAAAAAAGAGCGCCTGCCACAAACTTAACTCCGATAATCCCTAACCATTTGAATAGATTGGCTTGAACACCTGACATAAACAACAGTAATACAGCTAGCAAAATTGAACCAATCACTATAACAGGTTCCATAATCCTCTCATCTCCTCTTCATATGAATAGTACAAACATATGAGAGGACTATGTAAAATAGACCTGCTACCTCCAGTTGTTTAAACGTAAATTCCTCTTTTTCGCTTCTCTCAGATAGAAAAAGTACTTCGCTTGAGCAAGCTTTAATTCGAATAGAATGTCCGGTGAAGGCTCAACGCTATTTGCGACAAGCTTTTTTTGTCTGCTCCATTCTTCCTTTTGCTTAAAAAGCTGTTGAATTAGTTTCTCATCGAATTCTTTTCGAATTGATTTTCTGCGAAGAAAACCCATGTACCATACTTCTCCTTCCTACATCTCACGTCTGCCTTCTAGAGCCTTTGAAAGTGTGACTTCATCCGCATACTCTAAATCTCCACCTACTGGGAGTCCGTGAGCAATACGAGAGAGTTTAATTCCTGATGGTTTCAACAATCTAGAGATATACATGGCTGTAGCTTCTCCTTCAATGTTTGGGTTGGTTGCAAGAATCACCTCAGTTACTTGATCGTC
Organism: Bacillus stratosphericus; assembly: GCF_020524495.1. Taxonomy (GTDB): domain Bacteria; phylum Bacillota; class Bacilli; order Bacillales; family Bacillaceae; genus Bacillus; species Bacillus stratosphericus_B. The sequence goes on along the minus strand of NZ_JAIVLB010000049.1, from coordinate 17,158 downwards.
TTGCAATCTTTTTAATAGATCAGGAATTTTAATATCCTCTGGCCCAATTCCGTCCATTGGCGAAATGGCACCATGAAGCACATGATATAAGCCGATATATTCTTTCATCTTTTCCATTGCGATCACATCTTTGGGATCCTGTACAACACAGATAACAGATTGATCTCTTCTTTTATCTTCACAGATATAGCAGGGGTCCTGATCAGTGATATGGCCGCAAACCGAACAATAAGTTAAATTGCGCTTTGCATTTACAAGCGCCTTCGCAAAATCTAGTACGACATCTTCCTGCATACTAAGAACAAAAAAAGCCAGACGGACCGCAGTTTTCGGTCCGATTCCTGGCAATTTCATAAAGCCATCAATCAGCTTTGATATTGGTTCAGGATATTGCATCTTCAGTTATTCCTCCTAGAATAAACCTGGCATGTTCATTCCTTTTGTGAATTTACCCATTGTTTCATTTGTTAGCTCATCGATTTTTTTCAATGCGTCATTTGTCGCCGCAAGTACAAGGTCTTGAAGCATATCGATATCTTCAGGATCAACAACTTCTTCATTAATTGCTACATCAACGACTTCTTTTTGTCCATTTACTTTTACAGTGACCATACCGCCACCTGCCGTACCTTCAAGAACCTTTTCTGCAAGCTCCTCTTGAGCCTTAGCCATATCCTTTTGCATTTTTTGCATTTGTTTCATCATTTTTTGCATGTTTCCCATTCCACCGCGCATATGAACACCACTCTCTTTCCTTTTGTTAATCTTTAATTTCAATTAAATCGATTCCAACTAACTTCTTTGCTTCCGCAATCAATGGATTTTCTTCAGTAGAAGTTGACTGACCATCTGCCTGTTCATCTGGCTGATGATCTCTTAAAAATTCTCCTCTTATTTTACCCCATTGTGCGTCAGGAACGCCAACTAATTCCACTCTTTTTCCTAGCATAGACTCTAGCAGGTGCTCAAGGTTAGTTCGAACACCGCTTTTATCTTCAGCCACCATTTTACAATGTATTTCAAACTTAAATTTCAAAACAAAGGCGTGAGATGCAGCTGCAACTGGCTCACTATCCGTTAATAGTGCAGCGTGAGATGCTTTATTCTGCTGTTTCAATTGGACAAGGAGCTCTCCCCATTTGCCTTTTATTTTTTCTAGCTCTGGCCGTTTCGCTTCTTTTAGAATCTCGTGAATTCGGCCAACAGGTACACGATAGCCATTTTTATGACTTGTTTGTGGTCGAGGTGCTTCCTTTTTTTCTTTAGGACTATGAGTCTGAGACATCGGTACTCCCTCAGCTCTTAGCCTTGATAGCTCCTGTTCCAACCTATTTATTTTATCCGTTAATGCTGTCAAATCAGAGTTAGCAGGAGATTGTTTCATTCCAATCATTGACTGACAAAGCTTCACGATAGCTACCTCAAAGAAAATCCTTGGGTGATTCGTCCATTTCATTTCTTGATGGCTCTTATTAAGCACTTCAATCGTCTCATAAAGAAACTGAGGTGTCACACGATCAGAGAGCGTCACAAACTTTTCATCGACTTTTACCTTTTCAAGTACTCCCTCAAGATCTGGCGCCGTTTTATAAAGCAGCATATCTCTAAAGTAAAAGATCATATCCTCTATTAATTTAGCAGCATCTTTCCCCTGCTGGAGCAATTCATTTAATGTATCAATCGCTACTGCAATATTTTGATCAAAAATAGCTTCAGCAAGCTGACTAATGAAATGCTGAGAAACAGCACCTGTAATTAGCAGTGCATCATTAATTGTCAGTTGTTCACCACTAAATGAGATCGCTTGATCCAAGAGGCTTAGCGCATCACGCATACCGCCGTCTGCTGCACTAGCAATAATCTCGAGTGAACCCCCTTGTACATTTAGGCTTTCTGCATCTACAATTTTCTCCATTCTTGCAACAATATCTTTTGTCGTGATTCGTTTAAAATCAAATCGCTGACACCTGGATATGATGGTAAGAGGAATTTTATGAGGCTCTGTGGTAGCCAAAATAAAGATACAATGAGCAGGCGGTTCCTCTAGTGTTTTAAGGAGGGCATTAAATGCCCCGATTGAGAGCATATGTACCTCATCTATAATATAAACCTTGTATGTAACCGCCGAAGGAGCAAATTTCACTTTATCACGTATATCTCGGATTTCATCTACCCCGTTATTAGAAGCAGCATCTATTTCAATCACGTCTGAAATCGAGCCGGTTGTAATCCCTTTACAAGCATCACATTCATTACACGGCTCACTAACAGGTGACTTTTCACAGTTCACTGCCTTTGCAAAAATCTTAGCAGCGCTTGTTTTACCTGTTCCTCTAGGACCTGAAAATAAGTAAGCATGAGAAAACTTTTTCTGCAAAAGGGCATTTTGCAACGTTTTTGTGATGTGTTCTTGTCCATCAACATCCTCAAAAACTTGAGGCCTGAACACTCGATATAAAGCTTGATAACTCACAAATACGCCCTCCTCCATTTATCATCATTTTCATTATACATGATGCAACGATCAATTCAAAAGTACACCTTTATTTTCTAATAAGCGAAAAAGCGAATTTATATGAAGTTTTTTTACTTTTCATGTATCAAAAACAAATTTTCTAGTTTTTGAAATGACTCGCCAGACCAAAAAGAACGTTAGTTACCTATTCTAGTTTGTTGTAAAAAGCTGTTTGTATAAATCAAGCAGTTGAGCTATTCTTTGAGCAACAACAAAAACTCACCTAAATAAACTAGATGAGTTACATTTAATATTGATTTACCGTGCACCTTCTGTCGATTCGCTACCCCAAGCGTTACTTAAACAGTTAGCTCGGCCCAGGCAACCCTGCGGCACATGAGAGGTTTCACTTAATGCTGCTTCCTTCCGGACCTGACATGGTTCATGAATTCCCATTGCGCAGGACCCAAACGTCAACACCACTTATCTAAGGCAGACCTTGAAGTAAACGAACCTCGAGAAGGGATTAGGCCTCGCTAGAGCGGATTGCGAGTACAGGGCACCGCTACCTCCCCGCTTAGCACGGCAAAATGAATATTAAATTGTTAGTGACGCAGAAATAAGTATACCTTCTATCAGCCGAAATTGCAAACGACATCCATTCATTTACTTTTTGCTTGTTTCTTTCGTTGACGGAGTTCACGAAAGAATTGACTTAACAGCTCACCACATTCTTTTTCAAGCACACCACCGATAACTTCAGACTGATGATTGAACCGCTCATCATCTAGTAAATTCATTAAAGTACCTGCACAACCACCTTTAGGATCGTATGCACCAAATACGACCTTTTTCACTCTAGAAAGTACAATAGCGCCCGCACACATGGGGCATGGTTCAAGCGTAACATAAAGCACTGCTTCTTCTAAACGCCAGCTCCCAATCGTTTTACACGCTTCATCAATTGCAAGTAATTCTGCATGTGCAATTGAACGCTGTTCACTTTCCCTTAAGTTATGAGCGCGGCTCACAATTTGATCACCAACAACGATTACGGCACCGATCGGCACTTCTCCTATTTGTTCCGCTTTTAAGGCTTCAGAAATGGCTTCTTGCATAAACTGTTCATCTTTCATCATTGCACGGCTCTCTTTTCATGTTTTTTAAAAGGATATTGTGGTTAACATATTACCACACTCTTTTGAAGAAGGTCTTATTTTGCCAAATCATCAAAAGGCACTGCTTATTATTGACATGATCAATAACTTTGATTTTGAAATGGGTCATGTGCTCGCTGAAAAAACAAAGCAAATGACCAATAAAATTTTAGCCCTTAAACAATACGCTTTCAAGGAAAATTGGCCAATTATCTATATCAATGATCACTACGGAATTTGGAAGGCAGATATTCAAACTGTCATCGAAAAATGTAAAAACGAAAGAAGCGCCCCCATTTTAAAGCAAATGATACCTTCGAACGATGATTACTTCTTAATTAAACCTAAGCATTCTGCCTTCTATGGAACAGCACTAGAGACACTCTTAAATGAACTAGGAGTTCAGGATGTTATTTTAACTGGAATTTCAGGAAATATCTGTGTTCTCTTCACAGCGAATGATGCTTACATGCGAAAATACAATCTGATTGTACCTAAAGATTGTATTGCTTCAAACAATGATAGAGATAACGATGATGGAGAACGTTCTTTTTGCAAAAATCGCAACTGTCAATGATATCACAAATGAAAAACAAACATGATTTATCCAATACCCTCATAAATTGTTAGCAATAACAAAGGGGGCGTTGATTATTCAAATTTATGTTGTCAAAAGAGGAGATACTTTAAGTGAAATTGCAATGCGTTATAAAACAACTGTAGATGAAATCATCCGTACCAACGATATTGAAACACCAAATCAACTCGTCATTGGACAAACAATTGTTATCCCAATTAGAGGTCAATTTTACGAGGTCAAACAAAATGACACACTTTATCAAATTGGAAAGAGATTTCAAATTTCAGTGGAAGAATTGGCACGTGTGAATAGAATTCGGCCTGAAGCGATACTTCCTATTCGCTTCTTGCTCTATATTCCACAAAGACCGAAAAGAAACATTAATTCTAATGCTTTTATTGAACCACGTGGAGATCAAGTCAGTGAAAATTTAAAGCAAGCAGCTCGAGAGGCCTCTCCATACTTAACCCATCTACTCGCCTTTAGTTTTCAAGCACAAAGAGACGGAACACTGCGAGAACCACCGTTAGATCAACTACCTGAGATTGCCGCTCAAAGCAGAACCGTATTATCGATGGTGGTCACAAATCTAGAGAACGAAAAATTCAGTGATGAACTTGGACGAATCCTTTTAACAAATCAATCTGTCAAAACCACATTTTTAAATGAAATTGTTCGCATTGCGCAAAATTACCAATTAAAAGAAATCCATTTTGATTTTGAATATTTACGTCCTGCTGATAAAGATGCTTATATTCAATTTTTAAGAGAGGCAACAACCCGTATCCATCAAGAGGGCTGGACAATTTCTGTTGCACTTGCCCCTAAAACAAGTAGTGAACAAAAGGGAAAGTGGTATGAAGCCCATGACTATGAAGCCATCGGTAAGATCGTCGATCATGTTGTGCTGATGACCTACGAATGGGGATACAGCGGGGGGCCTCCACAAGCCGTCTCTCCAATTGGACCTGTCCGACAGGTGATTGAATATGCACTGACTGTCATTCCAGCCAATAAAATTGTGATGGGTCAGAATTTATATGGCTATGATTGGACGCTTCCGTACGTTCAGGGTGGCCCCATCGCCAAAGCCGTCAGCCCCCAACAAGCGATCGCGATTGCTAGAGAGAATAATGTATCCATTCTATACGATGAAACGGCTCAAGCACCTTATTTCCGCTATACAGCTGCCAACAACAAAGAGCATGAGGTATGGTTCGAAGACGCAAGATCTATTCAAGCCAAATTTAATCTCATTAAAGAGTTAAACTTAAACGGGATTGCTTATTGGAAATTAGGTCTATCCTTCCCACAAAATTGGCTCTTATTATCAGATCAATTTAATATTGAAAAAAGAACGACATCGTAATTCATTCGCTCTCTGTCTCAGAAGGGGTATGGTACAATATTAATTGGTTTGACAACATTATAGATAGAGGAGAACGCCTATGTATCCTGCCCCTTTTATTGCAGTGGAAGGCCCAATTGGAGCCGGAAAAACAACTTTGGCTACAATGCTTGCGAAGGAATTTCAATTTCCTTTAGTAAAAGAGATTGTAGAAGAAAATCCATTCTTAGATAAATTTTATGAAGATATGAAGCAATCGAGCTTTCAGCTTGAGATGTTCTTTCTATGCAATCGTTTTAAACAGTTAGAATCTATTGAAGAAAGCTATGTCAAAAAACAGCAACCGGTTGTCACTGATTATCATGTCTATAAAAATATAATATTTGCAGAAAGAACATTATCAAAAAAACACATGGATAAGTACAGAATGATCTATCACTTGCTAACAGATGATCTTCCTAAACCCAATGCTATGATCTATATAAAAGCCAGCCTTCCCACCTTAATTAATAGAATACAAATGAGAGGACGTTCTTTTGAAGAAGACATCGACCCAGCTTATTTAAAAACCTTAATTGAAGATTATGAGCTGGCCATTGAACATTTAAAACAGACTGACCAAGAGCTTCCTATCTTCACAATTGAAGGAGATCATACAGACTTCGTTTCCTCACAGCAAGATTACAAGCAAATTGTACAGAACATAAAGGAGCAAGTGCTATGAAAAATATCGAAATACCAAAGGATGCAGTCATAACAATTGCCGGGACTGTCGGTGTCGGAAAATCAACCATGACTAAAACAATAGCGGACAAGCTAGGATTTCAAACCTCTCTTGAAAAAGTAGATGACAACCCATACTTAGAGCCTTTTTATTCAGATTTCCAAAGGTGGAGCTTTCATTTACAGGTCTATTTTCTTGCTGAGCGTTTTAAGGAGCAGAAGCGAATTTTTGAGTCTGGTGGAGGATATGTGCAAGATCGTTCAATCTATGAGGACACAGACATCTTTGCTAAAATGCACGCTGACAAAGGTACAATGTCTGAGGTAGACTATGAAACGTATACGAGTCTATTTGAGGCGATGGTGATGACACCTTACTTCCCTCACCCTGATGTACTCATTTATTTACATGGGGACTTAGATCATATATTACATCGTATTGAAGAGCGCGGGAGAGAGATGGAAACTCAAACAGATCGAGCATATTGGGAAGAAATGTACACTCGATATACTGAGTGGATCGAACAATTCGAATTATGCCCAGTGATTAAAATTAATATCGAAAATTATGACTTACTTCATGATGAAAGCTCGCTTGATCCCATTCTTCACGAAATTGCTTCTGTTATTCAAAAAAATCGTTCTTTAACGCAATAAAAAACCCCCTGCATTTCGAATGCAGAGGGTAGACGATTTCCAATTTTTATGCTTGCGTTTCAATTCAACTAAGGTAATATCAATATGGCGGAGGAAGAGGGATTCGAACCCCCGCGGGCTTTGACACCCCTGTCGGTTTTCAAGACCGATCCCTTCAGCCGGACTTGGGTATTCCTCCGTATCGACAAGAATTAATATATCATATCATATCATTTAAAGTCAACATCTATTCAAAAAAAATTCCAATATGTTATTTTTTCATGATTATTTGCCTATAAAAAAGCAGCCAAATAACGGCTGCTCTTGATCTATTTCGTTTCCTGTCTAATTTCTTCAATGAAATGATTCATCTCTTCTTTAAACTCATTTAATGATTCGATAATCTTCGTAAAGTCTGTCACTTGTTTGGCTTGTTCGTTTGTTGAACTGCTGATTTGCGAGATGTTTTCAGACAAAGTGCCAATGCTGTCTTGGATTTCTTTAAGGAATGTATTAATGGTTTCAGCCGCTTCCTTTGAACCATCTGATAATTTACGCACCTCATCTGCAACGACTGCAAATCCTTTTCCATTTTCACCTGCTCTTGCCGCTTCAATTGCAGCATTTAGTCCTAGCAGGTTTGTTTGTCTTGCAATCCCGCCAATGGTTTTGACAACTTCTTCAATGTTCGAAGACTTCTCTTCCGCTCTTTCTGCCTGCTCGCTTATTTCTAAACTAGTAGCAGCCAACTCTTGTGAATGCGCAGCAATTTGCTCAATTCCACCTTGTAGTTCTTTCGCTACTTTATTAATATGCTCCATATATCCACTTAATTTCTTTTCACGGTGATGTGAAAAGGCCACTAAAAATGAGCCAATCACTTTTCTATCTCCATCAAAAATCGGATAACCTTTTACAGCAATTTCATAACCATATAATGACTCTGGTAAATGACCGTCGTATTCTTGTCCTCTTAATGTCGTCGCCACATTTTGGTCCTCTGGGTTCAATGCGTCCCCTACTTTAATGCCAAAATCTACTGTTTTGGACGGGTAATAACAAATCACCTTCTCTGTATCAGTAATGCCGAAAAGGATACTTTCATCTAAAACTTTTCTGAGTAAATGAGCCATTTCAACATAATAGTCAAGCCTATTCAAAATTATTCCTTCTTTCCTAGAAGCTTTTAGTTTTTTTATCGGCTTCATTTAGAAAAGCTGTAGGAGTTTAGGTAAAAAGAATAAGATGCCGTGGCGGCACCTTATTTCATCACTTCTTTATTTCCCATATAAGGACGCAGTACCTCTGGAATAATCACTGTGCCGTCCTCTTGTTGGTAGTTTTCCAAAATGGCTGCTACGGTTCTTCCTACCGCTAAACCAGATCCATTTAATGTGTGGACATGTTCAGGTTTTGCCTTAGGCTCTGGGCGGAAACGAATGTTTGCTCGTCTTGCTTGAAAAGCTTCAAAATTACTGCAAGAAGAAATTTCACGATACGTATTTTGGCTCGGAATCCATACTTCGATGTCGTATTTCTTCGCAGCTGTGAAGCCTAAATCTCCCGTACACATGCTCATGACACGGTAAGGTAGGTTCAATAGCTGAAGGACTTTTTCTGCTTGATTCGTTAGTTTCTCTAATTCTTCATAAGAATCTTCTGGTCTGACAAACTTCACGAGCTCTACCTTGTTGAATTGATGCTGACGGATGAGTCCGCGTGTATCTCTACCGGCAGAGCCAGCTTCTGATCTAAAGCACGCACTGAAAGCTGCATAATTAATTGGCAGTTGCTCTCCTTCAAGGATTTCGTCACGGTGCATGTTGGTAATTGGCACTTCAGCTGTTGGAATGAGGAAATAATCTTCTTCGCGAATTTTAAATGCGTCCTCTTCGAACTTTGGAAGCTGGCCAGTCCCGGTCATGCTTGCTCTATTGACCATGTAAGGCGGAAGCACTTCAATAAAACCAAATTCATCTACATGTAAATCAAGCATAAAGTTATAGAGTGCACGCTCTAAGCGTGCGCCTAGCCCTTTATAAAAAACGAAACGGCTTCCTGTGACTTTTCCTGCACGTTCAAAATCTAAAATATTTAGCTCGTCTGCTACATCCCAATGAGGCTTTGGTTCAAATGAGAATGCTGGCTGTTCCCCCCATTTTCTCACTTCAATGTTGTTATCTTCTGTTTCACCAACCGGTACAGAGTCATGAGGAATATTCGGAATTGAGAAAAGGATGGTTTGCAGACTGTCTTCTACTGTTCTTAACTCATCATCCAGCTTCTTAATCTCATCTCCTACCTGACGCATCTCTTGAATAATGTGATCGGCGTCTTTCTTTTCTCTTTTTAAAACGGCTATTTGCTGTGATACTTCATTTCTTCGGCTTTTTAATTCTTCTGTTTTACCGATTAATTCTCTTCTTTTTTGATCCAGCTCACCAAACTTATCAAAATCCGCTAAATCTTCGCCACGGTGTGCTAGCTTTTCTTTAATTTGATCAAAGTCCGTGCGCAGTTGTTTAATATCCAGCATGTGTTACACTCCTTTTTTTATCGAAAAATAAAAAAAGCCCTCATCCCATGAAAGGGACGAGAGCTCTCGCGTTGCCACCCTGATTGAAAACATGCATAATCATGCTTTCCTCTTTCCTTTGTAACGGCATCACCGTAAATGCTTACTTCACTTGTTTCAGCATTTCGCTCAAGGATGGATTCAGAATGCATCTTTCACCGATTCTCACCAACCATCGGCTCTCTGAGAAAGAGGAGCTTCTTACTATTTCCCGTCAACGCTTTTTCGATCTTTGATTGTGATTTTAATGTACTATAAGTTTTATCTCTTTTCAACCGTTTTATACAGCTCGTTTCGTTTTGTAGGACTGCACCATCTCAACAAACAGCTGCGTTAACCGGTGGTCATCTGTCAGCTCTGGATGAAAAGAACAACCTAAGATATGGTTTTCTTTCGCCATCACAATCCTGCCATCATACTCAGCCATGACCTCTACGCTTTCATCAGCACTGATGATATGAGGTGCACGGATAAACACCCCTGTAAAGGGTACATCCAGTCCTTTCACTTCTACATCTCCTTCAAAGCTGTCTACCTGTCTACCAAATGAATTACGTGCGACAGATACATTTAACAGTCCAAGGTGAGGATCTTCTCGACCTTCTACATACTTTGCCAACATAATCAAACCCGCACATGTTCCAAAGATCGGTTTCCCTTGAGCAGCGAACGCTTTGATCGGATCAATGAATTGGTACGTATCCATGAGTCTTCTCATCGTCGTACTTTCTCCACCAGGGATTATTAAACCGTCAACAGTTTCTAGCTCTTCTACTCGTTTAATGATCTTTCCTTCTGCGCCACAAGCTTCAATCGATTGAATATGCTCTCTCACCGCTCCTTGAAGCCCTAGTACACCAATTGTTAGCATGTTCGTTTGCGCTCCCTTAATTACCAGCCACGCTCTTGCATACGTTCTTCTGGCAGTAGATTTGATATTTCAATTCCTTTCATGGCTGTCCCCAATTCTTTAGAAAGCTCTGCAATGAGACGGTAATCTGTGAAATGAGTTGTTGCTTCAACAATCGCTTTGGCAAACTTCGCAGGATTTTCTGATTTGAAAATACCGGATCCGACAAATACACCGTCTGCTCCAAGCTGCATCATTAACGCAGCATCTGCTGGTGTCGCAACGCCTCCAGCTGCAAAGTTAACAACTGGTAGTTTGCCGTCTTTTTTGATTTGAAGCAATAATTCATAAGGTGCTCCTAGATTCTTTGCTTCTGTCATTAGTTCATCTTCACTCATCGCTGCTACTTTTCGAATCTGAGCATTAACCTTTCTCATATGACGAACAGCTTCTACAATGTTACCTGTCCCAGGTTCTCCTTTCGTACGCAGCATAGATGCGCCTTCTGCAATACGGCGGGTTGCTTCACCTAGGTCACGACATCCACATACAAAAGGTACCGTGTATTCATTTTTATTTAAATGGAATTCCTCATCTGCAGGCGTTAGCACTTCACTCTCATCGATATAATCAACACAAAGTGCTTCAAGAACACGAGCCTCCACGATGTGGCCGATACGTACTTTTGCCATGACTGGAATCGTTACTGCATTTTGTACTTCTTCTACGATTCTTGGATCTGCCATACGGGCAACACCGCCTGCTGCACGGATATCAGCTGGTACTCGTTCTAGTGCCATGACTGCGACAGCACCTGATTCTTCTGCGATTTTCGCCTGCTCAGCATTGACGACATCCATAATGACGCCACCCTTTTGCATTTCTGCCATTCCACGTTTAACTCGTTCAGTTCCCTTATTGCTCACAATTGTTTCCTCCCATTTGTCTATTCATTTGCTTTAACATCTTTATCATACAAGTGAGATAGTATAACAATAAAGAGAGACATATAACAATTCAAACAACTGACAAAAAAGAAGAAACCTTTATATATAAAGGATTAACAACAGAAATGAAGGCATTTCCTCTTTTAAGTATCATTTACATGCTATAATGAAATTATAACAATTTTACATTCATTGGAGGATTCTCATGCATATTGATATCCACCGACACTCAGATATTTCTCTTTCAAATCAGATTTACTTTTCAATCGTTGATCACATTCAATCTGGTCTACTTCAGCAGGGGGACAAGCTACCAACTGTACGTGATTTAGCGAAGCAGCTCAATGTGAGTCTTGTAACAGCTGCAAAAGCCTATACACGGCTCAAGGAAGACGGATATTTAACAGCTGTGCAAGGTAAAGGGACATTTGTGGATGAGTTGCAAGAGCAAACAGACATCCCGGTTCAGTCATCTACCTCTTTCGATTGGCAATTGTCCATTCCAGATTATTTGCCAAGGTCTCAATTCGCTCAGTATCATTATGTAGAAGAAGCGATTAACCTTTCTTCCTCTATGATCGATCCAGGCCTTTTACCTAACCGATATTTAGAAAAAGAATTGCAACATGTGCTCGCTCGACATCCTCAAATCATGTCGAAATACGGAGAAATACAAGGTGACCTTCAGCTTCGTCAGGTCATTCAGTCTTTTTTAGAAACATTAGATGTGCCTTCTACTCCGGAAAATATCCTTGTGACAAGTGGTTCTCAGCAAGGGCTTGATTTGGTGGCACGTACGTTTATCGGAACGGATGATGTCGTAGTTATGGAAGCACCAACCTATCCAGGTGCGATTGATGTCTTTATGGGTAGAGGGGCAAGAATTATTACAGTTCCTGTCGACCATGAAGGAATGAACATGAAACAGATTCAAAGCATAATTGATAAATATAAGCCAAAGCTTATCTATACGATTCCTACTTTTCACAGTCCGACAGGCGCCAGTATGTCGATGAAACGCAGAAAACAGCTTCTCTCACTGGCACAAAGCATAGATTGTCTCATTGTAGAAGATGATCCCTATCGAGAGCTTTATTTTGAAAAGAAGCCGCCATCACCAATTAAAAGTCTGGATCACGATGGACACGTCATTTATTTACGAGGATTAAGTAAAACACTTGCTCCAGGGTGCAGAATTGGGATCATTACTGCATCAGGCTCTATATTTAATCGTTTATTAGCTGCAAAGGCCAATAATGATTTGGGCAGCCCTCTTCTCACACAAAAGGCCATTTTACCGTTTTTAACGTCAAAGAAAATGATTGAGCATACGAAGAAGTTAAGAACAGCCTTGAAGGTGAGACGCGATTTAATGGTGGATATTTTGACGAAGCATGCACTAAAGGACGTCACATGGCAAGTTCCACAGGGCGGTCTCAATTTATGGCTCAGCTTTCCTTACTGGGTCGATACGCGTGCACTATTACATGAAGCGCGTAAGCAGCAAATCACCTTTTTGCCAGGCTCTGTCTGCTACCCTGGGGAGCCGAAGCAGAATTATATCCGCCTCAGTTTTTCTTATGTGAATGAAAAATCTCTGGCTGAAGGCATGGAAAAATTATGTGGTATTTTTCAGCAAGCCTTGTCCACCCCTCAAAATCACAAACAATCGCTTTTCTTTTAACGACAAAAAACTGCCCTCCATAAATAGAGAGCAGTTTTTTATTAGAACCAACCTGTTACTGTATCAACGATTCCGCCCCAAATGCCAGCGAAGAATCCACCTACACCGCGCACTGCAAGGATGAACCAGTTTGCTTTTTCAACACCTGTTTTCGTCACAAGCTCAACACCTGATTGGTCTTTATTCAAATAGCCATAGTCCTTCTCATCACCAGAATAAGAAGTCGTCAGCATGCCAACCTTCGTTCCTTTTTTAATAGGAGCTTCTAAGTTCTTTTTCTCGATATTTACTTTTGCTTTATAGCTCTTCTCGAAACCATTTTTGACTGGCACAGAAAAAGCTTCTTTCGTTACGACGGATACTTCTTTATCTTTCCCTTTATCGACTCCGATGTCTTCATTGATTTGCTGACCTTCTTTGTACATTTCTTTCATCGTAAAGTTTTTAAAAGCATAGTCGAAAAGTTTTTTCGCCACATCGAAACGAGATGTATGGAGATTTCCTTTTGCATTCAAGATGACTGCGATGACACGCATGTCACCTTGTTTTGCTGTACCTGTAAAGCTTGAACCAGCTGAATCAGTAGAGCCCGTTTTCAGACCGTCCACTCCTTCATATTCACTCACAAGTCCTTTAAGCATGAAGTTCCAGTTGGGCATGTCCATTTCATCGTCTGTGCCTTCTCTGAACTTTGTTTTAGCGATACTTGCTGTTTCAAGAATTTCTGGGTGGTCTTTGATAAGGTGCTGTGCAAGCAATGCCATATCCTTCGCAGATACTTCACTTTCTTCATCAGGACCCGTACCATTTGGCTGTTTGCCGTGTAGGTCTTTATTTTCTAGACCAGTTGCATTGACGAATTTGTAGTTTGTTAAACCTAGTTCTTTCGCTTTTGCGTTCATTTTTTCAACGAACTTCGATTCTGATCCAGCGATCACCTCTGCTAGGCCAATCGCTGCTGCATTTGCTGAATAAATAGCCATTGCTTGATAAAGTTCTTTGACTGTATACGAGCCATCTTTTCTCAAAGGAACATTGGATAAACTGCGGTCCTGAGAAATTTCGTATACATAATCATCTGGCGTATACGTTTGATCCCATTTTACTTTGCCTTCAGAAATAGCCTCTAGCAATAGATACTCTGTCATCATCTTTGCCATACTTGCAATAGGCAGCCTTTGTTCTGCGTTTTTACTATAAAGAATTTTACCTGTAGAAGCTTCAATAAGGATGGCTGCTTTCGCATTCACATTGAATGGATCTTCAGCCGCTTTTGCTTTGGACATTGGTGTAAACATTGTAACAATCAATGCCAGTGCAAGGATAGAGACCATAAGCTGTTTCAACATCTTGCTGTTCAATCGTCATACCTCCGTATTCATCTTTTTTCGACGTTTTTCATATATATTTAATCCACAAGGGCTTATTTCAACACAACAGTATAAATTTTATCACAATAAAGATAAAAAAAATAGACAGAGCCATAGTCCCTGTCAAATGTAATTTGATTGTCACAATTTATCAAGAAATTGTGTAGTTTGGTGATTCTTTTGTAATTTGCACATCATGTGGATGGCTCTCACGAAGACCTGCACCTGTCATGCGAATGAACTGTGCTTCTTCTCTAAGTGTACGTAAGTCTTGAGTTCCACAATAGCCCATACCAGAACGAATTCCGCCAACTAGTTGATAAACTGTATCAACAACTGGCCCTTTGTATGGTGTACGGCCTTCAATACCTTCTGGAACGAATTTTTTATTATCTTCTTGGAAGTAACGATCTTTACTTCCTTTTTCCATTGCAGCAACAGAACCCATACCGCGATAAACCTTGAAGCGTCTACCTTGGAAAATTTCTGTTTCTCCTGGACTTTCAGATGTACCCGCTAGAAGGCTCCCTAGCATAACGGCATGTCCACCAGAAGCTAGTGCTTTCACGATATCACCTGAATATTTAATTCCGCCATCTGCAATAATAGCTTTACCATGCTTTCTTGCTTCTGTTGCACAGTCATAAATCGCTGTGATTTGTGGTACACCCACACCTGCAACAACACGTGTTGTACAAATTGATCCTGGTCCGATACCAACTTTCACAATATCTGCTCCTGCTTCAAATAATGCCTTTGTTGCTTCAGCTGTCGCAACATTACCAGCAATGATGTTAAGAGAAGGATATGTTTCACGGATTTTCGATACAGTGTTTAGAACACCTTGGGAATGACCGTGTGCTGTATCAATGACAATGACATCAACATTGGCTTCAACTAATTTTTTCACACGAGTCATTGTGTCGCCAGTGACACCAACAGCGGCACCCACAATTAAACGGCCATGTGCATCTTTAGAGGAGTTAGGGAATTCAATCACTTTTTCAATATCTTTGATTGTGATGAGACCTTTTAACGTTCCTTCATCATCTAAAAGAGGTAACTTTTCAATTTTGTATTGCTGTAGAATTTTTTCAGCTTCTTCCAATGTTGTTCCAACAGATGCTGTAACAAGTTCCTCTTTTGTCATCACATCGCTAATCTTCATTGAATAATCCGAAATAAAACGAAGGTCACGATTCGTAATAATACCAACAAGCTTTTGATCTTCTTCGTTGTTTACAATCGGCACACCAGAAATACGGTATTTACCCATTAAATGCTCTGCATCGAACACTTGATGATCTGGTGTTAAGAAGAATGGATTTGTAATAACACCACGCTCTGAGCGTTTTACTTTGTCCACTTGTTCTGCTTGCTGTTCAATGGACATGTTCTTATGAACGATACCCAGACCACCTTGACGTGCCATTGCAATCGCCATTTGTGATTCCGTCACAGTATCCATTCCTGCACTAATAATTGGAATGTTGAGCTTTAATGTGCTTGTTAATTCAACTGATAAATCGACATCACGTGGAAGCACCTCAGACTTTGCTGGAACAAGCAAAACATCGTCAAACGTCAAACCTTCTTTTGAAAATTTACTTTCCCACATTAGTAAATCCCCCTCTTTTCGGCAAAATATTATATGTAGATTATCAACTAGAAAACAGCATGTCAAGGAAGCAACAAACAGTTGCAATTTTTAGAAAATATAGAGAGAGTTGAGGAAGAAGATGAAAAGTTCAGGATGGAAGGATTTAAAACGTTTTTACTCACTTGAAACTTCCCAGAAGTTTCTATTTCAACAATATGAGAAACGAAATATTCAAGATGCGAGTCAACAAGCCTATAAAAACTGTGAGCGCTTTATTTATTTTTTAAAACATGGTCATACATTCTATGAACAGGCCGCCATAGCTCCACTAGAACTAAAGCCGATTTTATTATTTTATGGGATGGCGCAGCTGCTGAAAGCATGTTTGCTGACAGTTGATCCCCATTATCCTTCTCAAACCTCTGTCTTAGCTCATGGCGTGACGTCAAGAAAAAGAAAAAAACAGCATTATCGTTTTAGTGAAGATGAAGTAAAAATTCAACGAAATGGACTATGCATGCATGTGTTAAAGTACTTATTTCATTTAGATGGCCTTGAAGATGAGCGATTTACGATGATCCATCTCCTTTCGAAAATACCTGAAATGAGTCATGTTCTTGAGTTTCAAAAGCTGCCTTTAACATTAGTCAAAGTGAAACAATCCAATGGAATCATGATTCAAGATCATATTCCACTGCTTTATAATATGTCAGTTGAACGGTTTATTGAGTATTTTGAATTCCATACAAGTTGGAAGCTCAAACAGAGAGAAGCCAAAAAGCTGACGTTTGATGTATTTCTAGAAGAAAATCCTGCTCTTGCTACTCATCTTCATTATGATTTAGAAATGGATCATTGGTTTATTCCATCAACACGAGATGCATTTCTAGGGATTCCAGAGATTATCAGCCATTACTTGTTAATGTATAACCTTAGTATGATTGCTCGTTACGAAACAGAATGGTGGTACGAGCTGCTGTCTCAATACATTAGTGATGATTACGTCATGATTGAACGCTACATGGAGATTGCAGAAGAAAAGTTTCCATCCTATATCATGATGTTGTTAGAAGAAAACACAAAAAAGACCAGTTCCGTCTGGAACTGATCCTTAATAAAGCTTGGCGGCGTCCTACTCTCACAGGGGGAAACCCCCAACTACCATCGGCGCTGAAGAGCTTAACTTCCGTGTTCGGTATGGGAACGGGTGTGACCTCTTCGCTATCGCCACCA
>NZ_JAIVLB010000048.1 GCF_020524495.1 Bacillus stratosphericus | reverse complement strand
GAAACTGCCTAGATAATGCCTGTATCGAATCATTTTTCTCCCATCTCAAAACAGAGAACACTTACTTTTCTTCGTGTCAAACGGAAAAAGAGCTTCATAAAAGCATAGAAGATTACATTCAATTCTATAATCACGATCGATTCCAGAAAAAATTAAACCAGTGTGCTCCGGTAGAATACCGTCACACACTGGCAGGTTAGGCTTTTTATAATTGTCTACTTGACAGGGATAAGACCATGTCGGCCGATCTCATTCTGTGATGATATTAAGCGTGAGCTTTCAGTTCCTCAAGAGCATCTTCTACGTGGTCTTTCACCTTTACTTTTCGCCATTCTTTCACAAGCGTTCCTTCTTTATTAATAAGAAACGTTGAACGCTCAATTCCCATGTATTCTTTGCCAAAGTTCTTTTTCAGCTTCCAAACTCCGAATACTTCAGACAATTTCTGTTCATCATCAACAAGAAGCAGGAACGGTAAATCATGTTTTTCTTTAAACTTTTGGTGCTTGTCCTGATTGTCTGGGCTTACGCCTATAATGACGGCATCTAAGTCTGCAAAGCTTTGATGGCGATCACGGAAATCGCACGCTTCTGTTGTACAGCCTGGGGTCATATCTTTTGGATAGAAATAAAGGACAATATGTTTTCCTTTAAAATCAGAAAGCTTTACTTTCTCCCCGTTGTCACCGGTTAATTCAATATCAGGTACTTGCTTCCCTACTTCTATTGTCATAACACAATCCCTCCAACCTATTTTTTAAATAGCCTATCCAATTTTGAGAGGATATTCAACTAAGAAGGCTTGCATCGGCATGTTAAAATAATGATAGACGACCTGATACGTTGAGATAGGAGGCTATTTATGAAATTCACAGAATCAGAAAAATTACATCAAGAGGCGCTAGAGCATATTGTTGGAGGGGTCAACAGCCCATCTCGTTCATATAAAGCAGTAGGCGGCGGATCACCCGTTGCAATGGAAAGAGGAGAAGGCGCTTATTTTTGGGATGTAGACGGAAACCGCTATATCGATTATCTGGCAGCATACGGTCCTATTATTACAGGCCATGCTCATTCTCATATTACAAAAGCCATCACGAAAGCGGCTGAAACGGGTGTCCTTTATGGAACACCAACGAAGCATGAAGTTACATTTGCGAAAATGCTGAAGGAAGCGATGCCTGCTTTGGATAAAGTTCGTTTTGTCAATTCAGGTACCGAAGCTGTGATGACCACGATTCGTGTGGCTCGCGCTTATACAGGCAGAACAAAGATCATTAAATTCGCCGGGTGTTATCACGGTCATTCTGATCTTGTGCTCGTTGCAGCAGGCTCTGGTCCATCCACTTTAGGAACGCCAGATTCAGCGGGCGTGCCCAAAAGCATCGCCAATGAAGTTATTACCGTTCCATTTAATGATATCAATAGCTATAAAGAAGCTTTAGATCGATGGGGAGATGAAGTAGCGGCTGTCCTTGTTGAGCCCATTGTCGGAAACTTTGGCATTGTGGAGCCTAAGGACTGCTTCTTGCAGCAGGTCAATGACCTAACTCATGAAAAAGGCGCACTCGTGATCTATGATGAAGTGATTACAGCTTTCCGCTTTATGTATGGCGGTGCACAGGATTTTCTTCAAGTAAAACCTGACCTCACTGCATTAGGAAAAATTATTGGCGGTGGTCTTCCAATCGGTGCTTACGGCGGTAAAAAAGAAATTATGGAGCAAGTTGCTCCGCTTGGACCAGCCTATCAAGCTGGCACGATGGCAGGAAATCCAGCGTCAATTCTTTCCGGAATTGCATGCTTGGAAGTGTTAAAAGAAGACGGAGTCTACGAGCGTCTTGATCAGCTTGGCGCTATGTTAGAAAAAGGAATCTTAGCCCATGCCAAAAAACATCAAGTAGATATTACAGTGAATCGCTTAAAAGGTGCTCTCACGATTTACTTTACAAAGGAAACAATTGTGAACTACGAGCAGGCTGAAAATACGGATGGCGAAATGTTCGCCCGCTTCTTCAAATTGATGCTGGCTCAAGGTATTAACCTTGCCCCTTCTAAATATGAAGCTTGGTTCTTAACCATCGCACATACTGAAAAAGATATTTCTGAGACGCTGCAAGCGGTAGATCTTGCGTTTGAACAGCTGAAAAAATCATAATCGAGTCAACAACAGACGTAAATCACTGCGTCTGTTTTTTTATTTACCAGCTCTTCATTGTCAAAAACGATTGAATCTGTTACATTCTTTCACAATACCTTCTTTTGATGTTTTCATGAACTTTCAAAAACCACTTGAATATTTCGGAAGACCGCTGTATATTACTTAGTTGTTTCATCAAAATATTTATGATATATGACGAGTGATCATCTATTATCAAAAAGAAAGGAATGCAGGGACAAAACCAATGAAACTTGGAGCCCGTATTTTAAAAACTGGTATTGCCATTGTACTCGCGCTTTACCTGGCAACATGGCTTGGGCTGCCAACGCCCGTTTTCGCGGGAATTGCAGCCGTATTTGCTATCCAGCCATCTATTTATCGATCATTTTTAACGATTGTTGACCAAGTGCAAGCCAATATTATTGGAGCAGCACTTGCCATTACGTTCGGTCTGCTTTTCGGCACAGGACCAGTCATTATCGGTTTAACAGCAGTCATGGTCATCGCCATTAATTTAAAGCTGAAGATTGAACACACCATTCCGATTGCACTTGTAACCGTCATCGCTATTTTAGAAAGTGCAGGGGATCATTTCCTTTCCTTTGCCTTAATCCGAACAGCTACTGTGGTGCTAGGGGTTCTATCTTCATTTTTAGTGAATTTAATCTTCCTGCCCCCAAAGTATGAAACAAAGCTCGTTCATCACATTATGGAAAATACGGAGGAGATTTTAAAATGGATCCGTCTAAGCTCCAGACAGTCTACTGATCATTCCACTTTAAAGGATGACATCGACCAAATAAAAGAACGTATGATCAAATTAGATCACATTTACTTGTTATACAAAGAGGAACGAAGCTATTTAAAGAAAACCACGTATGTAAAATCAAGAAAGCTGGTTTTGTTCAGACAGACGATTATGACGTCAAATCGAGCTCTGTACTTGCTTAAAAAACTGCATAAATTAGAAAATGAAATTCATTTGATGCCAGAGCATTTCAGGGACAGCTTAACCGACGAGATTGATTATTTACTCTATTGGCATGAGCGCACCTTGATGAAGTTTGTTGGAAAAATGAAGCCGCAGGACGATGATTTTCAAAATGAGTGCTCTTTTCGACTTGAAACATTAACAAAGTCATTTATTCAGCATCAGCAAAACCAAGAGAATGACTTGCTCGATTATAATATGCTGAATGTGATGTCCAGTATCATCGAATACCGTGATGAATTGGAGCATTTGGATACATTGATTACAAGCTTTCAAACGTATCACCCAAAAGATAGTGAAATTGAGACAGAAGAAAAAGAAGCTTAAGCAGAAAAGACTCGTTCCAAGTGGTATGATCCCCTCTAAATAGACAGTGTAAAAAGCCCGAGAACATATCTTGGCTGTTACACTATACTTGGAGGGGATTTTTTATGGCGAGAAAATAACAACTTTTTCAACACTATACGAAAGAATTTAAGATGAAAGCCGTGAAATGTATGAAGAAGGAAATGGAAGCTATCGCTCATTATCTGAAGCATTAGGTCTCCGAAGTGCCACTCAGCTAAAAAATCGGGTCAAAGGTCAGGTAGAATACTTAAAAAAGCGTTATCCAAATCTTCACGGGGAGGACGGATTCTGAAGACTGCACGGTTTGAAGCTGTTCATGAATTAAAGAGTTTTTATCCGTTGACATGGCTCGTTTGTATCGTCAAAGTATCACGATCAGGGTATTATAAATGGTTTAAGAATAAAAGGACTAGAATGGAACGGAAACAGAATGAACAACTCTTAAAAGAGCACATCATGGCCATTCATCATTCACATCCCTTCTATGGTTATCCTCGGGTGACAATCGCTTTAAAGAAAGAAGGATTTCACATCAACCATAAGCGTGTCTGTAGGTTGATGAAAGAGATGAACATTCAATCTATCATTCGAAAAAAACGTCGGTATTTCGGAAGACAAGCTTCGGTTGTCCATCCAAACAGATTAAACCTTGGAATTTAAATCAATGTAACTGATATTACCTATATTGCTTGCCAGCATCGTTTCTATTATTTTTCAGCTATACAAGATCTATATAACAATGAGATCGTCGCGTGGAAACTGTCAAAGGAGCAGTACTTCATTCTGATCAAGGCTTTCAATACACAACACCAGCATATCAAAAGCGACTAGAAAACGTTGGTTTGAAGGGCAGTCATTCTCGAAGAGGGAACTGCCTAGATAATCGGATAGGCTTTTACTAATTTAATGTTTGAATGGTAAATAGATGACGATAGTGGCTGTCTCTGTTCATTAATTCTTCGTGTGTTCCTTTTTCCACAATTTCACCTTGTTCCATGACGACAATTTGGTCGGCATGTGTAATGGTTGATAGGCGGTGCGCAACAATAAAGGTTGTGCGGTCCTTTGCTAGCTTTTGCATCGCTTCTTGAATGTAATGCTCACTTTCTAAATCAAGTGCAGATGTCGCTTCATCCAATATGAGGAGTGGTGGATTTTTGAGAAATACCCTTGCAATCGAAATTCGTTGTTTTTGACCGCCTGAAAGCTTCACGCCCCGTTCTCCTACCTTTGTGTCATACCCTTCAGGAAGAGACATGATGAATTCATGGGCATTTGCCGCTTTGGCAGCCGATACGATTTCTTCAAAAGATGCTTCCGGGTCCCCAATAGCAATATTTTCTTTGATCGTGTCGCTGAATAAGAACGTATCTTGCAGCACCATTCCGACTTGGTTTCGAAGGCTTCTTGCTTTGTACTCTTTAATATCAATGCCGTCAATTTCAAGTAACCCATTGGTCACATCATAAAATCTTGGAATTAAGCTCACAAGTGTCGACTTCCCTCCCCCGCTCATTCCTACAAGGGCGACTGTTTGCCCTTTTTCTACTTTCAAGGAGACATGATGTAAAGTCTCTTCCTGTGTATGTTCATAACGAAACGATACATTTTTAAATTCCACTTCTCCTTTTAAATGTTTGGTTTCTTTTGCATTTGGCCGATCTGTTACCTCATAAGGCTCATCAATAAACTCAAAAATACGATCCATTGACGCCACCGACTGGGTTAACGTCGTCGATGAGTTAATCAAGCGGCGAATCGGATTGTACATTCGGTCAATGTAGCCGACAAAGGCAATCATTGTACCAATCGAAAGCGAGCCGTTAATCACGGTATAGCCAGCAAATGCAATGATCAAAAGCGGCGCAATATCCGTAATGGTATTGACGACTGCAAATGTTTTGGCATTCCAATTCGTATGATTGATCGCTTTGGTTAAGAAATTTTTGTTTTCATCGTGGAAATTCTCTTGTTCGTATTCTTCAATCGCAAAGCTGCGAATAACTGGCATTCCTTGTACTCGTTCATGCAGATGCCCTTGCACCTCAGCCAGTGCCTGTGACCGCTCTTTTGTCAGCTTGCGAAGTCGTCCATAAAAATACTTCACAGCTAACGCATAAAGCGGAAAAATAATGACAGACACGATGGTGAGCTTGAGATCAAGTGTACACATGATGGCAATCACAATAAGGACTGTCATCAAATCAAGCCAAATGTTCATGAGGCCTGTAATGACAAATTCCTTTGTCTGTTCCACATCGTTGATCACCCTTGAAATGATTTCGCCTGTTCTCGTGTTGGCATAATAACGAAGACTTAGCTTTTGAATATGGGAAAACAGCTTTTCCCGAATATCAAACAATACCTTACTGCCTGTCCACTGTGCATAGTATTGCCTGTAGTATTCAACAGGTGGTCTCATCACTAAAAATAAAACGAGCATGAAGCCCATGATGATCAAGAGAGACGATGTCTTTTCTTCAGCCGTCCCCGAGCCTTGAATGACATCATCAATGACATACTTTAAGAGCAGAGGCAGGGTTAAGGGAATAGAGAATTTGATCATCCCTATTACCATTGTCAATGCAATCTGTTTTTTATACGGTGTAACAAAAGCCATGTAGCGTTTAATGACCCCCATGTAAATCTCCTTCCCAATCTATCAGTGCCTCTTATCCGTACGCAGTCAAAAACCTGTTAGCTCCTAGAAAGCCAAACAGGTTTTTGTTGCTCTTGCTTATTTAGTATAACGTAAAAAACGTTCATACCACATATCCACAAATTCTGAAGCAAACGGTCCTTTCCGCTGGTGAATCCAATGCAGTAATGTATTCAGATGCTCTCTTAAGATACTATCGATTTCTTTTGGATAATTCATCTGCCTCTTATGATCTGCATATTCATCCTCATCCAATATATTGTACGTCATGTCTGGAAAGACTTTGACATCTAAATCGTAATCAATATACTTAATTGCCTCTTCGTCTGTCGCAAAAGGAGAGCTAATGTTGCAGTAATAATATACCCCATCATCCCTAAGCATCCCAATTACATTAAACCATTGTTTTGCATGAAAATAGCAAATAGCCGGTTCTCTCGTCATCCATGTACGGCCATCGGATTCTGTCACCATTGTTCGGTCGTTTGCCCCAATGATACACAATTCCGTTGCTTTCAGAATGGTGGTTTCATTCCAAATCCTGTGGATTAAGCCATTATGTTTATAGCTTTGAATTTGGATGGTTTCTCCTTCCTTGGGATAGCCCATATTTTCTCCCCTACTTTCTATAACAAACACACCTAACAGTCCAAAGACCTAATTTCCCAACTAAACATGTCTCTATTATATTATACCGTTACATAGGTAAAAAATGAAATGAAAAAGCCATTCAACCCAATTGAACGGCACACAGCGTTACATCACAGTTGAACTCTTCTCCATCTGTTTATATGAATTAATGACCTCTTCTGTCTGTTTTGTAAATAATGTTTGGACTTTTTGCAGTTCTTCTCGTTTCTGCTTGATTTGATCATAAAGTCTATACCGCTCATCCTTTTTTTCATCTTGCAGCAATCGTTTTTCTGTCTCTAAGTACAGATCGAGTTCCCCTTGTACATGCATCAACTGATCCATGAGCTGCATTTGTTCTCTTACAAGCTGATCGAAATCAGACATCTAACTCCTCCCATCGACTTTTTATATCTATACCATTTCTTGAAAGAATGAAGAATTCCTTTGACTGTTTATGTAGAGGTTTTACAGGTTTTGTCGGATGGTGGTGCCAGGCAAAAGAAAAGCACTTCATTCGTATATGAAGTGCTTTCCTCTGTTTCAGTGATTAGCTGTTTTGTTGTTTGTTTTGCTCAGCTTTTTGGTTGTATTTTTTTACATGCTGTGCGTCAGTCTCACTAGCAAATTCAGTGTCATATTGTTCGCCTTGTGCAGCAGCTTGGTTTTGTTTCTTCACTTGTTGTGCGTTTGTTTTGTTTTGTTGATCCATCATTATCACCTCCACGCACATTAATTTGTGCAGAAGGTGTAAATCCTATTCATGATTTTTTTAAACAAGTAAAGAACGTCCGCCATCCACAATAATGGTTTGTCCTCTAATCATGTCTGCTTTGCCTGATACAAGGAATTCTACACTGTCGACCATGTCTTTAATTTCCACCATTCGGCCAGCTGGTGTGTTTTTCTTCGCGTCTTCTAAAAGCTCTTCACGGTTCGGAAAGTGCTTTAGCGCATCTGTGTCGATAGCACCGCCTGATACTGCGTTGACGACAATGTTTTTTTGTGACAGCTCAACAGATAGGTAACGGGTCAAAGCTTCTAGTGCTGCTTTTGATACGCCGACCACTGTGTAATTTTCAAGGTAGCGAATTGAGCCTAGTGAGCTAATGCTGACGATATGTCCTCCGCCGTTTTTTTCCATTAATTTTGCTGCTTCTTGTCCGCAGAATAACAAGGCTTTCGCATTGATATTCATTGTCCAGTCCCAATGGTTTTCTTCAAGGTTCATAATTGGGCGCTGAACGCCAGACGCCGCATTGTTGACAAATACATCTAAACGGCCAAATGTTTCATCGATTTGCTGAAACATGTCTTTGATTTTTTCAGGCTGACCTACATTGGCTTTCACGACCAATGTTTTGACACCCATCGCTTCAATTTCTTCAGCAGTTTCAAGTGCTGCTTTTTTGCTTCTTGCATAGTTAATGACAATGTTATATCCTTTTTCAGCTAGGCGAAGGGCAACTTCCTTCCCCACACCTCTGCTGCTACCTGTAATTAATGCACATTCACGTTGATTCATTATGGTTCATCTCCTGATTTGAATAGTTTTCGTCCATTCGCTTCACACTAATAGGGAAAGTTCTATTAGGAGGTAACATTCATGTATGTCGGACGCGATTTAAGTCAGCTTGGCATGATATCCAAGGATCAATGGAAAGATACTGAGCTTGCTTACTTTCATCATGCTTTCCAACAAATTTTACCTTATTTAAACGAGGAAGGGCAATCCAAGTATCGAGAAATCATTTCTGAAATCGAAAACCGCGGGGGTCTGCACCGAAATGAAGCCGATTATACCCACGGGACTACGGTTAAATACGACTAGGCTGCTCGAGTGCCATCTTCCAAATTTTTTGATGTGACACCGGGAAAGCATACGCCTCGAACTCTTCTGTTGTTACTTTTTTTAGCACAGTTTCATCAGATGCGGAGATGACCCGGCCAAAGAAAACAGAAATGTTCCAGATGAGGTGGGTAAATACATGCTGAATGGTGCCTTCTAAATCACCAAGCTCTGCTTGTACACCTGCCTCTTCTTTTAGAAATTCAAGCAGCTGTTCTTTTTCCGTTTTTCTTCCCTTTATTGTTTCCATGTTAGGGAATTCCCATAAATTCGCAAGGAGACCTGTACTTGGCCGTTTATGAATATACAGTTGACCTGCATCATCAAATAAAACCACTGCTGCCATTGATTTGGCAGTAGGCTTTTTCTTTTTGCTTTTCACTGGCAGCTCATGCTGAACGCCTTCTTCTAAAGCCGAGCAATGCATGTTTACAGGGCAAATGAGACATGAAGGTGATGTTGGGGTGCAAATGAGCGCACCTAGCTCCATTAGCCCTTGATTGAATTGAGACGGCTTTTCCCAGGAAATGAGCTGATCGACAGCAAATTCGAAAGTGTTTCTCGTTTTTGGCTTCGCAATGTCATCCCATATCGACAAGATCCGAGAAATAACCCTCATGACGTTGCCATCTACCGCAGGGTACGGCTTGTTATAGGCGATACTTAGCACTGCGCCACTAGTATACGGGCCTACACCTTTGAGCTTTGAAAATTTTCCTTTCGTATCAGGGACAACGCCCCCGTAAGATTCATATACTTCTTTCACAGCTGCCTGCAAATTACGAACTCTTGAATAGTAGCCAAGACCTTCCCATGCTTTCATCACCTTTTCTTCATCGGCTAAAGCAAGATCTTTAACAGTTGGGAACTGCTCCATAAACCGGAGGAAATATGGAATCACCGTATCCACTCTCGTTTGCTGAAGCATCACTTCTGATACCCAGACCCGGTATGGATCTTGATTTTCACGCCATGGCAATGTCCGTTGTTCTTTTTCATACCAATCGATTAAATCTTGCTGAATACCCGTAATATCTTTGCGATTCAGCCTTTCTTGAATGTCTTTCATGTTTATACTCCTTCTCATTGAACCGAGGGATAACGTTCTGAAAAGAACCTTATTTGTTGTATACTGTTTGTAGATACGTTAACATGTTACATTAAATCAAGACAAAGCAAAAGTGATTTTGCACATGAATGAAGACGTATACTTTGAATGATTGTTCCTAAGCATGACAACTAGGAGGTAATCAATTGGATACTGGTACTCATGTAGTAATGGGCATCTCTCTTGGGGGACTTGCACTTTTAGATCCAGCCGTTAGCGTAGACCCTCAAATGGCACATGCCGTCATGATTGCGACCATTGCTGGCTCCCAAGCACCAGACATTGATACTGTGCTAAAGCTAAAAAATAATGCGGTTTATATAAGAAATCACCGAGGATTTACTCACTCCATTCCAGCAGTACTGTTTTGGTCATTGCTGATTCCAGGTGTGCTTTTCCCATTTGTACCAGGAGCGAATTTACTTCACCTTTGGTTATGGACACTGTTAGCCGTTGTTCTTCATGTGTTTGTTGATATTTTCAATGCATACGGCACACAGGCCATTCGTCCTTTTTCAAAGAAGTGGGTAGCGCTTGGAATCATTAACACCTTTGATCCATTTATCTTTTTTACACACCTTGTCGCCATTGTCATTTGGGCAATTGGCGGACATCCCGGTTATACGTTCTTAACGCTGTATGCCGTGATTTTCTGTTACTATATCGTCAGGGTCATCATGCAGCTTCATATCAAAAAGGAGGTACGTGCACGATTCTATGAGATTGAAGAAATTATTATTTCGCCTACAATGAAATTCAGGCAATGGCGCATTGCGGTTAAATGCAAATCGTCTTTCCATGTCGGTCGAAGCATGAATGGAGAGATCGTCATTTTAGACACATTTAACCGTGTGCCGGTTCCCAATACAGAGATCATGAAGATTGCCAAACAAGATAAAAACATATCAGCCTTTCTGTCGTTTTCCCCTGTATACCGGTGGGAAGTGGATAAATACAAGGATCATTATGAAGTGCGGTTCATTGACTTACGCTACCGCAGCAAAGGTCATTATCCCTTTGTCGCGATCTGCCACATCGACATGGATCATCAAATCAAAAATTCCTATACCGGATGGATTTTCAGTGAAGAAAAACTGCAAAAAAAATTAAGACTCGGCTCTGTGTGAGCGAGTCTTTTTTATGTTATGCCTTCACCGATTCAACCCACCTTAAAGCCAATGCCAATAAGCATAAATATACGAGAAAAACGATTGTAAAAGATACACAAAACTATATAAAAGACTTGGATAAGCCTCTATTTAGATCACCGAACAACGGATATGACACAATATTATCACCGATATCTACGTAACGCCTGGTCATATTTATGATTCTCCACCTTATCTGGACAGATTAGATCACCAATTCGCACGACCTTGGTTTTCAAGTAGAAGCCGTCGCTCTTGATTCCAGTTATTTGACTACACCAATCTGAAAGGGCTATCCGATCATCATAATTTTGGCGTTATCGCCCACAGACGATTTCATCCTACAAGAGATTTGTTTCCGAAGTGGAAGTTTCAATACGACAATGAAAAAGACCAGCACATTTGTCCGAACGACAAACACTTCTATACTCAACAACTGACTGAAAAGGCTACAGGTTTTATAAAAATCCTGAAAAGTGTGCATGCTTATAAATTAAAAGTGGTATTTCTTGTGTTTTCTCCGTGCATATAGGATCGCAACGATCAGACTGATCAGTGAGATCAGAACCAGAATTCTGATATAAGGCGGATAGTAGGTTAATTCAATATCATTTTTGCCTTTTTCGATTGGAAAGCCGATAAATGCGTAATTGGCCTTTTCAATGTTTGTTTGATGTCCATTGACGGTGAGATCCCAGCCTTTTTCATATGGAACTGGTAAAACCATATAATCATCGCCACGCTTGTTATCATATGAAATCGTAAAGCGATTGTTTTGAAGCTTTACCTGCTGGTTGCCATCATCCTGTTTCTCTTTTTCATATGCTTGCTTCAGGATGCGATAAGGTTCTTGATATAGCTTTAATTGACTGAGCTCATATGTCCCTTTTGGTACTCGAATGGAGAGTATCCTTTCAGCAGGGACCCGAATGGTTACTTCATTTACGCCTGTTTTGTAGATCGATGTATTGCTTTTTCGTGATGTGACGTACCTGTCAACGGACAGCTGAAACCCTACGTTACGTTCTGTCCGCTTTATATAAAAGCTCACATACACATCCCCGGCATGAGCCATATCATCTGGAAGGGTGATATTCAGGCCGCCCGTTTCTCCGTATACATCCAGCACGCTATTTTCGTATACTGCTTGTTCAGTATGAATATTTGCATCCTTTACTCGATTAGGCGAATGGTCCATTTCAGCATTTCCTTTTTTGTCTAAAATCACGCCTTGCAGCATTGCATGCTCCCTATCAAGGACTGAGGCATGCTGAAGGGATGCTTCTGAATAGATGGTACTTGTTGTTCTTGCAAATGGAAGCGGGCGTGTATTTTCATACACCTCATAATGCTCACTGTCCAAAATTAGCTGAAAATCAGATGGCGGTGAGTAAGACATCATTTTGTCTCTCATATAATACTTTCCGTAGGTCAGGCTGTATAAATTCACTCGGTCACCCATTGTCGCATAACGGCTGACACTTTCCCGCCCCATATCAATTTGCAGGTCAATCCAGTAGAAATTGAGCAAATGCTTATTTAATATGCTCGAATACACACTCATCCCTTGAAAGCCTTCAAATAATGGGGTATTGTTTCGCACACCATTCATCCAATCAATCCTCGCGAGCGGGTCTTTTGAGAGGCTTTGAATTAGCTGAATGAGCTCCATTTGCTCATGGCCCGCATACGCCTCACTTTTCATATACGTATCTGATACTTCCTTAATGCTGCTCCCTTCAGACAAGTAGCCCTTTTGATAAGCGACTGCTGTCAGTAGACTAACGGCAAGCAAAACGGCTGAAAACAGACGAAGGTGCTGGCGTTTTTCAGCATGTAGCCAAAGGCATAGCAAGCTAATCACAAGCAGTCCAGCTCCTGTCAACACAACGACATCCATATTTCGCATCGCTCGTTCCGACAAGAAGACAGTGAGGAGGAAAACGATCCAGGCACATAATACCGCACGCTTTTTCCACTTCCATTCTATATGCGTGAAATGCTTAATCGTGATGGCAACGGCTGCTCCAACTGTAAAGGCTAGAATGTATTCAAATCTATACTGAGGTGCAGAAAAACCATTAAACACACTCGCTATCTTTGGACTGTAGTGAAAAACAATGAGTAGAACACTAATGGATGTGAACATGAAAAACCACCGGTTCCGGTATAGCGGAACAAGGAACAAACAAATGAGAAAGATCACAGGTAATACATACACCCTGCTTGTAAACAGCAGATGATCATGTAGCTCGAACCAAGGTATCGTCTGATCATACGGCGGCCTTACATTATTGAGAAACCCGTAAACAGAAGGGATAAAAAAGGCGGCACTGATTCCAAAGGATAACAGCGTGGAAGTCGCAAGGGTCCAGAAAATCTTCCAGCCGCGCTCCTCTCTCCGAAGCTTGATGAGATATCTAAATACGAGATAAATCGCTAAAAAGATAAAGTGAATATAAGCAAAGTAAAAATTGTTGATGAGCATGAGGCTGCACGCCACAATAAACCAAGCCGGCTTTCCCGTTTTGAATATTCGTTCAACCCCCAGCACAAGCAGCGGAAGCCACATCATGCTGTCAGTGAAAAACTCCCAAAACGTTTGATGCCGAAAATACACTATAGACAGTCCATATATCCCGGCACCTGTCAGTGCGCTCAGTTTATGTTGAACCATTGAAAACAAAACGCAATAGGCGATGAAAAGAATCAACGTCAGCTTGATCACACTGAGCCAAATAACAGTATTTGCCCAAAAATGAATGTCTGTTGACTGAATGAGATGAAGCGCATTCATCAGCCAGACTACAGCAACCGTGACCATAAAGACAGTCGATGTTGTAAAATAATAACCTAATTGCGTGTATGTACCGCCGCCTAGACCAAATTGATAGGAATAAAAAAAGTTTCCTTTGACATATTCGTCATAAAGCAGCTTTTTAAACGGGAGCATTTGCGAGATGCCGTCCCCATCTCCTGTCATATATCGGCCTTGCGTATATTCATATAAGAAAAAGAAGTGTCCTAATAGAGCGAGAATGAGGCACAATCCAATGATATTCCATTTACGTTTCATCAATTCTAAATCCTTTCTACAAAAGATCCACTGTTCTTTGAAACAAAACAACCCAGCAAGCGATTCGTGCTTGCCGGTTATTTGACTCCACGTTATTTAAATAACTGCGTTAACACTCGGTCCTGTTCTTTTGAGCTTGTGCCTTGTCCCATTACATTTGATTCTTGGATTAAATAATGCGGCCTCTTTTTCGTTTCATAGTAGATACGTCCGATGTATTCTCCAATCACGCCTAGACTCAAAAGCTGGACACCTCCGAGGAAAAGCACAGCCGATATTAAAGTAAAATAACCCGGTACCATGATTCCCGTTCTGACAATTTGAATAAAGGTGGCCACGATGTAAATCAAAGAGAGGAATAAGATTAGCATGCCAGTATAAAAACAAATACGCAACGGGCGGTTGTTAAAGGAAATGACGCCATCAATGCCATAGTTAAATAATTTCTTCAGGGACCATTTTGTATCACCATGCTGCCTTTCTACATTTTCATAATAGATGACCTTTTCTTCAAACCCAATCCAGCAAAAAAGCCCTTTCGAAAAACGATTCCCTTCTTTCAGTTGCAGTAATGCGTCGATTGCTTGGCGTGAAATTAAACGGAAATCTCCGACGCCATCACGCAGATCCACTTCAACAACCTTGTTCATGACTCTATAGTACATCGATGATAGATAAGAGCGAAGCTTGCTGTCCCCTTTACGGTTCCGTTTGGCAATGACTTGATGATACCCTTCTTCATACCCTCTGACAAACTCCTGAATCAAATACGTTGGGTGCTGTAGGTCGGCATCCATCATGATGGCAGCTACTCCCTTTGCATGTTCAAGCCCTGCCAAAATAGCCGCTTCCTTCCCGAAATTTCGTGAAAAGGAAATATATTTGACCTTTGCATTTTTGCAAGAGAGCTCTCTCATGTATTGAAGCGTATTATCTTTGCTTCCATCATTAATATAGATGATTTCAAAGTCATAATAAAAATTCCGAAACTCTTCCTCGAGTGCCTCAAAGATTCGTCTGATATTTTCACCTTCATTGTAAGAAGGAATTATAACAGAGAGCAATTCCCTTTCCATATCGCACCTTCTCTTCACTTTTTTCACACAGTCTGTTATGTTCATTATTCCTTTTTTATCAGAAAACGAAACACTTTTTTATTATCCATAAATTTCATGTTTTTTAATCATTTCATTATATCAGAGTTTTATTTCCAGTGATTTTCAGCAAGATGAATTTAATGTAATTTTAAGTTTAACCATTGTAAAAAGCCTGTAATTCGTATCACAGACTGGTTATTGTTTTATAAAATTGTTTGTATACTTATATATTTTCCTGTTTTTTTAAAAAGATGAGTAGAAGTGAAAAGAGAATTAATGCAGCTCTCCTTTTTGGTTATGTTGCAGATGCCCGTTTACCTTTGAGTGTTTATTTTGAAATAAGTGCAACTGAGCACTGTAGCTCTCTCCATTCTTGGACAATCCGCTCTGTCGTTCCCTGTCCTTTATACTTGTGACCGGCCTTTGCATAGGTCGTTTCAAAAATCACTCCTAATAGCTCTACCCATATACGTGCTTCTTCAAATGTCAGCATATTGTTTTTTCCATTAGTTGTTCTTAATCGATCAAAGTATTGTTCCACGGCTCGTTCCTCCCTCATCTAGCAGAAAGTGCCTTTTTAAAAAAGTTTCTTTTTTCATATACTACCCTTACGTCTTCAAAAGACGTAAATGATTTGTATGGTTTGGAGGGAATCGATATGCGCAATCAAGCAAAGGGCTTTCCAAATCAAATGAATCACAAGTTTGAAGGCGAACCAGGCGCCACAGATGCTTTTGCTTCTAAAAGGACAAATGGTGAGACGAATACACGTCCACAGGAACGTATGAGGGCATCAGGGAAACGCTAATTTTTCCAAAGGGAGTGCTTGAGATATGAGTTCAAATAGGAAATCGTATATGGCAGACTTTGTTCAATTAAGGACAACCGCTTACCCTCAACCATGGGCGAATCCAAAACATTCAGCCTCTCAGGTCAATGGAGAAACGCAGCAAACGCAGCACGACATCGTACTTCAGAACAACGTTCGTAAACAACGTTCGAAGTAAAGAAAGGGACTGATCTTTGGATCAGTCCTTAGATTGTTGACAAAGGGCTAAAATGATCTTTATTTTAGCCCTTTGTCTTCTTTTCAGCGTGATTGAAAACCTTTGAAGTCTAGGAAGGACGAGTACTGGAGCGGAGCGAATTTTAGATTCGTGAGCACCGGCACGCAGGGCTGACAACGAATGCGAGGGTTATTCTACACGCTGAGGGACTGATCTTTGGATCAGTCCTTTTGTGTAAGCAATGAAATCGGCAAAGCATCTTCCTTCTCTGGAGCAGTTACTCTGTACCCCCAAGCAAATACCCCATTCACATATTCTACATAAAATTGCTCGTCTGTATCTTTGATTTGATAGGACGAATGGATTTGAATTGTGGCCGGGTCTAATAAATAGGCTTTGGCCATATCGATTTTTCTTTCTAAAACAGCGTATTCATTCACAATGCCTAGCTGTTCAGCCTTTCTTGCTTTTTCTGAAAGTGCTGCAATCTCCTGCTTTAATTCGTAATCTGTCATCTCACTATATCGTTTTTCCATCTGTCATTCCCCTTTGTCTAAAACGTGATCAATTGTATCAAGATCAAAGCCTTTTCTATATAGAAATTGCTTCACTTTCATCTTCTTTTCAAATGACCCGTCATATCCTGCCTTTCGTTTTGCTTTTTCCAGCATATAATGGAGGGCTTCTTCTTCCTTTTCTTCTTCTTGTCCATCATAGGCTTCTTGGAGGGCTTTATCAATGATCTCAAACGAAAAACCCTTTCTTTGTAGCTGAAGCTTGATGCGCTGCTCAATCTCTTTTGCAGAACGATTTTTTTCTTTTTTCACAAGCTTGAGAACTTGTCTGACGGCTTCCTCTAGCTGCAAGTTATTAGGATATTGCGCAAGTGCTTGTTCAATGGTGTCATCATCTATGCCTTTAATCTTTAATTCTTTTTTCAGGACTGACGGCCCTTTACTATTCTTTTTCCGGTGTGTACTCACATATGCTTCAGCAAATTCAAGATCATTTACATACTTATATTGCTTTAATTTGTGTATAATTTCACTAATAGCAGGTGCTGGTATGTCTTTTTTCGTCAAATAATCGGTGACTTCTTTCACTGACCTCATTCGGAAAGATAAATAATCAACGGTCTGCTGAAATCCTTTTTTGACAGAATCGCCGAATTGAATCTCAATGATATCTGCTTCGTCCAGCTCTTTTCCTTTTTTCAAATCGTGGTGGACGAGCACATCTAAATCAACGCTAAAGGCGTACTTTTCATCAAGAAAGATGTTGACCCGCTCGGTATTGTTTTTCTGAGCAGAAATTTTTGTAATATAGGGCATCCTGTGATCACTCCTTTTCCAAAACAGTCAGGATGTTTCTTCTGATTCAAAATCGTGAAAGATATAGGTATGTATATGAGAGGAGAGATGTCAATTGAATATCGCCATTACCGGAGGAACCGGTTTTATCGGCCAGCAGGTCACAAAAGTGCTCGCTGCTGAAGGACATCATCTATATATTTTAACAAGAAATCCAAAGGAATCCGAACAAAATCATTTACATTACGTGCAGTGGTTGACAGAAGGTGCTGCCCCGGAACATAAATTGCCTGACATCGATGTATGGATCAACCTTGCCGGAAAATCCATCTTCACACGCTGGACAGTCAAGGCCAAAGAAGGCATCCTCTCAAGCCGTCTACAATCAACTCAAGAAGTGAGACGAATTATAGAAGCGCAGAAAACGAAACCTTCTGTGCTCATTCAGGCAAGTGCTGTCGGTATTTATGGCACTTCTAAGACCCAGAACTTTACGGAAGAAGCCCCTTCAGCTGATACAGACTTCTTAAGTCATACGTCAAAGCTTTGGGAAGCCGAGGGTCAAAAAATTGAAGCACTCGGCATACGTACTGTCTATACACGCTTTGGGGTCGTATTAGGAGAAAAAGGCACACTGCCTCTCATGACCCTGCCATACAAGCTGTTTGCCGGTGGAACCATCGGATCAGGTTCACAGTGGGTATCATGGGTTCATGTAGAAGATGTCGCACATCTCATTGCTTTTGCCATTCAGCATGAACAGGTATCGGGTTCACTCAATGTAACGTCTCCGAATCCTGTTCAAATGAAACAGCTCGGACAAACCATTGCCTCTGCCCTTCGTCGTCCTCATTGGCTGAAGGTGCCTTCCTTTGTCATCAAAACCGTACTTGGTGAAATGTCATTACTTGTTTTAGAAGGTCAACGTGCTCTGCCCAAAAAGGCGCTGCTTTCCACTTATGAATTTTTGCATCCTGAGCTAAAAGATGCGATTTTGCATTCAAAGGAATAAAAGTTAAACAAAACACCCACCCTATAAAGAAACGATTGGAGGGGGCTGTTTTAATGAAGAAAAAAGAACACCAACCAACTTCTCGTCTGAAGAAAACCCAAGAAGTCCTGTATCAGCAGGAATTCAAAAAAGCGGAAAGAGCAGCAGAAAAAAGAAGCAAATAGGGCGGATATTCCACTCCAACAAGCACATAACTAAAGTGATCTTGTAAAGGAGGGAAAGGCTTTGAAAAAAGACCAAAACAAAAAATCCATCCAACAAAATGCTGCTCAAGAGACGGATGGCGAATATGTTGAATTTTCCAAAGAACTTGCAGATCCAAATGACGTAAAAGCGATGGCACGTATGAAAGCAGCCGATCAGCGGGCCAAAAATGATAAGTAAAAAAGCAGACCCTTTGGGACTGACCCCCTAAGATGAGACAAATAAAAAACACCTTCAAGTTTGAAAACGGACCGTTGTGATCCGAAATAAAACATGGAGGTGTTTTTTCTATGGGGACAAGAGTGAGTTAT
>NZ_JAIVLB010000047.1 GCF_020524495.1 Bacillus stratosphericus | reverse complement strand
GATAACTCACTCTTGTCCCCATAGAAAAAACACCTCCATGTTTTATTTCGGATCACAACGGTCCGTTTTCAAACTTGAAGGTGTTTTTTATTTGTCTCATATTATGGGGTCAGTCCCTGAGGTGAGCTACTTTTTTATATTAGGAGGTCACTTGCTTTGATTCAGATTGGGTTAATGTGACTTGTTTTGTTTCTTCTTTTCCGTTTCGAACAAGTGTGATTTTCACTGTGTCTCCTACTTTTGCATTCGTATAAAGCCCGTATCGTAATTCACTGCCGGTTTTGACTTGTTTGCCATTTATGGCGGTAATGACATCCTCTGACTTTAAGCCTGCTTTTGCGGCAGGTGAGCCTGCAGCGACTTCTTTTACGTAGACCCCTTTATCCACCTGACTGCTTTTGAGCCCGAGTGTTTCTTTCTGATAAACATCCGGGACCTGTTCCAGGTCTAGCATACTAATGCCGATATATGGGCGTTCTATTTTTCCATTTGTAAGTAGCTGCTGTCCTATTGGTTTGACATCATTGATGGGAAGCGCAAAACCAATTCCTTCAACGCCTGTTTCAGAAATTTTCATACTTGTAATTCCCACAACCTTTCCATCTGTAGTGAGAAGTGGTCCACCACTATTGCCCGGGTTAATAGCTGCATCTGTTTGAATGACATTAATACTGCTTTCACCAGCTGATGTATTCATAGAGACCGTTCGATCGACACCACTGACAATTCCTTGCGTCACCGTTCTTGATAAATCTTCACCAAGTGGGTTTCCGATTGCGATAACTGTTTCTCCAGCTCGAAGTGAGGAGGAATCTCCAAGCTCAGCAACCTTTGTTACATGTCTGCTATTAATTTCCACAACAGCTAGGTCAGTGAGCGGGTCAGCACCGACCAGTTTCCCCTCAACGGTTTTGCCATCATGCAAGGAGACTGTCAGTTTGTTTGCCCCTTCAATCACATGGTTGTTTGTTAATATATAGGCTTTGCTTCCGGATTTCTTAAAAATAACCCCAGAGCCTGTACCGGTTGCTTCCCCTTGACTGCTTTTGTTTTGATTTTGCTTGGATTCATCAAAAGGCGTATTGAAATCTTCAAAGTCTGTTGTTGTTTGATTTTGTGTTTG
Source organism: Bacillus stratosphericus (assembly GCF_020524495.1). Taxonomy (GTDB): domain Bacteria; phylum Bacillota; class Bacilli; order Bacillales; family Bacillaceae; genus Bacillus; species Bacillus stratosphericus_B. The sequence goes on along the minus strand of NZ_JAIVLB010000047.1, from coordinate 17,950 downwards.
ATAGTTTGTAATGCCAACAATGGCAGGTGATACATTTTCAACCATATTGGAAATGCTGCTGGGCGAACTCGTTGTTTGTACAGCTTCTGTTTTTGTTGACGATTCATTTGCTGTATTGTCCACTGAGTGCTGAGCATATGGGGTTACGATATAGACTCCAAATGCTAATGCTCCGCCAACAATTCCACCTGCAAAGGGCTTAAACAAGCCTAATCGACCTTTCTTCTTTTTTTGAGGTTGGTCAATGATCTGCAATTCATACTTTTCATCTTTGTGGTTAGTCATTTCAATCACTCTCTCTCATGAATTTTTACATGTATGTTTATCAGATGTTTGCGTATGTTGTTGAAGCTGACTTTATCGTAAGAAAAAAGTGTGGGATAAAAATGAAAACATTGTGGGATATTGTTAAAAGTAGTGAATTTAAGGATAATAGAGGAGACTAAAAAAAATTGTGGAGACAGGTGCTTGTCGAGCGCAGCCTTACATTCGCTGAAACCGTCGATAGGGTGGGTGGCGACAAAAGGTGGGATTACAGGAGAAGGCGCTGCGGTCATTCAAAAGCAGGCCCCCGTATGTTTGATGACTTATTTACGCAAACCATGAAGAAATATGCACCTGAAATCACAGATCGACGAAGCAGTGTTTTATATGTTAAAAAAACCCTTACCTTCTATTCTTTTGACCTGTAGTAGGTGAGTCTAATTTCCTTATTTTTAGACATTGTATTGAAAAATCAATCAAGTTCTCATATAATTTTTTAGAAAATTTAGAAAAATATACACGAATTTTAAGTTTAATTAAAGGGGGATGGGGATGAAGCTCTATCTATCTGTCGATATGGAGGGAATTACTGGTCTAGCTGATCATACATTTGTCGATGCCCGAAAGCACAATTATGAGCGTGGCAGGAAAATCATGACCGGTGAAGTGAATGCCTGTGTAGAGGCTCTTTTTGGGCATGGTGCAACGGATATTTTGGTCAATGACAGTCATTCTAAAATGAATAATCTCTTGATTGAAGAATTACATCAAGAGGTAGCCCTGATTTCAGGTGATGTAAAACCTTATTCAATGGTTCAAGGATTAGATCAAACCTATGATGCAGCTGTTTTTTTAGGTTACCATGCGAGGGCATCGATGAAAGGTGTGATGTCCCACAGTATGATCTTTGGTGTCAGACATTTTTACATAAATGATCATCCAATTGGAGAAATGGGCTTGAATGCGTATGTCGCAGGATATTATGGTGTCCCGGTGATTCTTGTATGCGGAGACAATCAGGCAGCACTTGAAGCAGAAAAGCTGATGCCAGGCGTCAAAACAGTTGCAGTGAAAGAAACCATATCAAGATCTGCTGTGAAATGCTTAACACCAGCAAAAGTAAACAAACAAATCTCGCAGCAAGCGGAAGCTGCCATGAAACAGATTCATCAAATGACGCCGCTGACACCTCCTGATCAGCCACTACTCAAGATCGAGTTTGCCAATTATGGACAAGCCGAATGGGCAAATTTAATGCCGGGTACTGCCATCGTAGAAGGGACAACAACGGTGACGTATCAAGCGAATCATATATTAGAAGCCTACCAAGCCATGCTTGTCATGACAGAGCTTGCCGCACGTACAACATTTTGTTAAGCGAGGGGGAGACAGAAGATGGCCAGCTTTTTACTCAGGCGTTTTATTGCGATGATTGCCACGATCTTAACCATTACGACTTTAACGTTTATTTTGATGAAGGTGATCCCAGGATCGCCCTTCAATGAAGAACGGAATACAAACGAAACCGTCCAACGAAACCTCGAAAGCTACTATCACTTAGATGAACCACTTTATGTTCAATATGTTATCTATTTAAAATCCATCGTTACCTTTGATTTTGGTCCTTCCATTAAAAAGCCTTCTGAAAGTGTCAATGATCTATTGGCGAGAGGCTTCCCGGTCTCATTAGAACTTGGTTTTATCTCAATTTTGATTGCTGTCATCTCTGGCATCCTGCTAGGGGTTATGGCTGCCCTCCGGCATAATGGCTTCATTGATTATATGGCCATGACCATTGCTGTTTTCGGTATATCCATTCCAAACTTTATCTTTGCTACCTTATTGATTCAGCAGCTTGCTGTGAATTTGAAACTCTTCCCTACAGCGATGTGGACAAGTCCGATGCATATGGTCCTTCCTACAATTGCACTAGCTGTCGGTCCAATGGCGATTATCGCTCGGTTAACAAGATCGAGCATGATTGAAGTGCTGACGCAGGACTATATTCGCACTGCAAAAGCAAAAGGACTGTCACCTTTTAAAATTGTGTTTAAACATGCGCTTCGAAATGCGCTTTTACCCGTTGTCACCATTCTTGGGACACTTGTCGCAAGTATTTTAACAGGAAGTTTTGTCATTGAAAAAATATTTGCCATCCCTGGAATGGGGAAATACTTTGTCGAAAGTATTAACAATCGTGATTATCCAGTAATCATGGGTACCACTGTTTTTTATAGCATCATCTTAATCACACTTCTTTTCATTGTAGATGTGGCGTATCATCTGCTTGATCCAAGGATTCAGTTACATCAGAAAGGAGGGAAGGCATGAGTATACACCTTCAGCAGGATCAAACGAATCGAACCCATGAAGTGCCGGATGAATGGTTTTTTCCTAGAGAGGAAAAGAAACCGAAAGCCCATACCATTAAAAGACCTTCTCTATCGTATTGGGCAGACACATGGAGACGGTTAAAGAAAAATAAACTTGCCATGTTTAGTCTATCGGTGTTGATATTTCTTTTCATTATGGCGGTCTTGGGTCCACTGCTTGCGCCAAATAGTGTGACAGAGCAGCTTCTTTCGATGCAAAATCTGCCGCCGTCTGCTGCTCACTGGTTTGGAACGGATGAGCTTGGACGAGATGTGTTCACGCGTACATGGTACGGAGCACGCATTTCGTTATTTGTCGGCGTGATGGCAGCACTCATGGATTTTGCCATCGGTGTTATTTATGGAGGTATTGCCGGCTATAAGGGAGGGAAATATGACCATGTCATGATGCGAATCGTCGAGGTGCTCTATGGCCTTCCTTATTTACTCGTGGTGATTTTATTGATGGTGCTCATGGGGCCTGGGCTTGTCACCATTATTGTAGCCCTCACAGTGACAGGGTGGATTGGAATGGCCAGAATCGTTAGAGGTCAGGTTCTTCAGCTGAAAAACCAGGAATATGTTCTGGCCTCTAAAACCTTTGGTGCAAAAAGCCTTCGAATCATCCGCCGAAACTTACTGCCGAATACGATGGGACCGATTATCGTGCAAATGACTCTGACTGTGCCGACAGCGATATTTGCAGAAGCGTTTTTAAGCTTTCTCGGTTTAGGTATTCAAGCGCCGTTTGCAAGCTGGGGCGTGATGGCCAATGATGCTCTGCCAACTGTGCTATCAGACAATGGACATTGGTGGCGTTTATTTTTCCCAGCATTTTTTATTTCACTCACGATGTTTTGTTTTAACAATTTAGGTGATGGCTTGCAAGATGCGCTTGATCCAAAGATGAAGAGGTGATGGCGCTGTGAAAAAAATTCTTCAGATTATCGATCTGCATGTCAGCTTTCAGACATATGGCGGCTCGGTTCAAGCGGTACGCGGGGTGAATATGGATGTGTATGAAAAAGAAACCCTTGCCATTGTTGGAGAATCAGGTTGCGGAAAAAGTGTGACGTCACAAAGTATCATGAGACTTTTACCGGCATATAGCGCTCATGTGGATCAGGGAGAAATTTGGTTTCGTGACCGAAACTTGCTTTCATTATCTGAAAAAGAAATGCGCACCATCCGTGGTGTCGATATCTCGATGATCTTCCAAGATCCAATGACCGCACTGAATCCTACCCTGACAATTGGTGACCAGTTGATGGAGGCAGCAAAGGAACATCAGAAGCTGACCAAAAAAGAAGTCAAAGAAGCCGCTATTCGTATGCTTGATTTGGTTGGCATTCCGCAGCCTATGGAGAGATTAAAGCAATATCCACATCAGTTCAGTGGTGGAATGAGGCAGCGGCTCATGATTGCAATGGCGATAATTTGCAAGCCTAAGGTACTGATTGCAGATGAACCGACAACCGCACTAGATGTCACCATACAGGCGCAAATTTTAGAACTATTTAAAGAGATTCAGAGGAAAACAGGTGTCACCATTATTTTAATCACACACGATTTAGGGGTCGTAGCTCAAGTCGCAGATCGAGTGGCTGTGATGTACGGTGGGAATATGATTGAGGTTGGTACAAGACGAGAAATTTTTTACAGTCCGCAGCATCCATACACAAAAGGACTACTGGAATCTGTTCCAAGACTGGATATGAAAGATGAACTCATTCCAATTGAAGGAAGCCCGCCTGATTTATTTGCTCCACCGAAAGGCTGTCCATATACTGAGCGGTGCCCAGCAGCGATGAAAGTGTGTGATCATATCATGCCGCACGAAACGCGGCGTTCGCCTTCACATACAGTGCATTGCTGGCTCCAGGATGAGCGAGCGAAGCATACGATTTTATCTTCAACACAAAGGGGGAGTTTCTCATGAGAAAAAAAGGTTGGATCTTCAATGTATGTTTGTTATCTATTATGCTGCTCATTGGATGTACAGCCAATGAGCAAGCAAATAAAGGATCGTCAAGCAATCAGGGGGAAGAAAAAGTTTTAACATTAAATAATGAAAATGAACCGACATCGTTTGATCCGCCAATTGGTTTTAATAATGTATCCTGGCAAGGAATCAATAATTTAATGGAAGGATTAACGAGACTCAATGAAAAGCACGAACCATCTGCTGCAATGGCGGAAAAATGGGAGATTTCAGAAGACGGGAAAACGTACACTTTTCATTTAAGAGATGGCATTCAGTGGTCGAATGGCGATCCGGTCAAAGCGAGTGACTTTGAATATGCGTGGAAGCGGCTGTTAGATCCGAAAACCGGCTCTTCTGCGGCGTTCTTAGCTTACATGATTGAAGGAGGCGAGGCATTTAACAGCGGAAAAGGAAAGAAAGAAGATGTAAAGGTCAGTGCTGTAAATGACAAAACGCTTGAGGCCACACTTGCGTACCCGCAGAAATCTTTCATAAATATGACCGCAAATCCTGCCTTTTTCCCGGTGAATGAGAAGGTGGTCGAGAAAGATCCGAATTGGGCAAAGGATGCCAAAACCTTTGTCGGCAATGGACCGTTTAAGCTTACAGAGTGGAAACATGATGAGAGCTTCACAATGGAAAAAAGTGAGATGTATTGGGACAAAAAAACGGTCAAGCTGGATCAAGTGAAATGGCTGATGATCAGTGATCGAAACACGGATTATCAAATGTATCAATCAGGAGATTTAGATACTGCCTTTGTACCAGCAGAACAAAGTGAAGACCTTCTAAAAAGGAAAGATGTTCAAATTGAGGATCAGGCTGGACTGTTCTTTTATCGTCTGAATGTCAACATGAAACCCTTTCAAAATAAGAACATTCGCCAAGCCTTTCAAATGGCCATCAACCCGCAAGATATCGTGGATTATGTAACAAAAAATAAAGAGAAACCAGCTCGCGCCTTCGTCTCCCCAGGTATTCTAGATTCAAATGGGAAAGATTTTAGAGAAGCTGGGGGCGACCTTGTTAAAAATGATGCGAGTGAAGCGGGCAAGCTGCTAGAAAAAGGGCTAAAAGAAGAGAATTATTCCAAGTTGCCGCCCGTCACATTAACATATAGTACAAAGCCTGAGAACAAGAAAAAAGCTGAAGCCATTCAGCAGCAATTAAAAGACGCCCTAGGAATAGATGTCAAGCTTGCCAACATGGAAGCGAATGTGTTTGCAGAAGATCAAAAGGCACTCAAATTCCAATTCTCACAAAGTTCTTTTTTAGCAGACTATGCAGATCCAATCAATTTTCTAGAGAGTTTTCAAACAGGTAATGCCATGAACCGGACAGGTTGGTCAAATGCAACATATGATCAGATGATAAAAAAGGCGAGACAAGAAGCAGATGAACAAAAGAGAAATAGCATTCTGCATGATGCGGAGGCACTCCTCATTGAAGAAGCACCGATTATTCCGATTCATTTTTATAACCAAGTACATTTACAAAAAGAAGATGTGAAGGGCATTGTTCGACACCCGGTTGGTTATATCGATTTGAAATGGGCGCAAGTAAATGGAGAGTAAATGAGATAAAAGAACGCTTTGAAAAAAACGTCTGTTCCTTTATTGCTCATGTTATGGGGAAGATGCCCATAGATTGAAAGAAACAAAGAGAAAGAGGGGATATGGCATGAACCAGCGGCCAGCCGCACTTCGAACAGGGGATACGGTGGGGATTATTGCACCAGCAAGCCCGCCTGATGAGCTGAAATTAGCAAAAGGCATTGCCTTTTTAGAAAGTCTTGGGCTGAAGGTGAAAAAAGGAAAGTATATCGACTGTCGATATGGTTATTTAGCAGGACATGATCATGAACGAGTGGAAGATATTCATCACATGTTCCAAAATCCAGAAGTGAAGGCCGTTATTTGTGCTTGCGGGGGATACGGGACTGGAAGAATTGCAGAAGCCATTGATTATGACTTGATTCGCCGGAACCCAAAAATCTTTTGGGGCTATAGTGATATTACGTTTTTACATACGGCCATCCAGCAGCAGACGGGCCTAGTCACCTTTCATGGCCCAATGCTATCGTCTGATGTGGGGCATGATGACGTCCATCCGTATACGAAGGATACCTTTTTGCAGCTTTTGACACCAAAGGCCTTTACGTATGCGCACCATCTGTCACCTCTTCATACCTTCTATCACGGCACAGCATCAGGCGAGATCACAGGAGGGAACCTTGCCCTCATCGTGACAACACTAGGTACACCGTTTGAGATCGATACGAAGGGGAAGCTCTTGTTCATTGAAGATATTGACGAGGAACCATATAAAATTGATCGAATGATGCAGCATCTTAAATCCGCTGGGAAACTGGATGATGCGGCTGGATTCATTATTGGGGATTTTCATCAATGTGAGCCGAAAAAGAAAGAGCAATCCCTGACTCTGGAGCAGCTATGGGAGACTTATATTGTGCCTCAACAGAAGCCTGCACTTGGTGGCTTTCGGATCGGCCATTCAACTCCAAATTTCGCCATCCCAATAGGAACGCAGGCTGTATTAGATGCTACAGGAAAAAAGCTGCACATTTCTCCAGGAGTTGCGGCGAAAGAGGCGATCAAATGAAAATCGTGGATGTTCATACATGCAGAACGAGTGTACCGCTAAAAAAGCCGTTCAAAACGGCTTTAAGAACGGTATATGACGCAGCATCTCTCGTTGTGATCATCACATATGACCAAGGGGAAACAAGCTATGGAGAAGCAGTGCCAACATCGGTGATTACAGGTGAAACACTCGAAAGCATAGACTATGCCATCTGTGAGGTGATAAAGCCAATCTTGCTCGGGTCTTCCTTGGCAGGGTATGAACAAATCTTTTTAGCAATGGACCGTGTGCTTGTTGGAAACACAAGCGCAAAGGCTGCGATTGATATGGCGATTTATGATGGCTTAGCGAAGCAGTCAGGGCTTCCGCTTTATCAATACCTTGGCGGTTATCGCGATCAGCTTGAAACGGATTATACCGTCAGTGTGAATCGGCCGCTAGAGATGGCAGAAGATGCGATGCAATACGTAGCTGAAGGTTTTCACACCTTAAAGGTAAAAGTGGGGAAAGATGACATAGACACCGATATTCAGCGCATTAAACGGATTCGAGAAAAGGTCGGGCCGGATATACAAATCAGGCTTGACGCCAACCAGGGCTGGACGTGGAAGGAAGCGATCGTGGCCATTCGAAAAATGGAGGCACTGAATATTGAGTTAGTCGAACAGCCGGTGCATAAAGAAGACATTGAAGGCCTGCGCAGGGTGACGGAAGCAACAGACACATTGATCATGGCAGATGAAAGCATTTTCCGGTTCCATGATGCCATCAAGGTGCTTGAAACGAGAAGCTGTGATCTGATCAACATAAAATTAATGAAATCAGGCGGTATAAAGGAAGCACTGAAAATCAATGGATTAGCAGAAGCATACGGAGTAAAGTGCATGATTGGCAGTATGATTGAGACAAAACTCGGCATTACAGCAGCCGCTCATCTGGCCGCAAGCCAGCCGAATATCACTCGCTTCGACTTTGATGCCCCGCTCATGCTAAAAGAGGATTTAATAGAGGGAGGAATTGTGTATCAAGGAAAAGATATTTTTTTTCCGCCACATCATGGGTTAGGCATTCAAGGAGTGAAAGGAGTCTTATGATCATATATGAATCAAAGGTTCCAGTCGCAAATGTATGGACAGCGCCGCAGTCGCCGAGAGAAATCGATCGAAAGATTCTTCGCAATTCCGTCCCGATCAAAGAGTGGATTGAACAGCAAACGTATGAAGAGAAATTGGCTTTATGTAAAGAAAATTTGATTCAATCGCAAGTGCTACTCGGTGAACGAGTCATTGTGTTAGAGGAGACAGACGGGTGGATGAAAGTGGTGATACCACAGCAGGTAAGCAGGAAACATCCACAAGGCTATCCAGGCTATATCCATGTAGAGCAGTTAAAGCAAGTAACAGAGGGAAAGGCATCAGCTAGAACCTATATCGTTTGTCAGAAAAAAGCCGTGCTATATCAAAAAGGGAAAATGGATATGGAGGTTAGTTTTTTAACAGAGCTGGCACCTGTCGAAGAAACCCGTGATCATTTTCATGTTCTTACCCCGGTAGGAAGAAGAGAAATCAAAAAAGAGGATGTGCGCCTGGTTTCATCGCCTTCCTCTAGGAGCGGCAGGGATGTCTTAGACATGGGAAAACAATTTATTGGACTTTCGTATTTATGGGGGGGCATGAGCAGCTTTGGCTACGACTGCTCAGGCTTTGCTTACAGCATGTACAAAGCGTGCGGATATCTTTTGCCAAGAGATGCAAGTGATCAAGCGGTTCAAGGAACCCCGGTCTCCACAAGTCATTTAGAACCTGGTGATCTGATGTTTTTTGCAAATGAAAATGGAAAGGGAGCTGTGCGCCATGTAGGGATTTATGCTGGGGACGGCTTGATGCTCCATTCGCCGAAAACCGGCAGACAAATTGAGCTTCTATCCCTTTCTGGCACTTCATATGAAAGAGAATGGGCAGGTGCAAGGCGGTATTTGCCAAGCGAGAGGGGGAGATGTGATGGGAATTGAACCACTTTTACAAGTCAACAACCTAAAAAAATATTTTCATCTATCCAAAGGAAGAACCTTAAAAGCATTAGACGGCGTCTCTTTTCAGCTGAAGCAAGGAGAAACCTTTGGGCTCGTTGGTGAGTCTGGCTGCGGCAAATCCACACTTGGGAAAGTGCTCATGCGTCTTTATGATCCGACAGATGGTGAAGCCTTGTATGAAGGGAAAAGTCTTCACCATCTGTCTAAAAGAGAATCATTTGATTTCAATAGACAAATTCAAATGGTGTTTCAAGACCCGTATTCATCCTTAAATCCGAGGCTATCTGTAAAAGATATTATGCTGGAGCCGATGGAAATCCATGACCTCTATGGCAGTCAAAAGAAAAGGATCACCCGCGTGAAGGAACTGCTTGAAGCGGTAGGGCTTAGCTATGACTTCGCCACCCGCTATCCCCACGAATTTAGTGGAGGACAGAGGCAGAGAATAGGCATTGCAAGAGCACTTGCCTTAGCGCCAAAGTTTGTTGTGGCAGATGAGCCGATTTCTGCACTTGATGTATCAGTTCAAGCGCAAGTCGTTAATTTGCTGAAAAAGTTGCAAGAAGAGCAAGGGTTGACGTTTCTATTCATTGCGCATGATTTGTCAATGATCAAATATATTAGCGATCGAATCGGTGTGATGTATTTAGGTCATCTCGTAGAAATGACCAGCAGTGATGTTTTAAATAAGACGCCGCTTCATCCTTATACACAAGCATTGCTATCCGCTATCCCCATTCCAGATCCAGATGTAGAAGACAAGCGTAAAAGATTCATTTTAAAAGGAGAAATTCCAAGTCCAGTGAACCCGCCAAGCGGCTGTGTATTTCGGACAAGATGTCCTGCGGCCATGGACGTGTGTGCGGAAAGAAAACCAACATTACAAGTAGCGGAAGAAGGACATGAAGTCGCCTGTCATTTATACGATACGAAATAATGTCGAACACATGATATAGGACAAGCCACAAAAAAGCCACCAGATTTAATGATTTCTGAAAAATCCACTTCAATGACTGTGTACCCGGGAGCGGTCATTTGCAGGGAGCAGGATAGGCCGTACATGATGGTCTTTTAGCGTTTGAATCAATTGCTTATGCTGGGCAACTGCTTTGAGAAATATTTTCTCTAGCAAAATGCTTTTGGGTTTCATTGATGATCTGTTTTATTTCCATATAAATAGGACTGCACAAGAAAACCTCTGGTAAATCATCATATTCACTCATACGGTACGGCGTTTTGTACACTTTCTCTGATTTCATAGAATCCTTGTTTATCGATAGTTATATAATTCCTCCTTCTAGTAACTGTTGAAACATTCCCGAAAGAAAATCTCTCATGTAAGAGTAAAGCAAAAAGTTTAGACAAACCTAAAAGAATAGTGTTTAATAAAAGTCGTTCCGCATCAACGAAAACAGCAAGAAGGAGCTATCATGATGAGTGAAGAAAATTTCAAGTATTGCAAAGAATCGAAAGTTGTTAAAACAAGCAGGGTATTTCCTCTAGATACGAATAACCACCAAACCTTATTTGGCGGGAAATTAATGAGTTATATAGATGATATTGCATCCATCTCGGCAGCAAGACACAGCCGAAGTGAAACCGTCACGGCATCGATGGATTCAGTTGATTTTTTAGAGCCGATTGGACAAAAGGAGTCGGTTTGCTTAGAGTCCTATGTCACATGGGTCGGCACGTCTTCTATGGAAGTGTTCGTCAAAGTCATTAAAGAAAACTTGATGTCTGGAGAGCGCAGACTCGCAGCGACCTCATTTCTTACATTTGTCTCGTTAGATGAAAACGGAAAGCCAAAACGAGTCCCGCAAGTCATGCCGGAAACAGAGGAAGAAATCATGCTGCATCAAACAGCGAAGCAGCGGTCAGAGGAAAGAAAAAGTCGCCGGAAGCATAGTAAAGCATTGGCGGACGCACTTTGGACGCATAAACCTTGGGCGTAAAAATCACCCTTCAAGCGGTGATTTTTTTGTGACACGACACCAACAATAAGAACAGCTAGTGATCCGGTAACGAAAGCCGGCAAGTGGGCCGAAAAGGAAATACTATACGTTCACTCAAAGGGGAGAACAAGTGCTAATAGATTTTATTGAACGTGGAATGAGCTATCAGAAAATGTAGAACGCCTATTACAAAAAGGGAAGTGAGAATATGGTATCAAAAGAAACAAAACACATCTTACTAGAGCTGAGACTCTATCTCATATCAAAGGGGAAAAATGAAAACGAAATTGACGAGCTCATGGATGAATTGACGACACACGCGGTGGCAGCTGAAAAAGATGGCAAAACAGGTGAGGATGTGTTTGGCGGAGATCCGCGAGCACTTGCTGATGAACTGGCAAAAGAGCTTTCAAGAAATCATAAAGACTGGGTTCCATTTGTCAGTGTCTTTTTAATTGGGTCTTTTTTTTACATGATTTTATCAGATGCGATCAGTCAAAGTTTATCGTATTCTTGGTATGCACTGATTGGTTACCCACTGATTTTAGTGGCTAATGTCATCGTGACAGTTGTGATGTTTAGAGCGTCTGCCTTTCAGACAAGCAGTAGGGCTTTTTACTATTTTTGGATCTTAGGAATCTTTCAGCTGACCGCTATGATCACAGTCAAGCTATTGGACCAAAAGCTCGGCACGCCATTCATTGTGCTTACCTCAAGCCAAAGATGGGAAGTCATCCTTCTCTTATTGATTTGTATTGTCGTATTTAATGCGATCTTAAAGGCGAATGTTGTATCGCTGATTCCGATTATTTTTTTCGGACCACAGCTCATATTCGAATGGATTGGCTGGACGTCCCCAAGTGTGCTTTTCCTACTAAGTCTACTATCAATTGTCATCTTAATATTGCTCACGCTATTTGTCTTACGCCGGACAAACAAGAAAAATGAAAATACCATGTAAACAGAGGACATCCTATACGATGTGCTTTTCTTTTTTCTAAAAAATGTAGAAATGGGATCATGTTTTTCTTTACAATGGGAAGAGGCCAAAAATGAAAAGGGGTTTTGGATTTGGATATCTTATGGGGGTATGTACTCGTTTTTGTACTGGCAGCTTTGCCATTTTTTGAAGTGATCGGTGTCGTTCCACTGGCGATCCTAAGTGGACTGCATCCTGTTACAGCAGCAATCATTGGGTTCATTGGCAACTTTTTTACAGTCTTGCTTCTTATTGTGTTTGTTGACCGGTTCAAAGAATGGAGAATGAAGAGAAAAGAAAAAACAAGTGATGAAAAAGGGGAGAAAAAACAGCTAAGAGCCAGAAGGATTTGGGAACGATATGGTCTTCCAGGTCTTGCGCTCGTCGGTCCTTTTATCATCGGCAGCCATTTAGCGGCCTTCATGTGTATGAGCTTCAGTAGAAAAAGAAAAAAAGTGGCCGTGTGGATGACGGTCAGTTTAATGATGTGGACGGCACTAGCAGCAGGACTAACCGGTGCAGGCTTCCATTACTTCGCCCCAGATTCAAATGGATTGTTCGGCGATATCTTTCGCAACGAGTAAGAGGGGGATGAAAAGTTGAATCAACAGACTCGAACAGTGCTCAAAACAGAGTACCTCAGTCGCGGTTTTTGATAGGAATGCATCAGGTAATGGTTTCAGGCTGCGCAGTTTCATCTTGATCTCTTGCTACCATTTAGTATACTGCGGTTCAAATCACTTTCTTTTGAAAAATGAACAAGTATATTTGAAAGGGAAGGTAAAGCGGCAGACCGGCAGACCGAGGTGTGATACAATTTCCATACAGAATAAGCTCTATAGCAGGTCTACTTATCATGAATTGGTTTTCTAGGGTTCCGTGCGTTGATGCAGTCTGGACCGAGAGAAAACACATATGGTCTAAAAGATAGACCATATGGACACGGAGGGATAAAAGCCCGGGAGATTTGATCAAACGATCGATTTCCGGGCTTTTTTGTTGGTTGGAATCGTTCAGAAAGGAGAAATTCAGATGAAATGGGGAAATGTCTTCATTGCGGCCATTTTTGAAGTCGGTTGGGTGATGGGGCTGAAATATGCTCACTCTCTCATAGAATGGGGCGCAACCGTCGTTTGTATTATTGTAAGTTTTTATTTACTCATGAAAGCAACAAGTGTACTTCCAGTTGGCACACTTTATGCCGTTTTTACCGGGCTTGGAACAGCAGGTACCGTCCTTTTAGGCATGGTGCTTGGTGAGCCGGTGCAACTTGTCAAACTGCTTCTGATTGTGATGCTTTTGTGCGGTGTATTAGGACTGAAGCTCACAACAGGTGAAAAGAAGGGAGAGGCTGAATCATGAGCTGGCTTTTACTCAGTGGAGCGGGCATCTTAGAAATGCTTTGTGTGACGATCATGAATCAATTCCAGAAAGACCGACATGTCAAATGGATTATATTCATTGTGGCTGGATTTTCACTTTCCTTTCTGATGCTGTCTCTTGCGATGAATACGATTCCGATGGGAACGGCGTACGCCATTTGGACTGGAATCGGAGCTGCTGGAGGTGCCGTGGTCGGTATGCTGTTTTACGGTGAGTCGAAAGATGCAAAACGTATCTTCTTCATCGCACTGATTTTATCTGCGGCAGTGGGGTTGAAAATCATTGAATAAGAAAAGGCTGGCAGATAGGTGCCAGCCTTTTGTTACATCGAATGATGATTGGAATCGTTTTCATTTTTGCGGTAAGCTGACTCACAAGCAGAAATACACCAAACGTGAGCAAAGGAATGAGCCTTTCTCCAGTTATAAACAGATAAATGCCCGTGATCAGGCATACGATCCAAGCCAAAAGTTCATTCCAAACAAAGTCATGCGTTTCATCTCCATCACTCCTTTTTTGATATAAGGTCTATTCACATTAACACATGTTGGATGCAGAGTTGAAATTCAATAAAAACGTGACTCTCAATTGCTTTTTCTCATTCCAGTCCAGTATAATATTTCATTAGATGAAAACGTAAAAGAGGTTATCATACATGAGAACATTGATTACAGAGAAACTTGAATTACACAGACAAAAGCATCAGCAAAAAGGAAGATTACTTGTTAGCTGCCCGGATCAGCCTGGAATTGTTTCAGCTGTTTCTACCTTTTTATTTGAGCACGGAGCAAACATCATTGAATCCAGTCAATACACAACAGATCATGAAAGTGGGCGTTTCTTTTTAAGAATCGAATTTGACTGGAAAGACATCTCGGCCAACATTGATCAGTTGAAAAACAGTTTTGAGCCGATTGCTGAATCATTTCAAATGACATGGAGCATGTCACGTGCAAGTGAACTTAAAAAGTTGGCGATCTTCGTGTCAAAAGAACTTCATTGTTTACATGAGCTTCTATGGGAATGGCAAAGCGGTAATGTCATGGCGGAAATCGCGGTTGTCATCAGCAACCATGAAACGGCAAAAGATACAGTAGAAGCACTGGGAATCCCATTCCATTTTGTGAAGGCGAACAAAGACATTCGCAAAGAAGCAGAAAAAAAGCAGCTCGCATTATTAGATGAGTATGATATTGATGCGATTGTGCTTGCTAGATACATGCAAATTTTAACACCTGGATTTATAGAACAGCATCCGAATAAAATCATTAATATTCATCATTCCTTCCTCCCAGCGTTTATCGGTGCGAACCCATACAAGCGGGCATATGAAAGAGGGGTCAAATTAATCGGCGCTACCTCTCACTACGTAACAAATGATTTAGATGAAGGGCCGATCATTGAACAGGATATTGAACGAGTAGACCACCGAGATGATGCAGAGGCTTTAAAGAATATTGGCCGTACGATTGAGCGAAGTGTGCTTGCACGTGCCGTTAAATGGCATTTAGAAGATCGAATTATTGTTCATGAGAATAAAACGATCGTGTTTAATTGATCTCTTGACTTTTCTGAAGCCATTGGTGATAATATAAAAAAATGAATGAGCGTTGAAAAGGAATAGTAAGCAGGAACTGCTGTGTAAAGAGAGCAAATGAAGTGCTGAAACATTTGTCGCAGACAGCTGCTGAACCTACCCTTTGAGCCTTAGAGGCAAAATCTAAGCGCATGCCTGGCGTTATAGGAGTTGAGTGGAATAAGCCATATATGCTTATTCAATGAAGGTGGTACCACGGAAAATCCCTTTTCGTCCTTTACATAAGGAAGAAAAGGGATTTTTTTGTGGTGAGAGGTAAAGCGGAGGGAATCAATGATGAAAAAGCAAAGGATCGTCATAAAAATTGGCAGCAGTTCATTAACAGAACAAAAAGGAGCCATTGATGAACAAAAAATGTGGGATCATGTGAGAGCCATTGCAAAGCTCAAAGAGGCAGGACATGAAATCATTTTAATTTCGTCAGGAGCTGTTGCGGCTGGATTTGGCAGCTTAGGATATCCATCAAGGCCTGTGACTTTAAAAGGAAAACAGGCTGCTGCTGCCGTTGGTCAGAGCTTGTTAATGCAGAAATATACAGAACTATTTTCACAGTTTCATATGACGCCTGCACAAATGCTTTTAACACGTAATGACTTTTCAGATCGTACAAGATATCGAAATGCATATGCAACGATGATGGAACTGCTAGAAAGGAAAATGTTACCGATCATTAATGAAAATGATTCAGTGTCGATTGAAGAACTCACCTTTGGTGATAATGACATGCTATCAGCTCTTGTTAGTGGATTAATCCATGCAGATCAATTGATCATTTTAACGGATATCAATGGGATTTATGATGCAAACCCACATGAGCATCCTGAGGCGAAACGATTTGACTTGCTGACACACATTTCAGATGAATTGTTCTCATATGCGAAAAGCACTGGCTCGAAGGTGGGGACAGGCGGGATGAAATCAAAGCTTTCTGCTGCACAAACCGCACTTTCACTTGGCGTCAAAGTCTTCATTGGCACAGGTACAGGAGAAGACAAGTTACTTCACATTCTCGCTGGTCAAGGTGACGGAACTTATATTGGTGCACAAGACTTATCAGCGGTCAACAACCGTCGGCAATGGATTCAATTTCACTCACCTGTCTCTGGTAAGATCATCATTGATGCGGGAGCAGAAGCGGCGATTTCGCATAACGGAAGAAGCCTTCTTCCTGCTGGTGTCATGGATGTCTCTGGTCATTTTTTGAAAGGAGAGGTTGTCGAAGTCGTTGGTCCAAATGGAATACTTGGTAAAGGACAAACATTGTACGCATCAGATGAGCTTTTGGGCATTAAAGGGATGAGAAGTGATGAGCTTTCTAATGAGAAGCCTGAGGTCATTCACCGAGATGATTGGGTACAGCATGTACAAAACTGAGGAGGGGATACGATGAATGAAGTTCTTGAAAAAGCGAAAAAGGCAAGCGTAGCCAAAGATCAGCTGCTATTAAAAACGACTGAACAAAAGAATGAAGCATTACACGCAATTGCAAAAGCACTAAAAGCATCTTCAGCTTTTTTAATTGAGGAGAACCAAAAGGATGTCCACTCGGCCGTAGAAAAGCAGTTCACTCCATCTGTCTTAGACCGGATTACATTGACAGAAGAGAGGATTGAAGCGATCGCAGACGCTACGCTTCAACTGATTCAGCTAAAAGACCCAATTGGTGAAACGTTAGAAACCATTCAAAAAGAAAACGGTCTTTTGATTGAAAAGATACGTGTGCCTCTCGGGACGGTTGGGATGATTTATGAAGCAAGACCGAACGTGACAGTGGATGCTGCTACACTTTGTTTGAAAACTGGAAATGCTGTCATTCTAAGAGGAAGCTCATCGGCTATCCATAGTAATAAAGCAATTGTGAAGGTGATTCATGAAGCGCTTCATGAAACGAATATTCCAGTAGACAGTGTGCAGTTGATTGAATATACAGGTAGAGAAACGGCTAAAACGCTGTTCACCTTAAACGATTACCTGGATGTCCTCATTCCGCGTGGAGGGAAAAATTTAATCGATCTCGTTGTCAGAGAGTCCACCGTTCCAGTGCTTGAGACAGGTGCAGGGAATTGTCATATCTACATTGATGAAACGGCCAAGAAAGACATGACTGAGCAAATTGTCCTAAATGCCAAAACCCAAAGACCATCTGTTTGTAATGCCATTGAGAGCATTGTCATTCATGAAACATGGGCAAAAACACATGGTGCTTCGTTATTTGAAGCACTTCAGTCAAGTGGTGTAGAGATACGAGGAGATGAAGCTGTATGCCAGCTTGCTCCTAGCGCAACTTTAGCGACAACAGATGACTTTGAAACGGAATTTTTAGCACCAATTGTCAGTATCAAAATAGTTCAGAACATAGAAAAAGCCATTCAACATATTCAAACATATAGCTCCAAGCACTCTGAAGCAATCATTACGGAAAATGATCAGCATGCGGCATTTTTCTTAACAGCCGTCGACGCTGCCGCTGTTTATCATAATGCGTCGACTCGATTTACAGATGGGTTTGAATTTGGCTATGGAGCCGAAATAGGCATTAGTACACAAAAACTGCACGCAAGAGGGCCTATGGGTCTGCCAGCCTTAACCTCTGAAAAATTTGTGATTTGCGGTCAAGGCCAAATAAGAAAATAACGAATCTAAAAGAGAGTCTTGTCACAATGAAGTGCACCCCAAATATTAGACACAGTCTAACATTTGGAGGTGCTTTTCTTTGGCTAAATTTACAATTGAAGATAAAATCAAAGCGGTAAAACGATACCTCATTGACCGTGAGAGCT
>NZ_JAIVLB010000046.1 GCF_020524495.1 Bacillus stratosphericus | reverse complement strand
TATTATTATAACAACATTCGTATTCAAACAAAACTAAACAACCAATCACCGATAAACTATCGGCAATTGGCTGTATAAAGGTGTTTTGATCCCTGTCTCAAAAACGGGGGTCAGTCCCGTGAGACGGGTTCTTTTTGTTTAGGCTTGTTCTGTAACGTGTACCTTTAATGTAGCTTGTACTTCTGGATTAATTTTCACAGGCACATTCGTGTATCCTAGGGCACGGATGGCATCATTCAGCTCGATTTTACGTTTATCAAGTTTGATTTGATGCTCTTTTTGTAATTTATCAGCGATTTGTTTGCTTGTAATGGATCCAAACAGACGGCCGCCTTCACCTGATTTTGCAGTGAGTTCCACTGTTAAGGTCTCAAGTGTTTCTTTTAGTTGTTTCGCTTTTTCAAGCTCTTGGATGGCATTCTTTTTCTCTTTGTTTTTCTGCCCTTCCAATGCACTTAGGTTCGTTGCATTTGCTTCAACAGCTAACCCTTGTTTGATCAGAAAGTTGTGAGCGTATCCATCAGCTACATTCTTGACTTCTCCTTTTTTCCCTTTGCCTTTTACGTCTTTTAGAAAGATCACTTTCATCTTTGAACCCCTCCTTCGAAATATTCGTCTATCGCAGCTTTTAACCTCTCTACCGCTTCTTCAATGGTTATACCATACATTTGGGTTGCAGCGTTAGTTAAATGACCGCCACCGTCTAATGCCTCCATGATAATTTGAACGTTGACATCCCCTAAGGATCTGGCACTAATGCAGACAGTGTCGTCATCTCGTCTAGCGACGGCAAATGACGCTTCCACCTCACTCATCGACAAAAGGGAATCAGCAGTCTGTGCAATCGTAATTTGATCATAATACTCAGAACTGTCAGACGGCAAAGAAGCGATCGCTATCTGGTTTTGATACAGCTCTGTATGCTGAATAAGTTTTGCCCGTTTGATGTAATGATCGACTGTCTCTTTTAAGAACTTTTGCACAAGGACAGGATCTGCTCCCTTCGCACGAAGGTAGGATGCCGCATCGAACGTTCTTGATCCCGTTCTCAGTGAGAAGCTCTTTGTATCAACAATGATTCCAGCAAGAAGTGCAGTGGCTTCAATCATATTGATGCGCAGTTTCTTCGGCTGATACTCTAATAGCTCTGTGACAAGCTCTGCGGTGGATGAAGCATACGGCTCCATATAGACAAGTAAAGGATCACGGATAAATTCCTCACCTCGTCTATGATGGTCAATGACAACGACGTTTTCAATTTTATTCAGCAGTCGTTCTTCCATGACGAGAGACGGTTTATGTGTATCGACGACCACAAGCAATGTGTCATCCTTTCCCAGCTCCATCGCTTCTTCTGGCGTGATAAAACGTGACCAAAGCTCTCCATAATTCTTAATTTCACTAATTAAGCGTTGAACACTGTCCCCAATCTGGTTAGCATCAATGACAATATAGCCTTCTTTCCCATTAGCCTGTGCAACCTTTAAAATACCGATCGAAGCACCGATTGAGTCCATATCTGGGAACTTATGCCCCATGATCATCACATTACCACTTTCAGATACTATTTCTTTTAATGCATGAGAAATGACCCTTGCGCGTACTCGTGTCCGTTTTTCCATTGGATTGGTTTTCCCGCCGTAGAATTTCACTTTCCCATTCGGCTGTTTAATGGCAACCTGATCTCCGCCTCGTCCGAGGGCAAGGTCAAGACTCGATTGCGCAAGTGCTCCAAGCTCTTTGAGAGATGGAACAGACGCACCAATTCCGATACTAAGGGTAAGCGTCGCGCTATGTGCCCCTGTTTTCTCACGAACCTCGTCTAAAATGGAGAACTTTGAGGCTTCAAGCTCTGCTAGGATGCTCTCATTTAATACCGCAATAAAGCGTTCAGACGAAATTCTCTTCAGGAAAATACCATATTCTTGCGCCCAATTGTTTAACAGTGACGTTACTTCACTATAAATGGCACTGCGCACTTGGTCATCAAGGCCTTGCGTGACATCGTCATAATTGTCTAAAAAAATATACGATAACACCGTTCGTTCATTCTTATACTGCCTCTCAATCTGTACCTGTTCGGTTACATCAAAGAAGTATAAAAGACGCTCTGACCGCTTAATAATCACCTTGAATTTCCGATCATTCAGCGTCACATTTTCTGTCTCGACCTCCTGTTTAATAAGAGGCACAATGGACTCAAATGTATCGTACAAGGATCTGCCGACAAGTGTACTTTCATGAAAGCACGAAGAGAGAAATGGATTTGTCCATTCGATATAATACTGGTCATTAAACAGCATAATCCCAATTGGCATCTCCATTAATGCTTCTTCTCCAACCTTTTTGACTCGATAGGATAATGTTGAAATATATGAATCAATCTCTTTTTGCACTTGCGTATCTGCCCACTTTAAGAAGTAGAGTACACCTGCAAGTACTAAAAGACCAACCGCTCCTATGATCCAATTAAAATAAAGGTTGAGGAGGACTGTGACCACCGCAAGGACAATTAACGCGAAGATCGGATACTTGATGACAGGTTTTCTATAGAAGCTTGGCACTGATATCAACTCCTCAACATTCAGAGTGAATTATTTATTCTTTACTTTATCTCTTAAATCAAAGCCTATGTCGACAATTCCTATAATACGCACAATCACACCGACTTGCGGATAGAGAATCGTCAACACGATAGCAAAAATGGGTACCACTTTTGAGATGTTTTTTTCGTGGCAATAATAGAAGATAAAAGAAAAGCCCTGAATAAGCACCAATATAAATAAAATTTGAAACGCACTCGTTTGAACAAGCCATAAAAAGCTGCCTTTTTCCGTCTGAATCAGCATCAAAAGCAGTGTGAGTAAATAATACCATACCATGCTTTTGGGCATCCGCATATCCTTAAATTTCTTAAGGTTCGGCATGTCTTTGACAAACCGTTTAATCAGGGGACGCACGATCCAGTGATTCACTAAAGCGATCAGCGTAACACCAATCAATAGCGCTACAGGTAAAGCACTCAATGCCGTATCCTGAATCTCTCTCAACTGCTTCAGTTGTTTCGCAATGTCCTGTTCAGAAGCGCCGGATTGCTTTAATACGCTCTCTACCATCGGAATCATTTGCTCAATTGACTCTTTAGCGATACCAAGTATATCTACCTGAAAAAGCTGAACACTGACGACAAAGTAGATGAGGAAACTGAATAAATAGATCAGCCCACCTGTAATGACCGCATTTCCCGGCTGCCTCTTGCTGTAGAAAACGCCCATGCCTAATCCGACAGCAATCAGCATTGGTGCACTCATCAATCCCGCAATAGAACCAATTAAAAAGCTGATCACTATGCCAATAGCGCCAGCAGCAATTCCTTTTTTCAATCCTTGCCTGATTGTATAGAGAATGATCGGAATCGGAGCAGCCAGAAAGAAAATAATGGATAATAGTGGCACATACAAATAAAACAGTGTCATGACCGAAAAAATACTGATCATGATAGCGCCTTCTACTAACCCTTTTGTTTGTTTCACACCTTCACCTCTATCCAACCATTTTTCTATATCTTGCTCAATGTGTACTTCTATGTATACGCACTATGTAAGCTTCATCATGTCTTGCTCCAACCTTTATTTTACCATAGCGGCAAATCCCAAGTAAAATGCGGCTATCCTGAGAACGTTCCACGTGGAACACCGATATGAATTTGAATGAACGTTTTTAAACAGCATATGACAATTTTTTAGATTAATCTTAGCTATAAACCCTGAATTCAAGATCAAAAGCTGTTAGAATAGAAACATCATTAATAAATGTAAGAAGGAGAATTCACATGGGAAAAACACTCATATTTGGACACAAAAACCCTGACACAGACACAATTTGCTCTGCGATTGCTTACGCTGATCTGAAAAACAAAATTGGCGTTGAGGCAGAAGCTGTCAGACTTGGAGAAATCAATGGAGAAACACAATACGCATTAGATTTCTTTAAACAAGAACCACCTCGTTTCATTGAAACGGCTGCAAACGAAACAAAGCAAGTCATTCTTGTTGATCATAACGAATTCCAGCAAAGTGTAAGCGATATTGATCAAGTACAAGTGACCGAGGTCATTGACCATCACCGTATTGCCAACTTTGAAACAAGTGAACCTCTTTACTATCGTGCTGAGCCAGTTGGTTGTACAGCAACGATCCTAAACAAAATGTACAAAGAGAACCAAATCACCATTGAAAAAGAAATCGCTGGGCTGCTTTTATCTGCAATCATTTCTGATTCCTTACTATTTAAATCCCCAACATGCACACAGCAAGACATTGATGCTGCGCATGAGGTAGCAAAAATTGCAGGGGTAGATCCACAAGTATACGGCCTAGACATGCTAAAAGCTGGCGCTGATCTAAGTCAAAAAACTGTTCAAGAATTAATTACACTTGATGCAAAAGAATTTGCACTAGGAAACAGCAAAGTTGAAATTGCTCAAGTCAATACAGTAGATATCGCTGAAGTGACAGCAAGACAAACGGGAATTGAAGCCAAAATCAATGAAGTCATTGCAGGGAAAGATCTTGATCTATTTGTTCTTGTGATCACAGACATCTTAGAAAATGATTCTCTTGCTCTTGCACTTGGTGCTGAAGCAGCAAAAGTAGAAAAAGCATTTAACGTAACACTTAAAAACAACACAGCATTATTAAAAGGTGTCGTATCAAGAAAGAAACAAGTCGTGCCTGCACTAACGAACGCTCTTTCTTAATCCACACGACAAGACTGCTGACGAGTTCAGCAGTCTTTTTTGTATGTCTTCAGATTGTTGACAAAGGGCTAAAATTTCAAGTTTGATAGAAAACCTTTGAAGTCTAGGAAGGACGATTACCGAAGCGGAGCGAATTTGAGATTCGTGAGCACCGGCACGCAGAAATGACACCCAATGCGAGGCTTTGTCTACACGCTGAAGCGCTCCTTTCAGAACGCTCCTTTTTAATGAATATATACATCACTGACGAGAATATCCTTTAGAGCACTTGTTGGTATCGTGAATTCAACAACACCCATGTAGCCAGGTGCCACATCATATTCATTAAAGGAAATCACGAGCTTGCCTTTGGAATTGATATAGAAGCTTTGATCTTGCTGAATCTTTTTAAATGGATCCATTTCATCTTTGCCAATCCAATAAATCTTATTTGAATCCTCTTTCATCTGTTTTTTCATCTGCTCTTTAATGTTTTCACTAATTACATCAATATAACGGTCATCCTTAAACAAGCTTGGTAGTGTGATGAGCACATGATTTTTCTTATCAACCGTATCGTACGTCATTTCTTCTGCCGCTGAAGCCTGAGTTGTCACCTTGTATCGACCTATTGAGAGAATTTGATCATTGTTCGTTCTTACTTCATACCCACTCTCAACACTTAAATGGCCATTTTTGTAGCCCTTTGTTCCCTTTTCAAAATCTTGATACAGCTTTTTATTCTCAGCTAAATATTTTTGATTGAGGCTGTTTTCTAATTTTTCGTCACCAAGCCCTGACACGTGTGGTGTTTTCAGATCAATATTCGTTCCCTGATCGCTTTTCTTAAATTCTGTGAAAGTCACGACCTTCACAAGCTCACCAATGACAGGTACCTCTGAAATTGCTCTTGCTGCCTGTGGACTGACGTTGACAGTGGTCACAAACAGAGCAGCCACAGCGACAATTCCAGTCGTCCACTGTTTGAAGTGCGGTTTTTTATTTTTTCGTTTTAACGTCCGTTCAACCATGGCATCATATTCCGGTGGAATAGGAATTTCTAAATATTCCTCTTTTAACTGTTCCAAATGCTTATCCATTTATATTTCCTCCTGCGATAATTCTACTTTTAAAAATCGCAACGCTTTATATAATCTTGTTTTAATGGTGTTTTCATTTTCTTCGAGAATATGAGCGATGTCCTCAAGCTTTAAATCTTCAAAGAATCGCAATATAATGATGACCCGGTACATCTCAGGCAAATCCTCTATGGCCCGTCTAACATCCTGATCCTCATAGACATCGGATTCACCCTTTGATAAGAATTCAAGTGTGTCATCATCTGTCACCTGCACCCGCTTCTTCTTTCGTAAAAAGTCTAGGGCAACGTTCACCACAATTTTATAAAACCAACTATGCATCTTGCTTTCATCCTCTAGTCGATGTACAGATTTGAGTGCTTTATGAATCGCATCTTGAACCACATCCATGGCATCTTCTGGGTTTTTGACATAGCTATAGGACAATCGATAAAAACTGTGTTTATGCTCCATTACGTAATCCGCAAATTGATCATCAATCTTTCGTTTCTTCATTTTACAAAGAGCTCCTTTATCTTAAATGCGCATCTGTTATTTCTTACATTGGATAGACGCGCGCCTGTTCAAAATAGTTTGCGCTCGATTATTTTTTTAACATCTCATCGCATTTACGTTTCTATACAAAGAGCCAACTTGACTGGCTCACTCATTCAAAGCGGTAATTTTTTGATGAACAAATTGTTTTAGAAAAGTGAATAATTGATGGAGATGCCGTCTCCCGTTCAACCTGCTGTGCAGCCCTGCATCACGCTCCAATCTTTTGCTCCATACATCTTTTTAGCTGCTCTTTGATACAACCATCATAAGCACAACAGTATCTGCCTCAACCTGTTTCCCTCGCTCTTTTGCATACGAGTAAAGCCGGTTCATCTTTCCTTCCACTGTATCTGGGTTTGAAAACAGAAGCTGAAGAGGACCTTTTTACTCACAAATCAGCTCAAATAATGGTTCATCTATCGAAACAATCGGTTGTTTGAAATAATCACTAGTTTTACATGTTCCATTTGCTCCATCTCCTTTTGTTTGGTTTGCCCAAACAGCTTCTCTAAAAAACCACCTGTATTCCCTACCTCATTTAAAATTGACGATGATACCATAAAGCCGCAGCATCTACTTCTTCTCTCGTTAGCTGATGTCCATGATTTCCCCAATGAAGCGTGACCGAAGCGCCTGCGTCTTGCAGCAATTGCTCCAACTCCTGTGATTCCTCTGGTTTGCACATTGGGTCATTTTCACCAGCTGCTATAAAGACTTGTTTCCTCGCTAATGAAGGCAATGAAACCCCGCGTCTTGGCACCATCGGGTGATGCAGGATCGCCCCTTTCAGTGCATCTTCATAATGGAATAGCAGACTTCCAGCAATGTTCGCCCCGTTTGAATATCCGATGGCTACAACGTTGTCACGATCAAACCCATATCCATCTGCTGCTTCACCTATAAATGTATATAGTTCCTTTGTTCGCTCAATTAAATCTTGTTCATCAAATACACCCTCTGCCAAACGCCTGAAAAAACGCGGCATGCCTTTCTCTAACACATTTCCTCTCACGCTGAGCACAGATGCGCCCGAATCTACCACCTCCGCAAGCGGCAATAAATCAAGTTCTGTCCCGCTAGTACCATGCAGTAATAAAAGGACAGGTCTTTGTTCATTCTTTCCTTTTCGAAAAAGGTGCTTCATCATGAATCTCCTTTCCCTTTGATTACTCTCACCTCAATTGGTAGCACAATTTGTTCAATCTGACTTCGCTGCGCCTCATATTGCGGTGGCAGCTTCAACGCTGCACCCATCGTTTCCACTGATTCATCGTGTGCAAACCCCGGAAGATCAGTCGCAAGCTCAAATAATATACCGCCAAGCTCTCTGAAATAAATGGCATTGAAGTAATTTCGGTCTTGCACAGGTGTTACCTGATACCCGCTTTGCACAATATGTCTTTGCCAATCTAATAGATCATGATCATCAGTTGCTCTCCATGCAACATGATGTACAACCCCAACACCTATCCGTCCTCGTGCAACAGGTGTCACTTTCACATCAATCACATTGCCAATATCACCGAACGAACGGAATCGCACATAGTCCTCTTCTGCTCCAACTCGTTCAAGTCCCATCGTTTTCTCTAACAGCTGCATCGTTTGCTCCGGCTGTGATGTTAATAAAACAGCTCCGCCAAACCCTTTAATCGCTACATCGGGTGTGACACCGTTAAATGTCCACTCATTTTGCTTTCCTTCATCCCGCTCTACTAGCTCAATCAATAGGCCGTGTGGATCTTCAAATGAAAGAAAGGCATCACCAAAGCGTTCATTGGTATCATAAGCAATATCAAACTGCTTCAGACGTTCCTTCCAGAAAGAGAAAGCGCCTGTCGGGACAACGTATGTGGTCACGCCAACTTGGCCTGCGCCAATTTGACCCTTTTGGGCACCTGGCCAAGGAAAAAATGTCATAATAGTACCTGGAGAGCCCCCTTCATTCCCAAAATATAAATGATATGTGCCTGGATCATCAAAATTTACGGTCTTCTTAACGAGACGAAGTCCCAATACACCGGCATAAAAATCAACGTTCTCCTGAGGATGACCAACTATCGCTGTAATATGGTGAATTCCTTCTGTTTTTTTCACTCCTAATGACCTCCTAATCATGAAGTAACAAGCTCTATTCATTATGTCTTTGTTGACGTCTTTTAATATCTTGAATTCGAGATATTAAATTAAAAAATATATTCATTTCGAATTAAGAATAAAATGTGTTTAAATAAATGTCAATGATTTTTGTTTTTCCTTTTAAAAAAGCAGGCCCTTTTGGCACATGGCGGACCTGCTTTTTCTTGATTATTGTAGCAGCTTGTTCTTTTCTAAATAGGCTTTCGCCACCAGAAAAGCATCTTTTCCATTCACATTGACTTCATAATTCATTTCTCTCATCTCATCGTCTTTGATTTGACCAGCCAGCTTGTTGAGTGAGGCCTCAATCTCAGGAAACTCTGTTAACGTCTCTTGCCTTAACAGCGGCGCTCCTTGATATGGCGGAAAAACATGCTTGTCATCATCAAGCACCTTTAATTTGTATTGTCTCAACTCGCTATCTGTTGAATACGCATCAACCAAATTAATATTCCCTTTTTTAATCGCCCGATACCGAAGCTTAGGTTCCATCGTCACCACATCGTCAAAGGAAAACTGATAAGTCTTTTGAATGCCTTGATATCCATCCTGACGATCAGAGAATTCTAAGGTAAATCCAGCATTTATACGATTCTTGATCTTACCTAGATCTGAAATCTTTGATAACTCATATTGATCAGCCAGTGACTGAGGCACGGCTAAAGCATACGTATTGTTATAAGCCATCGGCTGGAGAAGACGGAGCTCAAATGATGCCTCCAAGCCACG
This sequence comes from Bacillus stratosphericus, assembly GCF_020524495.1. Lineage (GTDB taxonomy): Bacteria > Bacillota > Bacilli > Bacillales > Bacillaceae > Bacillus > Bacillus stratosphericus_B. The sequence continues at coordinate 9,957 of NZ_JAIVLB010000046.1, read as the reverse complement.
CCGCGCCTGCTCATACACTTTTTCTTTATCTGTGCTTTTCGTTATTTCTTTAAGGAACTCAGAAATCGCTGTACCCGTAAACTCAGGGTAAATGTCAATGTCACCAGATCGCAGCGCTTGAAAAACAAAGGACGTCTTACCAAGACCGGGCTTAAGATTGACTTGAATATCCGTATCCTGCTCAATTAAAAGCTTATACATAGAGATCAAAATTTCAGGCTCTGATCCTAATTTCCCACCAATGGTAATTTGTCTCTTTTCTTGTTGAAACAGCAAGGGAGCAGCGACAACCGCTCCTGCCATCACGGCAAAGACAGTCACAGAGATCACGGTCTTTTTAAAGGGTATTTTCTCAAATGTTCGCAGCACCACATCAAATAAGAGCGCAAGTAAGGCGGCTGGGATGGCGCCAATGACGATCAACGACATATCATTTCGATCAATTCCTAGCAGAATCAGACTCCCTAAACCGCCAGCCCCGATAAGAGCTGCAAGAGTGGCTGTCCCCACAATGAGAACCATCCCCGTTCGGATACCTGCCATGATTACTGGCATGGCTAGAGGCAGTTCCACCTTTAATAAACGTTTGCGATGATTCATTCCCATGGCTAGAGCCGCTTCTCGAAGGGAAGGATCGACCTCATGAATGCCTGTATATGTATTTCTTAAAATAGGAAGTAAGGCATAGACCACAAGGGCAATAATGGCAGGTACTTGACCGATCCCAACGAGAGGAATCAGTAGCCCAAGCAGAGCCAGAGACGGAATCGTTTGTAAGACAGCCGTCACCCCAATCACCCACTCTGCTAACTTTGGAACCCTCGTTAATAAAATGCCTAATGGAATCGCAATCAAAATCGCTAAAAATAAAGCAATAAAGGAAATTTGAATATGCTCAAGTAAAGCGTGACCCAATTGTTCCTTTCGGGCCCATAACACACTTGTCCAATCATTCATGTGAGTCACTCCTCTCCGCAAGAGAACCAGCTAAAAACTGAATCACTGCTTGCCGATTCACTATTCCAATCCGCTCCCCATCCTTCTCAATAGCCAATTCCTCATGCTCTGCCAATTGAAACAGTACATCGTCCAGCGTGGCATATGCTGAGACCGCATCATAGCCCAAAAGAGATTCTTGAGTCATTGGTTGAGCCAGAGTTTCTAGTTCAAATGCCTGATGTCCCACATGGGGAACAGCCCCTGAGACAAATTCCCGAACAAATGCATTGACTGGATGTTGAACCAATTCCTCTGGGCGTCCAATTTGCACCACTTTTCCTTCATTCATGACACATATCCGATCACCAAGCTTCATTGCTTCTTGCATATCATGCGTCACAAAAACGATGGTCTTTTGAATACGACGCTGTAAATCAAGCAGATCATCCTGCAATTTCTCTCTCGTCAATGGATCTAGCGCACTAAAAGGTTCATCCATTAGGACAATCTCAGGATCAGCTGCAAGTGCACGTGCAACACCGACCCGCTGCTGCTGTCCTCCTGAAAGCTCTGCCGGCTTTCGATGTCGATACATAGCTGGATCAAGCCCCACCATCAACATCAGTTCATCAACACGCTTACTCGTCTCGTTCCGGCTCCAATGCTTCAGCTCCGGCACTACGGCAATATTTTCTTCTATGGTCATATGAGGAAAAAGCGCAATTTGTTGAAGAACATAACCAATGTCCCAGCGCAGCTCATACATATCATAATCACTTACTTTTTGATCCTTTATATAAATCTCACCTTCTGTAGAAGAAATAAGACGATTGATCATTTTCAATGTCGTCGTTTTCCCGCTTCCACTAGGTCCAATCAATATAAAAAACTCACCTTTCTGAATATCCAAATCAACAGACTGAACGGCATAGCGCTCATCAGAAAATCGCATCGAAACCTTCTTAAATTCAATCATCTTCCCACGCCCTGACTGCAATTATTTTCTAGACTACCAATATGACAGATCGACCTCGTATTTGTATAGAACAAACTGTCACTTTGACTCCTTTTACATACTTCCCCTAGTTCAACCGCCAAAAACGGCTCTAGCAAAAATAGAGTTAGACATAGAAAAAAAAGCGAAGAGCTCAAGGCTCTTCGCTTTTAAGTCAACGACTTACTCACCAGTAACGTATGGAAGTAATGCCATTTGACGTGATCTTTTGATCGCTAAAGTCAATTTACGTTGATACTTAGCACTAGTTCCTGTTACACGACGAGGTAAAATTTTACCACGCTCAGAAACAAACTTTCTAAGAAGATCAACATCTTTGTAATCGATGTGCGTGATACCGTTAGAAGTAAAGAAACATACTTTACGACGTTTCGCACGACCGCCTCTGCGTCCACCTGCCATTTGTTTTCACACCTTTCCTTTAGTCATTATCCAGATCAATTAGAATGGCAAATCATCATCGGAGATGTCAATCGGTTTACCGTCATTCGCAAATGGGTCATCATTGAAGCTATTCCCCTGATTACGATTTTGATTGTTTTGATTGCCAAATGGATTCTGATCGTTTTGGCTACCGCCATAATACTGGCCTCCGCTATTGCCACCGCCGCTGTATCCACCTGAACCAGCACCGCCGCCGCTTTTAGGCTCAAGAAATTGAACACTCTCAGCTTGAACTTCTGTCACGAAGACACGCTGTCCTTGCTGATTTTCATAGTTTCTCGTCTGTAAGCGACCGTCTACACCGGCAAGACTTCCTTTTTTCAGGAAATTAGCCACGTTCTCGGCTTGTCTCCTCCAAGTAACACAGTTAATGAAATCGGCTTCACGCTCTCCAGATTGATTCGTAAACGTACGATTCACAGCTAGAGTAAACGTGGCTACAGCCGCACCATTAGGCGTGTAGCGAAGCTCAGGGTCTTTTGTTAGTCTTCCGACCAATACAACACGGTTTAGCATATTAAAAGACCACCTTTAAATATATATTTCAATGATTTATACTTCTTCTTTAACAACAATGTGGCGAATGATATCGTCACTGATCTTAGCTAAGCGGTCAAATTCTTGAACTGCTGCAGCGTCAGATTGAACGTTTACGATTTGGTAGAAACCGTCACGGAAATCGTTGATTTCGTATGCAAGACGACGTTTACCCCAATCCTTTGTTCCAGTGATCTCCGCACCGTTAGAAGTCAACACGTTATTGAAACGCTCGATAACTGCTTTTTTAGCCTCATCGTCAACTGTTGGGCGGATGATGTACATAACTTCGTACTTTCTCATCTGATTGCACCTCCTTTTGGTCTAAGCGGCCCTAAACGGGCAAGGAGCAATAAATTATATTACTCACAATTGTATATTATAACAAATCACTTGGCCTATGACAAGAACCTATACGTTAAAACGGAAATGAATGACGTCTCCATCTTTCACTACATAATCTTTACCTTCTAAACGCACTTTCCCTGCCTCTTTCGCAGCAGACATGCTTCCGCCAGCTAGTAAATCCTCATAAGCAACCGTTTCAGCACGAATAAATCCACGCTCGAAGTCCGTATGAATGATTCCAGCACATTCTGGCGCCTTCATTCCTTTTTTAAATGTCCAAGCACGTACCTCTTGCTCACCTGCTGTAAAATACGTAGCTAAGCCTAGAAGTGAATAAGACGCTTTAATCAACTGATCTAGTCCTGATTCTTTGATGCCGAGCTCTTCAAGGAACATCTGCTTCTCTTCTCCTTCAAGCTCTGCAATTTCAGATTCAATCTTAGCACAAACAATGATCACTTCAGCGTTTTCGCCAGATGCAAACTCACGAATTTGCTGCACATATTCGTTTCCGTCCTGATCTGCTACTTCATCCTCACTCACATTTGCTACATAAAGAACTGGTTTAGACGTGAGTAAATGAAGCTGTTTCACAAGCTTTTGCTGCTCATCTGTAAATTCTACAGATCTTGCAGATTTCCCAGCTTCAAATGCCTCCTTTAGCTTCGACAAAATATCAAATTCAGCTACAGCTTCCTTGTCTTTTTGTTTCGCAAGCTTACTCACACGAGTTAAACGCTTTTCAACCGTTTCTAAATCCGACAAAATCAGTTCTAAATTAATTGTTTCAATATCTGACACTGGATCAACCTTGCCTGATACGTGTGTAATGTTATCATCGGCAAACGCTCTCACCACGTGACAGATCGCATCTACTTGGCGGATGTGAGAAAGGAATTTATTCCCTAATCCTTCACCTTTAGACGCACCTTTGACAATACCAGCAATATCAGTGAATTCAAAAGCAGTCGGAACTGTCTTTTTCGGCTGCACCAATTCTGTTAGATTTTGTAAACGATCGTCTGGAACCTCTACAATTCCGACGTTTGGATCAATGGTACAGAACGGATAGTTAGCAGACTCCGCCCCAGCCTGTGTAATTGCATTGAATAGCGTTGACTTCCCGACGTTAGGTAAGCCAACAATACCAGCTGTTAAAGCCATTCTTTCATCTCCTCTATATCAAACGTGCTCGTTATACTGCGTAATATGAACCTAGAGCAATTATAAGTAGGTTTACATGAAAAGACAAGTTAACCATTATGCGTTTTCAATAGAAGAAACATCACCAAAAAGAGCGAATCAGAGCTATAAAAGGATAAATTGCTTCCTGCATAATAGACAATTAATCAAAAAAAGCATGAGGCCTACCTTAAGCAGTTGGCTCCTCATGCTTGACGAGAATTTTCTTCATTTTTCGTTCAAAGTCTCTTCTTGGGATCAGCACGCTATGCCCACAGCCTTCGCATTTAATACGAATATCCATGCCCAAACGAATGACTTTCCACCGATTGGCACCACATGGATGGGGTTTTTTCATTTCAACAACGTCATGTAACCCAAACGCTTTGTCTGCCATCAGCCTTCACCTCAATTGCTCACTTTATTGAATCTATTGTACAAAAAAACGATCGTTAATCCTATTCTTTTTTATAGAAAAAATCCTTCTTTTATATCATTTTATTTGTGACCAATAGTTACTTAAACTGTTTTTCCCTATTTTTTAATTTATGATATTTGTATAAATGTTATATGAGGGAGCAGGTACGATGGTCAATCGAAAGGATAGATTAACCAATAAAGAATATAAAATCATATCCGATCATGCTGGAAACAAAGACAAATTACGGCACCATACGATAGAAATAGGTTAGCAAACGCTCACTGTCCACGATTTTCTAAAAATCCATCATAAATTATTTGGTTTAACGATGCAACAGAAACAATCAAATGAATTCATCGTCGCTTTTCACTGTCCGTTACCAAAGCAAATGAAGGTCTCATCACCAGAAGATGTTCAAACAGCAGCACATTCATTGCAAAACAGATGATGTCTATCCCATTGAAAGAAAATCCCTAGCAGGGAATCAAGATCATGCCTTTTTTAAAGGGAAGGAATACATTGAACAAGTGTGTCATCATAGCGTCCTACCAACAAGCCCTTGCCGATACTATTTGTGCTTATATTGCAACAGAACAGCCAGTTGTCAAAAAAGCCACCACCTTTGATAGTCCAAATATATTTATATGGGCAGTCTGTCACCTTCAATTCAGCAAATGCCTTTATATAAGGATATCAAAGATGCCATCGATTCAATTCTGATAAAATAAGCACTGCTCTTACGAAGAGTGGTCCTTATTTTATCAATATAATTTCTTGATCAAAAAAAGATCTTCTTACTTAAAATTGGGTATAGCATTAAACAGACGAGTAAATAAAGATTTAACAAACTATAAATCGGATACAAGAAAGCAATCAAATCGGCAAATCCAAGAGATGTTAAAGGCGCCATCAAAAGAAGCATAACGAATACAATCAACCAGCGAGGAATTCGTACAAAAGAGAGCATTCGGCTCGATAAACCAAATAAACCAGCGGCTGTTGTCGTATAAATGGCTAGACAAAGGACAACTGTCATAAATACAAACAATGACGTCGGCGCCCCTTCTAATACCGTAAACAAAGGAATTCCTTCTGCTGAAAGACTCCCAGAAATATCAACAAGTATTTCATTATATACATAAGAGAGGACACCAAAAATTAGACCGCTTAATATACTCGCAATTTTGGCTTCTCCCAGCCCCTTCATTTCTTTCCCAACCGAAGACAGTACGGCAACAACAGATAATATATTCAAAGAAGCAAAGACAATACTGGCAGGCCAATTGTACTGCTGCCCAAAATCAATCCTCCACATATGATCATGATTCATATAATAAAAAACAAACGCATAGATGAGCCCCACCACCAAAATTGGTATAATAAAGGCATTTACCGATAAGAGCCCTTTTACATCCCAGAAAAAAATCATAAATGAAAAAAAACAAAACGCACCGATTCCAACCCAAAATGGAACACGATACATCTCAAGTGTGACCCCGCCACCGGCAATCATGACCGTTGTTGTCGTGAATAGATAAAGGACAATTAAAATGTCATACACCTTAGCCAGCCATGGACCTACAAGCCGCTCTAGCACTGGCACAAAGTGATCAGCACGCACCTCATAACTAATTTTCAACACCACATAGGTAGACAGCATAAACATCAGTGTAAATAGTAGAATGGCTAGTCCACTATCAATACCAAAAAACTGCCAAATTTCTTGACCGGAAGCATACCCCGCTCCTATTAAGCTTCCTAAAATTAAAAGCGTCCACCTTGAACCAGCCTTCCACACAATCATCACCTCATAGGTATAGAATTAAGCTTCTTTCCGTATACTGTTACTAACTACTATGACAAGGAAGTGAGACCTATGAATAGCAAGAACGGTCTTTTTTTAAGAAATAGGGTGAAAGAATACGTGTCCCATACGGATACAAATGCCATTAAGCATCTTAAAAGTATTTTATTCTCGCATCTTCAGAAAGCAGGAAAAAGACCCGTTGTCATCGTTTGTATTGGAACAGACCGCTCAACTGGCGACTCTCTAGGTCCACTTGTTGGAACAAAGCTTTCAGGTCTGAATTTGAAAAAGCTTCACGTATACGGAACTCTCTCTAACCCAGTGCATGCCGTCAATTTAAAAGAAAAGCTCGCTGAAATTGAACAAGCTCATCAACATCCATTTATTGTGGCTGTTGATGCCTGTTTAGGAAGAGTGAAAAGTGTAGGCTCCTTCCAAATTGGAGATGGGCCGTTAAAACCTGGGGCAGGTGTACAAAAGGAGCTCCCTCAGGTAGGAGATATTCATATCAATGGGATCGTCAACGTCAGTGGTTTTATGGAATACTTCGTTCTCCAAAACACAAGGCTCCATCTTGTCATGTCTATGGCCAATACACTTTCTGAAAGTCTATCTCACATTGATCAAATGGATTGGACGAGAGAAAAAAGCCGCTCTCTCTTTGCCCCTATTCAAAATATCACTGGGAGAATATAAAAAAGACCATCTCGTATCAAGATGGTCACTCTGAGGATTCTCTCATAGAAAGCAATTCAAGAATTCTTTCTAAATCTTCGTTTGAAAGAAATTCAATCTCAATTTTTCCTTTTTTCTTCTGTTTCTTAATGGTAACTGAAGTACCAAAGTAATTTTGTAAGAAAGACTCTCTTTCTTTCAACATTCGATCCTTTGGTGCTTCTTTTTTCTTTGTTTCACGTGGAACAATTTCGTTTAACTGCTGAACAAGTTTCTCAACCTGACGTACATTTAACCCCTCATCAACGATTTTCTTTACCAATGGTGCTAGCTTCTTCTTGTTTTTCAAGCTAAGCAAAGTTCGTCCATGTCCCATCGATAACGTTCCATCGGCAATCCGCTTTTGTACTTCTTCCGGTAAGGTTAGAAGGCGAAGATGATTCGCAATATGCGGTCTGCTTTTACCTAACCGTTTCGCTAATTCTTCTTGGGTCACACTTAAGTGATCTAGCAAGGAAGCATAGGCTTCCGCTTCCTCTAATGGAGATAAATCCTCACGCTGTAAGTTTTCTAAAAGGGCAATCTCTCTCATCAGCGTTTCTGAAAATTCTCTGACGATCGCAGGAATTGTTTCCAGACCAACTTGTTCTGCTGCTCGAAAACGGCGTTCACCTGCTACAATGTCATATCCTTTAATCGATTTTCGAACGATGATCGGCTGTAAAACGCCGTGCTGCTGAATTGATGCTTTGAGATCAGCTAACGCATCGTCATCAAACGTTTTCCTTGGCTGATACGGATTCGGACGCAAATCCTTTAATTTGATTTCTTCTACAGTTTCTTCATTTGATTCTATGTTATTAAATAATGCATTAATACCCTTCCCAAGACCTTTAGCCATTCGTATCCACTTCCTTTGCTAAGTCTAAATAGACATCTGCACCTCTTGATCGTGGATCATACAAGATAATAGGCTTTCCATGACTAGGCGCTTCGCTGAGTCTGACATTTCTCGGAATAACGGTGTGATAGACTTTATCTCTAAAGTATTTCTTCACTTCTTCAATGACCTGAATCCCAAGATTTGTCCTTGCATCAAGCATCGTCAGTAAGACCCCTTCAATGGCAAGGTCGGTATTTAAATGTTTCTGCACGAGACGAACTGTGTTTAACAATTGACTCAATCCTTCAAGCGCATAATATTCACACTGAACCGGTATTAAAACGGAATCGGATGCAGTTAACGCATTAATCGTCAGTAATCCAAGTGATGGCGGGCAGTCAATAATCATATAATCATAATTTTGCTTCACTGATTCAAGTGCTCTCTTCAGCCTCACTTCACGTGAGATCGTAGGCACAAGCTCAATTTCTGCCCCTGCAAGCTGTATCGTCGCAGGAATGACATCAAGATTTTCGACCTCTGTCGTCTTAATCACATCAAGTACATCTGCATCATCAACTAAAATATCGTACACACACTTCTCTACGTCGGCCTTCTCAATCCCAATACCACTCGTGGCATTGCCCTGCGCATCAATATCAACTAACAATACTCGTTTTCCTATGTATGCTAAACACGCACCCAAATTAACAGAAGTTGTTGTCTTTCCAACGCCACCCTTCTGGTTGGTAATCGCTATGATTTTTCCCACGATGTCACCCACTTTCAACTTAACAAGTTTCTCATTCATTCATACTTTCTATTCTATCAAAAAAAGTCTGAAACGTTTGCTTTTTTTGTTTCTCCATTATAAATTCGTCGGAGAATGTCTATTTTCGTACATGAATGGACGAATGGAAACAAGCAGGGAAAATATATTGATATATCTTTTAGACAGAAATGACTTTGCATAAAAAAACCTCACTTCATTGAAGAGAGGAGAAAACATATTAAAAGTTTAAGCCGCCAATTTTACGACCTTCACTCACAATGACTTTAGGAGTCACTGTTTTATAGTTTCTCTTTTTCAAAAATCCATAAGGTGCCTTAACGCATGTCCAACAGTGTCACCTGTTTTGGCGTAGCCTGCCATACAATCTTTGAATAATACGTCGGGTCCGAAAATCGAGCCTTCGGATGGTCTTTCACGTCATCGTGCGCCCAATCCCCTGTTAGATCCTCCTTTTCTTGATGATTGATTCGAATAACCTTTGTATTGGCACTATGACGAAACCAGCTTTGAATGGAATCGATAATGTCTAAATCTATGAATGGAGGCATAGTTTTTCATGTTAATAACGATACCAGCATGACCAATTAAACCATTCAAGGCACCACCAGGATATCCCCTTTTTGAGCATATAATATCGGTACCAGGATATGGTTTTCCCAAAAGGTGGCGAACAGTATGTGGCTTTTCATCAGATACCACCTCATCCTGTTTGTTTTGTCGTAAACCATAGTTCTTTAAATCATCTTCAGATATTTTGTATTTAAATTCAAATACAAAAAAAGCTGACGAGTGAATCGGGACTGACCCCCGTTTTTGAGACAGGGATCAAAACACCTTTATACAGCCAATTGCCGATAGTTTATCGGTGATTGGTTGTTTAGTTTTGTTTGAATACGAATGTTGTTATAATAAT
>NZ_JAIVLB010000045.1 GCF_020524495.1 Bacillus stratosphericus | reverse complement strand
AAATAACGACGTAACGAAGAAGGCGCGAGAAAGAAAGGCGCTTCATGAGGTCGGCAAGTAGTAGCCGGAACTTTTGGCGGTTGCTTACGTATAAAAACGTAGGTAGCCGTCTTACATAACAATAACGAATAATTAAAAGAAAAAGGTCGTGATTAAATGAAGCGAGTTAGACTACTCTTTTCTATAATAAGCCTTGCTGATAATTGCGGGGTGCTCGTCGAATACTCAGCCGAGTAATAAAGCTGAAAAGGTTCAAGCGAAAGAAACTGGTGCGGATGAAAACTTAAGCGAGGATAGCGGTATTTGGTTGTAAAGTGCGGAAATGAATGACGAGGAGAATTACGACGATTTAGACATTAAAATTGACCAAGTTCTAATATCACCCTCAAGCGCACATTGCGATGAAAGGATCGATGACTAACAAAGGTCATTCATCCTTCAAAGCCTATCCCGCAACGGAAACAATTACGCTAAATACAGGCGAAGAATTAGGCCCGGAGGAAGTAATAACAGTATCCGAAGAAGGTACGTTTAAGCTAAGTAAGAAAGGTGATAGGCTAGATTTCTTTTACACATGGCCGATGTCAAACACGTCGCCAAACGAAGTAACTGGCGTTAGCTTCTCGTGGAAAATCTACGAAATGGCAAACGACCAGTCGACAGTGACCACTCGTACAGAGCTTAAAAACCCCGATAAACCAACGGTTCAGCCGACTAAAATTGAAATGAACCATCGGATTCTATTAATCTTAAAAATCAAAAGCACGTTAAAGATACGGCTGCGGTTCCGGCTGAAGCGCTGAAAAACTCGTTGCCAACGGAAATCTACAACGCAATGAGTCGCTACTTTGACGCAGCAGATATTTATAAATACTACGGCTTGTTATTGCGTGCTAAGGCTTCCGTAGATCCAGCGCTAATGATCGAGCAAGACCCAGAGCCATTCGTAGATGCGTGGCATAAGACGGGAGTGAGTATAGCGTTTAACCATTCGCATATCTCGATGCCCGAGCATCGCTTGTAAGTGCCGGATAGCTCCACCATTTTCTAATTACATTGTCGCGCCGGTATGTCTGAATAAATGCGGGTGTACGTGCTTAGTAATACCGACTTGTTCTGCGTATCTATTTAACTGTTTCCTAAAATGATTCGTTTGTAGTTGTTCACCGTAATTACATAAGAAGACGAAAGGACTATCGAAATCTGAGTTTTCTATAAGAAGTTCTTTTATTCAGTTCATCGTTTTTCTTTAGAGAGGGACGAATATTCCTTGTCGTGTCTTAACGTCACATGCGCTGAAGTAGACAGTACCGGATGCATAATCTACGTTGTCCTTTGTTAAGGATAAAATTTCTCCAAGCCATTGAAGTCAAACGGCTTTTTCGTGTTGCGCAAATCTGAAGGGTGCCCGAAGCGTCTTAATATAATCTTTACGGACTTAGGAGACAAGCCAGGCGTTTTATGTTCGTCCTTTTGACTTATGACCGGCGAATGTAACCCGTTCGTGAAGTAAATACGCAACGAATCCGCAAGCAAAGTCAACGTCAATACCTCGTATGTCACCGTCCAGTCATGCGGTGCGTAATCTAATAAGTGTCGACAAGCCCTCCGGTATCGGTCGATTGTTTCCGGCGCTCTATTTTCCGCGCGTTTTGCTTCGCATATATTTTCGCAAATAACCGAGATTGAATACGTTTTACCACGCACTGTTTTGGTGATCGTCCGTTCCGCCTTAAAGCACTTACCTTTCCGTCGTTCTGAATGCATTAAAAAATCGCCTCCTATTTCGTAAAGAAGACGATCAATTTATCGGTGCGCTTCACTGCGCATTATTATAGGAGCGGTACACTACGATAAGTCACCGTTAAAAAAACGTTGATGTACCACCGTTTTATCATGTATGGAGCATAGCGGGATCGAACCGCTGACCTCTACGCTGCCAGCGTAGCGCTCTCCCAGCTGAGCTAATGCCCCGGGATGTTTCAACAAATATTATTATATTTAATTCCCCCTTGAAATACAAGGGGGAAGCTCAATTTTGTATGATGCATTATTTTCAACCTTGGGGACGACTTGGGGACGGAGATTTCCTGGCTCTAATTTTGTGTTTCTCAAATGTTTGGGCTCAAACTTGTTAAAGTGATTCGCTGCACTCTTTTTCATTTCATCGGTTACATGGCCATATATATCAGATGTTGTTCTGGCACTAGCGTGTCCTGCACGTCTTTGAATAGCACTAATGCTTTCTCCGGCTTCCATCAGCAAAGCAACCATAGTATGGCGCAAATCGTGTAAGCGGATATTTTTTATTTTATATTGGAGTTGTAAAATAGTAGGGTTTACCAAAACCACTATGAAAAATGTATTGGTAATCTTCACCCTCCCATGTATCTTTTAGCTTATTCTTTTCTCTTTTCCACATAAGATAATATAGTGACAATTCATTCATGTACCAGTCCGGCTTCTGTACAAAACGTTTTGAACTTTTTGATTTAGGATCTTTTACATGTGCCTCACCTTGGATTGTCTTTGAAAGAGAACGATTGATTTTAAATCCACCAGCATCCCAATCAACATCTAAATGCCATTCAAGTGCAAGACCTTCGCCTCGTCTCAATCCACCGATCATCGCTGCTAAGAAATAAAGTCTCTATTTAATCAACTTCTTCATATAAAATCTTAATACATTGAGCAGCTTCATCAGCTTCAAAATAATTCATTTCCTTCTTCTCGTTAACCGGCAAAGGCAACCCTTTTATTGGATCCTTCTTGATAATCTTCCATTCTTCCGTTGCTGTTTTAAAAACCACTTGTAGTAATTTGAAAATATCTAATATAGTTCTTTCTCCAAATCCTCCTGACTTACCATCTTTTCTTGCGCCGTCCTTTGTTAAATCATCTAAAAAGTCAACAGAAACAGGTTCGTAACACTTTAAAAAAGAATTGAAATTGTATAGAGCATTAAAAGTAAAGGAAGAAAACAAAAAGGAACAAGAGGAAAAAAGGGTCTTTTCCCATCTTTAGGAAGCACTTGGACTCATTTAGTTACTTCAAGAGTAAAGTCTTTAAGAAAAAGAGTAGGGGTAGTATGAAATTAACCCCTCTCTTGGAAGATATCTTAGTTTTTAAGCTGTCCTTAGTGAAATGCTTTAAAACTAAATGTTGATGTTTATTGTATTTTTTACGGGTAATTTATTAGATATCACGGTTGCTGTAACTTCGATTTCTTTGATTGAATTTGTTAATAAATTAACTTCGGATGAAAAGGCTCCAGTTTTATCAGTACAAACTGTATGGGGTTTTACAATGCTATTAGATGAACTCGACAGATTTACATTAACACTTTCTAAAGGAACTGTATTACACAATACTATTCCTTTAACTTGAAAACACATATTTTCCTTTTTAATGATTTCTAATGTGATTTGAGGGCAACTAGTTCTAATTAGGAATTCTCCTTCTCGAAACACCCTTCTTCCGCACCCGCAGTTTTTAGCCATATAAACTCACATGCCTTTTCCAATATAATTCTTTAATTTTAATAGTTTTGAACACAAGTATCACATGGACCACCTGTATTTTTAAAAACGACATTGTCGACCAAAGCTTCACTGCCTTGTGATGGATTACCTATATTTTGGAAGGTTATACAAGCGGTGGTCGCTCCTGGTGGTGCACAAACAGTTAATGAATAATTTTGAAAGACACTTTGAGGTTGGTTAGATACCGCTATAATATGCGGAATACCTTCTGTAAATATTGGATTAGTTGTTACTGTTCCTTCATCAGTACCCGTATTAGTTATTAACGGTGGGCATGGCTGTGGGGGGAAAGATACTGATGCAACTAATACACCTTGTCCCCGCACATCACCTTCGAAAGTTAGAGTAAAGCAGCAGCCTTCTGAAACAGGGACGACTTGGTTGATATATCCAGGAGTTGCTACTGTTCCAACAGGTGGATTAGGGTCTAAACCAAGTATACTAACAGATTGTATAGTTGGAGTTGTAGGACTGCTTACAAAACGACCACTATGAGATTCTGGAGAATTAACCACAGTAGCTGTCGCGGATGTCCATGATGCAGGTGGCGCATCAACAGCCGATAAATCGAACCCAGGATTAGCCAAGAGATTTGTACATGGACAGCAGGCTGTACCAGTAGGCCCAGTAGCGCCGGTAGCACCAGTAGGCCCAGTAGCGCCGGTAGCACCAGTAGCGCCGGTAGCACCAGTAGGCCCAGTAGCGCCGGTAGCACCAGTAGGCCCAGTAGCACCAGTACGTCCAGTACGACCCCGTCTTCCAGGGATAACAATTGTTCTAACACAGCAACAGTATTCTATACATTCTCCACAACGACAACATCGCCTATACTTCATATGAACACACTCCTAATAAAAATGTAATCATGACATAATATTAGAGAATGAGAAATATGTAAGGGCTTTTGAAGGACTTAAAAATGTATTTTAATTTTAGACTTGAAAAAGCCGACAAAATGGGGGATAAAAAGGGGACCTTTTTTCATAAGCGGATCAACGTATGATAGAGACAAGCAATACGAACGGAATATTTTGTCCAGAAGGAAGAACCTGCGGACGCTGATCATTGAGCACATTAAGTGCCTTGATTGGTGTCCGCTTTTTTTATTATGAGACGCGCCTTTCCCTCCTTAGAATTTTTGTATTCAAAATATCACTCTCTCAACAACCGTTCGCTCTCACTTGAAGCATAAAATACATTATGACGTTTCTAGCTACTACCTTTTAGATTAGCCCCATCTTTTTTATATCTCTTGTATTCGACCAATCAATGCAGCATCACTTTTACAATGAAAATAACCATATTTTTTTATAATTAAGATTATGTTTTTTACATGCAGCATCTAGTAAATCTTTTGTTGGACCACCACCATAACCAGGACCACACCAATTCCCCCAAACAGGGGAAAGACCACTTGTCCATCAAGCTAATCATATATATATATATATATAATATTAAGCATTGATACTGGTAACCATTCAGAGTGTAATTTTTAATTCGCCGATGTATGTAGGTACAACTTCCTGTTTTTATAATAATATTGAAATAAAGAAAGGGAATGTCATATTTGCATCTAAATGGTAAAATGTAGCAAAAAATATTGAGATAGGAGGCAATATTATGTCGAAGAAGAAAAAATCATTTTTGCAGTTGTTATTAATTTTTTCGCTGATTTGTTTTAGTTTTTCTTCAACTGTGGGGGTTTCTGCGGAAGGAGAGGAAGCTTCGATTGTTCCAATCGAGGGAGATGCTTCCGCTGAAATGGTCAATATAGCGGTTAATGTGATCGAGAACGGGGAAGTTGATGCTTAGCACCTGTATATGCTTACGGATTGGAAAAATCAAATGTTTACACAGTAGGTGGTGGAGTTACAGTTGTTACAATTCCTATAAATGGGGAATATAGTCTTCCTAGTAATATCACTCTTTTCATCGATGAGGATAATACCGTATTGCAGGCAAATGAAATGTTGGTGACAAAGAATGAGATGGGTAACTTCAAGGTTGAGACTTATTTGGATGGTTCCCTTGTTAAGTCCGTTGATACCGAGCTGTCTTATATGTCAGATGAAGAATTACTTGCAGAAGAACCTTCTGCCATTCAACCTATGGGCGTAAAAGCAACTGCAGCTTGCATCGCAGCAGTGCTTGGGGTTGGTAGTAGCGTGGCTTATTTAATTGCAGTCGCTTGTGCTGGTTCCTGTGCGGCTCCGACGCCGGTTACTGCCCCAATATGTGCAGCATGTATTGGCGCATATGCAGTTCTTGGAGCTGGTGGGATGGGTGCAGTAGTAGGTTGTTTCAAATTGTGAGTCTGAGAGTGTTTCTATGAATAAATTATTGGCAATGTCGATATTAGGATTGGGCCTTAGTGGTGCGGCTTTAATTGTCTCAGTCTCTTTGTTATTCAAATCCCCAACAGAAAACTTTGAGCTGATGTTTGCTGCTGGATCAGCAGGAGCTTGCGCAGTTTTCGCTATCTTATCCCTAGTTATTCGAAAACGTTTAAATCACTTAACTGACAAAAAGTAAAGTAAGTACAAAAAAATCTCCCGACCTTGTAAAGTGGGGGTTTTTTATTATTTAACTGATTGATAACATAAACTTGTTGCTTGGTTTAAATCATGGATGGAACTAAATTCTTTTGGATGCGGATCGTTGATTCATCTTTAACAGTTTTTCTTTTCAAGTCCTCCTTTGTGGGGTTCTTGCGAAAGCGGCTCATATTATAGATGATTTTGTATTTTCGAGATCAGTCATATCATCACCACCAAAAACAATTTATCAGAATGTTTGTTCGGTTTCTAAATGTGCTGTATAATTAAAATTTACAGTTTACCCGCGGAAACGGGATTAAAAAATTCGTATATTTCAATGATCTTCTTCTTTATCAAGCCACTATTACTCATGTATTACTCACATGGCTCCTTTCGAGGAGCTCTTTTTTGTTCGTTTTGCGGTATCTTTTCGGTGCTTTGTGAATGATTGTATGTGATAATAAATGTAATATAAAGTTATTTTGTGGAAGGGGAGTAAGGAGATGGAGAAAGTTCTTTCTTCACATGTTGGTGTGAAAATAAATGAATGGCATAAAATGATCCGGCAATTCAGCGTACCAGATGCAGAGATTTTGAAAGCTGAGGTAGAACAAGAAATTGAACGAATGGAAGAGGATCAAGACCTGCTCATCTATTATCAATTGATGTGTTTTCGACATCAAATTATGCTTGATTATATTAAACCTTCAGAGCAACGATCTTTATCCATTTCAGACTTAGTTGATAAAATAGAAAATTCTAATTATCAACTTTCCGGTATGTTGCAATACTATAATGCTTTCTTTAGAGGAATGTATGAATTCAGCAGGAAAGAGTACGTACAGGCTATTCAATATTACAAGATCGCTGAGAAGCAACTTGCATTAGTTGTAGACGATATTGAGCAAGCGGAGTTTCATTTTAAAGTGGCTGAAGCCTACTACATTATGAAACAGACGCATGTTTCGATGCATCATATTATTAAGGCACTAGACATCTATAAGCAGCATGAACAATATAAAGTTCGCCAAATTCAAAGCTTGATTGTTATTGCAGGGAATTATGATGATTTCAAGCGATATGAAAAGTCATTAGAGCATCTGAATACAGCTTATTCTATTGCTGAAGAGCTAGCCGATAAAAGGTTTATTGCCAAGCTACTTTTAAATATAGGAAATACTTACGATAGACAACAAGATTATGCAAAAGCTATACAATATTATCATGAGTCCCTTGATGTATCTGAAGATGGTGTAATTGATCTAAAGCCAGTTATATATGTAAACCTTTGTTGGACGTTATATAAGACAGGAGAAAATGCTGAAGCAGCGAAATTATTGGATAAAGCTTTGAAAAAGATCTCTCATAGTGAATACCCACACGAAATTTTGTTGTTACGTTCTATAAAAACAATATATGAAAGTAATGAAGAGGATGAGATTCAAGCTATGCTTCAGATATTTGAAGAAAAACAATTGTATGTTTTCGTTGAAGAATTCTCAAAAAACCTTGCAATGATTCATGAAAAAAGAGGAAAGTTTGAGAAAGCTACAGAATATTACAGGAGGGCATTTGAAGCCCAACATAATATTCAAAAAGGGGAGTGTCTTTATGAGTATTAAAAAAATGATTGTTATAAGCTCTATTATCTTTTTGGGTGTAGGTGTATATGAAGCGACTAGTATGATTAAACCAGCATCAAACCGAAATACAACAATGGAGGAGACAAATAGAAATACAACTTTCATTCCACAAAAAACTGATCGAAACACGACGATGATTGATCCAAATTCAACATCTGAAAACTAATAGGCAAAATTAAAACAGACCCTCCATGGTCTGTTTTTTTATGGGGACGGGGACTAACCATTTCATTTTCCTTCAGAATTGAACATTTTTTATCAGAAAGGCTTCATTATAGAACCTTGATATATCAGTATATTTTAGGGAACGTCCGTTTGTATCGATGTCATACACCCTGCCAGCGTAGCGCTCTCCCAGCTGAGCTAATGCCCCGAAGGGTTACGACATAATTTATTAAAATCAAACTTCCTGTGAAATTCAAGCTGTAAAACGCAAATGTCTCGCTATTTTTCTTTCTGATCAATTGGTATATATTCAAAGATTTCACCGGAATGAACAGAGTGGGCTAATCGTCTGAGCCAGTCATAATAGGCTTTTGAGCTTTCAAGCTGTGCAAGGAGCTGCTGCGTTTCTCCTCTTACATTTTCCTCCACCTGATCAGCATGAGCCACATCTTGAAGACGCTCTTGGGCTTCTTCAATCGCTGCTAGATTGACCTCGACCTCTCGTTCCCATTTTTGCGGAAAGAAGTTCATAAAAAACTTAAAAAAATCTTTTTCAGCGACAAAGCTGTGTTTTCTTCGGCCGCGGTGGAAGGTCTTTTTGACAATATTCATGTCTTGAAGTTTTTTCACACCCGTACTCATACTGGGCTTACTCATTTGCAGCTCTTCACGCATTTCATCAAGCGTCATTTCCTCATTTAAGTACATTGTTCCATATAAAATACCCGCACTTCTTGTAATGCCATAGAGATCCATCGTTTCAGCTATGGAATCAATGACTAGGTCTTTAGCAGCTAAAATTCGTTCTTCTGCTAGTGTCTGTTCCTGCTTTTTCATTTTGTCCCTGCTTTCTATTAAGAGAATTCAATACGTTCAAAAAAACCTTTATGGACTATATGTTAACGAAAGAATACAAAATGTCAAAATAAATGAAGCATATTTCTCTTTGACAGAAAAATTTGAACATGTTAAGTTAATTATGTTCAAAATGTTAAATTTTTATTAAACAAACTTACCAAAGAGAATCAGAGGAGGTTCCTTCTATGAGTCAAACACTATTTATAGATGGACAATGGGTTGGCGCGAAAAGTGGCGACACGCGGGACATTATCAATCCATTTAATCAAGAAGTGATCGCGACAGTCAGTGAAGGTTCAAGAAATGATGCGCAGCTAGCAATTAAAGCAGCGAGAAAAGCCTTCGATCAAGGCGATTGGGCAAACCTGCCTGGACTTGAAAGAGGAAATATTGTGTTTAAGATTGCTGAATTGATTAGACGTGATCTTGATGAATTAGCCAAATTAGAATCGCTTGATACAGGCAAGACATTAGATGAAAGCAAAGCGGATATGGACGATATTGCGAATGTGTTCCAATATTACGCAGGACTTGCTGACAAAGATGGCGGGGAAATCATTGCATCACCTATTCCGAACTCGAAAAGTGAATTAGTTAGAGAGCCTGTTGGTGTATGCGGACAAATCACCCCTTGGAACTATCCATTGCTTCAAGCGAGCTGGAAGATTGCTCCTGCTCTTGCGGCGGGGAATACAATCGTCTTAAAGCCAAGTGAAATTACACCATTAACCACCATTAAAGTATTCAAACTCATGGAAGAAGTCGGTGTTCCAGCGGGCGTTGCAAACCTAGTGCTTGGACCTGGTGCAACAGTTGGTGATGAACTTGCTGTAAACGATCAAGTGGATTTAATTTCGTTTACAGGCGGTATTGAAACAGGAAAGAAAATCATGCAGGGAGCCAGTGGGAATGTGAAAAAAATTGCCCTTGAGCTCGGCGGAAAAAATCCGAACATTGTATTTCAAGATGCTGATTTAGACGTAGCGGTTGATCAGGCATTGAATGCCGTGTTTTTCCATGCGGGGCAAGTGTGTTCAGCAGGTTCACGTTTGTTAGTGGAAGAATCCATTCATGATGAATTTTTAAAAGAACTGGTGAAGCGTACGAAAAAAATCAAGCTAGGGAACGGCTTTAATGAAGGAACGCAGAGCGGGCCGCTCATTTCAGCTGAGCATCGAGAAAAAGTAGAAAAATACGTCACCATTGGTCTAGAAGAAGGCGCAAGATTAGAAACAGGCGGAAAACGACCTGAATCAGAGGAGCTTCAAAAAGGATTCTTCTACTTGCCGACCATTTTCTCAGGCTGTACCTCAGACATGCGGATTGTACAGGAGGAAGTCTTTGGACCAGTATTGACTGTCGAATCCTTCCGTTCAGAGAAAGAAGTCATCGAGCTGGCAAATGATACGATTTATGGTTTAGCAGGAGCTGTATGGTCTTCAGATATTGCAAAAGCGGAAAGAGTCGCTCGTCAACTAAGATTAGGTACTGTTTGGATCAATGATTTCCATCCTTATTTTGCTCAAGCTCCGTGGGGTGGATATAAGCAGTCAGGCCTCGGGCGTGAGTTAGGACGTACCGGCCTTGAAGAATATACCGAGCTGAAACATTTATATAGAAATACTAAACCTGAAGCGGTTCATTGGTTTAAATAAACAACGCTCATTTGGAGGAGATTAAACATGACATTAAATATGAAAATTGAAAGCATGCAAAAGTTCCATACATTTGAAATTCCGACTGTCATCAAGCATGGCATTGGTGCGGTGAAACATGTTGGGGAAGAAGTGAAAGCATACCGCGTCTCAAAGGTATTGCTTGTAACAGATCCTGGTATTTATCAAGCGGGCGTTGTGGATCCAGTGATTGCTTCATTAAAAGAAGCGCAAATTGATGTTGTCCTATTTGATAAAGTAGAGCCAAACCCGCCAGTACGCCTAGTGAATGAAGGGTCTGCGTTATATGAAAAAGAAGGCTGTAATGGATTAGTCGCAGTAGGTGGCGGAAGCTCAATGGATACAGCGAAGGCCATCGGTGTAGAGGTGACTCATGAAGGCTCAGTTCTTGATTATGAAGCGGCAGAGGGGAAAAAACCGCTCGAAAATAGAATCCCTCCGTTAACAACAATCCCGACAACGGCTGGTACAGGTTCAGAGGTTACGCAGTGGGCGGTTATTACTGACGAAGAAAGAGAATTCAAATTCAACACAGGTGGACCACTTATTGCAGCTCATCTAACAGTGATTGACCCAGAGCTTCATGTATCCATGCCGCCTCATGTGACGGCAATGACTGGAATTGATGCACTTGCACACGCCATCGAATGCTATACCATGAAATTTGCTCAACCAATAACCGATGCGGTAGCGCTAATGGCGATTGAATATGCCGCTCATTATATTCGCCGTGCCTTTGCTGATGGAGAGGATTTAGAAGCAAGATATGGAATGGCACAAGCTGCGATGCTTGCTGGACTTTCTTATGGAAGTGAATCAGCAGGTGCAGCGCATGCGATGAGTCAAACACTTGGGGGCATTAATCCTGTAGCGCATGGTCAGTGTGTAGCAGCGATGATGGGACCTGTCATGGAGTATAACTGGAAAGGATACCCAAAAAAATTCGCTCGAATTGCTCAAGCCTTCGGTATTGATACAAGCAGAATGTCAACAGAGGAAGCAGCAAAAGCAGCTGTGAACTGGATGTATGATTTAGTGGAAGATTTAGAAGTTCCTTCATTAGAGGAACAAGGGGTATCAAAAGATATGATTGACCGTTTATCTAAAGAAGCGATGAAAGATCCGCAAACAGTTGGAAACCCAAGAGATCTAAACGAGAAAGCGTACAACTGGATTTATGCTCGCTGCTTTGATTTAACACCTAAAACGGTATAACGATATGAAAAGTCTCCCATCAGGGAGTCTTTTTTATGGCTTAAAATTGTTCTTTGATTTCTTTGATTTCTTTGATTTGATGGATATGGCGTTTTTCATGAGCGCTGATAAAATCAAGATACTGCTTAAGTGGTAACTCTTCAAATATAGGGTGTGCAATCAATCGTTTAAAATCATCTTCAGTAAAAGGTGATAAAATTTGATTTAATTGCTCGCATGCTGTTCGAGTTCATCCTTTAAATGTGTCGGCGTGACATGCTTTTGCTCAGGCTCAACATTACTAGGCGCCGTGGTTTTTCTTGAACGATCCTCTGCCATTTCTACCAATTTTGGCTCATCTTCTTTAATCGGTGCTTTTTTTAACTTGGTGCATTTTCTTTAAATGATCTGCAACCTTTTGAATAATCCAAGTATCATCAGATATTTTTTTGTTTAATTATTCTTCGCGCACACCTTGAAAATCCTTCCACAATTCTTGTCTTGCATCATGTAATAAACTCATTTTCATCACCTCATGATCAAATTTTAGCATACTGGTACATAACAATCATTCTTTAGCTACCCGGGGAATTCCTTTGAGGAATTATAAGGAATGATGAAACCTTTACAAAAGTGGTTCGTATTAGCTGTTAGAAGGAATACAATGGAGGTGAGTATGGTCAAAACGAAACAAAGGCAGTTCATTTCATGAAGAAAGGGTGAGAAAGATGGATGTGTTCGAGCTGCCTCTTCAGACGCTGTATTTATACATATTGATGATATCAGGAATCCTGACAGTTGTTTTCGTCTTTTTCGGCGATGTATTTGATGGATTGTTTGAAGTGATCAATGTTCCATTCCTTCAACCGACACTGATCCTCACATTTCTTACCTTTTTCTCGGCTGGAGGCTTCATCTCTGAAAAAACAGCAATCGTAGGAAGTGGGCTTGGAGCGGTATTATCTGCTATCCTCGCAGTTGTCCTTGTAACCTGTTTAAATGTATTTGTTTTAGTTCCGCTTTCCTCTGCTGAAGAGTCTCTCTCATATACTGAGGCCGATTTAAAAGGAAGAACTGGGGAGGTTATTGTATCAGTCCCAAAAGACGGGTTTGGAGAAGTGCTGTTAATTAGTAATAGTGGAAAAATCTCAAAGCCAGCCATCAGTTTCGATCAAGAGGAGATTCCGTATGGAACCCACGTGATTGTTGTCGAAGTAAACAAAGGCTTTTTATCTGTTATACCAAATGAAGAAATCTAGGAGGGAATGCCATGCCAGGAACAGCGATTTTGATTATGATTGGAATTGTCCTTGTGATTCTTATTGCACTTTTTGGCGTATTTGTTTCAAAATACCGGACAGCAGGTCCAGATGAAGCGTTAATCGTCACAGGGAGTTATCTAGGAAGTAAAAATGTCCACGTAGATGAAGGTGGAAATAAGATTAAGATTGTCAGAGGGGGCGGGACCTTTGTACTCCCTGTTTTTCAACAAGCTGAGCCGCTTAGCTTACTATCTAGCAAGCTAGATGTCTCAACACCTGAGGTTTATACTGAGCAAGGTGTACCTGTGATGGCCGATGGAACGGCAATCATTAAAATTGGTGGCTCGATTGAAGAAATCGCCACTGCTGCAGAGCAGTTTTTAGGTAAAACAAAAGAAGATCGCGAAAATGAGGCAAGAGAAGTACTAGAAGGTCACCTTCGTTCGATCTTAGGCTCTATGACAGTTGAAGAGATTTATAAAAACAGAGAGAAATTTTCTCAAGAAGTACAACGTGTCGCTTCTCAAGATTTAGCGAAAATGGGTCTCATCATTGTCTCATTCACCATCAAAGATGTCCGTGATAAAAATGGCTATTTAGAATCTCTAGGAAAACCAAGAATTGCCCAAGTGAAACGAGATGCAGATATTGCAACAGCTGAAGCGGATAAAGAAACACGTATCAAACGTGCCGAGGCAGATAAAGATGCGAAGAAATCTGAGCTTGAGCGTGCCACTGAAATCGCTGAAGCAGAAAAAATTAATGAGCTGAAAAGAGCGGAATTTAGACGTGAACAGGATACAGCGAAAGCAAGTGCTGACCAAGCGTATGATCTAGAAACAGCCCGAAACCGTCAGCATGTGACTGAACAGGAAATGCAAGTTAAAATCATCGAACGTCAGAAGCAAATTGAATTAGAAGAAAAAGAGATTCAGCGTCGTGAACGTCAATACGATTCTGAAGTGAAAAAGAAAGCAGATGCGGATCGTTATGCGGTTGAACAATCAGCTGCGGCGGAAAAAGCCAAGCGTCTCGCTGAAGCAGATGCGAAGAAATACAGCATTGAAGCAATGGCGAAAGCAGAAGCTGAGAAAGTCAGAATTGACGGGTTGGCAAAAGCGGAAGCTGATCGTGCGAAAGGGGAAACAGAGGCAGAAGTCATTAGACTGAAAGGACTTGCGGAAGCCGAAGCGAAAGAGAAAATTGCTGAAGCATTCGAACAGTACGGTCAGGCAGCAATCCTTGATATGATTGTGAAAATGCTTCCTGAATATGCGAAGCAAGTATCTGCACCACTTTCTAACATTGATAAAATTACAGTTGTTGATACAGGCGGTAACGGGGAAGGCAGCGGCGCCAATAAAGTCACAGGCTATGCAACAAACCTGATGTCCAGTCTTCAAGAAAGCCTGAAAGCATCCTCTGGAATTGATGTCAAAGAAATTATTGAGAACTTCTCAGGCAAAGGCAATGTGAAGCAAAGCATTCAAGAGCTAACGAATGAAATCAAGCAGCCAAGAAAAAAAGAGAAAGTTGATCGTCAAATAGAAGAATAAAATTAATAGACACCTTCTGATGGAAGGTGTCTATTTCGCTTGAGGGGTTCTCTTTATATATGAAGAAAGATTCACAAGAATGCCTGCGGATATCATCATGAACAATAATGAGGACCCCCCATAGCTAATGAAGGGAAGGGGAATTCCCGTAATGGGGAGGAGTCCAAATACAGCCCCTAAATTAAAGATTGCTTGAATCATGATTTGAAAAGTGAGACCGATCGTTAACAACTTTCCAAATGGATTCTGTAAAGCTCGAACGATTCGTACGGCGCGATACATAATAAGAAGATATGCACCAATCACAAACATTAGCCCCATGAATCCCAGCTCTTCACAGATAACGGCCATAATAAAATCTGTATGGGCTTCAGGAAGAAATCCTAGTTTTTGAATGCTCCCGCCTAAGCCATTCCCAGTCAGCCCGCCTGAATCCATGGCGAGATATGAATGAATCAGCTGATAGCCATCCCCATCCTCATACTGAAAAGGATCACGAAACGAGGTCAGCCGCTTCAAACGATAAGGAGCTGTCACAGCAAAAAAGGTGATACCTATCGCAGCAGTCGATCCTAGCAAAATGAGGTGGCGCATTTTAAGTCCAGCGCATAATAAGACGATCCCGCAGCTCAATAAAATAGAGACAGCCGTGCCTAAATCTGGCTGCTTTAAGATCAATAAAAAAGCTAGACTTAAAAGAATGAGCGGAGGCAGCACCCCTTTTTTAAAGGATGTGATGTAAGCTTGTTTCCTTGCATACACATAGGCAAAATAGATGATCATCACTAATTTCACAGCTTCAGACGGTTGGATTATAAGAGAACCAATATGAATCCACCGTTGTGTATTGTTTTTGACTACACCGATCCCGGGAATCAGGACAAGTATCAGGGATAACAATGACAGCATGACAAGCCACCGTATCCATTTACGATAAGCCTGATAAGGAAAAAAAGAGGCAATGACGAAAAAGAATAACCCAATCATGAACCATTGCCATTGTTTCATGAAGAAATAGCTGCTCTGCTCATACTTCATTTCACCTAAAGGATAACTCGCGCTGTAAACCATGAGTAAACCAAATAAACAAAGACAAACTATCGTTCCAGCAAGAATGTGGTCGATTTTTTTGAGGTGAGAAAGAATCATGACATCACCTTCAATCCCAGTTGCGTCCAAACATATAGGATGACGACCTCAGATTGACACTAAAGACAAGACCAATTGCCATCATGTTGGTCAATAGCGCACTGCCGCCGTAGCTGATAAATGGAAGTGCAAGACCAGTCACAGGCATTAAACCTACTGTCATCCCTACGTTTTGGAAGACTTGAAAGACGATAAGTCCAACCACTCCAGCACATATATACAACCCATAAAGCGTATTTGCATGCATAGCTACATGAATTATTCGATAGACCATCGTGAGATAAAAACAGATCAATAGGGAGGCGCCAATAAAACCAAACTCCTCACCAATTACTGCAAATATAAAATCTGTGTGTGCTTCAGGGATATTTCCCCCTTGTACTTGATTCCCTTGTGTATACCCGCTTCCTGATAATTGTCCTGACCCAATGGCAAGCATCGCTTGCTTCAGCTGATACCCATAAGTCGAATCAAATTCATCTGGAGAGAGCCACCCATAAATGCGATCAAGCTGATGAGGCTTAATAATTTTTGTGAATTGCTCAAAATGTTCATTGTGCAAGTAGGTCAAAAATGCAAGTAGTGCAAGAAAAGAAGCAATTAATGCAGCCATCATTTTACTTGAAATTCCTGAAACAAGCATTAGTGTAAAAGCAATAGACAATATCACGAGTGCAGTCCCTAAATCTGGCTGAATTAAGATCAGGAAAAAAGGGACAGCGGTCCAGCATATGACTTTACTTGCAGGAATAATGCTTTCTTTAAACGTAAAGTGCTGATGTTTGTATCGGTTTAAAATAGCCGCTAACAAGAGAATGACACAAAT
The DNA here is from genome assembly GCF_020524495.1 of Bacillus stratosphericus. Classification (GTDB taxonomy): domain Bacteria; phylum Bacillota; class Bacilli; order Bacillales; family Bacillaceae; genus Bacillus; species Bacillus stratosphericus_B. The sequence continues at coordinate 2,914 of NZ_JAIVLB010000045.1, read as the reverse complement.
TTTCATAAATTCTGATGGCTGAACTTTGATGGGCCCAAAGCCGATCCACCTTTGGGAGCCATTTTGATTCGTTCCAAAAAAATGCACGAGAATAATGAGGAAGATACCACCTGCAAATAATCGAAAAGATAAACGCTCAAGTAGCTCATAATCAAAGTAGGCAACTGCCGCCATGAGGACAAAACCGATGATATACCAGAAAAATTGTCTTTTGACGAAATAAAACATATCTTGTGTTTCATACTGTCCCGATCCGCTATATACAGCCAGCAGGCTGATCACAAATAAGCAAATGACAGTGAATAATAGTGCGACGTCAATGCCGTTCTGTTTTTTCATGTCTCTGTACCCTGCTATGACCTATTTGTCAGCTGGTTTAATACGACTTGTACCGCTGCAGCGTCATCAATATAGCCGATCGGAAAAATATAATCAGGTATTAAATCAACGGGCATAATGAAATAAAGTAATGCGCCTCCCATCAACCTCAATTCACGAGAAGTACCTCGGCCGCTCATGAATGAGTTGTACATGTTTTTCAATTGATCAAGAAATGGCCCGACGCCGCTTATCGTTTCCATCTTTTTTTCAAACTTTGCTGAGATTGTTTCTTTTTCCTCGACTGATTGACTATAAGTTTCGTATTCATTTAACTTCTGTTTCAATTTCTCCTCACTGAATGTACCGTCATAGACATCATGATCTTTCAGTGTTCTTTTAATCTCTTCTACCGCCTGAATGAACGTATCACTCTGAACTCTTTCATTTTTAATTGGAAATCCAGCAGCTACCAATAGTTGATCTAAAGAAATGTTTAGAGCATCTGAAAGCCGTTGTAAATGATTCAAAGTCGGTTTTCTTTTACCATTCATTATTCTAGACAGTGTCGCTTTATCAATTTCTGTGTGTGTGCTGAGTTTTCTTAATGAGAGAGAACGTATGTGTAGTTGTTCTTTTAAGAGCTGCCTAAGCTCAGTTGTCTTAAACCCCATCTTCTACCCCACCCTTTCATATATATCACTCTTCAATAGAAGAATTCGTACCCAATATAAAGATTTGTTGACAAAATGTCAATGAATATCCTTTATGGATTGAATTTTATAGATATTCCTAAAATTGTAGAGATTCATGTGATGAGGCAAACAACTTACCCCGGCATTATTTCACAAGAGTATTTGGTTTTGCTTCTTTCTGAAAACAACGTGACGAGCGCTATTCAACATATGATGGTGAGCTTTATGCCATCTATTTATTATAGAAGAAACAGAAATCAGAGCGGATTATTTAATAGAGAAGGGTTATAAGATTATGATGCTCTGGGTGTTAAACAGAATTCAGAGAAGCAATTTTACCAAAAGCTTCAACCTAGTTTTGTCGTCACCAGCCAGTTCGAGCTGGCTGGCGAGAACCATGAGGAAATAGGGTATGAATGGGAGCTAACTGTACTAAATGATCATGTACAACGAATTATATCGTCAGCTTCCAGTAATAATGAGAGAAAAAAGTAAAAAGTGTAGCAAGCAAAATATAAGAGATAAAAGGAGAAGCCTCTACTTTTCCTTTAACACCTGCTATTTTTAATGCTTCATAGAAACCTGCCAAAAAGTAAACAAGACTGAGAATATAGCAGCAAAGCATAATGGAGTAAGGATTCATTGTCGTACCTCCAGCGTGAAATCTTCTACTATTAATAAATTCCATAGAGCGGCAAATTATGCAACAAAAATAACCCGCTGATTGCAGCGGGTTATTTTTGTTGAGGGAAAACCAAACGAGATGCACTTGAAATCAGTAAACAAAGAACGATACTACAAATAATAAAAGAAGGAACCATATATGTGCTGTTATAAACTAAAGAGTAGACCCACCCCGGTGTTCCTTCTGGTGCATATTGAGAAAAGAAAACGACGCCAGAAATAAAGAACGTTAGGAGTCTAAAAAAACTGGCGACAAATACCGAAAGGATAATATAGAAAATTTGTTTCTTTCGCTTTTCGTCCTGAATTGCTTTTTTGATCAAACCTGCAAATAGGCCACTTAGACAAATGACAACAGATGCGATGAAATAATCGAGAAATCCTTGTACTGGTGTAGCGATAATAGGGCTATTCATCAGCTGCAGTCCAGCAATTAACACACCGATGATAAATCCGGTCGAAATCCCCCATCTAATAGACATGAGAATCACAGGAATCATGATCAGTGCAATAGAACCGCCATTCGGCATTCTTAAGAAGAGACCTGATAAATAATCTAATACAAGTGCAAGCGAAGTCATAATCGCAATTTCCATCAGTCGTACTAATTGATTTGATTGTTGCATAAAAAAATCTCCTTTTTTACGAATTGAGCAAGGAGAGACCATGTAAGGATGAGTATGTTATTCATAGAAAAACATATCGGCTTGAATACAACACATGTATTCAAGTGATTCCACATTCCTACTTCAGTATTAACTGACAGGTTCAAAGGGTCAGAACAACGAATCGTTCACTCTCAGCACAAAGCTCCCCCTGCGGTTATTTAGTTTCAATCTACTATTAATATACTAGAGAGATTCATGATCAACAATAGAGAAATCTCATGTCAAGCACTTTTTGTATCAATATATAGGAAGAGATAAGGAAAAATAAATTATTTAGAAAAAATACTTGTTTCTTCTTTCAAAAGGTGTTATATTTGTATTCGCTGCTGAAACAGCGGGTCTGATAACTAACATTAAGAAAAAAGTTGTTGACTTCATCTTGATAGAATGTTATATTAATAAAGTCGCCTCTGAGCGACAATGAGTATGATCTTTGAAAACTAAACAAGACAAAACGTACCTGTTAATTCGAGTTATTATAAAAAATCCTATGATACTTCATAGGTAGTCAGTCAAACTGACGAAAAACAGAACTTCGGTTTTGTTCTT
>NZ_JAIVLB010000044.1 GCF_020524495.1 Bacillus stratosphericus | reverse complement strand
GCTAGCAAACTGGACATGGAAAGGACCATGTCCAGCGTAAGACAACTGATAAATTTTATCAAAATAAGTGAAAACCCCACTTTTACTTGAAGTAAAGGTGGGGTTTGTCTACGGTCTGACCTTTCAGCCATTATGCTGAAAGGTTTTTTCAAATGTTCATTTAAGAAAGAACTTCTTCCTGATGAAAAAAATTTTTTAATGCGAGAAAAACATCTGATTTTTTCTTCAAAATATAATGCTTAAATTTCTCATCCTGAATATGTTTATATGCGGACATTAACGTGGAATGTCGGTTATACTGATTCACTTCACCATAACAGAATAGGTTGGCTTTTTTCATAATCTCAGAAACAAGCTTGACGCACCGTGCATTGTCGGAGGTCAGATTATCACCATCAGAAAAATGGAAAGGATAAATATTATATCGTGATGGTGGATAACGTTCATCTATGAGCTCTAGTGCCTTACGATAGACAGACGAGCAAATGGTGCCCCCGCTCTCACCCCGCGAGAAGAAATGTTCCTCATCTACTACCTTCGCCTCCGTATGGTGGGCAATAAATTGAATATCGACCGTCTCATACTTTGTCCGTAAGAAACGTGTCATCCAAAAGAAAAAACTCCTGGCTATATATTTTTCCCAAAGTCCCATACTTCCACTCGTATCCATCATCGCCAAAACGACGGCTTTCGACTCTGGTTTGGTCACTTCGTTCCACGTTTTATATTTGATATCCTCTGGGTAGATTGGATAAAAAGAAGGGCTTCCGGTCATCGCATTTCGTTTAAATGCAGACAGCATCGTTCGTTTTTTATGGATATTTCCTGTTAAACCCGTTTTGCGAATATCGTTGAACTCAATTTGCTCGACAATGATGTCGTCAAGCTTTTTTTGTTTAAGGTTGGGCAGTTCTAGTTCACGAAACAGTGCTTCCTCTAGATCCATTAATGAGACTTCCGCTTCGTAATAATCCTCACCTGCTTGATCTCCCGCGCCTTGCCCTTTTCCCTTCCCTTGCTTACTGTCTGATCCATCACGCGCGACAACATCTCCAACCTGGCTGTCTCCATCCCCTTGACCCACATGCTTATTCTTGTCGTAGTTGTACCGAATTTTATATTCATCTAATGACCGGATCGGAATTTTGACAACATCCTTGCCATTAGACATAATGATACTTTCCTCAGTAACAAGATCCGGCAAATTGTTTTTAATCGCCTCTTTGACTTTTTTCTGATGACGCTGCTGGTCGTCATAGCCTTTTCGATGGAGGGACCAGTCTTCCTGAGAAACAATACACTGACTTTTTTCTTGCCGGGACATTCATTCCCCTCCTCACCTATTTGCACAATTCTTCTAACCATCGATTCCTTTATCCTATGCTGCCTGCTGTTGAAATGACGATTATTTCTAAAAAAGACATTACCGGTGCGGATGTGCGCCAATAATGCCTCCTTCATTTATTAACGATTCAGAAGACTACCTACATATCTTAAGAGTTCATTTGCACTTGTTGAATTATAGCCATATTCATCAATCAATCTAGCCACTACTTCATTTACCTTTTTCAGTTGCTGTTCATCTGGTGTTTTCGTCGAGGTCGTGATTTTCACCACATCTTTTAGATCAGCAAACAGCTTTTTCTGAATTGCCTCTCGTAATCTCTCATGGGAATTATAATCAAAGCGTTTGCCCTTTCTCGCATAAGCCGAAATTCGAATAAGAATCTCTTCACGGAATGCCTTTTTGGCGTTTTCAGAAATACCGATCTGTTCCTCAATTGAACGCATGAGCTTTTCATCAGGATTCATTTCTTCACCAGTTAATGGATCACGCATCTTGTTTTTGTTGCAGTAAGCTTCGACATTGTCTAAGTAATTATCCATAAGCGTTTTCGCAGACTCTTCATAGGAATAAACAAATGCCTTTTGAACTTCCTTCTTCGCGATATTGTCATACTCTTTACGCGCGACAGAAATGAAATTCAAATAACGCTCACGATCTTCGCTCGAGATAGACGGATGCTGATCGAGCCCTTCTTTTAAGGAACGAAGGACATCCAGTGCATTGATCGATTCCATATTTTTTCGAATAATAGTGGATGAAATTCTATTAATTACATACCGTGGGTCAATTCCACTCATTCCCTCGTCATGACATTCCTTTTTCATCTCCTCAATATCAACAGATTGGAAGCCTTCGACACTTTCCCCATCATACAGACGCATTTTTTTGACCAAATCAATATCAGACCGCTTCGGCTCTTTTAGCCTTGTCAAAATGGAGAACATAGCCGCCACCTTCAGGGTATGCGGTGCAATATGAACATCTGAGACATCACTTTCTGAAATCATTTTATGGTAAATACGTTCTTCCTCTGTCACCTTTAGATTATAAGGAATCGGCATCACAATCATTCGTGAATGCAGCGCCTCATTCTTCTTATTTGAAATAAACGACCGATACTCGGTTTCATTCGTATGTGCAACGATCAGTTCATCCGCACTAATCAAGGCAAAACGGCCTGCCTTAAAATTTCCTTCCTGGGTTAATGAAAGAAGATGCCATAGAAATTTCTCATCGCACTTTAACATCTCCTGAAACTCCATCATTCCGCGGTTTGCCTTATTGAGTTCCCCATCAAACCGGTACGCACGAGGATCCGATTCTGAGCCAAATTCAGCAATAGTTGAAAAATCGATACTTCCTGTTAAATCGGCAATATCCTGAGATTTCGGATCAGACGGACTGAAGGTACCGATGCCGGTTCGTTTATCCTCTGAGAAGAAAATCCGCTCCACTCTTACATCCTCAATTCGGCCGCCATATTCCTCTTCCAGTCTCATCATATTCAGAGGCGACAAATTCCCCTGAACACGAATGCCATATTCACTATAGAAATCCTCCCGCAGATTTTGCGGAATCAGATGAAGCGGGTCTTCATGCATTGGGCAGCCTTTGATGGCATAGACTGCGCCATCATCTGTCAGTGAATATTCTTCAAGCCCTCTTTTCAGCCTTGTCACAAGCGTAGATTTTCCGCCACTTACTGGTCCCATCAACAATAAAATACGCTTCCTCACATCTAATCGCTTAGCAGCAGGATGAAAATATTCTTCTACTAGCCTTTCCAGTGATTCCTCTAATCCAAAAAGCTCTTGATCAAAAAATTTGTAGGTTCTGACCCCATTCTTCTCTTCAATCCCGCTGGCTTTAATCATATGATAAATGCGAGAATGAGCAGATTGAGCGACAAGTGGATTATCTTTAATAATATCTAAATAATCGCTGAATGTGCCTTCCCATTGAAGACGCTGCTCTTCTTCTCTGTGCTGTTCAATTTTCTTTAAAATATCCATGTGAACCTCCTCTTTCAAGATTGAAGCTAGAAATCAGATACTGTTTTACAATCTATGCGGAGGTGTCCTATTACATGCTTTCGTTCTTCAAAATGACGAATTGCTGAACTGAATTGACAACCATCCGCAAGACCCTTCATAATAAAGGAAAAACAGGAGAAAAAAGATCTTCTTCTTCTGCTTTTCAAGACGAACTTCACAACATATGAAACCGGCAGCGAAGGAACAAAGGGATAAGGGGGAGCTTATATGAGAACGGTCATTATGATGGGCGTCATCATTACGTTTTTAGTATCCATTTTCACAGCTGGCTACGAAGGCAAGCCTGGTAAATGAAAAAAAGGATGTTCCATCAGCGGAACATCCTTTTTTCATTTAGTTCGTTGTTTTCAGCACTTGCATATCAACTTTATTACCTGACACCTATTTGACACACATTATCGTGGAAGGGAGTTGAATTTTTGTGACAAATATAAATCCATTACTTTTGATATAAGTACGCCCGCCATCCTTTAAATAATTTTGCTGCTACTATTTCCTGGGTCTGAGAGAGACCTAGAATACTGACTGGAATGGTCTCTATTAAAGTAGCTGAGCTAATGGCACTAATGAAAAGTAGCTTTTTCAGCTCATTATTCCTTTTTTGAAAACGTGATCACAATCTATTCCAATACCCATTTTTCAACATATTCTTATCTCTCATAAATAAAGCCACGATACCTAACTCGGCTTTGATCATGATCTTATATGAGATCTCGATATTGCTGCTGGCGAAGCCCCTCATAAACAAGGATAGCCGCCGTATTCGAGAGATTAAGTGAGCGAACATGTTCTGTCATCGGCAAACGAAGACAACGGTCCATATTTCGTTCAATTAAATCTTTCGGCAATCCACTCGTCTCCCTGCCAAAGACAAAGAAATAGTCTTCATCTAGCTGAGAGTAATCAAACATTGTATGAGGCTTTTGGCCAAATTTCGTGATATAGAAAAATTGTCCCTTCGGATGAGCCTCAAACAATTCATCCAATGAATCATGATAGACGACATTGGCATATTTCCAATAATCAAGTCCTGCACGCTTTAGCATTTTGTCATCTGTCGAAAAGCCAAGCGGACGAATCAGATGGAGTGTTGTATTTGTTGCTGCACATGTACGCGCAATATTTCCAGTATTAGCTGGAATCTCTGGTTGATATAAAACGACATGAAATCCCAAAAAAGTTCACCTCTAAATTTTCTTTTCCGCTCAACATTATACCATTAACTACCCTTCCCGGCATCGTCCAAAATGTGAAAAAACGTATAACGAATAGCTGGTGTATAGGCTGTCGAATCCTCATATGACCAATAACGCATACGGCTGTCATACGTCTGTGCATTGACAAGTGGCATTCCGCCTTTATCATGATCAACGACAATGGTTGTATGATTATACCTTCCATCACCTTCAAAATCGTAGCAAATGACATCACCGATTTGAAGCTCCTGTGCCTCTTTAACCTTCTTCGCTCTTAAACCTGCCTTAGAATTCATTAAATAGTTTTTCATCGAATGAGCGACCGTCCAGCTATAGCTCCACGTATGTGGACGCACCCACCAGCCAGAACCCCGATTCGGATATCCTCTCGTCGGCGCATTCCCTGCTTTCAAGCATTGTGAAATAAAATTTGTACAGTTATCCTCAAAATTTTTGTAGGCTGGATTCCTTTTATTCCAGTACGTCTCCGCGTATTGCACGGCTGCTCGTCGATCATAGTGAAAGGCTCTCCCGAATTGTTCCTCGTTTTGGAAGCGTTTATCTACCTCATCTTCCTTCTGCAATTTTCCCTGCACCATTTGATCTTTCACAAGCATGTTGTTATAAAGAAACGCTTCTCTTTTTTCAACATGTTCCTCTAAATAAAAAGAATCGTCTACATCCTTACAGACATAAGTGAGATGAGCAAGATATTGCACATGCTGAGCTCCATCATCCTGAATCGTTGAATGCAGAAGCTTTGCTTTTGCTTTCACTTTTACAATCTCAACCTGTCTTCTAGCGAAAAGCTCTTTTTTTCGTTCTACTGCTTCCACATCAGAAATAAGCTGTGGCTGTTTGATCGCACTGCCATTTAATAAATACTCCAGCCTATCTTCTAACGTTTGCTCTAATAATTGTTTCACACAGACACCACCAAACTTTTTTTAAAATCTCTGTTTGGTTCATTCTATGTTCATAGGGATGTTATTTAGTATTTAAAGGTGTCTGTAAGAACTCAACCCCTTTTACAATCTCTTGTCTCGCTTCTTCATCACTTTCCCGCTCAAGGGCTTTTTCCAGTTCTGAAAGCTGCTGCTGATCGCCAATTTTGCCAATAGCCCAAGCGGCCGTTCCTCGAATGACCGGCCTTGGATCTTTATGCATCAGTTTAACTAAATCTGGCAACGCAGAGGTTTCTTTAAAGTGAGCAAGTGCCAAAATCGCATTCCTTTGAATAGGCTTTTTCCCACGCCAAGATCCCGAAACATGACCGTACTTCTCCTTAAACTCACGATTGCTGATCGTAAGCAGCGGCTTTAAGAGCGGCTTTGCAATTTCAGGGTCCGGCTCCATTTCAGGATGCAAATGAAAGTCTTTTCCTTTATTGATTGGACAGACCGTTTGGCACGTATCACATCCATACAATCGATTCCCTATTTTCGACCGAAACTCGTCAGGTAAAAACCCTTTTGTCTGCGTTAAAAACGAAATGCACCTTTGAGAATTAAGCTGTCCTGGATTCACTAAGGCACCTGTTGGACACGAATCCACACATTTATTGCACGTTCCGCACTGGTCTTCCATTTTCTCATCCGGTTCAAATGGGACATTTGTGATCATTTCAGCCAAGTACACATAAGATCCGAACTCAGGTGTAATAATCATGCAGTTCTTTGCACTAAAGCCAATGCCAGCACGTTCTGCTACAGCACGATCAGACAGTTCACCTGTATCCACCATTGATTTCGTTCGTATATCTTCATGTTTGCTTCTCAAAAATTCCTCGAGCATATCGAGCTTTTTTTTCAGTACAACATGATAATCCGTACCCCATGACGCCCTGGAAAAGATACCTCTTCTCGCATCCTTTGTGCTTCGAGGAGCATCTTTCATTTTGGAAGGATAAGCGAGCGCTATTGCAACAATTGATTTGGCCTTTGGAAGCAACAAAGCAGGGTTTGTTCTTTTTTCAATATCAGGCTCTTCAAAGCCCGACAAATACCCTAATGATTCATGTAAGATAAGGCGGTCTTTTAATGAATCAAATGTATTAGCACTTGCAAATCGAATTTTATCGACACCAATTTCATTCGCATATTGAATCAATTCTTCTTTTAATTTTCCAACATGAATCACCTTGCACCCCTCCTTTCTTTGTTTCTTCTGTTGTTTAAAGTATAATACGAGTGTATCATGACCGATTGGAGTGAGTCACTGTGAAGATACATATGGAAATATCTCATCCCCAAAGCCCGTCTATTCATGTTGGACAAATTGAATATTCACAGATTGAAGTCGGTAAATCGCCTCAAATGTTAAAAGGTCGATTACGCCTGTTTCAAGAATCTTTGTTTTTTGATTACGAGGATAAAACCTTAGAAGAAGTATCAGCGATCAAAGAATGGACTGATCTTTTAGAAGACGTCCCTTTTCTTCCACTTCTTTCTAATATTCAAAAGGAACAATTTATGGACTCGACCAATTCCGTACAGGATTTGTCGATATTTTTCTCATTAAAATATTTCTTACCCATCCTTACACTAGATGCTGATCGTCTCAAAGATCCTGTTTTACTGTCAAAAAATAGTTCTGATCACATCGAATGGCAGGACAGTGAAGGGCTTAAAGGGTTATTTTCTCAAACAAGTAAAGCACAAATTTCTCAAGATACAAAGAATATCCTTCAAATCATTCTTTTCCGGCCATCTATTTCCTGGGAAAAGAGTGAAGCTCTTATACAATCCTTGACGAAAATGTTTGTACAAATACATGGTGGAGAAAGCAACTATGAACTCATTGAAAAAGCACTGTAGTCTGACAGCGCTTTTTCACATTATACTGACATAATAAAAAACGCAACACTTCGTTTATCTATGAAACGAAACACTGCGTTATAAACAAAATTATGTATTGGAGCGGGTGATGAGAATCGAACTCACGACATCAGCTTGGAAGGCTGAGGTTTTACGACTAAACTACACCCGCATCCATCTTTGAAAGCCAATGTCATTGTGTTGACTTTTATTATATTACAACTTTCTTAAGAATTCGTCAACAGAATATGAAGATTTTTCGTCAAAAAACTTCATTTTCCGTATATATATTACGATAGTTATTTATCTAGCTGTACAAAATACGCATGCGAAATATTCTTCAACACTTGCTCCAGGTTCTTCTCCATTTCTTCAAGAGCCATCTTTGCCAATTGCAGCTCTATACACAATCAATGCTTTTTCTCCTGAAGCACTTTGACAGATTCAGATTGTGCAGAAAAAACATAATCATCTACTTTAAACGGAAAACTTGAAGTTGCTTTCGTCATTCCATCATTCTTTTTGTCTAACCAAATACTAAATTGTGATTCGTATATATCTTTCTGATGATATAATTGAAAGGGCACATTCAAAGAATGCTCCATTTCTACATTGATATCCCCTTTGATTTTGGTTCTACATTATACTAAAATTTGGTTGAGTATACAAAAAAAAGATTAGGAGGGTTCTCCTAATCTTTCGCTTTTTTCTGTTTCATTACTGACAGCAGTGCCACAATCAGAAAACTCACAGCAAAAATTACAATCATATAAATAAAAAAGTTTGGTTTGATCTGAAAAGTAAAAGCTGACGAGCCTTCCATCTCAAAGGCAAGACTATTAAATAATAATTCATGATTCGTTTTTGATTGAAATAAATGATAGAACAGTACACCAATAGTCAGCATTGGAAAGCCTAAGAAACCTAGAAAACCACCAACAATTGCGCCTTGTTTCATTGCCTGAACGTTCATAATCGTTGACCTCCCATTCCACGAACCAATAACTGCTTCATAATGGACTTACCATCTCCCATAAACGGAAGAAGGTAGAGTAATTGAATCAAATACGTAATTGAAAAAATGAAAAAACCTGTTGAGATTGGATTCTCTTTCAGAAATAAAACGGTCACAATGACTCCTAATGCTCCGATCACACCTGGCAGAAGTGGCCCAAGTAGTGTAATCCATACCTGCTTTTTCTGAAATGGATCTAATACGGGTCTCACAAACTTCACGGACATCATATCGCTCGCAAAAAAGCCTTGTGGGCCATCCCGTCCTGCAAACTTCCGATGTGCATATCCATGTGCCGCCTCATGCAAGGCTGTCCCAGTAATTAATCCGAAATAAATAATGGAAAAATAAATCGCGATGACTACAATCGATGGATCAGGAATGAATAAAAAGGCGATTCCTGCCATCACCATAAAGAGCACCCAGAAAAAGATGATTTTACGCATCACCATGAGCAAGGCCGTCCCCAATATTTGAAGGAATGAGTGACCACTGCAATCAAACCGCTCTTTCATCTTTACTTGATACTGCTTAAAAAATTGATAGCAGGCTGTGACCACCCGATATGGCGATTGATAATGGATAGACAGCAAATGATGCTGATTTAGACTCATCATTAGTTGATAGAAATCACGGGCAATTACAGACTCATCGACCTGAAACAAATCGGCGAGCTCTGCCGTTATATTCGCTTCTGTCCTCTTGCCGTCAACTTTCGTTAACATATGATATGCACTCTCATTAATCGGGAGTGTGCTTCCATACTGGGTATCAGTCAGATGCCTTTTTTGTAAGGTGACATACGGAGCAATAGCCGGTACCCGCTCGATCTTTAGCTTACTGTTAAGAAGTTGAATCATGTGAATACCTCCATGAAAAACCTTTGTATATGGCAAAGATGAGCAGACCTTCAAATCCTGCCACTAGCAACCACTGAAGCATTTGGCTTGACTCCCCTATGACGTAGTTTCCAATAAATAAAATTGGAATCATGATTAAAATAAGCACTCCAAACGAAAAAATGCCCGTGTATGGATTATTTCGATCAAGGGGAAGTAAAATACCCACGACATAAAAGAGAGCAATTGCATTACACAAGACTGCAGCAGCAATCAATACGTTCAAAATCTGATCAGGGAGCGTCAGTGTTGTGAGCATGAATAAAGCAATTTGCATCACTCCAACAAGCAGAAGGCCGATAAACTTATACAGAGCCACTTCCCACGACCTTAGACCAAATGTTTTATACATTCCAAGCATTCGTTTATCATTGCCAAATGAATTAAAGGCTGTTAATCCAGCTAGAGCACATAGTACAAAAAAGGCTTCTCCTTCAAAGCGGAAAGCAAACTGATAGCGGATAAATAAGATCACGATAAGGAGAACGAGAAAGTTTAAAATGTTTTCTTCATTTCTCACCTGTGATTTGATTTCCTTTACAATGAGTGACCACTTTTTTGAAGACGAGAATGGTAGTTTGTTTAAAAAAGTTAATGCTTTTTTCTCTACCATAATCGGCATAAGAGCAAGAGAAAAAAACGCACCGCCTGCGGATAATAGGATGAACAGAATCAAAATCGCATAATTTACTCCTTGAGGAGACATCCCTTGTCCCGCAAGGAAAAATGGGGCTGTAAAATACATCAAATGATAATCAAACTGTATATATGATTGCTGAATTTTACTGATGTCAAAATGCGTCATTCCATACGCAACAACTAGCACCAATAAAACAAATATCGCTGCAAATTTTTGCAATGGTAATTTAAATTTTAGAACGAGCAAATAGGTCATGTTGTAAATGAACTGCAAAAGTGTTAGGACAAACAGCGATTGTAAAAGCACCATCAAGAAGAAAGTGAGAATAAAGAAAATACCGATCCCTTTGGCAATAAAATTAGGTAAAAGCAAGACACCGATAAAGAATAAAACAAGCCCTGCCACCACTGTCACCATCGGAATGAAGTATCCAAGGCTTTTCTGAAATGTCGAAAGCGGAAACCAGCTAAGCTGCATAGAAAACCGGTCCTGTTCGGGCGTTCTGACCTTGATCAGAACAAACAACAGGCTTGTAAAAATGGATACATTGATCGCCATTGACACAACCAACAGTCCAAGTGAACGTTCATCTCCATTTAAGAAAGACTTTATAAAGACACCTGTAAAACTGTATCCGATGATGGCTCCCATTGTGACTGCAAACAAAAAGAATAAGACCACAATGATTCGCTTCGTTTGAGTATCAAAGAGCTTATACATCTCCTGCTGCCACATTTTAAGCATCATTTTAGAAATGATTAATGATTTCATCAAAATGTGCACCCCTATCACTTAACATTGAAGCTTTCAGAAACACTTGTTCCAGTGTGCTAGATTGATACTTCTCTTTTAATGCTGAAACTGTTCCTTCATCCATTTTATTTCCCTTTGAAATAATGGCGATTTTGTGGCACAGCTCTTCCGCTGAAAGCATATCATGCGTTGAAAGCAAGATCGCACCATGGTGCTTGGCATAACGCTTCATGAGTTTCTTTGTGTTTATAACCGCTTCAATATCAAGTCCTCTAAAGGGCTCATCCATGATCACCAATTGACTATCAAGCATAAAGCCGGCAATCAGCTGTGTCTTTTTTTTCATACCATGTGAATATGTTTCGATAGGTCTTGATAAAGCTGAATCCATGTCAAACAATTCAATTAGTTGATTTCTTCTATGATTTGTTTTACATTCATACATAGAGGAAACAAAATCTAAATATTCAGCACCAGTCAATGCTTCAGGGAGCAGCAGATCATCTGGAACATAGGCTACTTGTTTTTTAAAGGATGGATTATCATTTGTCACATCCTTTATGTGAATCGTTCCTTCTGTTTGCTTAATGATCCCGAGTGTACAGTTAATCATCGTTGTTTTACCGGATCCATTCGGACCAGCAACAGCAACAATTTGATGAGGAGCGATCTTTAAATGAAAATCATTGATAGCAGTTACATTATTTTTATACGTCTTAGTTAAATTCTCGATCGTAAACATTTAACCTCCAAGTGGCTGTATATTCATTAAAACAGATCAGGCTAAACCGCCCGCCACAGACGGTTTAGCCCTGGTGTCATACCTTAGAAGTAAGAAGATGAATCCTAAGTAGAGCTACTTACATTCAATATTAACGTGTAAGCCACTTTCCCACCGAACGCCTCCTGTAAAGCTACCGTTGCCGTTTGCTAAACACCAAATTGCTGCTCCTAGAACAACTGTTGCTCCCAATGCCAGAAGGACTGCAACAAATACTAAGAACCAAGCTTGGTCCATAATAGCAGGTTCCATAGTGGAATAATCTACTTGCGGTGCTGCATAAGTCATAATTTTCACCTCCCATCTTATGATGAACTGATCGTATCATAGGTGTCACACTCCAAACATCAACAGAAGATCCCATTTTTGACAAGAACACACCTTTGGGTAAAATGGGATCTTTTATTCAATTATTTCCTTTTTAATGCACAAACCCTCTCTTTTTCACTAGATTTCATCACTCCATTAGAACCAACGAACCTAAACAATGTCAAACAAACCATCTTTTTCCTCTATTTTAAAATAGTCTTTTATCTTCATCTCTTCTATATATTCTTTCTTTTTTGTGAGATAGAAAGAATTCCTCCGATATATCAGATATAAAAGTCCTAATTACATGTCGTTATTACACCAATTATGAAATATCTACCGATAATTTTAACAAAAGAGTGAGCATATTTTCCTTCTTCTCTTGTCACTTAAAATATGTATATACAAGAAAGTTCATTGAAAAAAACCTTTCCTTCTTCATCACTCGTTCCTTCTTCTCTTCCTATGAAAAATCTAATTGATTAGCGCCAAGCCCTTCAAATTGGGGAAGGGCGCTTTGAAACTCACCCCACTTTACTCTCATGCCTTCTTCCTTTGCTAAAAGCAATGGGCTTAGACTATGCTGCATTCATTAATCTCTTTTACATTGTTTTCTGAACCAACCGCTGCTTGATCACACCTTGCTAATACAAGAAGGAAAACCAAAAAGAGAGTGGTCCTTTGCTTCTTTTGATTTCAATCTTATCCTTCTGTCAACAACAACTCATCTGTTATCTCAAATTCTGACCTGGTTTTGTGATGCGTCTTTCTCCTATCACGTGATTCCCATCATAATCTGTATCAAGCACTCGAATGATGCAGGCGATGCTTATTTTCGCTGCCATGAATCTCAAAAAGCTAGCAAACTGGACATGGAGACGACCATGTCCAGGGTAAGACAACTGATAAATTTTATCAAAATAAGTGAAAACCCCACTTTTACTTGAAGTAAAGGTAGGGTTTGTCTACGGTCTGAACCACACGACAGTGTGCTTTTTTCTTATTGATTAAGTAACCGAATATCTTGGAAAGGATAAAACACAAATGATGTTGTCCCTTGAATATCACTCTTTGTAAAAAGACCTAGACCGTTGCGGCTGTCCATTGAATTCTGGCGATTGTCACCCATGACAAAATACTTTCCTTTCGGGACTGTAAGAGGACCGAAATCAGGCGTCAACAAGGTGCCATCTGCGGCTGCTTTCTTTTTGTTTGACGCTAAATAAGGCTCCGCCACTTTTTGACCATTGACGTACAGCTGGTCATTTTTCATTTCAATTTTATCACCTGGTAAACCAATCAATCGTTTCACGTAATGAGTGCTGCGGTCTTCCCCATCAAGTACAATGATCTGTCCTCGTTTATAATCACCGAAATAATCGACGGTTTTATTCACAAAGACCCGCTCTGTATTATGCAATGTCGGATCCATAGAAGACCCTTTGACAATATACGGCGCAAATATAAAATTACGAATGATAAAAACAGCAATGAATGCAATTAAGATGGCCTTGATCCAGCCCCATAATTCTGATTTCTTTTTTTGTGTTTTTGTATTTGTTATCATAAGCTCCTCCTGAAATCCACTAGGACAAAATGAGTTTCGTCAGCTACTTAAAATATAAACATATTTTGCCAATAAATCAAGCTATGAGAGAGAAAAAGGCAAGCACCTTTCCTGTGCTTGCCCAAAACTTAGTTACTTAGCAGAAGAATCCGCTTCTTGCGTTTTGTTTGTTTTACCATAGAAATAATCAGATGGATTCACTGGTTTAAAATCAGATAGCTTATGGAATCGAAGAAGATCCCTGTAAAGCACTTTATCTGAAAGACTTAACTGATTATCTACACGGGCTTTGATCGCCTCTGTCTTTTTATTTTGCTTCATCACTTTACCCGTTTTCGTGTCGTAGACAGTATTATCTACAAGTGTGTATTTTGGTGTCACATAGTTTCCACTACGGAATGCAACTGTTTGATCATGTTCTTTTGAAAATAGATCTGTCCCAAAATTCACGAACTCGTTTGAATCGATACCTTGTAAGTGGAGAAGCGTTGGCATCACGTCTATTTCACCGCCATACGTATGATTCACGCCGCCCTGTTTACCAGGAATACGAATCATCAGCGGTACACGCTGATTTTGTGCATTTTGATACGGTGTAATTTCTTTTCCTTGAATTTCACTCATTGCACGGTTATGGTTCTCAGAAATACCGTTATGGTCACCATATAATAAAATAACTGAGTCTTTATACAGACCTGATTTTTTCAAATCCTTAAAGAATTGCTCTAATGATTCATCTAAATATCTTGCTGTTTGAAAATAATTATCTACTGTCTTATCGCCAGTTGTTGCTTTTGGAATAGTGGCATCTTTCTCATCTAAATTAAATGGATAGTGATGAGTCAGTGTCATTAAGTGTGCATAAAATGGTTTTTTCAATGATTCTAACATTGGGATTGACTCTTTAAAGAACGGCTTATCCTTCAGTCCCATATTCACAAGATTTTCTTCATCCATATTGTAATAAGAGGCATCGAAGAATTGATCAATTCCCATATGCTTATAAATGGTGTCACGGTTCCAGAAAGATTTATAATCCCCGTGAAGAACTGCACTTGTATAATCTTCCTTTTGATTTAAAATTGCAGGAAGTGATTGGTAGGTATTTTCCCCTTTTGTCACAAACGCTGCACCCTCTGGCAAGCCAAACATACTATTATCCATCATCAGTTCAGCATCCGCTGTCTTTCCTTGACCTGTCTGATGGAAGAAGTTATCGAAATACGTAAAATCATCTTCCCCATGAGCCAGTTTGTTTAAAAACGGCGTAACTTCTTCCCCATTTAGCTTGTAATCAATTAAAAACGACTGAAAACTCTCTAAATGGATTTTAATGATATTTTTACCTTTCGCTTTGCCAAAATACTCTGCATTTGGCTTTGCATAGTGAGAAGCCGTATAGTTCACAACATCCGTTAAATCATCACTGCTCGCATTTGCAACCTGTGTTGCATTTTGCGCCGATTGAATCCCATCATAAATCGCATAATTATAGACGCCTAAATACTTAACAATATACTTATGATCAAAAGTTCTTGTTAATAATTCTGGACGATCCTTTTCAGCTAAATGAAGGTTGACAAAGAACAGGCCGACACCTGCTGCAACAATAAGCAATGCAAATGTCTTTTTCATTTGGAATTTCTTGATTTCCGGTCTCCAAATCACAATGGCAATCAAGATCAAGATATCAAGGAAGTACAAAATGTCATGCGGCTTAATACTTGATAACACACCGTCTGTCATGCCTCCTCCAAGATTTCCTGCTTGCTTCATTGTTGGGAAAGTTAAAAAGTCATCAAAGAAACGGTAGTACGCTACATTTGCATATAAAAGTCCGGTCATAATAAAATCAATCACAATTAAAACAATAGCCGATTTACGCCCCTTTAAAAAGAGAGCAAGTCCCAAAAACACAATGGCTGAACTAAATGGATTTAATAAGAGAAGTCCCTCTTGAAAAGAACCTTTTACTCCTAAATTAAAGTCCATCTTGTAGGCTGTATACGATTTTGCCCAGAATAAAAGGACAGCCAATACAAAAAAGCTATATTTGTTCAAAAATATTTTTTTCATAATACCTCTTCTTTCTATTAACAAATTGATATAAATGAATTCATAAAAAATTTACATTCATTTTGCAAATGTAAATCTTCTTCGCCAAGCATTCCAATGCTTTGTCTCCGGCAGACCAAGGAGTTCCTTTAATATAACGTATGAGAAGCATCATAAGTTTCAAAAAAAATAAAATTTACACACACTTCATGTTTCAGTGAATGAAGAGTGTTTTGTAAATTACTTAGTACTACTTTACTTTTTTCATCTAATCGTGTCAAAGTAATTATAAAGAAAAGGATGAATAACCTAGGCTTTTTGACTCGTTTACCCAAATTTATACAAAACTCTACCCTTACTTCTTAATTTTCTTCTTTATTGTGACACGATTTCTCCTATCAATGTACGGTGTGATAAAGATATAGATTAAGATTATTGAGGTCACAGGACCTTCTGGAGTAGGCGCAGGTAAAGAATCTTTTGTACCGATTCGATTCCACTGATTGCATGGAAGGAAAATGGCCATCACAACCGAAGGTGAGACTCTACTGGTAACAGAAGAAGATGGGTTACGGAAAAAACAGGCACAATTACATAAGGAATCCATTGTTCCACTTCAGGTACCAGAGTACAAAAGGTGCAGATGAATTCTTGCTGGTATCACATATCCATCCATATACAGAGGATAGAGAGCTTCAAGACATATGAGAAGAAGCACAAAAACCTGTCTTTTAGACGGAGCAGTGATTTCGATTTTGTAAATTTATTTACAAAATGTTCCAGCGGATGATCAATGTCTTAAATGAAGTCAAGCTGATTCAAATTTCCCTTCAATTGAAGTGACACCACCATAGGGAATCAAATGAATAGACCTATTTGAAAAAGGATTGACGCTTGTACAACTTCCTCGTATTATTAGCATAAATCCATCTTTTTCTTAGAAAAGGGTAGCTTACATGAGCTTGTTTAAGAACTGGAGAAAAAAGCAAAACAATCAGTCGATCACTTCAGAAAAGCAAGAAGGCAGCATCCCAATCAACTTTTCCACATTTCCCTTTGGTACAGACCACGTAGATGACTTTTTGTTCAACTTAGACCTCACATCCAAGCTCATCGATCCATATAAAGATACAGATACGAACAAATTAACCTAGACCTTCGTGAATGCTCATCCAATACTCAATGAAAGGTGTAATCCCATGAAAGTCAGACACTGCCAAGCAGATGGACAATTGAAAGATGCGGCTTTAACGCAGCAAGGCATCACTCAATCACTCGCGCTGGCTCAGTTCTTTTCCGGCATTCACCTCAATAAGATCATCTCAAGTCCCTATAAACGAGCCATCCAAACCATTGAGCCGCTCGCCCATGCAAAACAACTTAAGATAAAAATAGATGAGCGTCTCTCTGAACGTGTGTTAAGTAGAAAGCCGATGGATGATTGGTATGAGAAGCTAAAGCTCAGTTTTTCGGATTTACACATCACATATGAAGGCGGAGAATCAAGTCAAGAAGCAATGAACCGAATAGTAGAGGCTCTCTACGAACAAATAGAAGTAGAAGAAAATCATACCCTCTTCGTTACACACGGCAATATCATGAGCCTGCTCCTCAAACACGCCGATTCGAACATTGGATTCAATGAGTGGGAGAAGCTCAGCAATCCAGATGTCTATGTATTGAAACACTTTAGCCAAGATCATTTAGAAATAAAACGAATATGGCATAACATATAATAAACGCTAGAATCCACTGTAATGATCCTAAACATAAGGACATGTTCCTTATCATACTGATTTTTCATTAAAGTTTTATAAATCCAACTAATTTGATCTGGTTCGGATTCCAATTCTAGTTTAATAAGAGGCTCTAAAGGTATAACAATTCAACATAAAGCACATCATCACATAGATTATGATAA
Source organism: Bacillus stratosphericus (assembly GCF_020524495.1). Classification (GTDB taxonomy): domain Bacteria; phylum Bacillota; class Bacilli; order Bacillales; family Bacillaceae; genus Bacillus; species Bacillus stratosphericus_B. The sequence continues at coordinate 2,221 of NZ_JAIVLB010000044.1, read as the reverse complement.
TCAAATATGGCTTTCACTTTTTCTTTTTCATATTGAGCTAGTAACACCCTGCCCCTCCTTTCCTCTAAAGGCTCAGATTTTATTTCACAGTCCTCAATAAATAGCTTTAATGCTCCTTTAAATTCAATCTTCTCTTCTCATTTGCCACATTGTCTATAATTAAGTCAATGTCTTTTGTTGATAGCTGATTGTTCCTTCTCATCTTTTCATCATTCCCTCAAAAATAAATTGTTTTAATGAAAGGGTGCATATGACCATAGGAATTTGACTTTGCCTTCAATAATCATGTACATAAAAGCAAAAAAGACCGCTAATTTTCATTAGCAGTCAGTCAATTTATCAGTATGTAAGTTGGAGCGGGTGAAGGGAATCGAACCCTCATCATCAGCTTGGAAGGCTGAGGTTTTACCACTAAACTACACCCGCGATGTGGTACCGGTGGCCGGGGTCGAACCGGCACTCCGTGAGGAACACGATTTTGAGTCGTGCGCGTCTGCCAATTCCGCCACACCGGCATGATCTTTAAAGAGCGCAACTTATAATAAAAAACAATGGTGCCGAGGGCCGGACTTGAACCGGCACGGTAGTCGCCTACCGCAGGATTTTAAGTCCTGTGTGTCTGCCAATTCCACCACCCCGGCAGTCTTTTCAAAAAAAAAGGCGACACCCGGATTTGAACCGGGGATAAAGGTTTTGCAGACCTCTGCCTTACCACTTGGCTATGCCGCCATTATTGGAGCGGAAGACGGGATTCGAACCCGCGACCCCCACCTTGGCAAGGTGGTGTTCTACCACTGAACTACTTCCGCATATCAACTGGGCTAGCTGGATTCGAACCAACGCATGACGGAGTCAAAGTCCGTTGCCTTACCGCTTGGCTATAGCCCAATAATAAAATGGGGCGATTGATGGGAATCGAACCCACGAGTGCCAGAGCCACAATCTGGTGCGTTAACCACTTCGCCACAACCGCCATAGATGTTATAAATCATATAATTGGCAGGGGCAGTAGGAATCGAACCCACACCGGAGGTTTTGGAGACCTCTGTTCTACCGTTAAACTATGCCCCTAAAAATGGTGGAGGGGGGCGGATTCGAACCGCCGAACCCGGAGGGAGCGGATTTACAGTCCGCCGCGTTTAGCCACTTCGCTACCCCTCCACATTTGAAAAACAGTGCCGGCAAGAGGACTTGAACCCCCAACCTACTGATTACAAGTCAGTTGCTCTACCAATTGAGCTACACCGGCAAATAGTGGTGGCTCGGGACGGAATCGAACCGCCGACACACGGATTTTCAGTCCGTTGCTCTACCAACTGAGCTACCGAGCCAACATCAATATGATGAATATGTATAAATGGCGGTCCGGACGGGACTCGAACCCGCGACCTCCTGCGTGACAGGCAGGCATTCTAACCAACTGAACTACCGGACCAATATAAAAATAAAAAGTTTGGTTGCGGGGGCAGGATTTGAACCTGCGACCTTCGGGTTATGAGCCCGACGAGCTACCGAACTGCTCCACCCCGCGACAATATAAAAGATATGGTGGAGGATGACGGGCTCGAACCGCCGACCCTCTGCTTGTAAGGCAGATGCTCTCCCAGCTGAGCTAATCCTCCGGAAAAAAATGCTGGTATATATTCTATAAAATGGTGACCCGTACGGGATTCGAACCCGTGTTACCGCCGTGAAAGGGCGGTGTCTTAACCGCTTGACCAACGGGCCATCTATTATATGTATCTTGTGGCGGAGAGCAAGGGATTCGAACCCTTGAGACGGGTTTACCGCCTACACGATTTCCAATCGTGCTCCTTCGGCCACTCGGACAGCTCTCCAAATTGGCTCCGCAGGTAGGATTCGAACCTACGACCGATCGGTTAACAGCCGATAGCTCTACCACTGAGCTACTGCGGAATGAAGAAAGCCTGGCGATGTCCTACTCTCACAGGGGGAAACCCCCAACTACCATTGGCGCTGAAGAGCTTAACTTCCGTGTTCGGTATGGGAACGGGTGTGACCTCTTCGCCATCATCACCAGACAATTTAGTGACAAAAGATATTATACTATGTATTGAAAATAAATCAAGAGATATTTTAAAAATGTTCTCTCAAAACTAGATAACAACGTCCATGCTTCACATTAGAATATAGGTTAAGTCCTCGATCTATTAGTATCTGTCAGCTCCACGTGTCACCACGCTTCCACCTCAGACCTATC
>NZ_JAIVLB010000043.1 GCF_020524495.1 Bacillus stratosphericus | reverse complement strand
GAATAGTGTTGAAATTGTTGTCCCTTTCTAGCCATAAAAAATCCCCTCCAAGTATAGTGTAACAGCCAAGATATGTTCTTGGGCTTTTTACACTGTCTACTTAGAGGGGATAATATCACATCTCAGTCTTTTTGAATACTCTATAAAAATTGAGCAAGAATGAATGTCCATATACACACGATACCGAGCAAGATGAAGCTGTACTTCACCGTCTTTTGAAAGAGCTCTGATTCTTTACCTGTTTCTCCTACAGCTGCTGTAGCGATGGCGATTGATTGTGGAGAAATTAATTTCGCCATGACTCCACCGGTCGTATTCGCACCGATTAATAGACCTACCTGTGAGCCGATTTGAGAAGCAGTGACCGCTTGAAGGTTACCGAATAAGGCATTATTACTTACAACAGACCCAGTAATAAACACACCAATCCAACCAAGCACTGGGCTGACAAGAGGGAATAAATCGCCTGTTTTTGCAAGCGCAAGTCCAATCGCAGAGCTAAGTCCAGCAAAGTTCGACAAGCCTGCAAAACCCATGACAAAACAAATGGTGAGAACAGGTACCCAAAGCTCCTTCACCGCTGCTTTTAAGCAGGCAGCGCCTTCTTTTAATTTGATCGTTCTGCTAAACAATCCTGTCAGTATGACCGCGATGAAAATGGCAGTACCTGTTGCACTGACGACATCCATCTTAAAGATCGCATCAATTGGAGTTTCTGTTTGTGCAATTGGCGGTAATTTCACAATTTGCTGATGTAGAAACGGCACTTTCACTAAAATCGTCGTCCAGTTCAGTGGTCCTCCTTCAGCAAACAATGCTTTAAATGCTGGCAGACTCCATACTGTAATAACAGCAGTTAAGATATAGAACGGAGACCATGCTTTCATGACTTCAATGCCGCTATACGTTTGCTTTTGTTCAATGGCTGGTGCTCCTTCTTCACGATATATATGTTTTGGCTGCCATTTTTGAAGAAATAAAGCCAAGATCCCCATACTTGCTAAGGCTGAAATAATATTGGCAAGCTCAGGACCCATAGTGACCATCGTCACAGCTTGCAAAATGGCATAACTTCCACTAACAATAAGTAGTGCTGGCAAAGTTTCTTTGATCCCTTTGAAGCCGTCTACAATCAGAATCAGTAGAAACGGGATACAGAACGAAATAAACGGAATCGTATACACAAGAGTTTGAGATAAAGCGAGCGGTGTGATATTACCCATTTGCGCCCCTGTAATGACTGGGATTCCCACTGCACCAAATGCGCCAGATGCAGCATTGGCAATTAAGCAGAGCATCGCAGCTTTGAGTGGTTTAAACCCAAGCTCTGTTAGTAAGGCAGCACTGATTGCAATCGGTACACCAAATCCAGCTGCGCCCTCTAAAAATGCGTTAAAACTAAAACCAATTAATAAGAGCTGAAGACGTTGATCTTGAGAGATCCCTGCAATACTAGAACGAATGACATCAAATTTTCCTGATTTCACAGCAATTTTATAGAGCCATACGGCCATGATGACGATATATCCAATCGGCCACAGCCCATTAGATATACCGAGCAGCACAGCAGATAATGCCTTTTCAATTGGCATATGAAAGAAGAAAACAGCTGTTACAAAACTGACGATTAAGGTAAAAAAAGCGGCTAAAACACCTTTTAACTTAAATACGGTTAATGCAAGTAGGAAAAATAAAATTGGAAGCATTGCCACCAATGCACTCACGAACTCATTACCAAATGGATCATAGATTTGCTGCCACATAACGATTCATCCTTTTCTGCTCAGATAGGTTGCCTTGATTGATTAAAAATGAGGAGCCAAGATCTCTTTTAACACTTTCACACTATGTTCGAATTTTTCTTTTTCTGTGTCATTTAGTGCAAGCTCCATCACGTTTGTTGCACCATTTCTGTTCACAAGGGCAGGTACACCAATGTAGACATCCTCTGCTCCGTACTCTCCATCTAAATACGTACTGACAGTCAAAATGCTGTTTTCATTATGCAAGATCGCTCTTGTGATGCGAGCTAAACTCATCGCTACGCCGTAGTATGTGGCCCCTTTTTTCTCAATAATTTGGTAAGCGGCGTGACGAACATTTTCCATTATCTCATCTAAGTCTTCTTGTTTGTATTGGTCATTTCTCTTCATTAATTCTGTGATCGGTACACTTCCGATATTCGCATGACTCCAAACAGCAAGCTCTGTATCCCCATGCTCTCCAATGATGTACGCATGCACGTTGTACGCCGCTGCTTCAAAGTACTCACTGAGCATATATCTAAATCTTGCGGTATCCAGAGTGGTACCACTACCAATCACTCTTTCTTTTGGAAGTCCACTGAATTTCCAAGTCGCATATGTCAAAATATCAACAGGGTTTGTGGCAATTAAGAAAATGCCATCGAATCCGCTTTTCATGACATTTTCTACAATGCCTTTAAATATATTTAAATTCTTCTCAACAAGGTCAAGTCTTGTTTCACCTGGCTTTTGGTTCGCTCCAGCACAGATACACACAATATCTGCATCCTGACAATCCTTATAATCTCCATACCATGTATTCACAGGATGCGGGGCAAAAACTTTCCCGTGGTTTAAATCCATCACGTCACCCATTGCTTTGTCCTGGTTCAAATCTATAACAACCAATTCATCTGTGATCGCTTGATTTATTAATGTAAAGGCATAACTACTGCCAACGAAACCTGCTCCAATAAGTGCTACTTTGTTTACTTTCTCATTTGTCATGTTTCCTCATCCTCCCGTAAAACTAAGTTGTTTTGTTTGTGAATATTTTCACATTTATATTGTGCAATACATCACAAACTTTTGCAAGGGGATTGCTCAAAAAAATATGTATCGAATTTGTGAACACTCTTATTATGGTTTCAAACCGCTGTCTCCATACATATTTTCACAAAGAAAGCTGCCCCACTCTCTAAGGTCCCCCGTTGATCATACCCCGATACAAACCGATGACAAACCAAATGGGTGCAAAAACCTGATATTGGATTGACGAGTTGACAACCCCTTCTCCGAACATAACCACCTCTACAGCTACCTGTCTGGTGATGCCCATTAAATCAGCTACCATTTTCCCTTTAATTCCGCTGGTACATCACGCATCTCCACAAAGGATTTGACCATTTCAGTAAAAAGTTCTTCCTTTTCAAATGTAAACGTATGACCAATGGCTGGAACGATGACACCTACTGCCTTCGGGTGTGCATTGGTTATTTTTTCGATGACCGTTTTATAATGCCTCTTTCTCCCACTGTGACGAGAATACGTGCCTCCGCTTACTGAAATGTGTTTGGAGCTTGTAATGGAGATTTTTTCTTGGAACATCGTTTGAAGGGTTTCCTTCAGCAAATGTTTTGAATCAGTTGCATAGTGCTCCATCTGCATGGCTTGGTATTCCGAGCTTCTCGGCTTGAAGCTGAATAAACCAATCTTTCTTTAATAGCAGGTACGTAAGAGGCAGAGGCATCACAAGAGCGCTGTTGATGACGGCTATTTTCTATGATGTGGATAAAACATCAACGGCAATCTGCGCATCAAGTGAGAATCCTACGAGAATCACTGTACGGCTTTGCGCATGCTACCTAATCCATGAGATGTCCTCACGGGCGCTTTTTCTCATTGAAAATGGCTCTTCATTTGCTCTTGTCCCATGACCGATGAGATCAGGGATATAGCAATTGCAATCATACGTTTCCTTGAACATTTCGATCTGCTACTGCCACATCCAGCTACTCACTCCACCACCATCAGGAAGATCATGATTGTCTCTTCAACCATCGACAACTCGTCCATCATCCTTAGTATAAGAAAAAAGCAGCCGCTTTTGAGCAGACTGCTTTTTCTATATGCTCCCTTCTATTATAAGGGAAACACAACATATTTGGCTATTTTTTCAAATCCTCGATTGAATTGACGTTCTTCATATAGGTCGGAACCACAAGGCCAATTTTAACACCTTTCATACTTGTACCCACATCTTCATATTTGCCTTTAAATTTCTCTGCATATACTTTATGTGTTTGTGGTAACCATGCTGCAAGCGAAGCATCTCCGCTTCCATCAGCGATTGCTGTCCACATTGGCCCAGCTTCGACTTGAGTCAGCGTTACGTTATAACCTAAATCCTCTAACACTTTTCCTACAACATTTGTACTAGCGATTTCACTATCCCAAGCAACGTAGACAAGTTTAATTTTTTCACCATTCACCTTATCTACACCTTTTGTCCACTTACTTACTAAGTCCTCATGTTTCTTCACAAAGTCCGCCGCCGCATCCTTTGGCTTTTTCCCTTCTTGAATCGCAAGCATGACTTCTCCCATGTCATCTTCAGACCAATTAAACTGGCTAAGTAATTTATTTGCTTGTGGTTGATCTTTTGCAAAATCTTTTCTTGTAATTGTATGAATTTCTTCTGCTTCACCATAAACACCTTTAGGGTCTTTCAAATACTTCAAATCATACTTAGAGAACATCCAATGAGGATTCCATCCAGTAATGATGATTGGATCTTTTTTATCATAGGCCTTTTTTAAAGACGCAGTCATGGAAGAACTAGACCCTGAAGTCACTGACCACTTAGATAAATCGTAATCCTTTAAAGCATTATCTGTTGCTTCCATAATACCCGCACCTGGATCAATTCCAGTAATCTTATACTTCACCTGTTCTCCAACTGATGCGTCCTTATTACTCGCTGAACTACCACAAGCAGCTAATCCTAAAGTCAAAATCGCTGCCGCACTTACTCCTACAATTTTCTTAAACATTAAACATCCCCCCTAGTTTTTTTGGTCTTAATATTTTGTGTAATTCGGTCAAGAACAATAGCCAAAATAACGATGGCAATCCCTGCCTCTACACCAGTTCCTGTTTTTAATTGAGTAACAGCTCGATATACTTCTTCACCTAATCCAGGCGCACCAACCATTGATGCAATGACAACCATAGACAAGGCCAACATAATGCTTTGGTTGATCCCAGCTAGAATCGTTTTTGTGGCAAGTGGCAACTGCACTTTAATCAAACGTTGACTCGTTGTTGAACCAAATGCCTCAGTCGCTTCAATTAAAGTAGCTGGAACTTGTTGGATACCTAGTATCGTCATCCTAATCGTAGGAGGCATCGCAAAAATAACAGAAGCTACAACGCCAGGTACTACCCCAATATTAAAGAAGAAAATAGCAGGTAACAGATAAACGAAAGCAGGCATCGTCTGCATTAAGTCTAAAATAGGTGTCACAATCTGCCTAACCGTATTTTTCTGTGAAGCCCAAATGCCAATCGGAATACCGATAATAATCGAAATGATAACAGATGTTAAGACTAATGATAGCGTCTGTAACATAGCACTCCAATAACCTAGATAATCAATGATAAAGAATCCGATTAATGCAAAGATCGCAATTCCTCTTTTACTAATTAGCCATGTAACACCAGCAAAAATGATGGTCAAAATGATAGGTGGAATAAATCCTAAACCATCTGTAATCATTTGAACAAATGCAGCTAAACCATTAGCAATACCATCAAAAATTCCACCAAATGTCGCTGTTAACCAATCAATAAATTGATCAATCCAATCTGCTAAAGGGATTCTAGGAAGTGATGACAAAGATAGCATTTAGTTCACCTCCTGTGTGTGAATTAAATTAATGTATTGATCATTTCCTGCAAGCGCTCCAATGAGTGCTCCTTTCACAACTATACCCTTCATACGGTTTTTATCGTCTACGACAGCAATTGGGATATTAGATTCTGAGACAAGATCGAAAAGATCCGTTAAAACAGTATCTTGATGAATTGTTTTCATATTTTGTTGAATAACATTTTTTAAGGCTAGTTGATTTTCCTTTGCTCGCTGTGCTTCTTCTGCAGAAATGACCCCTAACAGGCGATTTTGCTTATCGACTGCATAGATAGAAGATATACCTAAGTTTTTCATCAAGGTTAAAGCGACTCTTGGCCCCTTATCAATCTGAACGGTTTCTGCTCTTTTCATAATGTTCCCAGCTGTCAATACTTTGGATAAATCTACATCCTCAACAAATCGTTCTACATATTCGTTTGAAGGATTCATTAAAATTTCTTCTGGTGAACCAATTTGTACAATATTGCCGTCCTTCATTAGAACAATACGGTCACCAATTCTCAGAGCTTCATCTAAATCATGTGTAATAAAAACAATCGTTTTACCAACCGAACTATGAAGATCTAATAACTCATCCTGCATGTCCTTTCTAATAAGTGGATCGAGCGCACTAAATGCTTCATCCATTAGTAATATGTCTGGATCATTTGCAAGTGCACGGGCTAGCCCTACACGTTGCTGCATCCCTCCACTTAATTGGTTTGGAAACTGATCCTCAAATCCTTCAAGACCCACGAGCTTAAGTGAATCCATCGCTTTTTGCTTACGCACTTCTTTCTCAACACCCTGCAATTCAAGACCGTATTCTGTGTTCTCAAGAATTGTACGATGCGGGAACAATGCGAAGTTTTGGAAGACCATGCTGATCTTTTTCCGTCTCACTTCACGCAATTGGTCCTTTGACATATTTGTTATCATATCCCCATCAATATATATTTCACCGGAGGTTGGTTCGATTAACCTATTTAGCATCCGCACAAGTGTGGACTTTCCACTCCCTGATAGCCCCATGATGACAAATATCTCGCCGTCATAAACATCAAAATTTGCTCGATTGACACCAACTGTTGCGCCGGTCTCTTTTAGGATATCTCGTTTTGTTTTGCCTTTTTCAAGCATTTGAGATGCTTTTTTAGCATTTTTACCAAAAATTTTAGATACATTATTTATCTTAATTTTGATCTTTCTTTCTTCAGAATTCATTATTCCCCTCCAAATTAGCATCTTTATAACCGTAACATAAGCGTTATGATGCGAACAATCTTTAGAATTCGCTTATTTCCGTACAATATGTATGAATTCCATATAGAGGTCTGGTGATTAGAGTTTATACGCCGTTTTACTCTTAAATCCTAAAGAATGCTTCAAAAACTACATATTTTATGGGGTATTTTATCTAAAAAGTAAATATTTTACCGTAAATAAATAATTGGGAATACCTAATTGTGTTAAGTCGAATACTCGTGGACTTTTTGATCATTGGCGAGCTGCACCCCTGAACAGGAATGACCGAAAATGGTCACATAAAAACCTTTTTCAATTAAATTTTAATAAAATTTATAAAAACTGCCTGCAACTTTAGTTACAGACAGCTCATTTTTTAGGACTCTAGTGCAGCCCGCTTAATATGATCTTGAAGCTCAAGCATACGTTTTGTTCCATCTTCACGTAATCGTTTGTTTTCTTCTTCAATCTGTTTTGTCTCTTTCATTCCTTGTACAATTGTATTGAAGGAGGATTCAATCGTTTCAATATCGATACTTGGACGACCAGATAACTTCGCAATTTCTACACTTTGACTTGAGATATTTTCAGCATTTCGTTTCAGCATTTCATTAGTTCTTCTATCAAGCTCACTCATTGAATCAGCCACAAGCTTTTGTCTTTTCGCTGTAACCGCTTGAATGATTCCATTCTTGAAAATTGGAATGGTAATGATAAACGCAGAGTTGATTTTCCCAATCAATTTCGTATTACCACGCTGTAACAAACGAATTTGTGGTGCCGTTTGAAGAGCCACCATCCGTGCCATGTCCAGATCATACACACGCTCTTCAAGCGCCTGAATGCCATTACGAAGCGTATCCAGCTCCATTTGAGCCAGTTGGTTACCACTAGCAGCTTTTTCTTCATAAGAAGGAACCAATTGCTTTAATTCTTCGATTTTCATTTGACCAGCCACGACATACTTTTCAAGCTCCATATAGTATTGAATGTTATGCTCATACATTTCTTCAAGCGTCACAGTCGACTTGGTCATTTCGTCTTTATATTTACTGATTTCGACATTGATTTTTTCAATCTCTGCACCCAGTGTTTGATATTTACTGAAAATCTTTTCGATCATACTACCGCCGCGCTTAAAGATTTTTGACAATAAACCACCCTTTGGCTCATCAAAATCGTTTTTATCAAAGCGATCCATAATTTTTCCAAGCTGTGTGAGCATCGTCCCTGAGTCTGTGACACTCGTTGAACGCATCATAGAAAGAATACGATCAGAGAACTTGGAGATTTCGATAGCCGGCTGCTTTCCGTATTCGAGCAGGTCCAGCTGATTTTTGGCATCTATCTGCCTCGCAATGTTTTGCACCTCTGGTTCATTTCGAAGCTGAACGCGAATATCGTCTGCCTTCTCAATGGTGATTTCCTCTTTATCAATTGAAACGATGTCATTTCCGTTTGTATTTGTCATAAACTCTGATCTCCTTATCGGTTTTTGATGGATTGAAATAACTTTCTGACGATGGATGGCTCTTTAAACTCTTGATTCATGACCATTTCATCGAGCCAATGTGTATCAAATAATTGTTCATCTATATACCGCTCTATACACTGATATCCGGCCGGATGATACACGAAGAGATCCACACCCATTTCATTTAAAAAAATCAGGATAGCCGCATCGGAACGAGTCAACTCGCCATTATATTCGGTATGGTATAAAATCACTTTTGGTACGGTTTGTGCATAATCAAATGTTTGTATGAGTTCAATCAGATCCTGGCTAATATGCAGAAGCTGTTTGAATAAATAAATGCGGACATCTAATTCAGTCTCATTTCCTTCCTTTAACAGCTTCGGATGCTGACAGATCCGAGCTATCGCCTCTGCCATCGCACGCTGCGTGCCCTCATATAGATGAGAAAACTGCCACACATTGCTTTTCATTAATAATTCAGGATCAATCTCTCCTGCAGGAGAAAGTGCATGCTGATAATGAAATTGATAATTCGAGGAAACCTCTTTCGTAAAAGGGAAATGGCGAATGGTCTTCGTTTCTTTCCCCTCCATTAATGTGTGGATACGGTCCCAGTATTCACGCTTGTCTCGCGTGACCCCCATCATTTTCGCAAAAAGATTCGGAATTTGTATCGTAACCCGGTCTGCTTTGAAATTAGGGCGGATAAATGATCGTTCCTTTGCAATTAAAAACAGCTCGTCATATGTTGTCTTTAACGTAATGGAATGAGGTGTATGATCTCTGAATTGCCATGGCTTATACAGCATTGAATCTTCTGTGTGGAGAACCTCTTGAAGCTCTCTTGTCGAACGGTACGCCACCGTTGATTTCCTCTCAGGCTTTTCAGTAGGGAACGGCTCAAGCCTGGAAGTCCCCGGATATGGATCAATAAAAGTCATATTTTCTTCTGGATCTAATTCGCGAAACGGATCCTTACCTTCTGGATGAAATAGCACAACATCACAGCCAATTAGCATGACATAATACAGAAAATAAAGCTGACTTTTATTTGCCTCTCCATACCAAATGACAGCCGGCATTTTTTTTTCAATATTTACTTCCTTTAGCCATGGCCCTAGATGGTTATTTGAAAACTTCACCACATCTAGTAAGACGCGGCGAAAGTCGGAATGCTGAAATCCGCCCTCATGCAACTGCTGGAAATGCTCAAACACCTTGATTAACGAAAGGCGAATATGACGATTCATTATAGGATTTGGATGACGTACAATTAGCTGCTCGCCATCTAAAAAAGCCACAAAGCGATTCACGGACAATCCCTTTTCTTCTTGGTTAATCAAATGAATTCGTTGGAGCGCTTGAAAATGCTCCGGCTCAATATGACGATTGAGTGTTTCACTTAAAATATGCATATCGTCTGTTTCATATAATTCATGTAAATAAATAAAATAATCGGTTGCATCATGCGGAGTTCCAAGGACCCGGGCGGCGAGACTCGGCATGGATAAGGTATGCTCGTCCTTTACATAGCCGTCTCGTTCAGGGAGCGGCTTTTTCAGTAGGTTTTTCCAGGCTTCCTGATCCGCCCGTGTATGGATAACATTCATTTCTTTATGGCTCACGCCGCTCCTTCCTTTCTCCTATATTTTCTTGAAAGATACTACTATCATAACATTCAGCCTTCTACTTCTGCTATCGTATTGAAAGCTTTTTTGCAGTGGTCATCTGCTGTATGACACATGCGGTGATTTCATCGGCCGCTGCCATGCCAGATGCTTCCGTCGGCTCAAGTGATGGGTCAAAGTCTAGAACTTCCCCATGCCTTGGCGCAAAGCCCGTATCTGCCTGACGAATGAGATCCGCATCTAACAAGGAATCTCCTGCACCATAAACGTATTCAAGATGCAGCCTTTCCTTTAGAAAAGCAACAGCAGCCCACTTATTGAGCGGCTGTGGAATAAAATAAAGCTTCCGGCCCTGAAGTGAAACCTGCCAGCCTTTTTCCTCGCCCCACAGCCTCAATTCAGCAAGGGGAATGCGAGAAAGATACTCGCCTTTCATGATCAAGTAAAGAAATCTTCCCTCTGCTGTCCGAGTACGCTTGACCCAAGCAGCAACAGGTAGCTCAGATATGGCTCTCAGCATGTCTCTTACTGGCATACACTCTCTTAATCTTTCATCTACAATGGCCTGCCAATCCTCAAGAGGCCTGCCATGATGAAGGATGCAGCCGCCATTTGTCGTGACCGCATATTCCGGTTTCAGCTCTTGTTGAAAATAAGTGATCCGTTCATATTGCACAGTTGTTCTTGTTGTCACTGGGATCAACCAACCGAATTGATGAATCGCCTGTAAGGATTTCTTCGTTTCAACAGCCATGTAGGAAAGCGGCCGTTCATCCAGCACCTCAACTAAATCATATGTCCCTTCATACGCATGCTGCTCAAGCATACGATGTGAGTAAATCAACGTCCGGTCTAAATCACTGGCAAACGCAAATTTCTTCATGACGATTGCTCCACCGGACGAATTAATCCGCAGCATGTGTAGGACATATTGGCATATTCAATCACGGGAACGTCTCTATCCTCTGCCAACAGTAGAATGTGCTTCAGCTTCTCCTGAGACCCAGGCTGAATCAGTATTTTCCAAGGGATTCTCCTGAGCAGCACACGGGTCGTCTCACCAACACCAGGCTTAATCAAGTGCGTATTTTTAATTTGAAATTCCTGACCGATCGCCTCAATGGACGACATCCCTCGCCAATCAGCGTGCATCCCTTGCCCGAGAATCGTCTCTACTTTCTCTTGTACATTTGATCCGAGCCTAGAAAATGCTTCTTCAATTGTATCCACATACATATTGGACACATCCTCATCCAACAGCTCTTCGTAATACTTGGCTCCATGGAAATCATCGGCATTTATCCAGCGGTCGTTTAATACCGTTCGACTGACAAGCCCCGACACCGTTGAATTCAGGCAAGCACTTGGAATAAGAAAATCCTCTCTTGTTCCGTATACATTTGTACAGAAGCCCGGATCAGCCAGTACAGCCAGCTCACTAGAAAGACGAATCCCATATTTATGTTCAAAATCAATCACAGCTTTTTGAAGCTCCTTTGAAATAGCGCCTTTTCCGGTCCATCCATCAATAAATGCAATCTCAAAGCCTGGATGTTCTTTCAGCATATAATGTAACGCATTCTCGTCTATTCCGCGGTCACGAATAATAGAGATGCTGTAATGCGGCAGATCAAGGCCATACGTCTTTCGAATATACCGTTTGATGAGCACCCCGATCGGTGTCCCAGCCCGAGCCAAACTGCAAAGCACTGTTTGGAAGCCTCGCTTTTTGATCATTTGTTCTGCCACAACGGCTACTGCTTCTGCTACCTTATGCTTACTTTCTTCAAGAGATTGATAGAATAAGGTCATATAAGATGCCGTCGGCTTATATTCAATTGGCAGCATTTCTGAATAATGCTCACCGCCTTGAATAGAACGCTCTCGCTCCTCTGTACTTTTCTCCATCTCAATCGATGATAAATCCTTGAGTAAGAAGATTACATCCTGCTCTGGATAGCTTCCCATCTTTGTATACACATTAGTCATTCAGCTTCACCTCGTCTGATAAAGTCACAATATGCACATGCTTCACATGCCGCTCAGCAAATAAGTGAACAAGCGGAAGCAATGTCGCTTGAGAGACCTTTTTCTCGAAAAAGAGAAACACATCATCGTATTGATCTTTTGGTATGTTGTACACGTAATGCTGAATTCTAGTATCCTCGGGGCTCAAAAATGCATAGCCATTTTGAACAGCATATCCATCCTTTTCGACCGGATGAATCGGACTTCTCGTCGTCGAATGAAAGAGGACGCCTTCTCCCATATGTGCTGCAAGTCTCATCGGCACATACATCAGCTCACCTGTTCCTAAACAGAGTGTCTGTTTTCCTTTGCGCTCTTGCTTGAGTTTCAGCCCAGCCTCAGCAACTGCTTGATCGATCACTTTCGTATCTTCTCTGCTTAAACCAAATCGACCTGTTTCATGTATATAGGGCGTATGACCTGCAGAGTTTGTTGCATGAGAAAGTGAATATGGAACTTGCCCAAAGAAAGATCGAAGAGAATGAAAAGAGAGATCTGGTGTCTTCTCCCGCTCAGCAATTTCATACGAATAGGCTGGCTCATCCAATGTTTTTCCCCGAAAGACCATCTGTCCCTTTAATAAGGACAATGCGGTGATGTGAACACCAAGCTCCTCTTGAAACTGAAGCATGGCTTCCTCGTGCTCCTCTGTCCGCCAGTCCAAAATGGAAAGAATGGTATAAGAATGTTGCGGGTACTTTGCATGGAGATCCCGAATGATGTTGATATTTGTACGCCCTGTCGTGACTTCATCATCTACT
The DNA here is from genome assembly GCF_020524495.1 of Bacillus stratosphericus. Classification (GTDB taxonomy): domain Bacteria; phylum Bacillota; class Bacilli; order Bacillales; family Bacillaceae; genus Bacillus; species Bacillus stratosphericus_B. The sequence goes on along the minus strand of NZ_JAIVLB010000043.1, from coordinate 8,240 downwards.
AATATAATGGGGCGGTTAGTATGAAGTAATGCTTCGTCTGCATAACAAAACTGATCCGTTGCATGTGAATGCTCTTCTTCAAATACCAATGTAGGATCAAGATCTAGTAGCTGTTCACGTGTCGTATGAATGTATGATGCTCCTTCTAATACGTCATACACACCATGGCCAAGTGCTGTAGCCGTTTCAGCAAAACCGATCACGATTGGCTGTTTGCCCGTCAACAGCTTTTCTCTTTTGAGTGAATCATAGGCTTCAGTTAACAACGCATGGTCGTTCGTCTTTAAGGCCTCTACTAATAGGTCTTGATGTAGTAGCGTCTTACCTGTTTGCTCTATAGCATAAGCCATTGCCAAAAGACCTGAGACAAGGAGCGGTTTCACTGGATGAACAGGAATATGTTTACCGAGCACCTTACTAACAAATAAAAAGGCTCGTTTTTTGTTCACCCTTGCCGCCATCTCAAAAAGGTGCTCTTTTTCCAGTTGAAGCATGCCTTCTTTGAGATCAAGCTCAACCTCCATATGTTCCAAGATGTTCAGCGTATGCGGCTTCTGCTTCTGTGAGTATGTCGATATAGCTTTTATTTTCATGAAACACCCCGTAAATATCTGACTTAATTAGAATATGCTCTGCCCATCGATAATGTGGCTTCGTTTCATTCATCTTATTAGAGGTTGCACTCTTCATCACTCCAACTGTTCCATCCGCATGTTTCAAAATGCTTAAAGCATCCATATATTCTTCCTTTGTGACAACGTACATGCTTTGAACTGGTTTGAGATGTGTTGGATGAATCACTGTCTTTCCATGGATGCCGTTTGCCACATCCAGTCTTGTCTCCTTGAGCAGGCCTTGTACATGATCGAGTTCAGATGAATAAGACTGACCGCTCTTAGAGAACGCACGAATGAAGGCGTTTTGTTCTTTTCGTGCCGGGCCAAAATGTTCCCATACAGCACCGGATACCACAAAAGAACGGCCAAAATAATTGATGATATCTATGATCAAATCAGCGATGAGTCTGATCTCATAGATGGTAGTCGTACGATCACGGCGAATCCCATACAATCCACAAAGATCCGTTGCTCCAATACGAATATTCAAGATATATTCCTCTTCATTCAGCATGATTTGCTTTAACTCAGACAACACCCTACATCTCGTCTCTTTTTCTAATAAATCTGGTGTTTCCAAAATAGGCATTCCATAAAGTTTCGTCTTCGTTTGTGCTGAAGCCCGTTTCAAGCTGTCCAAATATGCCTTTGCATTATGAACAGAACACTTTGGGAACACAAAACCCGTCAATAGATGAATGGCTGAACCGAGCAAGTCTGCCATTTTTAGCAACTGCTTCGGCGAACGAACTCGAATAAATAAAAGCGGCAAATACTCAGCCATTTCAGGAAAATGAGTGATTTTCTCCGTAAGACTGGTCAATTGTGCCACTAAATTCTGTTCGGCTATGTCCACTTCTTGATCACCGATGGCATCCTCCAAACACAACACAACAGAGCAAAGCGCTTCATATTTCTGCGAAAGCACCATGTCTGCTACATCCTGTCTTGTCGCAGGCATATACAAAGTAGCACCTAGTGCATGCGCAAGTACATGCCTTGGCGTCAATGAATGGATCGCCGTTGGCCGCTTCAAAAAAATATCATGCTGCCTCGCCTCTGATAAAAAACGAAAATATCGCATGCAGTGCCTCCCCCCAGTTGTTTAGAGAAAATCAATCCAATGACTTGGATTCAAAAAAGGATGGAGCCGCTAGTCAACTCCATTCCTTTTTGATCATCCTATTCTTCTTTTGAAGCCGCAGCTTCGTTGGTCACATCTTGATGTTTCTTCTTATTGATTTTATGAACAATAAACGTGCCGATAAATGCTAAGATAATAATCGCAAAGAATAATAGGTGCGGGATTTCAATATGAGCAACACTCAATGCCATTTTGGCTGCAATAATCCCAATGAGAATAAACGCTGTATTCTCAAGCTCTGGTACACGGTCAATGAGAACAAGGAATAACTGTGCCACTGTACGCATCATCAGAATTCCAAGCATTCCGCCTAAAAGAAGAATCCATACTTCCTCAGATACAGCGAATGCAGCAAGGATACTGTCAACGGAGAAGGCAAGGTCCATAATTTCTACAGAAATAACGGTTGCCCAGAACACGCCAAATACACGAACAAGCCAGCCTTCTTTTTTCAATTCCTTCGCTTCGTCGTCACCATCACCTAACCAGAAGTGCTTGATGACAAGCCATGCTAAGTAAGCTGCTCCTAGAATCTTAATCCACCAGAACTTGATGAGTAGCATCCCTACGCCAATGAATAGAAAACGGAAGAAATAAGCGCCAATCAGTCCGTAGGTTAATGCCTTTTTACGCTGCTTTTCTGGTAAATGTTTGACCATGACAGCTAATACTAATGCGTTATCTGCTGATAACAATCCTTCAAGTACGACAAGGGTCCCAATGAGCCCCCAAGAGACAGGGTCTGTTAATACCTCTGCCCACATATGCCAATCAAAAAACGAGGCATACGTGTCCAACATATGTTTCAAAATATCCAACAGGTTTTCCTCCTATAAGTGTAAAGCATCAGTAGGCTTTCGCCTGCCGCTATTCTTCTCGCTGTTTCTTTCTCACTTTGGAAAAGACCCTCATATGAGTTATTGACAGCGCCTCTAAATGGATTTTTTCTCTTGTTTACACTTCTAACCCATAATTTTGACAAAGAGCTCCAAGTCCGCCAGAGAACCCGCTTCCGATTGCGTTAAACTTCCAATCGCTTCCATGGCGATACAATTCACACACCACTACAGCTGTTTCAATTGAGAAGTCTTCGCCTAAATCAAAGCGAATCAATTCTTCCCCGCCCTCTTCATTTACAACACGAACAAATGCATTCGAGACTTGTCCAAAATTCTGACTACGCTCCTCTGCATCATGAATCGTGACTGTAATTCCGATACGATCAATGTTAGCAGGAATTTTTGAGAAATCAACGAGAATTTGCTCGTCATCTCCATCTCCTTCACCCGTACGATTATCACCTGTATGAGTGACACTGCCGCTCGGATGCTGCAGGTTATTATAGAAAACAAAGTCTGTATCTTGCTGACAACGATTGTTTGCATTCACTAAGAAAGCTGAAGCGTCCAAATCAAATTCGGCTCCACCAGAATATTTATTCGTATCCCAGCCAAGTCCGATCATCACTTTTGTCAGTCCTGGGTTGGTTTTCGTTAAATCGACACGTTGTCCTTTTGAAAGCTGAATCGCCATATCCGTATCTCTCCTGTCTTTGAAAATATGGAAATTAATCGTTACCCGATATCTAAGCCGAAGTCCGTTGCAATGCGGGCAAGTCCGCCTTGATAGCCTGATCCAACAGCCGAGAATTTCCATTCCCCGCCATGACGGTATAACTCGCCTACAATAATCGCTGTTTCAATTGAAAAGTCCTCTGCCAAATCATAACGGATGAGCTCTTCATTTGATGCCGCATTTAAAATACGTACATATGCGTTAGAGACTTGTCCGAAGTTTTGACTGCGCGCGTCTGCATCATGAATCGTAATGACAAATGAAATCTTCTCAACATTTGCTGGTACAGTTGAAAGGTCGACATTGACCTGCTCGTCATCTCCGTCTCCAGCACCAGTTCGGTTATCGCCTGTATGTACGACACTGCCGCCTCCGCCAGTTGTTTGATTGTAAAAGACAAAATCAGATGGAGAGCTTGCTTTGCCTGCCGCATCTAAAAGGAATACACTTGCGTCTAAATCAAAGTCATGTCCGCCGTCATATTTGTTTACGTCCCAGCCAAGACCTACTACCACTTTTGTTAAGCCTGGATTGGTTTTTGTTAAATCAATTTTTTGACCTTTCGCTAAAGAAATTCCCACGAGGAACCTCTCCCTTCTAATTAAATGTAGTTTCTCGTAATATCGGCTAGCTTCGCATCATTTGTACCATTTCCAACAGCCGCAAACTTCCACTCATTCTCGTGACGATAAAGCTCTCCAACGATTAATGATGTTTTTCCTGCATACTCATCTTTTAAATTATATTTCACTAATTCTTGATTGTTTGATCGATCAACAATGCGAATGTAAGCATTTTGAATCAACCCAAAGTGTTGGTTTCTTCTAAGGGCATCATAAATGTTCACGACAAACACCAATTTATTCACATTACCTGGCACCTTGCTTAAGTTGACGAGGACTTGTTCATCATCACCGTCTCCTTCACCCGTCAGGTTGTCACCTGTATGCTCAACACTTCCGCATCCGCTTTTCAAGTTGCCAAAATAAATCAAATCTCTATTTTCTATAAACTTGTCATTTTTCAGCATCAGTACTGAAGCGTCACAATCAATATCAGCGCCGCCTCCGCCGCCAAACAGCTTTCCTAAAAAACCGCCGCCTTGTGATACGGGGTCCCAGCCAAGTCCAACGAGAATATTCGTTAGCCCTGCTTTCCCTTTTGTTAAATCAATGCGTTGACCTTTTTCTAATGTAATTGCCAAATCAATCACTCCTCCAGCATAATAAAAATCCATTTATTAAGCGATGGGCCCTATTAAAAACATCATACATGAAAATTCGACAAAATTCATGAAATGACATGGGAGCCCCTTACTCTTTTTTCTATTTACTAGTATATACGTCTATGTTCATTATAGGTTTCAATAACATATTATTTTTTAAAGAAAAGATCGTCATTCAAAATAGTTCATGTCGTAAATGAAGTGTTTTATGTGAAACATTGTCGAATGTTCTAGTAGACAGCTTTTACTGATGAACGAAGTGTTGGTGCGTCTTCATATGTTGATATAATTTACATAGATGCTAATTGAGGGTAAACCCTATCATTTCCTTCCTTCCATGTATTTCTTTATACTTGTGAGTAGAGAACATTCAACGTATTGATGAAAGGATGTTGATGATGCCATTACTTCATATGATTAAGTCGGCATACCTAAGGGTCAGACAGCAGAGGTGACATTGATCCATACAACTTAAATCTCGATACATCTTCATTTCCTCAATCCCTTGTTACAAGAAAAAAAGAAAAACACAACCCTCTGTATTCGTTCAAAGAGGATTGTGCTGTTCATCAAGCTAAAAGGTGTTATACACATTTTCACACGTTTCGGCTGTTGGCTCATAAAAACAATGCGACTTATACCTTGCCACAAACGGCTGATTGTACCAAGTCGGTGGACAATCTCCAGGCGGTCTAAAATACCAAAGGCTGAATTTTGCAGGCCAAAATCGTTCTCCGTTAATGTTCCTCCGCGCAAGTGCCTTCTCACTTTCTCGCGCCCGTTGATAAAAGTATCCGTGGTTGACCGCCTCAAACGCATGCTCCTGATAAATCATTTGTGGAATCGTACGCAGCCCTTTAAAGTCAGAGCAGTCGGCACGCAGACGATTGATGCCTACATTTCCTACCAGCAGCATTCCTTGCTTCCCTTCACCCTCTGCTTCCGCTCTTAGCAGTCTGGCCAATAAGTCAATATCAGAGCTTGTCGCTCTTACCACTGCCATACATCCACCTCCATCTCATTTCTTTTTTATTTTATGTGGAGTTTTTGTGTAAATGACTGACATTTTGACATGAAAAAACGCTCCGTGTCGATGGCCTGTCTAAACATCATTCGCTGTCAGCGATACATAAATCATGTGATCATACACATAACAGAAAAAATATTCATTACTTATTGTGATTTTTACTACTTGAAGCAACTGAGTTCTACAGCAAAAATCGTACAGCGTCTTATAATGATGCACAAAAATGTTTACTCTCTATCTACCCTGAAGAGAAAAAATTAGGACCATCTTCTTCTGAACAAACAGTAGAAGTCAACATGAAGAAAAATGATATCGACCAATGGAAACTTGATTTGAACGATTACAAAACAAGCTCATTAGTTGATTCATCAAGAACGAATTAAAAAACCCCCGTTTCCCGGGGCTTTTTCTTTAGCCTTTTTTCAATTGATTCCTATATTTCATTCCAACATACACACAAAAAAGCAAGAAAATCGTTATCTATACCCATTGAATGGTCACCAAAAATAGTGTGATGGCTACTAATATCAATATTGTGAGATCGAGCTTCTTTTCTAGTTTTTTATGAGTTAGAACGAAAACGATTAGAAGCACAGCTAGAAGAATTATAACGTTAATAATTTAAAATGGGTAAAATATAGAAGTAAACTGCAATACGTTAAACAACAAGGAGTTGATTAAAATTGTTTTTTAGCAAAAAAAGATTACATCATATCTTTTTTGGTTATATTCTTGATTCTTATATTAAGTATAATGCATGGAGATGGAATTATAAAACCAGTTATAGACGCAATAATTGGGTCATCATTAGTGTCACTAATCTTTGGAACAATCACAAACCTAATTTTTGTTTGATTTCCTCTTCTGTTAATTGAACATCATTTGTTTTTAGGTTTTGCAAGACTTGCTCCGCTCGCTTAGCACCAGGAATAATCGCATCAATGCCGTCCTGAGCTAATAGCCATGCCAGTGCTACGTTTGCCGTTTCTGCGTTCTTTGATTGTGCAATGGCCTTCAGCTTGTCTACTTTTTCGAGGTTTTGAAGGAAAGCATCGCCTTGGAAAAGCGGGTCATTTGCTCGAATATCATCAAATGTCGCATCTTTTGTAAATTTTCCAGTCAACAAACCTGACGCCAAAGGGAAATAAGGAATAAAGGAAATACCATGTTCCACGCAGTATGGGAGAAGATCCTGCTCTGCTTGACGTTTTAGCAGAGAATACTCTGATTGAAGTACATCTAAGTATCCATCACGGTTAAAGGCTTGAAGCTGTTCAAAATCAAGGTTTGATGCACCAATTGCCCTGATTTTTCCCTCATCCTTCAATTCCTTTAATGTGCCTGCTACTTCATCCAACGGCGTGCGGCCGTCTGGAAAATGCATATAGTACAAATCAATATAATCTGTTTGCAGTCGCTTCAGGCTATTTTCCACCTGCTGTCTTAAAAAATCACGACTATTATCGAGTTCAATTTGTCCGTTTACTTCTTTATGGGCCCCTTTCGTCGCAAGGACAAGCTTCTCTCTGCCGCCTCTTTTGGCTACGATCTCACCGATCAATTCTTCTGAACGGCCCAGCCCATAAATAAAAGCAGAATCTAAGAAATTGACACCTTGATCAAGAGCTGTTTCCACAAGCTCCCGACCTTCATCTTCACTCAGATTCGGGAATAAATTATGTCCACCTACTGCATTCGTTCCAAGCCCAATCGGATTCACCTGTAAATCAGTTCGTCCAAGCGTTACCTTTTTCATAAGATCATCTCCCTTATCTGCTTAATCATCCTTATTTTCCCATGAACCATTTTCAAAATTCAAGTATTCTGCTCTCTGAAAATCAATCTGCATGAAGACGTTGCGAAAATAAAAGGTACGTATAATGAAGATACACTAAAACGAAAAGGGGAATTTTCTCATGACCATCCAAATCATCATGATCATTCTGCTTCTAAGATCAGGCAAGGGAAAAGAATTTCATCCGATCAAGCTCCTCATTGGCTGTCTTTGCATGATTAAGTTTTGTCATCGGGCTATGGAGAGATAAACGATACAAAGGACATTTGATCAACATTCGACAAAGCCCTTCTCTTGTATAACTCTGATTTTACCCTTTATCAGGACGATGCCAAGGTATCTGATTTAAAATTCTACGGCAGTAAAGATCGTCTTGATCTTGGCTCTTTGAATAAAGGAAAGTCACTATCAGGTGCTCTTTATTTCCTAAGGTTATCGCTCAAGTAACAGGCATTGATGCTTCTAACTTAAAAGACAAGCTACACAATTAAAGAGATGAGTTTTACAACGACAAGATCCGTTCTAAAGAAGAATTGTATAAGACAAGCTTGAATATGTGCGCATCTGAATTCAGAGAAGCTTCCTCCAGTCTCCAGCCCAACTGAATATGAAGTGAAAATGAAACGTAATGGTGATGGTCAGTGGAAAATCGACCTCAATGATTATAATAAAGAGCATTACCTGAGCGGCTTTATCAAAAAATATAAGAAACAAAAAAAGACGCTGGCCTCCTGAAGGGTGATATTATCCCCTCTAAGTAGACAGTGTAAAAAGCCCAAGAACATATCTTGGCTGTTACACTATACTTGGAGGGGATTTTTTATGGCTAGAAAGGGACAACAATTTCAACACTATTC
>NZ_JAIVLB010000042.1 GCF_020524495.1 Bacillus stratosphericus | reverse complement strand
CAAGGGGTCGCAGGTTCGAATCCTGTCTTCCCGACCAGCTTTTATGGGGCCTTAGCTCAGCTGGGAGAGCGCCTGCCTTGCACGCAGGAGGTCAGCGGTTCGATCCCGCTAGGCTCCACTTTCTAAAAGATCATTTATATCATGGCGGTGTAGCTCAGCTGGCTAGAGCGTACGGTTCATACCCGTGAGGTCGGGGGTTCGATCCCCTCCGCCGCTATAAAGGACCTTTAGCTCAGTTGGTTAGAGCAGACGGCTCATAACCGTCCGGTCGTAGGTTCGAGTCCTACAAGGTCCACCATCTATACGGAGGAATACCCAAGTCTGGCTGAAGGGATCGGTCTTGAAAACCGACAGAGGTGTCAAAGCCTGCGGGGGTTCGAATCCCTCTTCCTCCGCCATATTTTTTAAAACCCTATCATCGCGGGGTGGAGCAGTTCGGTAGCTCGTCGGGCTCATAACCCGAAGGTCGCAGGTTCAAATCCTGCCCCCGCAACCAAATTTTCTTTTTATCTTTATATTGGTCCGGTAGTTCAGTTGGTTAGAATGCCTGCCTGTCACGCAGGAGGTCGCGGGTTCGAGTCCCGTCCGGACCGCCATTTTTCAAAAAGAATACATGGCTCGGTAGCTCAGTTGGTAGAGCAACGGACTGAAAATCCGTGTGTCGGCGGTTCGATTCCGTCCCGAGCCACTTTTACAAATAAATATTAACAGTATGGCGGTTGTGGCGAAGTGGTTAACGCACCAGATTGTGGCTCTGGCACTCGTGGGTTCGATTCCCATCAATCGCCCCATACATATTTGCGTGTGTAGTTTAGTGGTAAAACCTCAGCCTTCCAAGCTGATGTCGTGGGTTCGATTCCCATCACCCGCTTCATTTGTATATTTTGTTCATGGGCCTATAGCTCAGCTGGTTAGAGCGCACGCCTGATAAGCGTGAGGTCGGTGGTTCGAGTCCACTTAGGCCCACCATGATCTTCCGCAGTAGCTCAGTGGTAGAGCTATCGGCTGTTAACCGATCGGTCGTAGGTTCAAGTCCTACCTGCGGAGCCATAATGGAGAAGTACTCAAGTGGCTGAAGAGGCGCCCCTGCTAAGGGTGTAGGTCGCGCAAGCGGCGCGAGGGTTCAAATCCCTCCTTCTCCGCCATGATTATATGGCCCGTTGGTCAAGCGGTTAAGACACCGCCCTTTCACGGCGGTAACACGGGTTCGAATCCCGTACGGGTCATTCCTAAAAGAGGTCTATGCAAGATCTTTTTTTATTTTCATCAAAACGAAAGTCTGCGATCATAGCGTTATTTTTTTACATATTCATGGAAAAGATCGTATATGACAAGTATGTCGCAAAGAACCCCCATAAGACGTAAGGAATCAATAAAATTGGAACGACTTTGCTGAGTTTACGTGAGACGATGACTAGCGCAAGTGCTGTCAGTGCAACAAGCAGGCAGTCGATGGTAGCAGCAAACAAATCTTTTTGTGTAAATTGAAAGAAGCTAAATGCCTGATTGAATACGTAATTTAAAATAAAGAGTATCCAAAAGGGTAAAGTGATTTTTTGAAAACCATACTTCCCATAAATAATGGCTGCGGACAATGAAATGAGGGCAAATAAGACAGCCCAGACAGCACCAATCACACCACCACTAGGAGTCCATTCTGGTTTGTTTAATACATCATACCATTCTCTGTCAATCGGGAATAAGAATCCAGCAATCGAAAATAGTGCGTATGTAATAAAGAAGACAATAATCGCCCAAATAATGCTTTTTTTAGCCATCAAGAATCTCCTCCAATCAAATTTTACTCTTAAAGTAATTTCCCATTTATTACATGATATAAACATAAAGCCCCCAATATGAGGGGACTAGTTATTTTCTTCTATATAAGGTTCTTCTTCGTACGGCTTCAGATCACCAAAAACTGTCATGACACCTTCTTCATCTAATGCATCTTCGTAGGCTTTGTGTGCTTTGTTCGGATACACATGGCTTGCTTTACCTTCAATATCGGCAGCTGCGAATCCTTCATAGTCTTCTACATAATCTTCATCTTCTGATTGTGTATACATATCATCGTATGTCAGCGGTGGAAATTCCATATCGGACGGGGTATCAGAACTGCCATAGCGTTCTACGTCTTGATATGCATCTTCTCCATCGTAGGCAGCACTTTCTTCATTTTCAAATTGTCCTGATGGCGGATTTAGTAAATCCTCTTCAATCGGACGTTTTTGTGAAACTGTCTTCTCTTTTGAATGTTCTGTGCATGTGACGGCGGTAGGTAGGGCTTCTAGGCGCTCTTTAGAAATAGGGGATTTACATATCTTACACACACCATAAGTGCCATCTGCGATTGCTTGGAGTGCTTCATTGATGTCTAACATATGTTCATGTGCCAAGCTGTTTATGGCTATATCTTTTTCGCGCTCGAATAGCTCTGTCCCTTGATCACCAGGGTGATTGTCATACGCTGACAGCTCGCCGACTGCATCATAAGGAAATGATACTTTCTGTTCATCGTCATGGCTTTTGGCTTCAATTTCTAGTTTTTTATCAAGAAGTTGCTGCTTCAAATAATGTAATTCGTCTTTAGACAACAAAGCGATCATCCTTTCATATCAAGCATATTGTTAGTATGAGCAAATTTGTATGTAAGACTTGTTCCAAATTGAAGCAATTCCTCATTAAAAAACGCCTGCGGCAACAGGCGTTTTATGTTACACGAGATAGTATTGTAAAATCAATGCGATCGTTAACAGGAAACCGAAGAATGTATTGGTTTGAGCCGTAGACTTCATGGCATTCATTAATTCAATAGGTTTTTCTTTTTGCTTGAATTCTTTAATGGCCGTATAAGCTTTTGGCACACTGAGCAAAACAAGAAGACTCCATAGGCCAACGATATCTGTAAAAACATATACAAAAATGAGTACATATGATATCAAAAACATGGAAAGCAGGATGTTGACTGCAGTTTTTCGTCCAGCAAGGATAGCGAGTGTTTTTCGTCCATTTTCCTTATCTCCATCTAAATCGCGGATATTGTTCGACAATAAGATGGCACCAACTAAAATAGAAATTGGCAATGAAATAAAAACAGCTTTTGACGTCAGTGTCCCTGTTTGGATATAGAAACTAATGAGGATAATTCCTAATCCCATAAAAGCACCTGACACAAGTTCTCCAAATGGTGTATAAGCAATTGGTACAGGTCCGCCAGTATAGAAATAGCCCGCTGCCATACAAATAAGTCCTATGAGTGCAATCCACCAGCTAGACATCATACAAATATAAACCCCAAGTAATAAAGAGAGGGCGAATAGTGCATAAGCAAGGCCTAGGACTGTTTTGGGTTTTACACCATTTCTGACAATGGCTCCACCAATGCCGACCGATGTCTCATTGTCCAACCCACGAACATAGTCAAAGTATTCATTAAACATGTTTGTTGCGATTTGGATAAACATAGAAGCAAATAGCATGGCTAAAAACAGCCCAACATGTATTTGATCATTTGGAAGTGCTAGGACAGTTCCTAAAGTAACGGGAATAAATGCCGCTGTTAATGTATGTGGTCGTAGTAAGTTCCACCAAATCCGCCATTTTTTATCAGGCTTAATGGGTGAAAGCTGATCTGATATCGATTGATGCTGCATGAAATATACTCCTTTAAATAAAAAAATACGTACACGTCCAAATTCCAGTTTAGCAAAGTTCAAAAAGGTGTCAATATATTGATGCGATGAAACTTGAAAAAGATGTTTGCTAATCGTTGCCATATAGATAGAATGCTTAATCTTAGAACATGTCTTGCCAGTTCTCTTTAGATGCTTTTGTTTCAATAAGCAGGAGCGAAAAAATCTTGAAAGCGTGATATAATAAGGATTCGAGGTTTTAAAAGCTGTTTTTTCTTTACTAAGTTCATCTGTTAAGGTTTATAATAGAAAAGCAGGTTATTCGACATACTCGAATGTTCATGTATTTTATTATTATGTTTTTATTTTTTATGTTATTTCATGGATCTTGGAGGAATGTATCATGGTGACAACAGTGCAAAGTACTTTCCGGCAGGAAGCACTTGCGACATTAGAAAAAGCGAATAACGTCAACCATGCTGTTTTGATAAGCTACTCCAGAAGAGTTGACGATCTGGATCCTCTTGCCTTTTTCCAAAGGGGCGAAGCGGAATTTTTAGGCGAGCGTTTCTTTTGGTCTGACCCAGAAAACGAAATGATATTTTCTGGACTTGGCAGAGAGGCCATCATTAAATCATCTGAGCAAGGTAAGGAACGATTTGATACAGTCCATCAAGAATGGGAACTGCTGAAACAGCACATGTTCCATTTCCATGATGAGAAGGAGTTAAAGCAAGCGGCTGTTGGTCCGCTTTTATTTGGAGGATTTTCATTTGATCCGTATGAAGAAAAGGCGCGTCACTGGGAAGCATTTGGCGAGGCTCATTTTTTTGTGCCATCGATGATGCTGACTGTCTCAAAAGAAGGCACGTTTCTTACAATCAATGAATGGAAGCAAGTGGATGGGAATGTTCATCAGCTCATTCAAGAGTTAGAGCTAAAAGCTTCACATTTCGAGGCTTTGCCTGAACGATCAGATGGACAAGCTGAACTTATTCATATGGAAGAGATCAATGTCAATGAATGGATGAAGGCTATCCATGAAGCGACAGCACACATTCGTGCTAACGAATATGAGAAGGTTGTTTTAGCAAGAGAAGTCTTGCTTCACTATAAAAATCAAATCGAACTCACTCCACTATTAGCAGAATTATTAAAACATCAAACAACGAGTTATGTATTTGCTATAGAGCAGGGAAGACAAGTATTTGTCGGAGCGACACCCGAGCGTTTAGTGAAAAAAAGCGGCGAAGAAGTTTTTTCATCCTGCTTAGCGGGGTCAATTGTACGTGGTAAAAATGAAATCGAAGATCAAGCATTAGGTCAGAAACTGCTTCATGATGAAAAGAATTTAATTGAACATCAAATTGTGGTAAATATGATTGAGCAAGCATTTGAGGAAAACTGTCATCATGTGCATAAGCCAGATCAACCAAGCCTTTATAAAACAAAAAACATTCAGCATTTGTTTACACCAATTGTTGGAGAAATCAAAAGCAGCTGTTCCCTCTTTTCATTAATTGAGCAGCTCCATCCAACGCCTGCACTAGGAGGATATCCGAAGGAAAAGGCGGTTGAAGTAATTCGTGAAATTGAACCATTAAAACGTGGATGGTATGCAGCACCGGTAGGATGGATTGATTCTCAGGACAATGGTGAATTTGCTGTGGCCATTCGGTCAGGCCTAATTGAGGAAGATCATGTTCGTTTGTTTGCTGGCTGTGGAATTGTAGAGGATTCACTTGCAAAGCAGGAGTACGAGGAGACGCAAGTGAAATTAAGACCAATGCTGTCTGCTCTTGGAGGTCGTCCAATTGAATAATCAAATCATGACAAGATATATTGGCCGTTTTATGGATGAATTTGTCCAAGGTGGTGTAAAAGAGGCAGTTGTCTGTCCGGGTTCCCGCTCAACCCCGCTTGCGATGATGGCTTTTGCCCATCAACAGATCAATGTCCATGTGTTAGTGGATGAACGGTCTGCTGCTTTTTATGCGCTAGGACTTGCAAAAGCGAGCCAAAGACCAGTGCTGCTCATTTGTACATCAGGTACGGCAGCTGCTAACTTTTTCCCTGCGATGGTAGAGGCGCATTATTCTCGGGTACCACTGATTGTCTTGACTGCTGATCGACCGCATGAATTGAGGGAAGTTGGAGCACCTCAAGCGATAGATCAGCAATTCTTATTCGGTAGGTTTGTTAAATGGTTCACAGACTTAGCCTTACCCGAAGAGAATCAAACGATGCTTCGATATGTACAGACTGCCGCCGCAAGAGCGAGTCACATCTCAATGCAGGAGCCAAAGGGACCTGTTCAGATCAATGTACCGCTGAGAGAACCTTTGTTTCCTGATATGTCTATCGATCCTTTTCATCAAGAAGAGAAAGAAGCAAAAAAAGTATTAGTAGCAGGTCAGGCTTTTCCACATAATCTTGTCCTGTCGGAATTAGTATCAATTATCAACCAAGCCACAAGAGGACTGATTGTCGCTGGTGAACTTTATACGGAGGAAGATCAAGAGGCAGTGTTAAGCCTTGCAAGATCCTTGCATTTTCCAATTTTAGCTGACCCGCTTTCTCAATTGAGAAATGGACATGAAAGTAAAGAGTTTGTTATGGATGCTTATGATTCTTTATTGAAGGATGAAGAATTACAGAAGCATCTATTGCCTGATATGGTCATTCGTTTTGGCCCTATGCCTGTTTCTAAGCCATTATTTAAGTGGTTAGAAAAGCATGTGGAAGTGAAGCAAATTGTCGTAGATGCTGCCGGAGGCTTTCGAGATCCTGGATTGAGTGCTTCTTACTTGATTGAGAGTCATGTGGCTTCATTTGTAGATGAAGTCCTGAATAGAGCAAACCAACATGAGGATACAAATTACTTAAACCGATGGCAAAGTGTCAATTCTTCTTTTAGAACCCATGGAGCACATTATTCTGATGAGGACCTTACATTTGAGGGAAATGTATATCGTCAGCTTCAGCATCTCTTGCCAAAGGAGAGTGTGCTTTTTATCGGAAATAGTATGCCGATTCGTGATGTGGATACATTTTTTGAAACTCAGTCCAAACCTTTCCATATGATGGCCAATCGCGGTGCAAATGGCATTGATGGCGTTGTGTCAACGGCTATTGGAACATATGCGGCATTGAAACAACCGATTAGCTTAGTCATTGGAGATTTGTCTTTTTATCATGATATGAACGGACTTCTTGCAGCTAAGCTTATGCAGATTCCGCTGACGGTTGTATTGTTAAACAATGATGGTGGAGGAATCTTTTCTTTCCTTCCTCAGGCATCTGATGAGCCGTATTATGAAAAACTCTTCGGTACACCGACTGGGCTGAATTTTGAGTATGCATCGAAACTATATGGGGGAATCTATTCGAAGCCGAGAACGAAACAAGAATTACACGATGTGTACATGGCACATATACATGAGCCTGGGCTTCATTTAATCGAGATTGAAACAGACCGGCATTCCCGTGTAGGCAAGCACCGTCAAATGATGGACGAGATCTTAGGAGAAGTGAAAAAAGAATGCCTTCTCTCATAATACGAATGTGTGATGATGTGGCGTATGAGGTGATAGATCAAAACCCATTGGCTGAGAACGCCACGTTATGTTTACACGGTTTTACAGGGAGTGCAGCTTCTTGGGAGTTCTTGAATGACTATACAGAGAATACAAGATTGATTCAGGTCAGCTTGCTTGGGCATGGCCATACGGATTCACCAAAAAGTGTAAGAAGATATGCTATGTCGCAGCAGATGGCAGATCTTGCAGAAATTTTAGATCAATTAATGCTTCAAAAAGTGAACATTATCGGATATTCTTTGGGAGGACGTATTGCTTTATCGTTTGCCTCCCATTATCCAGAACGTATAAACAAACTGATTCTTGAGAGTACTTCACCAGGGCTTCGCTTTTTCAAGGAGCGGATGGCAAGGCTTAAGATTGACCATCAGCTGGCTCAAAAGATTAGACATGAAGGCCTAGCTCAGTTTGTGGATTTTTGGGAGAACATTCCGCTGTTTGCTTCTCAGAAATCTTTACCTGCTGACAGGCTGGCTCAACTGAGAGAGGGAAGGCTAAAAGCCAATCCACTTGGGCTAGCACGTAGTCTTGAAGGAATAGGCACAGGTTCACAGCCGTCTATGTGGCAGGCATTAAAGCATATTAAACAACCTGTTTTATTTATTTGCGGAACGCTTGATGAAAAGTTCTGTCATATTGCCAAACGTATGCAGCAGGAGCTTGAATGCAGTCAATTAACAATGTCAGAGCATGCTGGACATACAGTTCATGTGGAACAACCACATTTTTTTGGTAAAATAGTAAGTGAGTTTATTTTAGCGCAAAATTAGAGGAGGAAATCTTGATGGCTATTGAATGGCAAACTGAGCGTCAGTATGACGAAATTTTATATGAAACGTATCATGGGATTGCAAAGATTACCATTAACCGTCCACATGTACATAATGCGTTTACACCGAAGACAGTGAGTGAATTAATTGATGCATTTTCACGCGCTCGTGATAATTCAGATGTTGGCGTTATCGTACTTGCAGGTGCTGGAGGTAAAGCATTTTGTTCTGGTGGAGATCAGAAAGTACGCGGTCATGGCGGCTATGTAGGAGACGATCAAATTCCGCGTCTAAATGTACTAGACCTACAGCGTTTAATTCGTGTTATTCCAAAACCAGTGATTGCGATGGTTGCAGGTTATGCGATTGGTGGCGGACATGTTCTTCATGTCGTGTGTGACCTGACGATTGCAGCAGATAATGCCATTTTTGGACAAACAGGACCAAAAGTAGGCAGCTTTGATGCTGGTTATGGATCAGGCTATCTTGCACGTATGGTTGGTCATAAGAAAGCGAGAGAAATCTGGTACTTATGCCGCCAATACAATGCACAAGAAGCGCTTGATATGGGACTTATTAACACAGTTGTACCATTAGAGCAGCTTGAAGAAGAAACAGTAAAGTGGTGTAAGGAAATGCTAGAAAAGAGCCCAACTGCTTTACGATTCTTAAAAGCTGCATTCAATGCGGATACTGATGGATTAGCTGGAATTCAGCAATTTGCAGGAGATGCGACACTTCTTTATTACACAACAGATGAAGCAAAAGAAGGACGCGATTCTTTTAAGGAAAAACGGAAGCCGGACTTCGGTCAGTTCCCGCGTTTCCCTTGATTCAATGATATGGATGAAAACAGCTTAGTGCATCAGACTGAGCTGTTTTCTTTTATAAAAGGAGGTGTCATGATGAAGCAACCCAATTGGCTGCTGCACCGTGCCTATTTAACGCCAGATCGAGTTGCGTTAATTTATCAAGACGAAAAGTGGACATTTCGAGAATTAGCCTTAGAAGTAGAAAATATTTCCAATAGACTTTCACGTGCATCATTTAAAAAAGGAGAGACGATTGCTCTATTAATGAACAATCAACCTCAAATGGTGATGCTTGTTCATGCTTGTTTATTATTAGGATTAAAAATCGTGCTATTGAACAATAAGCTAACAAAAGCAGAGAGGCTCTATCAGTTTGAAGATGCAAAAGCAACGGCTTTATTAACAGAACCTGTTTTTGCAAATGATCATGACGGTGATTTATCTGTTTATACAATCGAAACCTTACCTAAAGCAGGTCAAGATGGTGAAAAGAATATCCAGAACGTTTTTGATTTGAATGAAACTGCAACCATTATGTATACATCTGGAACGACAGGGCAGCCAAAAGGAGTAGAACAAACGTTTGGAAATCATTTTCATAGTGCAGTTTCCTCTGCATTGAATTTAGGCCTTAGAGAGGACGACCGCTGGCTCATTGCACTACCCCTTTTTCATATAAGCGGTTTATCAGCTCTATTCAAATCAGTTATATATGGCATGACTGTCGTGCTTCATCAGAAGTTTGATGTCGATGAAGTAAAGGATTCTATCGAACAACATCGCGTGACGATGATTTCAGTTGTTCAAACGATGTTATCCCGTTTATTACGTACGCTAGAAGAATGCCCGTCTTCTTTGCGCTGTCTTTTATTAGGCGGAGGGCCTTCCCCTTATGCGATGCTTCAAGAAAGCAAAGAGAAGGGCTTTCCTGTGTTTCAATCGTACGGTATGACGGAAACCTGCTCACAAATTGTGACACTTGCACCCGAATTTAGTGTAGAAAAGCTTGGATCAGCGGGAAAACCTCTTTTTGGGTGTGAATTGAAGATTCAAGATGGTGAACGTACTTGTCGTCCTTTTGAGCATGGTGAAATTATGGTCAAAGGTGCAAATGTAATGAAAGGATATCTTCACCGTGAAAAAGAAACCGCTTCTGCCTTGGATCAAGGCTGGTTGAAAACAGGTGATATTGGATATGTGGATGAGGAAGGATTTTTATTTGTGATTGACCGCCGTTCAGATTTAATTATTTCTGGTGGAGAGAATATTTATCCTGCGGAAATTGAAGCGGTTCTTTTAACACATCCGCATGTAAAGGAAGCCGGAGTAACAGGCATGTATGATGAAAGATGGGGCGAGGTACCTGTTGCATTTCTAGTGTCAGACCAGGAGATGCTTGAGCATGAGCTATATGCTTTATGTCAGTCGCATTTAGCCAAGTATAAGTGGCCGGCTGCTTTTCATTTTGTAGACGAGCTGCCAAGAAATGCGTCGAATAAATTGCAGAGGCACAGACTTAAATCAAAGGGGTTTTTAGATGATTCAAATTGAACGAGTGATATTATATCATGTTATGATGAAACTCAAGCAGCCATTTACTTCAAGCCTTGGAACAATTTCAGAGCGTGAGTTTATAATTGTTGAGGTGAAAGATCAAACGGGATTGACTGGCTGGGGCGAGGTGTCTGCCTTCTCTTCCCCCTGGTACACAGAAGAAACAATCGAGACTTGTTATCATATGCTGAGGGCTTTCTTTATCCCGAACGTGCTGACCCGATCATTCACACATCCTTCAGAGATTCCAGATAGTCTGTACCACTTTAAAGGCAATAGAATGGCCAAAGCGGGAATAGAAGCAGCTGTTTGGGATATTTATGCGAAGCGTGAGAATAAATCCTTACGTGACGTATTAGGCGGCACCAAAGAGAAAATTCCATCTGGTGTTGTGGCGAGTTTAGGACCCATTGACGACATGCTTCAGCAAATTCAGCAATTTGTTGATCAAGGCTATCAGCGTGTGAAGGTCAAGATTAAGCCAGGACAAGATATTGGACTTCTTCAAAAGATAAGAGAGTCTTTCCCTGATCTCCCGTTAATGGCGGATGCAAACTCTGCCTATGAATTAAAGGATATTAGCAAACTGAAGCAGCTCGATGACATTGGCTTATTAATGATTGAACAGCCTTTAGCCGCAGATGATATTGTCGATCATCGTCATTTGCAAAAGCATTTAAAAACATCTATTTGTTTAGATGAAAGTATTTGTTCTCTAGATGATGCTCGAAAAGCTGTAGAACTGGGCAGCTGTCAAATGATTAATGTGAAGCCCTCACGAATTGGGGGACTGACAGAAGCACTTAAGATTCATACGTTTTGTAAGGAGCATCAGATCCCGTTATGGTGTGGAGGGATGATTGAAACAGGGATCTCCCGCGCACAAAATGTGGCACTTGCTTCCCTCCCGCAATTTACAATTCCAGGTGATATTTCAGCTTCGTCAAAATATTGGGAGCAGGATATCATCTTTCCTGAAATCAAAGTTGAAAATGGTTTTATTGAGGTTCCTCGTTCTCCCGGAATGGGCGTGGAAGTTAATTATCAAGTACTTCGATCTTTTTCAGATAACATTGACGTGTTTACAAAACATGATTTTGCGAAGTGAAAATGAAATGATCACCTTTTGCACACCCAATAGAAAATATGTATAGTAGGAGAAAGTTTTTCCTTCCTGTCTGAACAAAAAAGAAAGAGCAGTGATCCGCTCTTTCACTCTTCTACCAGCTCACTGTCATAAGCAAGCTGTCCGATATACTGATGCATTTCATTTGGCATGTCCGTTACTTGACCATATTCGTAATCCCAAAGATTTAAAAAGGAGTGAGCTGCCTGATAAAATGTGGCTTCGTCCGCGTCATGAATTTCATCAAAGAATGTTTGAAGCAGCCGATCGTTTTTCAAAGTGAAGCGCCTCCTTTAATGAGACTTAAAGTTCTTGAGGTTTAAACGTTTTACAGTCAGTTTCTTCACTTTTCTCAGCCGTATTTCCTGTGTGGCTGACGACATAAATTGCATCTGCACCGCAGCGATTTCCAGCATTCCAATAGGAACAGTTGTTTACTTCACAAAGGATTTTTTGACTCATACAGATGACCTCCTTTTGATTATGTCTTTCATTTATAATGTAACCGAAATGAACAGAGTCCATTCATTTTAATCTTCCTGACGAATATAGCGCTTGTCTTTCATAAACAATTTCCAGAAGTAATAAAACCCAGGAAATAAGATGATAAAACCTACAATATACGTAATAAATAATGCCCTAAATGTGACAGGATCCGTAAATCCAGACATGATTGTGATATCTGGGTAGACCATGTAGGGTAAATGAGCACGTCCATATACATAGCTTGCTAAGAAATATTGGATGGTAATTGAAATCACGGCCAAACGTGGTTTCCCTTTCCGATGTTTAAATCGGCTGTTTGGTAAAAAAAGAGCCAATCCTGCAAGTAAAAACATGAGCAGGGAAACGAGGAGGATTGGAATGTTCTGCATCATTTTTGTGAACAGCCAATTGGCCTCGCTTCGCAATGTCAGCATGATAAAGAAGGCCATCATGAGAGAAAGCGGACCCGTAATGAGCGCACCTCTTCTATAGATATTGTAAGCCTCATCTTCATCTGCAACATTAGAAAAATCAGCTAAAAGCAAAGACGAGAGAAAAAGGGTACTAAAAATCGCAAATCCCACAAAGGAATAGACATTTGCACTTGTAAAGACCAATCCTAAATCTAACGAGTAGACATTATTCTTCTGAAAAATAAATCCACCATGGGTAATAGGGAGAACCATGATGAGGATGGACGGAATAATAAAACCGCTAATCCCTGAAATGTATGTCACGACTTTCTGATATTTTTTAGGTAGGGAATGAGAAAATACGAGAAACCCGCTTCGAAGTGCAAGAAGCAATAAAATGATGCTGCCCGGTATTAACAAAACGGTGCCAAGTACAAAGGTAGCGCCTGGAAACAAGGAAAATAATGCCACGACTATGGCCACAATGAATACGTTTGTTACTTCCCATGTTGGAGAGAGATACTTGTTTGCGATATTAGCTGCCTTTGTTTGCTCTCTATTCATATAAATCATCGACCAAAATCCTGCACCGAAATCCATTGATGCCATCACTGCATAGATAAAAACGAATCCCCATAATATGGATATTGCAATGAGTGCATCAGTTGTTACATCCATTTGCATCAAGATCGCTCCCTTTTTAAGATTCTGTTAACCGTAGGTCTTCTTCAATTGAATGTTTTCTAAAGTAGTACGTGAGTACAATAACAGTTGCTATGCCTAAGATGAGATAGACAATGGCAAACAGGATAAAAAGTGTGCCTATAGAGCCAGAAGACGTGACGACCTCGGAGGTTTTAAGCATTCGATAAATCACCCAAGGCTGACGGCCTGTACAAGCAAAAATCCAGCCCAACTCAATGGCCAAAAGACTAAGGGGTCCGCCAAATAAGAAGAGAAAAAGCAGCCACTTCGGATAATGTTCTCGCTTTAAAATTTTACGATAGAGCAGAGCTACCACAGCAAATAGAATGAGCACAGATCCAATAATGACCATTCCGTTAAATAACGTGTGAATAAATAAAGGAGGCCACTCGTCTCTAGGAAAATCATTTAAGCCTTTGACCACAGTATCAAAGCTATTTCCTGCCAGAAAACTAAGCGCCCAAGGGATTTCGATTGCACCTTTTATTTCTTGCGTATTGACATCAGTAAATCCGCCTATTGCAAGAGGTGCGTGTGATTGTGTTTCAAATAGACCTTCTGCACCAGCTAATTTTTCAGGCTGATATTCATGCAGAAGCTGAGCGGATTCATGACCGTTTAGAGCTGTAAGAAAAGAGAAAAGTCCACCTACGATGAGTCCAAGAAAAAGGGCTTTTCGATGAAACGTATAGAGATTCTCATTTTTTCTTGTTTTGAGCATTTTAAAAGCAGCCACTGAAGCAATCACAAAAGCACCTGTTGTAAAAGCAGAAAGCACCACGTGTGTAGCGGTCACAACGAAACTTGAATTGAAAAATGCCTTCCAAGGCTCAACATCCGTGATTTCTCCATTGACCATCTTAAAGCCAGCAGGTGTCCCTTCAAAAGCATGTACGTTCGTAATAAGAATCGCTGAAGCTGTTGCACCAACGACGACAAAAAAAACGGTAATGATGCGCATGGCTGGTGATAAACGATCCGCTGCGTACACATAAATAGACATAAATAATGCTTCAATAAAGAAAGCATAGATCTCAATTTGAAATGGAAGAGACATGACTTTTCCAATGACCTCCATAAATCCTGGCCATAGTAGGGCAAGCTGAGTACCGGCAATGGTTCCGGTTGGAATGGCGACGCCTAAAAGAACAGCTTGTGCCTTTGTCCACCGTTTGGCCATGACTGCATAATGTGGGTCTTTCGTTTTTTGAAAGATGAGTTCAGCTAACAAAATCATTAATGGGATTCCAACACCAAGCGAGGCATAAATAATATGAAAGCCCATTGTTGTGCCGAACAGGCTTCTAGCTAAAACGAGATCAGTCAATTGTTTCTCCGCCTTTCTTATCGCTTCTCTTTTTCATGATGCTTATTATTCTCCACCATTTTTAGATTATTCTTCCTGATTAAGAAAGCTTGTTTTTTTACAATTTGTAAAAGAGGGAGTAGAATATAACTATAAAACGTAATATTTATGTTTTAAGAATAGGAGGAGTTTTGACATCACATGAAGTTGTATTTATGGACGTCAACAGCGGTTATCGCTTCTTGAGTAGATCAACAAAGACATCAAATGAGACAGTAGAGTGGGAAGATGGGAAAACGTATTCAGGTAGAAACAAGCTCTGATATGCATCCTTTTTATACAGGACGTCAGAAATTTGGAGAAAAAGGCGCCGAGAAATTTGAGAAAAAATACCAAATGTAAGCAAAGATGCACACGATATAAACGATGTGCTTTTATCATGCAGAAAAAACCCCGGCTGATTGCACGGGGTTTCAGAAAATTAATCATTTAAAGCTGTTTTTAAGGTGTTTAAATTTTGTTTCATTAGGCTGACGTAGCTTTCGCCATTTTTGGCATCATCTTCCGTAATGGATTCTAGATTTTTGAGTGTGAGGCTTTTTGCCCCAATTTCACTGCGGATCGTATCTGATACTTTACTGCTGACGTTATCTTCAAAAATGACATACTTTATGTGATGCTTTTCAGCTTGTTGTACAATATTTTCAAGTTGTTTTTGGGAAGGCTCTTCTGAAGCGGATAGTCCTAGTACACTGATTTGCTCAATGCCATAGCGCTTTTCCCAATAACCGTAAGCTGCGTGAGAAACAAGAATTTCTTTATGTTTTGCTTTAGAAAGGGTGGTTTTGAATTCCTGATCTAACAATTGTAATTCTTTTTTTAGCTTTTCATAGTTTTTTGTGTATTCATCTTTATGATCTGGATCTAGCGAAACGAGAGTGTCTTTAATGTTTTTGGCCATTTGCTGCGCATAAACGGGATCTAGCCATGCATGCGGATCTTTATCACCGTGATCGTGTCCATCATGATCATGCTCTTCACCTTCATGGTCATGATCGTGGTCTTCACCTTCTTCATGTGCATGTTCTTCTTTTGTCGATAAAAGTTTGATCCCTTCGGCAGCTTTCACAGTTTTGACGCCTTGATCTTTTAATGTAGCAGCTGTTTTGTCAGCGAAAGCTTCAGCACCTGTGCCGCTGTAAATAAAGGCATCTCCTTCAGCCATTTCAACCATGGTTTTTGAACTTGGCTCAAAGCTGTGTGCATCGGCGTTTGCAGGATACACACTTTGAGCATGGACGTGAGATCCGCCAATTTTTTCAGTAAAGTCTTGAATCGGAAAGATCGTTGTGTAAATGGTTAATTTCCCGTCTGCCTTTCCTTTTGTAGCAATTGTTCCCGTACTGCTTGAGCAAGCGGCAAGACCGATCGCTAATAAAGCAGATGTTAAAATAAAAAAGATTTTTTTCATCTAAAAATGTCTCCCCTCAATCTATTTAGATAGAAATGATTACGATTTAATGTCCTGAGTTATTGTATCGTAATAATTACGATTTGAAAAGAGGAAAATGAAAATTCCTCATCAAGCAGATTTTCTTCTAAAAAAATACGCTTCAAAACGTGACGAAACTTCATACATTGTGCTATATTTACTTTTAAAAAAAGGAATGAACAAACTTATGAAACTTTTAGACGAAATCATTGAATATAATCAACATTTTATTGAAGAAAAGAAATACGAAGAGTTTACAACAACGAAGTTTCCACAGAAAAAAGCTGTCATTCTATCGTGTATGGATACAAGACTGGTTGAACTACTTCCGCGTGCAATGAACATGAAAAATGGAGATATCAAGATTGTCAAAAGTGCTGGTGCTCTTGTGTCTCATCCTTTTGGAAGTATTATGCGAAGCATTTTGGTGGCTGTCTATGAACTTAATGCTGACGAAGTTTATGTCATTGGTCATCACGATTGCGGCATGAGTAAGATAGATAGTCAAACACTTTTAAATAAAGCTATTGAGCGTGGTATTCCAGAAAAACGAATTGAAGTACTGGAATATTCAGGGATCGATTTTAAACAGTGGTTCAAAAGCTTTAGCTCAGTTGAAGAGAGTGTGAAGGACAGTGTGTCCGTTGTCAGAAATCACCCCCTTCTTCCATCAGATGTGCCTGTACATGGGCTTGTCATTGATCCTGGAACAGGTAAGCTTGACTTAGTTATCAACGGATATGAAGCAAAGTAATTTATTTTTCCTTTTTAGGCGGGACAGGATCGATTCCGCCAGGGTGCAGCGGGTGACATTTTAAAATCCGTTTTATTGTAAGCCAGCCGCCCTTTAAAGCGCCATGCGTTTTGATCGCCTCTAGTCCATAGTTTGAGCAGGTTGGATAAAACCGGCAGCTAGGTGGTGTAAGAGGGGAAATACATTTTTGATAAAAGCGGATGATGCCAATAAAAATCTGTTTCATGCTGGTTCCTCCTTGTCTGTCTTCCACAGTATAAGAAAAAAGGACAAGGAAGGGAAGTTTTTATAAACTAAACTGGTCGGAGAAATATGTTATAATATAGGAAATCGCATTTTGAGGAGTGGTTTAATAATGCCTTCAGTCGAAAGCTTTGAACTTGACCATAATGCTGTAAAAGCGCCATACGTTCGTCATTGCGGCGTTCATAAAGTAGGATCAGATGGTGAAGTAAATAAATTTGATATTCGTTTTTGTCAGCCGAACAAGCAGGCAATGAAACCTGATACGATTCATACATTAGAGCATTTACTTGCTTTTAATATTCGAACACACTCAGAGAAATATGATCATTTTGATATCATTGATATTTCTCCAATGGGCTGCCAGACTGGTTATTATTTAGTCGTCAGTGGTGCACCAACACTAAAAGAGATTGTTGAGCTGCTTCAGGCAACTTTCAAGGATGCAGTTGAGGTCACAGAAATTCCTGCTTCAAATGAAGAGCAATGCGGTCAAGCGAAGCTTCATGATCTTGAAGGAGCAAAACGTTTAATGCGTTTCTGGCTTTCTCAGGATCAAGAAGAGCTATTAAAAGTATTTGGTTAATAGGATGATGAACCGGACATGTTAGATGTCCGGTTTTTTATATGAAAGAGATAAGGAGATGTCAAAATAGGAGATATTTGTTAAAATGAACATATCAGTAAAAGAAGGGGGAACTCGAATGCGAAAAATGATAGGTATTATTCTGATGTTCGCGTTACTTAGTGCGTGTGGAAACTCCGCGGCGAGCAATGACAAAGGGGAAGTACCTGAGCTATTAGAAGTCAAGCTTACAGGGCCAGAGCAAGTGGAGAAAAATGAAAGCGTTATAGTAAAAGCAGCTGTCACATATGGTGATACGCCTGTTGACGATGCAGATGATGTCCAATTTGAAGTGTGGAAAGATGGCGACAAGGATAACAGCAAGATGATTCAGCCAAAGAAAGAGAATAAAGGTGTATATGAATTACATACAGCTTTCAAACAGGATGGTCTATATATGATACAAGTCCATGTGACAGCTAAACAGCAGCATAATATGCCGAAGACAAACATTCACGTAGGTGAAGTGAAAAAAGAAAGTTCGTCTACTGAAAAAGAATCCTCACATCATTGAAAGTGGTTTTATTTTGGGTTAGGACGTTGATTTGGTTCAGCATCCTGTGGTGAATCGACTTTATGCTTGTAATCATAAGCCTTTGATGTCGTCCACAAGGATAAAAAGACAACGATTGAGATAATGATAAAGCTGATAATCCCGAGTAACAGCATCTAACTCCCTCCTTATTTCCATATTAGCATATATTTCATGCGGTCAAAATAGAAGAAAATGATGGCAGGTTTCATTATATAAAAAAAGGGTAATCTCATACTAAATGCACCTACATAAGGAGGAATCAACATGTCAGAAAAATTATTAAACGTCGTCAATAAACAAGTAGCTGATTGGACTGTGCTCTATGTGAAATTACATAACTATCACTGGTATGTAAAGGGAAAAGACTTCTTTACACTCCATGAAAAATTTGAGGAATTATATACAGAAACAGCCACATATATTGATGATTTGGCTGAGCGTATGCTTGCATTAAATGGACAGCCTGTTGCGACGATGAAAGAGTGCTTAGAAATCTCAAGCGTCCAAGAAGCAGGAGGGAAGGAATCAGCTGAGCAAATGGTGAAAAATCTCCATGATGACTTCTCCAATATTGCAGACGAATTAAAGCAAGGAATGGAGCTAGCTGCAGAGGTTGGTGATGAAACTACAGGTGATATGTTACTAGCCATTCATCAATCCATTGAAAAACACAACTGGATGTTAAAAGCATACTTAGGATAATACGTATGTGGAAGGAATGCCGATCGTCAAAGGTCGGCATTTTTTTTAATGGATTTGTGACAGACAGCCCATTGAAATTATGGGGCTTTAAGCCGAAGAAAAAAGAGAAGGGAGGGTAGAAGATGTCCTTAATTGCAGGAATGATGAGTCAGCAAGTGGCAAGTATTCAAAAAACACTGAATATGAGTTTGTTGAATTCACAGCTTGCCACTAGCACAGCACAAGCCATAGTGATGCTGGATCAAATGCAGCAGCAGCCTCAAGCTGTTCAGCCTAAAGATTCAGGCGCTACGTTTATTGATGTCAGAGTCTAACAATTGAAAGCCGCCGTTAAAGGCGGCTTTCTTTGTTTTAGCAAAATGACAAGCCTTTATTTTTCATCGTCCAAGCTATTGATAAGAATCTGCATATACTATTTACGTAAGAAGTTCCACTCTGAAAGGATGTTGATGCCAAATGAGCAAGGAATTAGGCATCTTTTCGTTGTTTACAGTCAGTTTGTCGGCTATGGGCTTTCTGTTTGGTGGAGCAGGATATTTGCTGATGATATTAGTAGCACTGATGGCCATTGAATTAATTTGTTCAAGCCTAAGAGAATCTGTGACTGGACAGCTTACAATGAAACGTTTTTTTACACGACTTGTTCGAAAGGTTGTGACGATCTCCTTAATATCCATGGCACATTTCTTCGATGTCATGCTGAAGACTGGCGGGGCGATAAAGGATTTAGCGATGATCTTTTATATTATTTATGAATCTTACCAAATTGTCTCTACAGCCAAAGCCCTCGGAATCCCCATTCCACAGTTATTTATTGATGTGTTAGACATGATTAAAAATAAATTGCGTAAAAAGCCTTAATTTGCCCATATCTGGTCATACTAAAGGAAAAAAGGATGAATCAGATGGCGAGACACACATACTATGTATCAGTGCAAGACGGATCGATATCACAGCATAGAGATGCGGCTGCTTGGCAATTTCAAATAGAAGCAGATGATGATCAAATTTTGCAGTTAAGAGATTATTTTAATGAGCAGTATATGACAGATTGGAAAGGCTTCTTTCGGGCCCATGTTCCATTCCTTGAATATCATTATGATAGCCCAAATGATGAAATGGACAGAAAAAGAAAAAAGATTTACTCGATGATTTATGAGCTCGGGAATGAAGAGACAAAGAACTTTATTGAGACAAATGGGTTAATGAATTGAAAAAGCATGTAGAGATGTTCTAAATGCTTTCAGCGTGAAGACTTGTAGCGGTTATCATCTAAACCGACCCATATGCCGGATTCGCTCAAATGGTGGATAATGACAACTTGGTCTGGTTCTTGGAATTCAAATAAATAGGATTCGCCAGAAGTTTGTCCAATGAAGGTTCTCCAGTTGACATCTAAACTTTCGGAGCTTTGCCCGTCCGACAATGGCGTCAGGATTTACACGGCAGGGTGCTTTTAGAATAAGCGGGTTTTCAGTCGTTTTAATGGAAACCTGCTCCCCTTGACCCTGATAGGATAGCTCTGAAGTAAACAGTCCTTTCTGTGATAAAATACCAACGCCTACTGGGTCACGCCGTAGTGGTATTCTTCAGAAAGGCCAGTAAATCTTCCTTTCTACACTCACATGCTGCCAAAGGCCGCTCGGCTCAAGGTTTTCACCTGTCAATTTCCTGCTGATATAGTTAAATAATTGACTGACCATATTTCCTTTTATTGGTTCTGATTAATCGTTTGCGGTATTGAAAGGTTCCCTGGGCT
Source organism: Bacillus stratosphericus (assembly GCF_020524495.1). Classification (GTDB taxonomy): domain Bacteria; phylum Bacillota; class Bacilli; order Bacillales; family Bacillaceae; genus Bacillus; species Bacillus stratosphericus_B. The sequence goes on along the minus strand of NZ_JAIVLB010000042.1, from coordinate 928 downwards.
GCAATCATAGCGCCTTTTTTAGCAAAAAAGATCCCGTTGCCTTCTGCTTGTAAGGTGAGTTCTTCTAGTGTGTTGAAAGTTTTGCTTTGACCCATTTGTTATTCTCATGTTGGTTTCCTCCTCGTCGTGATAGGACAAACACTCATTGATTTACGCCATAAGGGATAAAAAGGTTTTAGCAAGGTTACCCATTGTAAATACAGACGAGATTGAACCGCTCGTTTGTTTCACTTTTCATAAAAATTCTTCAGAGAAATGTGTTCTGTGGTATGATGTTTTACAAGAATCAAGGACAGGATATGAGGGATTTCACATGCATGTTTTTAAAGACTATTATCATAATACGGTCAAGCTCTCTTTTGAAGAGGAGCCTTTTTCGAGTCATCCTAAGCATGTTTGGGCCATCTGCCGCTACCAGGGGAAATGGCTGCTCACTGAACATGAGGATCGGGGCTATGAGTTTCCAGGAGGGAAAGTAGAGCCAAATGAAGATGCTGACCAAGCTGCTATACGGGAGATTCAGGAAGAAACGGGTGCTGTTGTTCGTGAATTAACGTATATTGGTCAATATCAGGTGCTTGGCAGAGAAAAGGTCATTGTCAAGAATATTTATTTCGCTCATGTTGAAAGGCTCGTTAAACAAGACACGTATTTTGAAACGAAAGGACCCGTTCTTTTCGCAGACTTACCAAAGTCCATCGCAAAAAATAAAAATTTCAGTTTTATTATGAAAGATGATGTCTTAAGACAAAGTCTTGCTTATTTAAAAAAGAACGGTTTGATTCGTTAAAAAAGCGCAGGGAGACTGTGGGACTGACCCCCGTTTTTGAGACAGGGATCAAAACACCTTTATACAGCCAATTGCCGATAGTTTATCGGTGATTGGTTGTTTAGTTTTGTTTGAATACGAATGTTGTTATAATAATAA
>NZ_JAIVLB010000041.1 GCF_020524495.1 Bacillus stratosphericus | reverse complement strand
TTAACAGGATTGATCGAACTACGACCAACATCGTAGAACGCACTGTCAAAGAATACATTTATTATTATAACAACATTCGTATTCAAACAAAACTAAACAACCAATCACCGATAAACTATACGCAATTGGCTGTATAAAGGTGTTTTGATCCCTGTCTCAAAAACGGGGGTCAGTCCCTGAAGTCGGGCGTTTTTTATTCTGATGGAACAATAAAGGTCAAGTGTTGTTTTAATACCTCGAGGGAAGAGGGAGATGTCATGTAGACTTCACCATCTGTATCTACATTCATTTCCTCTTTTGTGTGGATATGAATACGAGATGCTTGTATGAGAGACAGGTCTCCGGTAAAATCCTCTAGCTCTTCCCGATTCATTGAAAATATCTCTTTTAAAGCAGAGAAACTAGTATTTCTGCAAATTAAAATCTCAGCTTTTCCATCATCAATTGCGGCATTTGGTAAATCAATTTTATTTGTTCCGATAAATTGTCCATTCATCACTAGGACGAACACGGCTTCCTCTTCCCAGTTTTCCTCTTCGGTTTCAATACGTACGTGAAAAAGATCTGTTTGCTGAAGGGTCCGAATGGCACTCGTAAAATAGCTGATTTTTCCCAGTAAGGCTTTTTCTTTGTTATTAATATTATTGGAGGTGTCTGCAATAAGACCAATCCCCCAGAAGTTTAAAAAGTATCGATCTTCGGCTTTCACGAAGTCAACCTTTTTTTTCTTCCCGTCTACAATCATTTGAGCGGCTTTTTGCATTTGTTGAGGAATGCCAAGCGTTCTAGAAAAGTCATTGCATGTCCCGCCCGGTAATATCGCTACAGCTGGCCTTTTTGCTAAACCACCGATACCGTTCATACATTCATGTACGGTTCCATCTCCCCCTATTATAATCAGCAATTCAACTGTCTCATCTATCGCACGGCAGAAATGATAGGCATCCCGTGGCAATTTCGTTGGTTTAAGTATGAGTTCATCAATATATAGAGAAAGAAGAGGAACTGTTTGACCTAATGTTTTTTCTATGTTTTTTTGTCCAGCATTTCCATTATATATAAGCATCGCTTTCTTAATTTGTGCCATCATGCAGTTCTCCCTTATATCTCTTTTTCATTACTTTTCCCCAATTTGACAGCTCATAAACGATGCGCGGAAAAAGAGAGATGGGAACAGACAACACATTTGCTCAAAGGCGTTTTCCTTGATATGATGGAGAAAATGGTTTTGGTACGTAGAAGGAGTGGACGGATATGAATATTGATTTTAATTTATTTATGAATGATATTGTGAAACAAGCGAGAGAAGAGATTAAGCAAGCAGGCTACACAGAACTGACAACAGCTGAAGAAGTAGATGAAGCACTGACTAAAAAAGGAACGGCACTTGTCATGGTCAATTCAGTATGCGGCTGTGCTGGCAGTATTGCAAGGCCAGCTGCTGGTTATTCGGTTCATTACGATAAGCGTCCAGATCAATTGCTAACAGTGTTTGCTGGACAGGACAAAGAGGCAACGGCAAGAGCACGTGTATACTTTGAAGGTTTCCCGCCGTCTTCACCATCATTTGCCCTATTAAAGGATGGAAAGATCATCAAAATGGTGGAGCGTCATGAAATTGAAGGACACGAGGCAATGGAAGTGGTGTCAAAACTTCAGGCCGCTTTCGATGAGCATTGTGAAGAAATATAAAATGGTACTTTTGGACGAATAAATATGAAGCAGTCCGGTCTTTTGATCGGTCTGTTTTTTTGTTTTATAAGGCATAAGAATCAAAAAAATTTTAGAAAATTACTATTGCATATCAAAAAGAAAGTGTTTAAAATACATTATAGTGAATAAATATTCAAATCTACACATAAGTTTAAATACTGGGAGGCATTATCATATGAAAAAGTGGTTATTATTACTTATGACAGCTGGTCTGGCAACTGCAATAGCAGCGTGCGGAACTTCTTCTAATAATTCAAACGCATCAGGGGATGACAAAACACTCGTTATGGCGACATCAGCAGATTATCCGCCATTTGAATCAAAAGATGGCGATAAAATTGTTGGTTTTGATGTAGATCTTGCAAAAGCACTTGCGAAAAAGAATGGCTATAAACTAGAAATTCAAGACATGGACTTTGCGAGCCTTGTATCAGCACTTAAAACAAACAAAGCTGATATTGTTCTTGCAGGAATGACGCCTACAGAAAAACGTAAAAAAGAAGTTGATTTCTCTGATGTATATTACAATGCAGAAAACATGGTTGTATCAAAGAAATCAAGCGGTATAAAAACAGAGAAAGATTTACAAGACAAAACAGTTGGTGTTCAATTAGGATCTATTCAACAAGATGAAGCAAACGATTTGCAAAAGAAATATAATTTAAAGGTTGAAGATCGTAATAAAATTTCTGATATCATTCAAGAAATCAAAGCAGGACGTTTTGATGCAGCGATTATTGAAGACAAAGTGGCTGCTGGTTATTTAAAAAAGGAAAAAGATTTCCAATCGTTTGGACTGAATAGCTCAAACGAAGGTTTAGCCATTGCATTCAAAAAAAATAGCGACTTAACAGAGAAATTCAATCAATCATTAAAAGAAATGAAAGATAATGGCGAACTTGATCAATTGATTAAAAAATGGTTTGCTGATGAAAAGTAAGTCAAGAAAAGGATCAGCGTCATTCATGAAAATTAATTAGAAAGCGCTGAAAAGTTCAACATGTGTTGAACTTTTTCCTGTTTATTCTTTGATTTCATATGAAGGCAAAAAAAGGAGAATGTAATGATGGATTTTAAAGATGTAATACCTCAGATGCCCTTTATTTTAGAAGGTCTTAAGGTCACGCTTTCTATTGTAGTCGTGTCACTCTTCATTGGTTTTATTTTAGGGATTTTATTAACGCTCTGCAAAATCAGTGTATTTAAGCCACTCATTTGGCTTGCAGATTTTTATACATCGATTTTTAGAGGCACACCGCTTGTGCTTCAGCTGCTCATTATCTATTTTGGTCTGCCCCAACTGATTGGCTTTCAAATCGATCAATACACGGCTGCTGTTGCGGCATTTTCACTAAACTCAGCGGCATATGTATCTGAAATTATTCGTGCGGGTATTAATGCGATTGATAAAGGTCAAAAAGAAGCGGCCGTTGCTTTAGGCATACCTTATGCTAAAATGATGAAGGACTTATTGCTTCCGCAAGCATTTAAAAATATTTCCCCTGCACTTGTGAACGAAACGATTACACTGACAAAAGAATCTGCTATTGTCACAGTCATAGGACTGGGCGATGTCATGAGACGAGCCTATCAAGCAGGTGCCGTCACGTATAATTATCTTGAACCGCTTATTTTTGCAGGTCTCATCTATTATGTCATCGTGCTTGTTCTCACCTTTGTCGGCAAATCGGTGGAAAGGAAGTTAAAATTAAATGATTAAAATAGAGAAACTAACAAAAACGTTTGGCAAAAATGAAGTACTGAAAGGAATTGACACCACCATTAAAGAAGGAGAAGTTGTCTCAGTCATTGGACCATCTGGTTCAGGAAAATCGACGTTCCTTCGCTGCATCAACTTACTTGAAAAGCCGACTTCAGGTGTCATTACGATTAAGGATACAGAGATCACAAATTCAAAAACCAATGCACTAAAAGTCCGCGAAAACATTGGCATGGTGTTTCAGCATTTCCATCTGTTTCCTCATAAAACCGTGCTAGAAAATATTACGTATGCTCCAATGAATGTGAAGAATCAATCGCAGGAAGACAGTCTCAAACAAGCGGAAGACCTTTTAAAAAAGGTAGGGCTTTTAGAGAAGAAAGATGATTATCCAAATCGTTTATCCGGCGGTCAAAAGCAGCGTGTGGCGATTGCACGTGCCCTTGCGATGACACCAGATATTATGCTGTTTGACGAACCAACTTCTGCACTTGATCCTGAAATGGTGAAAGAAGTATTAGAGGTCATGAAAGAGCTGGCTCAATCCGGGATGACGCTCGTAATCGTCACACATGAAATGGGCTTCGCAAAAGAAGTGGCCGACCGTGTGATCTTTATGGATGACGGGAAAATTGTGGAAGATGCGAATCCTGTGCAATTCTTTGAATCACCGTCTTCGCAGCGTGCTCAAGACTTCTTGCAAAAAATATTATAATTAAAAAAACAGAAGGAGACTTAACATCTTCTTCTTTTTTTGATTATAATGGGGAAAGTAAAAATACATCATTTCACAAAAGTGAATGGAACAAGACAGAAAAGAGTGAATCACATCATGTTTAAAATCGGCTACCGAACGCTGAAAACAGCATTAGGAACAGCTATAGCCATTTATCTTGCACAAATGCTTGGCTTGCAAAATTATTCAGCTGCTGGGATTATTACGATCCTGTGTATTCAGGTGACGAAAAAAAGGTCACTCTTAGCATCAGGTGCCCGGTTTGCAGCATGCAGTCTTGCGATTTTATTTTCTTATTTATTTTTTGATCTGATTGGTTATCATCCTTTCGTCATAGGGCTCATGCTGCTCATCTTCATTCCGACAACCGTTTTGCTCCGAATTAAAGAAGGGATTGTCACAAGCTCTGTCATCATCCTTCATCTTTACATGTCTGGCGGGATTACCCTTCATCTCATTTGGAATGAGCTTCTACTGATCACGATTGGTGTTGGTGTAGCACTCATAATGAACCTGTATATGCCAAGCGTTGATAATAAGCTGAAACAATACAGTGAACAGATTGAAACCAATTTTGCAAAAATCTTTGAAGAAATCGAACAATATTTAATGACAGGGAAACAGGACTGGACAGGAAAAGAAATACCAGAGACACATCAATTGATCAAGGAAGCAAAAGCTCTCGCATATTGTGATGTTGAAAATCATGTGCTAAGACATGAAAATCTGTATTATCATTATTTCAACATGAGACAAAAGCAATTTGAGATCATTGAGCGTGTGCTTCCAAAAATTACATCCATTTCCATCACAACAGAGCATGGACAAATCATTGCAGAATACGTCAGAGACTTACGCGAACATATTCACCCAGGCAACACGGCGCATAAGTTTTTAAGACGCCTCATTGATATGAAAGAAGAGTTCGATGCTCTTCCGCTTCCACAAACACGAGAAGAATTTGAAGCAAGAGCCGCACTTTTTCATTTCCTCGGGGAAATGGAACAATATTTAGTGCTGAAAAGCTATTTTAAAGGGATGAAAGAATAGAGACGCATGAGTTCCTCCTTCATTGGTCAATCTAATGAAAAAAGGAGGAGTCTATGCGTCTTTTATTTTACACCGTGTTGACCATGTCCCTTTCGCCTATCTGGCCGATTGGGCAGAATCCGCTTCCAGGAGATCCATATGTCATTATTAATAAACAAACGAATGAACTTGCTTATATTGATCATGGAAAAGTACAAGAGGTATATCCTGCTTCTACAGGGAAAACAACGGGTTTAACGCCAGAAGGTGAATTTACCATTATGATCAAAGCGAAAGATCCTTATTACAGAAGAAAAAATATAGAAGGTGGCGCGAAGAATAACCCCCTTGGGCGAAGATGGATTGGATTTGATGCACGAGGAACAGATGGGAGAACCTATGGGATTCATGGGACAAGTGACGAAACATCGATCGGGAAATTTATCACGGCAGGCTGTGTGAGACTTCATAATCAAGATGTAGAAAAGCTGTTTGAACAGCTTCCAATTGGAACAAAGGTGTGGATTACGAAATCAAACGATTCATTTGAAAAGCTAGCCAAAGACAAACAGGCCATTCGTTTATCGAACGAATAACCTGCTTGTCTGCTTTTATCAAAACCCTTATAAAAAGGTTGCCGCTCCTGCTAAAAGTGAAGAAATTAACAAGAGGCTAATCATGAGCAATACCATACATTTCATGAATTTCTGAGACATAACGCACCCCTATAACCGAAAATTTTTGCGACGAGCGCACCTTTCTTTATTTTATCTGGTTTTTTCACATGCGACAAGTGATCAAAAAAGGAAGTGAATGGATGAACCAAATCGATCATATCGCCATTGCTGTCTTTTCTATTAAAAAAACAAGTCAAACGCTTCACCACCTGTTTAACTGGCAATTTTCAGACATAAAAGAAATTCCTGAGCAGGAGATCAAGGCGTCCTTCGCTCCACTAGGTGACCTGCACATTGAATTGATTGAACCGATGTCAGATCACAGCAAACTACATACCTTCTTAACGAAAAGAGGAGAGGGGGTTCATCATATTGCATTAAAATCAGGTGATATTCAGGTTGACCTTAGTCAACTTGACCAGCTAGGCGTACAGCTCATTCAAAAAACTGCACAATTGGGGGCTAATGGAAAGCGCATCGCGTTTATTTCACCAAAAGAAACATCGGGTGTTTTATTTGAATTGTGTGAGGCCTTGAAAGGAGAGAAATATGGCGATGAATGAATCGTTCAATGACTTGTCTAAATGGAGAAAGAAGGCTTTAATGGGCGGTGGTGAAAAACGAGTAATCGTTCACCGGAACAAAGGAAAGCTATCTGTTCGTGAACGGCTTCATGAACTTCTTGACCAAGAAAGTTTTATGGAAATCCAGCCGTTTGCAAAAGGTCACCGGTCAGAGCATGTAGGTGACGGTGTGGTCATTGGTACGGGACTTATTCATGAAAGACCCGTATGTGTCTATGCACAAGATGCGACGGTATATGGGGGCTCGTTAGGCGAAATGCATGCCAAAAAAATCGCTTCTTTAATGGATTTGGCGGCTCAAAATCAAATGCCTATCATCGGTCTAAAAGACTCAGGTGGTGCGAGAATTCAAGAGGGTGTGGTATCATTAGAAGGATACGGTCAGATTTTTAAACGTAATGTGCTGTACTCTGGTCAAATCCCGCAAATATCCGTTATTTTAGGTTCTTGTGCTGGAGGTGCAGTTTATTCTCCTGCATTGACTGATTTTGTATTGATGACGGAGCAAACAGCCCATATGTTTTTAACTGGTCCGAAAGTCATAGAAAAAGCAACAGGAGAAACGGTCTGTCCTGACCGGCTTGGCGGTGCAAGTGTTCAGCATCAGACAAGCGGGAATGTGCACTATACTGGGAAAGATGAAAAGGACGTGTTACAAGCGGTTCGAACTCTTTTAACGTACATACCAACGAAACAACAGACGGCTATTCATGCGACGAAGGCATCAAAGCATGATGCCATTGATCCAGGCACGATATTGCCAAAGGATCCATCACGCACCTATGATGTCAAACAAGTGGTAAAAGCGATAACTGATCACGGCTCATTCTTTGAAACCCAGCCTTGTTTCTCGAAAAATATCGTCACAGGTTTTGGCAGATTAAAAGGGTCTTCGGTTGGTTTTGTCGCCAACCAGCCAAAGGTGCTGGCAGGCAGCCTTGATCTTGACGCTGCTGATAAAGCAGCCAGGTTTATTCGGTTTTGCGATGCGTTTCATATCCCCATTTTAACCCTTGTAGACGTCCCCGGATTTTTACCAGGGGAGAAAGCCGAGCATGCGGGGATTATCCGTCATGGTGCGAAGCTGCTATATGCGTACGCTGAGGCGACTGTCCCAAAAATTACTGTGATTTTAAGAAAGGCGTTTGGCGGGGCATATGTTGCTATGAATAGCAAGGGATTAGGCGCTGACTTTGTTTATGCATGGCCAGATTCAGAAATTGATGTCATGGGAAAAACGTTCGCAGATGAAATTGTTCATCCTGCATCACGAGAGTTTGACATGGAACCCAATGTCGTGAAAGCGGCTCAGTTAGGGCTGATAGACGATATTTTAACGCCTTCTGAAACGAGGGAGCGGTTGATTCGCTCATTTGACCTGCTTCGCAGTAAAAAAGAAGATAGACCGTTAAAAAAGCATGGCAACATGCCGCTATAAGAGGAGGAGCACCATCATGATCAATGAGAAACGCTTATTAGACGAATTTTTAGAACTCGTTCAAGTCGATTCCGAAACAAAACATGAAGAAAAAATTGTTGAGGTTTTAAAAGAGAAATTCAATCAGCTTGGACTTAAGGTGGTCGAAGACGATTCAAAAGCAAAAACTGGTCACGGTGCAGGTAACCTGATCTGCACACTTGAAGGAAAACAAGAGGCTGATACGATCTATTTCACTTCTCATATGGATACAGTTGTTCCAGGTAACGGGGTCAAGCCAATCGTTGAAGACGGATATGTCAAGACGGATGGAACAACAATTCTTGGAGCTGACGATAAAACAGGACTTGCCGCTATGTTTGAAGCGATTAGGGTGCTGAAAGAGAAAAATTTACCACATGGAACCATTGAATTTGTTATTACGACAGGTGAGGAATCAGGACTTGTTGGAGCAAAAGCGTTAGATCCAAAGCTGATGACAGCGAAATATGGCTATGCCCTCGATTCAGATGGCAAGGTCGGTACAATTATTGTAGCTGCGCCAACACAGGCAAAAGTACGTGCAACCATTTACGGGAAAACAGCTCACGCAGGTGTTGCACCTGAAAAAGGTGTGTCTGCAATTACCATTGCATCAAAAGCGATTGCCAGCATGCCGCTCGGCCGCATTGACGAAGAAACAACGGCGAATATCGGCCGTTTTGAAGGCGGAACACAAACGAATATTGTTTGCGATCAAGTCGATATTCTTGCAGAGGCACGCTCTTTAGAACCTGTAAAAATGGAAGCACAAGTAGCAAAGATGAAAGAAGCCTTTGAAAAAACCGCTAAAGAAATGGGCGGAAGTGCCGATGTACAAATTGACATCATGTATCCAGGCTTCAAATTCTCTCACGGCGATCAAGTCGTTGAAGTGGCGAAAAAAGCGGCTGAGAAAATCAGCCGGCTTTCAGAACTACAGACAAGCGGGGGAGGCAGTGATGCAAACGTCATTGCTGGGAACGGCGTCCCAACCGTCAACCTAGCTGTTGGATATGAAGATATTCATACGAAAAACGAGAAAATGCCGATTGAAGAATTAGTCAAGACAGCTGAAATGGTTCTCGCCATTATTGAAGAAACGACAAATCCATCGTAAAGGCAGGAGACTCTGTGAACACGCAAAAGATCATTATTTTCCGAGTGGGACAAGAGGATTTTGGCATCAGTGTAGAGCATATTCGTTCGATTGAGAAGGTCCCTTATTTACAAGAAGTATCGAACCTTCCAAAAGAAATTAAAGGACTCATGTCATTAAGAGGAGAGGTCATTCCAGTCAGTGACACAGGCGTCATGCTTCACGGAAAGCCGCTTGATGTAACCGAACAGTCCAAGGTTTTACTATTTGAATTAAACGATCAAATGATTGGGTGCCTTGTCTCAGATGCAAAAGATATCATTGATATCCAGCTAAGCGAGATCAAGCCATTTCATATGAACACAAAAGCATCTGAATATTTCTTCGGCGTCGTTGAGAGAGAAAACAAGATGATTTTGCAAGTGGACCCAAGTAAGTTTCTTGGAAAAATTGAGGATCTCGATCAATTATCAGAGCGAATGAAAGAGGAATTGGCATAAAGAAAAGCCCCTTATCCGTTGATAAGGGGTTTCAGTAGAACCGTTGATGGGCTATATTTACATACTGCTTTAGCAGTTTTGAATGAATATAAATACATACATTCCGTTTTAAAATGGCTAAATAAACTTTCTATGCAAGCATTATCCCAAAAGTTTCCTTTTCTCGACATACTGGCTTTCATTTGATATTTTTTGAGTAGATAGTGGTAGAGGCGGGATGTGTACTGGAAACTCTGGTCGCTATGCAGGAGTACTCCTTTACATTTCGTTTTTTTTTTTTGCTTTTTTAAGAGTGTCTACTACAAGTTTCAGGTTATTCCTTCGACAAATCTGGTAAGCAACGATTATACAAGTCTTTCATCACAGACAGGTACAGTTTTTGGCCGTTGATCATTAAATAGGTAAGATTGCCTTAATAGATTTTCGGATGATGGCCCAGATCCTCAATTCATTCATCAGGCGTTGAATACGATTGTGGTAGTCCATACTTTTTTGTCAACCATAATACCTCATAAGTTTTCCGTGTTTCCCCATAAAAAATCCCCTCCATTATAGACAGATTAGTATGCTTTCTTTTTTTGTCTACTATGAGGGTATCATATCATTGATAAGGGGCTAATTTTTATTTAGCAGCTGGGTTTACTTGGTCGTTTGCCGCAGCTTTCGTTTTTGACTTTTGGTACATCACATTTAAAATAATGGTTTGAATGGTGAGTAAAAGTCCGCTTGTCATCCAGTATAAAGGAAGAGCAGCGGGTGCATTCATTGAAAGAAATAGCATCATGATTGGAAAAATCATGCCCATGATTTTAGCTTGTTTTAGTGCAGCCTCTGTTTGGATACCTGATTGCTTTGCATATCTTTGTGTGACATAAAATTGCAAGAAATACATAGCACCTGCAAGGATCGCCACCAAAAGATCGGTTTGTCCTAAGTTAAACCATAAAAACGAATGCGTGGCAATCTCCGGTGTTGAACGAATAGCCGAGTAAAAGCCAAGAACAATTGGAATTTGAATCAGCATAGGCAGACAGCCCATCGCCAGCGGATTCACATTGTTCTCTTTGTATACTTTCATCATGTCCATTTGCAGTTCTTTTTGTTTTTCAGGTTCTTTCGTTTTCTTTAATTTGCTTTGTATTTGGTCAATCTGTGGTTTGATCAGTGCCATTTTCTCCTGCATGACTCTTTGTTTCTTAAATTGGTTGGCAAAAAGCGGGAAAATGAGCAGGCGGACAATCAAGGTCACGAACATAATGGATAAACCATAATCATCATGAAAGAAGTTCGCAAGCCAAATGATCAACTCAGAAAAAGGCTGGACAAAATAATGATGGAAAAACCCATCAGAGCTCGTATTCGTTTGCGCACTTGCAGCATAGGCAGGTGACGTCATCATCATCAAACATAAAGTCGTACAAACAGTTAATAAACGTTTCAATTCATTTCCTCCTCAATAATAGAAATCTAATTAGAGAGAGGGAGCGAATGGTCTTCATCATCATTTGATGATCTTTTCATTCGAATGACTTTACTAATCCAAGTTGTAATGCGATCATATATGATAAACAGAAAATCTGTTCGATTCAAGCAAGATGCGTCCAACTCTTCCAAACGATGTCCGCCAAGGTGCTCGTTCATCCGGCAGTCTTTTAATAAGAATGCAATGCCGATGGCCGTCAGCGCTGGAAGAATAATCGTAAAGAATTCAACAAGGAAAAAGACTTCATTGAATGTATCGATGATCATGATTATCACATCCATTTCATTACTCACAGTGTACTATATACCATATGAATTGTCTATTCGAACAAACCGAAGATGAGATAGATGAAGGAGGCAAGTAAATGGCTGATTCTCAAAGGAAGGGACGAATCATTTTTCATATTGATATGAATAGTTTTTATGCATCGGTAGAAATGGCGTATGATCCTTCTTTGAGAGGGAAGCCTTTAGCCATTAGCGGAAATGCGAAAGAGCGTAAAGGGATTGTTGTGACTTGCAGCTACGAGGCAAGAGCATTAGGAATAAAGCCGCCGATGCCATTGTGGGAAGCAAAGCGGCTTTGTCGAGGACTAATTGTCCTTACACCAAACTTTGACCGGTACCGTAGCTCCTCACAAGAAATGTTTACGATACTAAGAGAATATAGTGATTTAGTGGAACCAGTATCGATTGATGAAGGTTATATTGATTTAACAAATACACCATATGCCGAGCATGCGGTGAAAACCGCACATGACCTTCAGATGAGGCTTGTAGAAGAACTCATGCTTCCTTCAAGTATCGGTATTGCACCGAATAAATTTTTAGCGAAAATGGCCTCTAATTGGAAAAAGCCAATGGGTATCACCATTTTGCGTAAACGAGATGTCCCGCATATGCTCTGGCCTCTTCCAGCAGGTGACATGCACGGCGTTGGACAAAAAACGGCAGATAAGTTGAAAACAATCGGAATCCATACGATTGAAGATTTAGCAAAAGCGAATGCGTATGCGTTAAAAGAATTGTTAGGCATCAATGGACCGAGATTAAAGCAAAAGGCGAACGGAGACCATAACGGCATCGTTGATCCAGAAAGGATATACGAATTTAAATCCGTCGGCAATTCTTCAACCCTGCCTCATGATTCAGATGATACAGATGAACTCATCAATTTAATCGATAAGCTGTCACAATTGATAAGTGCAAGATTAAGGAGAAAAGAAATGATGGCGAACCGGCTGCTTATCATGATTCGGTATGCAAGTTGGAAAAATATCACACGTAGCGTTATGCTCACGAATCCAACCGATCGGAAGGAAGATCTTTTTGAAGCGGCAAAGCAGTTATTCCTTAAGCACTGGAATGACCAACCGGTGAGGCTCTTAGGTATGACGGGGACAGATCTTGTTGAACGAAAATCAGCCGTCAAACAGCTTGATTTATTTTCTTATACAGAAGATGCAAAAGAAGAGCCGCTCCAATCCATTTTAAATGGTCTTAAAGAAAAGTATGGAAAATCATTGGTTCAAAGAGGGATAACCATTAAGGAAAAAGAGAGCAGAACAAGCGGTACAAGTTTTAATAAAGACTTTTTTCAGGACGAAAGAGGAAATGACTAGCCTGAAAACTTGATAAAAGAGGTGATATTGTGGTAATTTCAAAGGGTACATCATTTCAGCAGTAATCAACATAGTGTGTTAGAAGGGACGTCAGAATTATGTCAAAACAACAAATCGGTGTGGTTGGACTAGCCGTTATGGGGAAAAACCTTGCCCTTAATATTGAAAGCCGCGGTTTCTCCGTGTCCGTTTATAACAGATCTAGCAGCAAAACAGAAGAGTTTCTTCAAGAATCAAAAGGCAAAAACGTTGTTGGAACATTCAGCATTGAAGAATTTGTTCAGTCGCTTGAAACCCCGCGTAAAATTCTTTTAATGGTGAAAGCTGGTGCAGCAACAGATGCAACCATTCAATCATTACTTCCTCACTTAGAAAAAGGTGACATTTTAATTGATGGTGGAAATACATATTACAAGGATACACAAAGACGTAATCAAGAGCTTGCAGAAAGTGGAATTCATTTCATTGGTACAGGAGTTTCCGGGGGTGAAGAAGGTGCATTGAAAGGCCCATCTATTATGCCTGGCGGTCAAAAAGAAGCCCATGAGCTTGTGAAACCAATTTTAGAAGCGATCTCTGCGAAAGTAGACGGCGAGCCTTGTACAACGTACATCGGTCCAGATGGAGCAGGGCATTATGTCAAAATGGTCCATAACGGTATCGAGTATGGAGATATGCAGCTCATCTCTGAATCATACTTTATCTTGAAGCATGTCGCTGGATTATCAGCACAAGAGCTTCATGAAGTATTCTCAGAATGGAATAAAGGCGAGCTTGACAGCTACCTCATCGAAATTACAGCCGATATTTTCACAAAAGTGGATGAAGAAACGAACCAGCCGCTTGTGGATGTCATCTTAGATAAAGCTGGACAAAAAGGAACTGGAAAATGGACAAGCCAAAGCTCACTCGATCTAGGTGTACCACTTCCAATTATCACGGAGTCTGTTTTTGCACGCTTTATTTCTGCGATGAAAGATGAGCGTGTTGAAGCAAGCAAATTGATCCAAGGACCTGAGCCGACTCAATCATCTGAAAATAAACAAACGCTTATCGAAGCTGTCAGAAAAGCACTATTCATGAGTAAAATTTGCTCCTACGCACAAGGTTTTGCGCAAATGAAAGCAGCATCTGATCAAAATAACTGGGATCTAAAATACGGTGAAATTGCCATGATCTTCCGCGGTGGGTGTATCATTCGTGCAGCCTTCTTACAACAAATTAAAGAAGCATATGACCGTAACCCTGAACTGAAAAATCTATTGCTTGATCCTTACTTCAAGGATATCGTGGAAAGCTATCAATCATCACTTCGTAAAGTCATTTCACTTTCAGTAGAACAAGGAGTTCCTGTTCCTTCATTCTCAAGTGCACTTGCTTACTTTGATAGCTATCGTACATCGGTCCTTCCAGCGAACTTAATTCAAGCACAACGTGACTATTTCGGTGCACATACGTACGAACGCACAGATAAAGAGGGCGTATTCCATACTGAATGGATGAAATAAGGATAGAAACACGGAAAACCTTAACCTTACCTTTGGTAAGGTTAGCTTGTAGAGAAACTTATGTTTTTCTCCAAGCTTTTTTGTTTTAAATGGTTTTGATGTGTTTTCATCTTTATGAAAGAAACAGAAAAAGGCTATAACACCCCTAGCCTAGCTTCGCGGCCGTTTGAATACTCCTTTAGCATTCATTGCTATGATAAGTTTGACTTTTCAACTGTTGAAATGACGAAAACAGGGCTTTAAAAAAGAGCAGAACCCCCTCGGGAGACTGCTCTTTTTTAGTATCGATTTTATATATTCCACCAATGATACCCGTCTTTTTCTAGAAGTTGATCTGCTTCTTTCGGTCCCATAGAACCAGCAGGATAATTTGGTTTTAACGATATAGTTTCTGCCCATTTCTCAGAAATCGGATCAACAAAGTTCCAAGAAAGTGCCACTTCATCCCAGTGAGCAAAGTTTGTTGCATCACCTAACAAGCAGTCATGAATCAGCTTTTCATATGCTTCTGGTGTATTCATGATATCGTTATAGTTTGTTTGGTAGTCGAGTTTAATCGGTTTGGCATATGTTCTACCATCAAGCTTGCGAGCGTTCAGGTGAAGGGTAATGCCTTCATCCGGCTGAATGTGAATAACGAGTAAGTTTGGGTGCATGTAATTCCCGTTTCCATAGTATAGGTTCATTGGAATGTCTTTAAATTGAACCACGATTTGAGTGGATTTCTTTTCTAAACGTTTCCCTGTACGAATGTAAAATGGCACGCCAGCCCATCTAAAGTTATCGATGAGTAGTTTTCCTGCAACAAATGTTTCCGTATTTGAGTTCGGGTCCACATTTTGCTCTTCAAGATAGGAAGGAACCATATTGCCATCAATCGTACCAGCATCATACTGCCCGCGGACAAAGAATTGATCCACCTCATCTTTAGAGAAAGGACGAAGAGCGCGCAATGCTTTCCGTTTTTCGCTTCGGATTTCCTCTGTATTGAGTTTAATTGGTGGCTCCATTGCTAAAAGTGCGACAATCTGAAGCATATGGTTTTGGACCATATCTCTTAGTGCACCAGAACTTTCATAATATCTAGCCCGGTCTTCAACACCTAAAGATTCACTAGATGTAATTTGAATGTTTGAAATATAGCGGTTTGTCCAAAGTGGTTCGAAGATGGCATTTGCAAAACGGATGACTTCAATGTTTTGAACCATCTGTTTACCGAGATAGTGGTCAATACGATAAATTTGATCTTCTGTAAAAGCATCACGAATCTCTTCATTTAACGTTTTGGCACTAGGCAGGTCATGTCCAAATGGCTTTTCGATGACAAGTCGTGACCAGCCGGTAGTTTCTGATACGTTTTCACTCTTTAAGAACTTCGCAATCGTTCCGAAGAATTCCGGTGCCATAGCTAAATAGAACATACGGTTATTTGGGATACTGTATGTATCTTCAAGGCCGGAAAGCAGAGTGTTGAGTGCCTGGTAGGATGCAGGGCTTGATACGTCAAAATCATGGTAATAGAAATGAGAAATGAATTCCTCTGTTTTCGCCTCTGCATCCTCAAAAGAGACAGATTCTTTTACCACAGCTCTGAGGTCCTCGTGAGACCACGGGCGACGTCCAACACCTACAACGGCGAATTGATCTCCAAGCTTTCCGCTATGATAAAGTCTATGTATAGAAGGGTAGAGCTTGCGTTTTGCAAGGTCTCCTGTTGCGCCAAAAATGATAATTACTGCTTTTGGATAGTTAGTTTCTGTATTCACGAAAAGTACCTCACTTTATTCGTAGCATTGTAGTAAAAACCGAGAATGTATGTACATTTTATTTATTTTATAGGTTCATTGTTCGTAAAGCAAACATTTGATTCGACTTTTTCTGCTTAGGTTTGACTTTTTTAAAAAATTCCGCTGAATTCACATTTACCCTGTCTTCATGTATTCTATATGAATGAAGATATTGTAAACCGGCTGTAGGAGGAAAAAGTAATGGAACTGCTCTTTTTAGGAACAGGTGCAGGTATTCCTGCAAAAACAAGAAACGTCACTTGCACAGCACTTAAGCTTTTAGAAGAGAGAAAAGCAGTGTGGCTTTTTGATTGCGGAGAAGCGACGCAGCATCAAATATTACATACAACGATTAAACCAAGAAAGATTGAAAAAATCTTTATCACGCATATGCATGGTGATCATGTATATGGTCTTCCGGGACTACTTGGTAGCAGGTCTTTTCAAGGCGGAGAGGATGAATTGACGATATATGGTCCAAGCGGAATCAAAGCCTTTGTCAATGCGGCACTTTCAGCTACACAAACGAATTTAACATATCCACTGCATATCATAGAGATTAATGAAGGCATCGTGTTTGAGGATAATACGTTTCAAGTAGAAGCAAGACGGGTATCTCACGGAGTTCCAGCTTACGGTTATCGGGTTGTGGAAAAAGATGTACCCGGTGCACTAAAAGCCGAAGACCTAAAAGAAATCGGTGTAAAACCTGGCCCTTTGTATCAGAAGTTAAAAAACGGGGAAACCGTTATACTTGATGATGGAAGAAGGATTGATGGAACCGATTATTTGGAACCCCCTAAAAAAGGGAGAATTGTTGCCTTTTCAGGAGATACTCGTTTGTGCGAGAATATAACAAAGCTTGCCAAGAATGCGGATGTGTTAGTCCATGAAGCAACATTCGGTAAAGATGATGCAGAACTAGCCTACAATTATTACCACAGCACGACAGAACAAGCAGCGAAAACAGCGCAGGAAGCAGGCGTAAAAAAGTTAATTTTGACCCATATTAGTGCGCGTTATCAAGGAGAAGAGGCACTAAAACAATTACTGAAAGAAGCCCGCGATATTTTTCCGTTGACAGAAGCTGCACATGATTTCTCTTCTTTTACCATTGATCGAAGATCCCTGTAAAAATTGGATGAATCAGTTGTGTGATTTTTTTGATATTTATGATGACGCTCTTTTTCAGGTAGTGGTAAAATGGTGAAGAAAAAACAAATGACGAATGACACTATGAATGATACGGGAGGAACAATCAAAGATGAGCGGTTTTACAGCGTTAAGCGAAGCAGAATTGAATGATCGATATTCAACACTACAAAATGAGTATGAAACGTACAAAAGTAAAAACTTACACTTAGACATGTCTAGAGGGAAGCCTTCGCCAAAACAGCTCGATTTGTCGATGGGCATGCTCGATGTTGTGACATCAAAGGATGTGATGACAGCTGGGGATGGCACTGATGTACGAAACTATGGTGGCCTTACAGGCCTACCTGAAACGAAGCAATTTTTTGCAGATGTTTTGCATTTGAAGCCGGAGCAAATGATCATTGGTGGTAATTCCAGCCTGAATATGATGCATGATACGATTGCCCGTGCCATGACTCATGGCGTATATGGCAGCAAAACACCTTGGGGAGAGCTGCCAAAGGTAAAATTCCTTGCACCAAGCCCAGGGTATGACCGTCATTTTGCCATTTGTGAGCTATTTAACATAGAAATGATTACGGTAGATATGAAGGCTGATGGACCTGACATGGATCAGGTGGAAAAATTGGTCGCAGAAGATGAAGCCATTAAAGGCATTTGGTGTGTACCAAAATATAGTAATCCAGACGGAATTACGTATTCAGATGAAGTTGTTGATCGCCTTGCTTCAATGAAAACAAAAGCAGACGATTTCCGTATCTTTTGGGATGATGCTTATGCAGTTCACCATTTAACAGATACACCTGATACGTTAAAAGATATTTTTCAAGCAGTAGAGGAAGCAGGACATCCAAACCGTGTGTTTATGTTTGCATCCACTTCTAAAATTACATTCCCAGGCTCAGGTGTTGCACTCATGGCATCTAGTCAAGACAATGTGGGCTTTACTCAAAAGCAATTATCAGTACAAACGATTGGTCCAGATAAAATCAATCAATTAAGACACCTTCGTTTCTTTCAGAATCCCGAAGGCTTGAAGGAACATATGAAAAAGCATGCAGCCATCATTAAGCCGAAGTTTGACCTCGTTCTTTCTATCCTTGATGAAAAGCTTGAGGGAAAAGGCATCGCTGAATGGCACAAGCCAAATGGAGGGTATTTTATTAGTTTAAATACACTCGATCATTGCGCAAAAGCTGTTGTGCAAAAAGCAAAAGGAGCAGGTGTTAGACTGACAGGTGCAGGGGCGACATATCCATATGGAAAAGACCCGCTTGATCGTAACATCCGTATTGCCCCAACGTTCCCGACACTTGAAGAACTAGAGCAAGCGATTGACATCTTTACAATATGTGTTCAGCTTGTCAGCATTGAAAAGCTGCTAGCTGAAAAAAGTCAATCTGCCCCAATCCAATGGCATAAATAAAAGAAACTTCTTGACTGATGATCGGTCAAGGAGTTTTTGTTTATTAATTGGCTGTTTGATAATAGGAGACGGGTTGCTTTGCTGCACACCATACATCATAAATTGCAAGCTGAACAATATGCGGTTCATCGTGATGGATATAGTGTGAGCTGTTCTGCGCTTGAATCCATCCGCTTTGTGATGATAAAGACAGCATTCGTTTATGAAGTCTAAGCCAGGCCTCGTGGGCTGGATGAAACAATCGGCTTTTACCTGATGAAATGACAAGGAGCGGCATCATACCATAATGTGTTTGCTTCTTTTTAATCGTACTCAGCATTTTCTGAAAGTCCTCATGTGTACATTCTACTGTAAATTGCTCCATATATGAAGTGCGTTCTTCCTTTGATAAAAGCGGCAGGATGACCTGCTCTTGCTCCTCACTTGCCGGATCTAACAGCACCATGCCGATGACATCTTCTCTTCTGCGACTTGCCCATAATCGGCTGACAAGAGAGCCGAATGAGTGGGCGACAATGAGATAGGGCGGCTGAATATTGGCTTGTTTTAGTAGTGCATCTAAATCATCTGCTAGGTCATGCAAGGTTCTTCCTGCATGGCTTTCGCTGCTGTTTCCATTTCCTAAACGATCGTATAAGAAAACGCCAAGCTCTGGGTCAATGTCTGGCGCCATAGACGCCCACGTGTCGCCAGAGTTTCCGTATCCTGCTTCAAAGATAATCGTAGCTTGCTTTTTACCTTGACGATGCTTTGTATAAAACTGATGTCCATCTATATGATACGTTCTTTCAATCATTGCAGAGTTCATTCTTCCATCTCCCCTAAGTGGTTCTTTAGCTAAAAGACGGCACGAAAGGCAGAGATGTTTCTCTTAAAAACAAAAAAGATGCCAATTTCAAAAAATAGACACCTTTTTCTTATGAGATTTTACCATGTGCGATCGTATTGACGTGGACCTTCAATGGATGTATGAAGCTCTTTGGCGGCTCTACAGGAGGCTTTTACTGTTCGTCAAACGTGCGAGTATGTCATCTTCTAGTTCAACCTTACGTCCTGCATGAGCTAGCTGGAAGGCTGTTTTTGTTCCGTACGCTTGGATTTGTTTGAGGCAAATCCTTTATTGAATTGTATAGCGATTAGCCATTCAAAATTTCATCATAAAAGGTGCTCAAAGAATATAGCTTTTATATACGTTTTTGTATAATGGAGGGAAAGAGACAACAAAGGGGGAAAAGGGATGAAATGGCAAACGGAAAGTGAACTAAAAGAGCTGCTCACAGTTCTTATGCAGTATGAAAGCATATCTGGTACAACGGGGGAAGTAGCTTTAGCAGAATATTTATATTATTTGCTAAGGGAACGGTCTTATTTTGAGCAGAATCCTGATCATTTGGCTTTGCATCGAATGAAGGATGGCCGATATTATTTAACGGCTCTTGTGAAGCGAAGTACGCTGTCTCGTACAGTCTTGCTTCTCAGTCACTTTGATGTAGTCGATACAGAGGATTACGGAGAATTTCAACATATGGCGTGTAAGCCTGAAGAGTTGATGGCATCATTTTCTCAAAAAAGTGCTCTTCTTCCAAAGAGAGCAAGGGAGGACTTGGCCTCAGGAGACTGGTTGTTTGGAAGAGGGGCTATGGATATGAAAGCAGGTCTTACCGTGCAGCTCTCTATGCTGGAAAGAGCGATGACGGAGAAGTTTGAAGGAAATGTACTGCTCGTCACAGTCCCAGATGAAGAAGTGAATTCACAGGGAATGCTAGAGGCTGTCCCGACACTAAAGGAGCTCAAGGAGCAGCATGGACTTGACTATACCGCGTGTTTAAACAGTGAACCGATGTTTGAAAAACATCCTGGGGATGAGCACCAATATATTTATACCGGCAGTATAGGGAAGGTGCTTACTGGTTTTTTTTGTAAAGGGATTGAAACGCATGTAGGAGAGCCATTTTCAGGATTAAATGCGAATTTTATGGTATCTGAATTAAACAGGTTGTTAGAGCTCAATAGTGACTATTGCGAAGAAGTAGATGGTGAAGTGACGCCGCCTCCGACCAATTTGATGCAAAAGGACTTAAAAGGAGCTTATTCCGTTCAAACACCTCACACGGCTATTTCTTTATTTAATGTACTCATGATGAAACGCTCAAGTGAAGAGCTGCACGGGCTTCTCTACGAAACAGCGAAACAAGCAGCAGTTCAAATCGAGGCTAATATCAGAGAGAAAACAGCTGAATTTCAGCACTTTAAACATTTTAAACCGATTGACATGAGTATCACGGTTCTCACGTATCACGAGCTGTATCAAAAAGCCACTGAACGGTCAGGCGAGCAGGAAGTCGAGCGAATTGTCAATTATGCATTCGCCAACAGAGGTGAGCTTGGAGATCGTGACTTTTCAACAAAAATCGTATCAGAGCTAACGACTCTTTGTAAGGAAGATGGCCCACTGATTGTTCTGTTCTATAGTCCACCAATTTATCCTTCTGTGTCCTCAACAGATGATCCTCATATCAAGACGACCCTTAAGAAGATTCAGAGGAAGGCAAAGGAGGTTTATGGACTTGAAGTTGAAGAAGTGAAATATTTCCCCGGGCTGTCTGATTTAAGCTATATACAGCTTGAAAAACAGGATATAGGCGATTACAAGACCAACATGCCGCTTTATCAAAAAGGCTATTCATTACCGCAGGGAGAAAAGGAGGCGCTTTACGTTCCAGTCATCAACGTTGGTCCATTAGGAAAGGACCCGCACAAATGGACAGAACGGTTGCATGTCCCGTTCTCTTTTGGCATTTTTCCATCATTACTAGAATCAACGATTCATGCTTTATTAGAGAAAAGGTAAGCATATGTATCTGGAAAAATAACAAAAACAGAAATCGTCACATCACTTTGGGAGAGTTCGTGAGCTTGATGAACTCATACAGATATGTGATGAGCCACATTTGATCAATCTATCGTTGAAGGCAAATGGTCGATCAAACAAACCGACGAACAGTTGAAAGCATTACTTTACATGGAAATCATCACCTCGCTCAAATGAAAGCCATCAAGTCAATGATTGAATATACATGAGGAGATAATGGGATTTAAATCCAAACACTAGAAGTATGTGAAAAAAGCACCTGTTATCAAAACAGGTGCTTCCAGCTTGTAGACAAAGTCTACAAGCTTTTTTGTATAATAAGGGTAATAACACAATTCTGCGGGGGATGAACATGTTATCGAAACGTGAAGAAGAGAGAAGAAATCAATTAGAAGTAGTG
>NZ_JAIVLB010000040.1 GCF_020524495.1 Bacillus stratosphericus | reverse complement strand
TCAATTCTATAATCATGATCGATTCCAGAAAAAATTAAACCAGTGTGCTCCGGTAGAATACCGTCACACACTGGCAGGTTAGGCTTTTTATAATTGTCTACTTGACAGGGATAAGACCAAGATATAAGGCTTTTTTGGTGTTATAGCACTTTTGTGGTCCAAGATTCACAATTCCATGTTTCTGTTGCGACATCTTGATAAAATTCAGGTTCGTGGGAAATCAATAAGACGCTTCCTTTATATTCTTTTAAAGCGCGTTTTAGTTCTTCTTTCGCATCGACATCCAAGTGGTTTGTCGGCTCATCGAGAACAAGCAAATTGGTTTCTTCGTTGATCAGTTTGCAAAGGCGGACCTTTGCTTTCTCCCCTCCACTTAAAACAGACACACGGCTTTCAATATGTTTTGTGGTTAAGCCGCATTTGGCAAGGGCGGCCCTAACTTCATATTGCGTGTAGGAAGGGAAGGTGCTCCACACCTCTTCAATACAGGTGTTGCTATTTTGCTCTTTTATTTCTTGCTCAAAATACCCAATATGCAAGAATTCTCCGCGTTCTACCTCACCAGAAATCGGTGTAATTTCTCCTAAAAGACTTCGGAGTAACGTCGTTTTCCCGATTCCATTTGCGCCGTATAACGCAATTTTTTGTCCGCGTTCCATTTTAAGATTCAAAGGGCGAGAGAGCGGCTCGTCATAACCGATCACTAAATTCTTCGTCTCAAAAATCAATTTCCCGGAGGTACGTGCAGGCTTGAAGTGAAATTCTGGTTTTGTCTTTTCTGCAGCCAATTCAATCATGTCCATCTTATCCAGTTTCTTTTGACGAGACATGGCCATATTTCTTGTACTGACACGTGCTTTGTTTCTTGCTACAAAATCCTTTAGTTCAGCGACTTCTTGCTGCTGCCTTTTATAGGCTGCTTCAAGCTGCTGCTTTTTGACTTCGTAGATTTGTTTGAATTGATCGTAATTACCAACATAGCGTGTCAATTCTTGATTTTCAACATGATAAATCAAGTTAATGACACTGTTCAAAAACGGAATGTCATGTGAAATAAGGATAAACGCATTTTCATACTCCTGTAAATAGCGCTTTAGCCACTCAATATGCTGCTCATCCAAATAGTTGGTCGGCTCATCGAGAAGGAGAATTTCTGGCTTCTCTAACAGCAATTTCGCAAGCAGCACTTTCGTACGCTGACCACCGCTGAGCTCTGTCACATCTCGGTCTAGCCCAATATCAGTTAATCCAAGACCTCTTGCAATTTCTTCTACCTTTGAATCGATGATATAGAAATCATTGTTTGTCAGTGCATCCTGAATGACGCCAACTTCCTCTAACAGCTTTTCTAGTTCATCAGGATCGGCTTCACCCATTTTGCCATATATGTCATTCATCATTGCTTCCATGGCAAATAAATAATGGAATGCATCTTGAAGGACTTCACGGATGGTTCTCCCTTTTTCTAGCACCGTATGCTGATCAAGATAGCCGACACGGACATTCTTTGCCCATTCTACTTTTCCTGCATCTGGCTCTAACTTGCCAGTAATCATATTCATAAACGTTGACTTTCCTTCACCGTTTGCACCAATTAAGCCGACATGCTCGCCTTTTAATAAACGGAAGGAGACTTCGTGAAAAATGGCTCTATCGCCAAAGCCATGGCTTAAATCTTTAACAGATAATATCATTTTTTACACCTCAAATAGATTCAAAACGGCTAGTGCCTCTCATGATTATATCGAACTGTCCGGCTCGATAAAAGCTTCAAAAGAAAAATTGCGTTTCAAAGCTGATTTTGAGATACTTAAGGATAGATTGAAAGAGAATAAAGGAGATCGACATGACGGAAACTTGGGCATTTTTTCAAGAAGCAAAGCCATTTATTCGAGAGAACTTTGAAGCTGCTGGCTTTGAGAAACCAACAGATATACAAGAAAAAACAGCAGAGTGGATTACCGAGAAGCGTGATGTGATTGCAGAATCGCCAACTGGGACGGGGAAGACACTTGCGTATGTTCTGCCGCTTTTAAATAAAATCGATGTGAGTATCAAACATCCGCAAGTCTTAATCTTAGCACCTTCAAGAGAGCTTGTGATGCAAATTTTTGATGTCATCCAGCAATTCAAACAAGGATCAGACATTAAAGCCATCTCTTTAATAGGCGGAGCAAACATCAAGAAGCAGCAGGAAAAGCTAAAGAAACACCCGAACATCGTTGTGGCGACACCGGGACGCGTACAAGAATTAATCAAAATCAAGAAGCTAAAAATGCATGATGTCAAAACGATCGTGTTAGACGAAGCAGATCAGCTTCTTGTCCCAGAGCATATGAAAACGATCCAAGCGATCATTAAATCCACATTAAAAGAAAGACAAATCCTTTGTTTTTCTGCGACTTTGAAAGAGGAAACCGTTCAACTCATCAAAGACATGGCATCTGAGCCAGAGGTATTGAAAATTAGCAGAAGCCAGGAAGAAGCGCAGAAGGTAGGGCATTATTACCTGTTATGCGATCAGCGGGATAAAGTGAAATTGCTCCAAAAGCTGTCACGGCTTGAGGACATGCAGGCGCTTGTCTTTGTGCGTGATATTACGAATTTAAGCATTTATGCAGAAAAATTAACGTATCACCATGTCGATCTTGGTGTGCTTCATAGTGAAGCGAAAAAAGCCGATCGTGCTGTCATTTTAAAGGCATTTGAACAGCATGAATTTCCGCTTCTTCTTGCAACGGATATTGCAGCAAGAGGCATTGATATCGACGATTTACCGTATGTGATCCATGCAGATCTGCCAAATGAAGAAGGCTATATTCATCGTTCAGGCAGAACAGGCCGTGCAGGAAAAGAAGGGGCTGTCATCAGTCTTGTTACACAACAAGAGCATGCGCTGCTGAAAAAAATGGCGAAAAAGCTGAATCTTTCGCTTGAAGAAATTGTGTATAAGCAAGGCCAGTTGCAGCTTGCACCTCATCATCAGGCATAAAAAAAGGACCCCGCCCATACGGCAGGGTCCTTTTCTTGTTATGAAATTTTGACAAGCTGTTTACCGACATTTTCACCTTTGAACAGTCCAAGGAACGCATCCGGAATGTTGTCAAAACCTTCGATAATGGTTTCTTTGTAAGTGAGTTTATCTTCTTTCACCCATTGTGAGAGATCCTTTGCAGCCTCTTCAAAACGATCTGAATAGTTGGTAACAATGAACCCTTGCATCAATGCGCTTGTTTTAATGAGCTTTGTTTGCACGCGCGGTCCGATGTCCTCGCTTGCGCTAATGTTATAAGAAGAAATAGCGCCGCAGACTGGAATGCGTGCAAAGCGGTTCAAATGATTCATCACTGCATCAGAAATTTCGCCCCCTACATTGTCAAAATACACATCGACGCCGTTTGGACAGGCTTTTGCAATGGCATCATCTAATTCATTGGTTGTTTTATAATTAATGGTTTCATCAAAACCCAGCTCTTTTAAGTAAGCAATCTTATCATCAGATCCGGCAATTCCTACGACGTGTGCGCCTTTGATTTTAGCGATCTGTCCTACAACAGAACCAACGGCACCTGCCGCTCCAGAAATGACAACCGTCTCACCTTCTTTTGGCTGGCCAATGGAAAGAAGTCCAAAATAGGCTGTTTGCCCCGGCATGCCTAAAATGCCCAAGTAATAGGATAATGGCGCAATGGATGGATCAATTTTTGTCAGAGACTCGGCTTTGGCAGTGGAATATTGTTGCCAGCCAAGAAACCCAAGGACAAAATCACCTTCTTCAAATGGAGGGGATTTTGACTCGACGACTTCTCCGACAACACCACCCTGAATCACTTCATTTAGCTTGAACGGAGGTGTATAGGATTTTGTATCCTGCATTCGTCCTCTCATATAAGGATCTACAGAAACATATTTCGTTCGAATCAAGACTTCGCCATTTTGCGGAACTGGTATATCAACTGTTTCAAAATGAAAAACATCTTTTGCAGGTAACCCTTTTGGCCGTTTTGCTAATTGAATTTGCTTTTGTTGACCCATGTCAAATCCTCCCTTTCACTTGCATCCTAGATTTACAATAACATGATGATTCTTTTCATTCAAAACATACGGTTTTTTCAAAGCACACACACCATCTAAAAAGAAGGAGGCTGAGAGACAGAGAGGAGCGGCGGGAGAGAACTAAACAGCTGATACACATCCGCACCACGTTCTTTTAACAACATTTGCATTTTGCATGGAGGCTTGCATCATATCAAGCGTCAAGTATGAGGACAACAGGCCTTGTGGATCTTGTTCAATCGTCTCGATATCTCCAATGTTAATCATGATAGAAAAGAGATAATCAATGGAGATGCGAAATGCTGTTCACCAAACAATGTAAGCATGAGATTTCAATGAAGAAAAGACTTTGTGCATGAAGGACAAGGTCTTTTTGATATGTGCAAAATAAAAATAAAATGGTACATACACTTTTCCTGGTGAGGATGAATACGATGGCTGGGGGTGATTCTATGAAAAGATGTAGACAATGCGGAAAGACATATCCACCTCATTCAATAGATCCAAAAGGTAGCTGGTACGATGCGTATAAGGATGATGTCTGGGAATGTGATAGTTGTAAGAAAGGGAAACCAAGAAAAACAGTGAAAAATCCATGCTGCGGAAAAGTTCCTTGTGTCTGTGTCATTCAAGGATCGTCAGGGGGGAGAGGAAGAAGAGGACCAGTTGGTCCAACTGGTCCAACAGGCGTAACGGGAGCAACCGGCGATACCGGAGCAACAGGTCCAACCGGAGCCACGGGAGTAACGGGAGCAACCGGTCCAACCGGAGAAACAGGAGCAACCGGAGTTACTGGAGCAACCGGGACGCTTGCTACAGCATCTGCTGCAACTGTTAATGACACTACACAAACAGTTGCTGACAATGCTAATTTTTCATTAGTTGGGAGTCAGTTCTTGGACAATGTGACTTTTACTGCACCAGATACTTTTACTATTCAACAAAGTGGTAATTATAATATAAATGCAATTGTTTCCTCTGTTGCTGTGCAAGCTGGTCCGCTTGGGATTAATATAATACTCGATGGTACTTTTGATATCGGTGGTGGTAGAGTTAGGGGAACTACAGCCGGTCAAGAAGTAACAGCTATCGGTTTTACAGGTAATATCCCTGCAGGATCGACAATTCAATTAACGAATGTTAGCGGGCAGGATATAACAAATGATTATTTAAGACTTACGCTTGTCAGAATCAGTTGATTACAGCAGTAACAGACCGTCTGATATTAATCAGTGTGTACTAGTACTAGGTTTATATATTGGCTTAGCAACGATAGCGAGCGGATCTACTTGTACTTTGTAATAGGTATTGGTATTATGGTGTTCAATTAACAGGAGAGTTATTAGATGTGTTTTTCATCATGACAGCTCTGGTTTCTAATAAATAGAACACGGGCTTCGTTTACTGTATATATTAGTAAGATAGTTACGTAGCACTATATTGGTTGGAACGAGTATGACCGTTACGGCTAGTTTGTTTGCTTCACCAACACCAAATAACAGCTTCACTCAAGTAGCGAGCCAGCCTTAACCGGTGTTTTATCGCTAGGTGCTATTACAAACGGCATCGCTACTGGTCTGAAAGTATCAGTCACACCGCAAACTAGATTGCTCCTATAACAGCTACAGGTCTTTCCTTAGTGAATACCGTAGCAGGCTATGCGGTAATAAACACACAGGGATGACTCAATTTGAGTCGTCCTTTTTTGTTTGAATGAAATTTCTCATCTTAGTCATAAAAAATGATATGATTTTCTTAGAGTCTATTCTATGAATCTATTGGAATTAGGGGTTGTAACGGTGAGGATGGGCAAAAGAAAGTCACTTTAAGCAAGCTGAACATCTGGAGGTGCAAACTGCTAGAACGATATCATATATGCCGCCCATTAAAACATCGGTGGCAACATCAGTCCCAGAATGAAGAATAAGCAGTGCTTGAGCAAATGAAGGACCAAGTAAGAGCACATGCTTGAACAAAAACTGAATACTTAAGTAGACGAAGACCCTTCTGCTGAATCGCTGCATTCAGCGCAATTTGGACGTTACTTAGTGCTGACAAGAGCAATTGAAAGAGAAAAAGGGTATATTCGTTGGCTCCAAAAGACCCTTCAACTCCTAAGGCAGTCTACTGTCTAAGGACAATGATCGGATGATATGATAAAAAATGGTTTGAAACAAGTGAATTTATTAATGGAAACCGCTACAATGGATATATTCATATTAAAGTGAGGCGAGTATGTTTGAGTAACCAAGAAGCGTTGTGGAATGAAGCAGAAGCTTTTATTTCTTTATGCTATGAAGAATTAAACAAGTCAAATGAAGAGAAAGCAGCACGTCTGCATGAAATAAAAAAAGAAATTGAGTCTGAAGGCATATATACTCATACGCCAGAGGAATTAGCTCACGGGGCTAAAATGGCGTGGCGCAACAGTAACCGCTGCATTGGCCGTTTGTTTTGGTCGACACTGCATGTCCATGACTGCCGCCATGTGAAAACAGAAGATGAGGTGAAAGAGGCGCTCTTTCATCATATTGAATATGCGACAAATGGCGGGAAAATCAAACCGTCCATTACGATCTTTCCGCCAGAGCACGAGGGACGAAAAGAAGTCGTTATTTATAATCATCAGCTTGTTCGTTATGCAGGGTATGAGACGGAAAATAGCATTATAGGTGACGAGGCATCACTTGAATTGACAAAGATTTGTGAAGCTCATGGCTGGAAAGGGGAAGGCACGCATTTTGATATACTTCCCCTCATGTTTCAGCTGAAAGGTCAGCCGCCTGTTTTGTATGATCTTCCGAAAGAGATCGTTCAAGAAGTGGAGATCACACATCCTGAATATGATGGATTTCACGATTTAGGACTTAAATGGTACGCTGTTCCGATCATTGCTGATATGAAACTAGAGATTGGTGGCATTCATTACAACGCTGCACCATTTAACGGCTGGTATATGGGAACAGAAATTGGCGCACGTAACTTAGCAGATGAAAATCGCTACAATATGTTGAAAAAAGTCGCTTCTATCTTAGGGCTGGACACGACAAAGAATGGATCACTTTGGAAGGACAAAGCCATTGTAGAGTTAAATGTGGCGGTTCTTCATTCTTATAGCGAGGCAGGGGTGACCATTGTTGATCACCATACCGCAGCTCATCAATTTAAACAATTTGAAAAGCAGGAAGAAAAGGCAGAGCGTGAGCTGACTGGGTATTGGACATGGCTGATTCCACCAGTATCACCTGCTGCTACTCATATCTTCCATCGTCACTATGACAATACCATTGTAAAACCGAATTATTTTTATCAGGATAAGCCCTATCATAGGGTAGAAAAAGCCTAGCGGAAAGCTGGGTTTTTTTGTATAATGCTTCGTTTGTATAAAACATCATGATCCTCTTATCCGAAAGTTCGCGTAATGAGCTAACTTGGTAAGTGGCTTCATCAACTTGTAGTTTATTTGCGTGTGTTACAAGAAGGAATGTGCGCCTGATCAACCTCTTGTGTTAGTTGAAAAAGCGCCCATCACATCACGGTCCAGGAAATCAAAGAAGTCAAATATCGTCAAATAAATCCGCAGAGACTAAAAGCTGTTCTTGAAGTAGATGCCTTGGTAAATGTAGTGAGGAAGTTGTTAGAAAAACGAATACAGCACATCTAAAAAAAGCCTTACATCAGCACAGATGTGAGGCTTTTCAACATTTATGAGCTGGGTTTCTTTTGCTCAAGAAGATTTGCAAGGAAAAAGGTTTTAAAGCTTTGAAGCTTTCTTCCTTCATGCTCGGTCACACCAAGCTTCTTTAATTCTTCGACATACCAGCCTTTGCTACCATAATGCATGATAGAAAACTCCTTTCAATGAAAACTGCCTGCATTGTAACATCTCAAAAAAGGACGTGAAAAGTGTGCAGGTGTTAAGAAGTGAAAACTGATTCTATCTGCCTATGATCCATGTATATGCTGGAAATGATGAATTATGAATTTGGTGGATTGAGGGTGACAATGATCATGCCGATCGTCATAATCATCAAGACAACACCAAGATACGTCATCATGGATTGTTTTTTCTTGAGACCCACAACCGTTAAGATAATACTTTCGATGAAAAAGATGACACCTATGATGATGAACCACATATCAATAAGACCCCTTTCGCATATCTTTGCCTATTTTACCACAGGCATTTTTGTTTAGTCGTGACAGATTCGTGAAAGGGACACGAAAAAATCCCCTCCAGTGAAAGAGGGAACTGATTGACTTACAGCTTCGTTAAAATAATCGGTTCGTCTTTTGTGATCACAATTGTATGTTCAATCTGAGCCACAAGGCTTTTATCTGGTGTTTTAAATGTCCAGCCATCATCAGCCTGATAAATAGATTCAGCATTTGTTGAAATGAAAGGTTCAAAAGCAATCACTGTACCATTCTTAAACAAAGCATTATCAAATGGGTCATAATAGTTCAGAATATGGTTTGGTGCTTCGTGCAGACTTTTCCCAATGCCGTGCCCTGTCAGATTTTTAATGACCGTAAAACCTTGCTCTTTTGCGGTATTGTAGACGGCACGGCCAATTTGATTTTGCCTTTTACCAGCTTTCGCATGCTTTAATCCTTCAAAGAATGCATCCTCCGCACATTGGCATAATGCTTCAAGACGAGCATCGCCTATGCCCAACACAAATGAAATCCCCGTATCCGAATAATATCCGTCCAGCTCTGCTGAGATATCAATATTAATGAGGTCCCCCTCTTGTAAAATGGTTTTTTCACTTGGAATACCATGTGCGACTTCATCGTTCACACTAATGCAAGTTGTACCGGGGAAGTCATATTCCTTTTCAGGCGCTGAATTGGCCCCATGCTCTTCTAAGATCTTTTTTCCGATAAAATCCAATTCTTTTGTAGACATGCCTGGTTTCGCTTGGCTTTTCATTTCTTCTCTGGCCATAGCGACAATTCGGCCGACTTTTTTTAAGGCTTCTACCTCATGATCATGTTTAACAATCACTGTTCATTCCCGCTTTCTATAACTTCATTCTACTCAATAGCTTACCACATTTTACTCCAAAAGAGTAAAGGTGGGATTTCGAGTAGATATGGACAAATTGGTATAGATAACTAGATCTGCATATGATATATTTTTTATGAATATTCAGGAAAAATTTTGTCATGATGATGACAAAGGGAGGGAGATTTCATATGGTGTTTCAGTTTTTTCAAAAGTTAGGTAAATCATTTATGCTTCCAATCGCTGTGCTTCCTGCAGCAGGTATTATTTTGGCCATTGGACGGAAGGATGTATTCGATATCCCGTTTATTTATGCGGCAGGGAATGCAATTTTTGCGAATTTGGCTTTGATTTTTGCAATAGGTGTAGCGATCGGCATTTCAAAGGATGGTAACGGAGCAGCGGCATTATCAGGGGCCATCTCTTATTTCATTTTGTCAGCCGGTACAACGTCGATTAACTCGACCAACAATATGGGGGTATTGGGCGGTATTTTATGCGGGCTCTTGGCAGGTTACGTTTACAATAAATTTAAGGATACGAAACTGCCTGAATACTTAGGTTTCTTTAGCGGAAGACGGCTTGTGCCAATTATGACAGCACTTTTCACCATTCTATTAGCGGCTGTTTTCGGATATGTGTGGCCTCCGATTCAAAGTGTGATCAATGATTTAGGGGAATGGATTTTAAGTCTTGGCGCAACGGGTGCAGGTCTGTTTGGTTTCTTTAACCGATTGCTCATTCCACTAGGACTTCACCATGTGCTCAATAACTTATTCTGGTTTCAATTTGGAGAATTCAACGGAGCAACAGGGGATTTAGCACGATTCTTTAAAGGAGATCCAAGTGCGGGCGTCTTTATGACCGGCTTCTTCCCGGTGATGATGTTTGGTTTGCCAGCGGCATGTCTAGCTATGATAGTAACAGCAAAGCCAGAAAAGCGAAAGGCAACAGCGGGGTTGATGATTGGAATGGCGCTGACGTCATTTATTACAGGGATCACAGAACCAATTGAATTCTCCTTTATGTTTTTATCTCCACTTTTATATGGTGTCCATACTATTTTAACAGGTCTTTCGCTCTTTATTGTGAATACCTTAGGGATTCATAGCGGCTTTGCCTTTTCAGCAGGTGCGATTGATTACGTCTTAAGTTTTGGTATTGCTCAAAAACCGTTCATGTTACTTGTGGTGGGGGTAATTTATGGCGTTATTTACTTTTTCGTATTCTATTTCCTTATTAAACTGCTAAAGCTGAAAACACCAGGCAGAGAAGATGATGACATCGAAGATATCCCAGCAGATGATGTAGCTTCTGCCGGAGCGAGTATGCTGGTACAGGGACTTGGCGGAAAAGACAATATTTTCACCATTGATCATTGTTCCACACGTCTTCGCTTAACAGTAGAGGATACGAATTTATTGAACGAAGGTACACTGAAAAAAGCGGGTGCCAAAGGGGTACTGACTTCGGGAAAAACATCCGTACAAATCATCATTGGAACGAATGTGGAATTTGTTGCAGATGATCTCCGAAAGGAAGTCGATCGAGATTAAAAAAAGCGTTCAGCCAAGTCAAATGGGCTGAACGTTTTTTTGTTTGCGCTGTTCGAACACGAGAACAATACTGATGACAACATGTAAAACCATGCCCTAGATGCACGAGAGATCAAGCATGCTGTTGACTTGGATATTGCCAAGCTTCTAAAAACGTGGTGACATTTTCATCAATCCAAATGAAAAGCCAATCAAGAGGGCATTCGAAAGGCAGACGAACCGGTCTGAAATGAAATTGGCGATAAATTCAAGCTCATCATCACTGGTTCGATAAACGTACTTTTTCTCTTTTGTTTGTGGAATGGTGTTCACTGAATCTGCAGGTCGTATAAGTTGTTTCTTTAATAGGGAAGGAGTCATCCTGACGATATTGTTCTTTTTCTGCATTTGTACACGGATTTCATTTATTTTGTTTTTTTTCATGATAAATCCCTCCTTGATCTCCTATACTCGGTGCAATGAGGATCAAATGTAAAAAGAACCAGCCGATCTAAAGTCGGCTGGTTCTTAGAATGAGAAAGTTAGTTTGAAGAAGTGCTTGATTCATCTTTGGCGGAAGATGAATCCTTTTCATCCTGTACTTTCTTTGTATAGTCATACTCATTGCGGTCAATCGGTGTAAAGCCTTTAGGCTTGTAGAAACGGAGTAAATCTTCTGTGACGATCTTATCAGATGTCTCTAGCATCTTTTTCACCGTTTCATTTTCTTGCGTCGCCTTTTCAGTCGGCTCGATTTTCTCGCCTGTTTTGTTGCTGTAATAGTTATTACCTACTTTTGTGTAGTCCTTAGACACGAAGTCTCCATTTCTAAATGGCACAAGCTCTTTAAAATTCTTCGATAAGATGTCAGAGCCAGACATTAAATAGTTCTTCGTATCATAACCGAGCAGGTGTAGAAGGGTTGGAGCGACATCGATTTCACCAGAGTATTTATGAATCTGTTCACCTTTCACACCTGGTACATGAATAAAGAGCGGCACACGCATGAGCTGGGCATTTTCATAATCTCCAATTTTTTGTCCTGTCACTTTTTCCATCGCTTCATTATGATTTTCTGAAATGCCGTAATGATCTCCGTACATGATGACAACTGTATTGTCATATAGACCAGACTTTTTCAAGTCATTGAAGAATTGTTCAATGGCCTCATCTAAATAATGAGCAGATTGGAAGTAGTTATCGACGACAGAGTCTCCGAAGTCACCAGGTTCGAAATCGGTATCACCTTCATCCATTCCAAATGGGAAATGGTTAGATAATGTAATGAATTTCGAATAAAACGGCTGCTTCAGATGTTCAAGCATTGGCATTGATTCTTTGAAGAACGGTTTGTCTTTCAATCCATAGTTCTTCGTATCTTGCTCGTTCATATCGTAATACTCGGAATCGTAAAATCTGTCATATCCGAAGGACTTAAACATTTCGTTACGGTTCCAGAAGGTTTTCGTATTCCCATGGAATTCTGCTGACGTGTATTGATCCTTCTTCAAAATGCCAGGAAGTGCCTGATACGTGTTTTGAGCTTTGTTAATAAAAACAGAGCCCTGTGATAATGGGAATAGCCCAGTATCCATCATAAATTCGGCATCAGATGTCTTTCCTTGTCCTGTTTGATGGAAGAAGTTATCAAAGTAAAACGTTTTGTTGTCATGTGCCAATGAATTAAGGAATGGAGTGACTTCTTCTCCATTCACCTTATAATCAATGACAAAGTTTTGCAGAGATTCAAGAGAAATCGTAATCACGTTCATGCCTTTCGCTTTCCCGTAATAGGCGGGGTTTGGATCAGCGCTGTTCGCTTTTAAATAATTCTCTACATCTGTTACGTCACTTGAATTTGCCAGAGCACGCTGACTGTTTGATTTCACATTTTGAATGGTATCAAACACAGTAAAGTTATAAGCACCCAAGTATTTCACTAAATAATTTCGGTCGAATGATCTTGATAAAAGCTCTGGGCGATCAATCTCTGCAGCGATCAAGTTGACGACAAAGATCACAACAGAAGACGCAAGAACGAGTCTGAACGATTTTGATTTTTGAACAGGTACAGTTGCTGTACTTGATTGCTGCTTCTTTTTCATTCGGACTGCGAGTACGATCAAGATGATTGTATCGATAAAGTAAAACACATCAGTCAGGCGCATGAGTGAAAATGCACTATCACCTAATTGTCCGCCATTCGTCCCTGCCTGCATCACAACAGGCAGCGTGATAAAGTCATTGAAGAATCGATAGTACACGATGTTTGCGTATAGTAAAAAAGACATGAAAAAATGAATCACAATGATAGCGGCAGGCTGCCATTTTTTCTTGAACAATAAAGCAAAGCCAAGAAAGAACAAGCTAGAGCTAATAGGATTCACGAAAAGCAAAATATGCTGAAGCACATTTGATATACCAAGTTTAAATTCGATTAAATAAGCTGTATACGTTTTAAGCCATAGTAAGATGGCTGCAATTACAAAGAAACCGAGGCCTCTTTTTTGAATAAATGTTTTCATATAAATACTCCTTTTCTCCTGTACAAGGAAGAGGCGGAACGAAGGAAAACGAACCATTAGAATATACCATGAAATGCTCAAATAGAAAAGTCATAACCGGTGAAGAGCGAGAACAGCATGTCCTAGCAATAAAAGGAGAGAAATCGAAAATACTCGCCCACAGAAAAACTTTTTATGAAATTCATCTTAATATCAACAGAAAATTCAGTATTTTCTCTATTGCTATATCAATAAAACAGGTAAAAAGACACAAGTCTAAAGAATTATTTTGATTTATACAATGGTGTTTTTAAGAGAACTTCCAGTGTTTATTAATGTTTATGCAGGTTACGTAAAAAAATGAGCAAATAAACAATGATAACAGATGGATAAAAATCCTTCATTTATAATATATTAAGATATTATTTTATTTCACAAACATAATGATTTTTATTTGTTTTGTAAGGGTTTTATTCATTTTGATGTATAAACAAATTATCTGAATATACTTAAGTGGACGTTTTGAGACTATAAACTTTTGAATAGGGGTCGATATAGACATTGACAGGAAATCTTCCATTGAAAGGATTGATAGTTTATGACTGTACGAGCAGAGAACCTCGTTCAGAACTGGTTTCCGAGTGAGGACGGAAATGCAGAGGAGCGTAAAGAACTCGTCAAATTAATGGAACAGATCATTTCAGGGGTCGATCACCTGAAGGATCCGAACCGTGCACACCTAAAGGGTGAAAAGAATCGTGGGGATGACTTTTACAAAAAGCTCACTGAAACAAGTCAAATTCCGATCAATGGCCAGCCAGCAGAACTTGTGAATGAAGAATTACTTAAGCTTTTACATAACCATCCATACCATACAAAGTATTTCTTCACGAACATTTTGCCAATGGCAAGTACACCAGGAATTCTAGGCATGCTGACGGCTATGCTGGTAAATGGGAACAACCTATGGGATGTTTATGGACCAGCAGGTGCGGAAGCTGAGGTCAGAGTGGTCTCAATGATGTCTAAGCTCATAGGATACGATCCAAACGTGAGCGGGGGAAACACAACATGGGGAGGTCAAGGGGCTATTTTCTCAGGACTTCGTTTAGCGATTTCGAAAGTCGCACCGGAGTCATTACGAAAAGGTGTCCCGCAACATCTTTATGCGTTTTGTTCTGATGCAGCACATTACAGCTTATATAAGTCAATGGAAGCAACAGGAATTGGCACAGACAACTTAATCAGAATTAAAACGAATAGGGATCATTCAATGGATATGGAAGATTTACGTTGTCAAATGGAACGTGTTGCACAAAATGGCGGAATTCCCGTTTATATTGTGGCTACAACAGGAACAACAGATGCCATTGCAATTGATGATGTAAAAGGAGTACATAAAACAGCAGAAGCAGTTGCTGAGAAGTATGGTCTTAAGGTGCCTCATATTCATGCAGATTCAGCGCTGGGCGGATTTTTTGCTTTCTTTAATGAGTATGATGTATCTGAAAACCCGCTGCAATTCTCAGACGGTGTTCTTCGCATGTTAAAAGAAATCAAAGCGAAATTCAAGCATCTTTCTCTTGCAGACACGATGTGCTTTGATTTTCAAAAGCTCGGTCAAACACCTTATACATCCAGTTTATTCTTAGTGAAAAACGCTGCTGACTTAAAGCGTTTGGACCTAAAACAACAAGAAACACCATATGTTGGACATAGAGGCTACGGGGAATACCATACGGGTTATACACTTGAATGCTCAAGAATGGGAAGCTCAATCAGTATGCTGAGTGTGCTGCTAACGTTTGGGATTGAAGGATATCAGCGTCTGCTCGGTCAATTTTTAGAGGTGAACCTTGCATTCAGAAAAGCCCTTCGTCAGGAAATTCCGCAAGCAGAAATCGTCAATGATGACAATGCCGGAATGACTACATTGTTTAGAATTTACCTAGACGGCTCTCCTCGTTTTCAAGAAGAGATTTCAGGCGAAGCAACTTCAATGGAAATTGAGCGGAACAATGAATTGAACAAAATGCTGTTTGAAAAGCTTGGAGAGAAAAGAGACGAAATGTTCTTTGGCGATACAACGAAGTTTTTACAAGTAAATGCGAAAGAAGGTCAAGAGTTCTATCTGAGTGTGAGTAAGTTTTTTGTCATCTCACCGTATACGTTACCGAAGCATATCCCTCATATCGTATCTTATTTAAAAGGTGTGATTGCATCTGTTTGTGGACAATTTGAAAGTGTACATGCTTAAGTCAAATCTGAGAGTGGAGATGTAGAAAAAAATGGTGAAACAAAGGAAATTTGGAGGATTCACGATATCTTCCAAAATCATGTCAGTCGTTGTCGGAACATTACTCGCAACCGTTACATTATTCGTTCTAACCTTTTATTTAGTCAGCCAGGATTTATCATCCCAATTATTAAAGCAATTTGATTATCGATTAACAACAGATATTGATACAGCGAAAAAAGATATCGACAATATCGATGGAAATGTCTTAAGCATTAGCGGAAAAGACGATCCGCTTTATGTTGAAGTCAAAAAGAAAATTACTGAGCTTCAAGAAAATCATTCGCTTGAGAACCTATATGTGTTATCAAATAAGGGCGGTAAGGAAAGAATCATTGTGTTAACTGGGGAAGACAATGATTTTGATCAGGATTATGCATTTTCAGATGAGATGAAACAAGCTCTTTCTGAAGATAAAATGGTCAAAAGTGACATTTATCATGATTCATTTGGGACACATAAATCAGTCTTTTTACCAATCAAAGATTCAGGCGGTGAGCTCACGGGGATTTTAGGAATTGATTTAGATGCGTCTGTTGTGCCTGAAACAACGAAGAAGCTGACGATCTATATCACGGTGGCATCTACTATTGTGCTCATCGGTGGATTGTTCTTCTCATTTATCATGGGAAGGAGAATCGCAAAGCCAGCACGTTCACTAATGGAAACAGCGAACCAAATTGCAGATGGTGATTTAACTGGAACGGTAGAGGTGGAAAGTAAAGACGAGATCGGCCAATTAGCCGCTTCCTTTCAAAAGATGCAAGGACGAATCAAAGAGCTCATTGCCAAAATCTCAAATTCATCAAGTGAAGTGTCTAAAATGTCTTCACAGCTTCGAACGGTGACGAACGAATCGAGTCAAAGCGCACAGCAAGTGTCAGAAGCGATGACCAATATGAGTGAAGGGATCAATGATTCTGTAGCAAATATTACAGATTGCACGACCTCTGTTGCAGAAATCGATACTCAAATCGAAGGTGTGACAAGAGAAGTAGATGAAATGAAATCTGTTTCATCGGGAGTGCAAGAGCAGTCAGAATCTGGTCAAAAACTAGTGCAGCATGTCCTTGAACATCTCAATATGTTACACGACATGATGACAAACTCAAAGCAGGCAGCAGAAGAATTACAATCACATTCAACTGAGATTGAAAGTGTGATCTCCATTATTACGGACATTTCAGCACAAACGAATTTGCTTGCACTAAATGCTTCGATTGAAGCGGCACGTGTTGGAGAAGAAGGAAAAGGGTTTGCCGTTGTGGCAGATGAGGTTCGTAAATTAGCTGAGCAGTCAGCAGATGCGGCTAAAACTGTTTCAGACCTAGTTACTGGCACACAGGAAAACAGTCAGCGTGTCCTTGAAAGCATAGAGGAAAGCAGTCGAGCAGTGGAAGAAGGACGTGAGCAAATGCAAGGAACGTCTCAAAATTTTGCTGGTATTTACGACGGAGTGTCTCAGTTTGCAAGAAGAACCAACAATTTGCTTCAATCGATTCAACAGGTAGAACGAGCATATCAAACTATTTCAACCTCGATTGAACAAATTTCTGTTGTGTCAGAAGAACACGCAGCCAGCTCTCAAGAAGTAGCAGCAGCAACAGAACAGCAAAGTGCTGGCATGCAGCAACTTTCAAGTGCGATTGAACAGCTCTCTGCTATGTCAGAAGACTTAGCACAAATGGTATCTACATTCAAGATCAACAATCAATAACGAGAAAGCTGGCTCTTGTGATAGAGTCAGCTTTTTTGCTATGCTTTAACCAAAATCAAAGCATTTAAAAGGAGTGACACCATGGATTTTTTCGCAGAGATTGTCAGAAGAACGGATCAAAAAGGCCATGGACAATGGAGCATTTGAAGGATTATCAGGCTTTGGGAAGCCTCTGCCAAAAGATGATGCGGCGCATGTACCGGAAGAACTGAGAATGGGCTACCGGATCATGAAAAATGCAGGCTTTGCTTGGGAAGAAACGGCTTTGAAAAAGGAACTCATGACCGTCAAAGAGTTACTCAAAACCAGTATAGATGGAGAGGAAAAAAACTCTCTCTCATATGTGAAGAAAAACAAAAACGTCTGGATGAACTTACATCAAAGCGCCAAATGTTTGCACGTCCAGTCTCCTCTTTTTATAGAAATAGGGTCTACGAAAAATTAGCGGAGCTAAAAAAAGATGATGACACGCTGCCTCTTTGATTCCATTGAGGGAGCTTTTTTTATGAAAGCGCTACATTTATTGTTGACTACATGTATATACAAATATAAAATATGAAGTGAACATGTATATACAAGTTTCTTGGTTTTTTTTTTTATAAAAAAACGGTCTCGGAGGGGATAGTATGGCTGATTATCAGGCAGCAGCAGATCAGATTGTGAAAGCCATTGGCGGCAAAGAAAACATTGATCAAGCAACACATTGTGTGACAAGGCTGCGCTTTGTGCTGAAAGATGAAGGGAAGGTTGACGAAAAAGCACTTGAACAAATTGAAGAAGTGAAAGGATCTTTCTCGGCGAACGGTCAGTATCAAGTCGTCATTGGTCAAGGGATTGTTAATCGGGTATATGTCGAAATGGTCAAACAGACGGGAATTGGGGAAGCGACGAAAGAGGACGTCAAACGTGCCTCTGATCAAAAATTAAATCCATTGCAGCGTGCTGTGAAAACGCTTGCGGATATCTTTATTCCGATACTCCCTGCTATCGTCACAGCCGGTTTATTAATGGGGATTCATAATATTTTAACAGCTCCTGATATTTTCTTTGATCAAAAATCAATTGTGGATGTGTATCCGGCATGGGCTGATTTAGCAAATATGATCAACCTGATTGCAGGCACTGCCTTTACATTTTTGCCAGCGTTAATTGGCTGGTCGGCTGTGAAACGATTTGGGGGGAATCCGCTTTTAGGGCTGGTCCTTGGACTGATGCTCGTACACCCTGACCTGTTAAATGCTTGGGGTTATGGAGCGGCTGAAAAGTCTGGTGACATTCCTGTATGGAATTTGTTTGGTCTTGAAGTGCAGAAGGTAGGATACCAAGGGCAGGTTCTTCCGATACTCGTCGCATCTTATTTACTTGCAAAGGTAGAACTATTTATCACAAAACGGACACCTGAAAGTATTCAGCTGTTAGTCGTTGCACCAATTACTTTATTACTTATTGGGTTTTTATCGTTTATCGTCATTGGGCCTGTTACATTTGCCATCGGAAACGTTTTAACATCTGGACTTGTAACAGTATTCCAGCATTTCGCTGCACTTGGCGGTCTTTTATATGGAGGATTGTATGCAGCGTTAGTCATCACAGGTATGCACCATACGTTCCTAGCTGTCGATATTCAATTGATTAACTCAAAGCTGCACGGCACGTTCCTATGGCCAATGCTCGCACTTTCCAATATTGCACAAGGATCAGCTGCGCTTGCAATGATGTTTGTCTTAAAAGATGAAAAGCAAAAAGGACTCTCGCTGACATCAAGTATTTCCGCTTACTTAGGGATTACCGAGCCGGCCATGTTTGGGGTCAACCTTCGCTATAGATTCCCATTTGTTTTTGCGCTGATCAGCTCAGGGATAGCCGGTATGTTTATTGCCTCTCAAGGGGTACTGGCAAGCTCGGTCGGAGTTGGAGGGATTCCGGGGATCTTCTCAATCATTCCGAAATATTGGGGTGCATTTGCCATAGGGATGGTGATTGTGCTGATCGTCCCATTCATCGGTACCCTTTTATATGCAAAACTAAAAAAGAAAAAGGATGAGATGTAATCCTTTTTTCATAAGAACTTAACTAGTGGTGGTGAAGGAAATTGAATCAACAAACAAACGAACCGTGGTGGAAAAAAGCGGTGGTCTATCAAATTTATCCGAAGAGCTTTTTAGATACAACGGGCTCTGGTACAGGGGATATCAATGGTGTGACGAAAAAGCTCGATTATATTAAAGAACTGGGGGCAGATTGTATTTGGCTGACCCCTATGTATGAGTCACCACAGCATGACAATGGCTATGATATTAGCGATTATAAAAACATCCATGACATGTACGGCACAATGGCTGATTTTGAACACATGCTGAAGGAAGCGCATGAACGAGGAATCCGTGTCATCATGGATTTAGCAGTCAATCATACATCGATTTTCCATGAGTGGTTTCAAGCCTCACGCCAATCAAAGGATAATCCTTATCGAGATTATTATATCTGGAAAGAGCCAAAATCGGACGGCTCTCCTCCGAATGATTGGCAGTCAAAATTTGGCGGTCCAGCTTGGGAACTGGATGAAGCGACAGGTGACTATTATCTTCATTTATACGATGTCACCCAGGCGGATCTCAATTGGGAACATGATGAGGTACGCCAGCAAGTATACGACATCATGCACTTTTGGTTTGAAAAAGGAATTGATGGATTCAGGCTGGATGTCATCAATAATATTTCAAAGGATCAACGCTTTTTAGATGATGCCGGGCAATCTGTGCAGGGCGACGGCCGCATGTACTATACAGATGGTCCGAGGATTCATGAATTCCTGCATGAAATGAACCAAGAGGTTTTCTCGAAATACGATAGTATGACAGTTGGAGAAATGTCTTCAACGAATATCGCAGACTGCATTCGGTATACAAGACCTGATCGGCAGGAACTGAATATGACGTTTAACTTTCATCATTTAAAGGTGGATTATCCAAGCGGTGAAAAGTGGGCCATCGCACCATTTGATTTTCAAGAATTGAAGTCTATTCTGTCTGAGTGGCAGACGACAATGCATGAGGGCGGCGGCTGGAATGCGCTATTCTGGTGTAATCATGACCAGCCTCGTATCGTGTCAAGGTACGGTGATGATGGCACATATCATCAGCAATCAGCAAAGATGCTTGCGACTACGATTCATCTCATGCAAGGTACACCGTATATCTATCAAGGTGAAGAAATTGGCATGAAGAATCCTCGCTTTAAGGATATTTCGTCTTATCGAGATATTGAATCACTTAATATGTACGAAGCCATGCTTGATAAAGGGAAAACCGAGGAAGAAGCGCTGGCGATTTTACAGGTCAAATCAAGAGATAATGGCCGTACACCAATGCAATGGACCTCAGAAAAAAATGCAGGTTTCTCAAAAGGGACACCATGGATTGAGACTGCCAATAACGACCTTTCAGTGGAAGCTTCATTAAAAGACAGCACCTCCATTTTTTATCATTATCAAGCTCTTTGCAGGCTGCGAAAAGAATATGATGTAATCACGTATGGAAGCTTTACTTTACTCTTGACAGATGACCCAAAGATTTTTGTCTATGTCCGAGAAGGAAAAGATGAGAAAATCCTAGTGATTAACCACTTTTATGCAGGAGAGGAAGACTTTTCGCTTCCTGATGAGTTATTGCAGGAGGTGGACGAGATGAAGGTTCAAGTCCTGTTATCCAATTATCAGGATGTCCCAGCAGAGATCAAGGGCTT
This sequence comes from Bacillus stratosphericus, assembly GCF_020524495.1. GTDB lineage: Bacteria > Bacillota > Bacilli > Bacillales > Bacillaceae > Bacillus > Bacillus stratosphericus_B. The sequence continues at coordinate 923 of NZ_JAIVLB010000040.1, read as the reverse complement.
TACGTTGCGTCCATACGAGTCAATCGTTTATCATTTAACCAAACGCTAGTAAATGGGGCGGAGGAAAATGAAAGAGAATAAGTTTCGATTGATTTATGATGAGCTCGCACAACGAATTGAACAAGGTGAATGGCAGGATAAAGGCATCCTCCCGTCAGAGCATGAGCTGTCCTTGATGTATGACACGTCCCGGGAGACGGTGAGAAAGGCATTAAACATTCTTGTGCAAAATGGCTATATCCAAAAAATCCGCGGGAAAGGCTCTGTATTGCTGAATCGGGAGAAAATGCAATTCCCTGTTTCAGGTCTCGTCAGCTTTAAAGAGCTTTCCCAAACGCTTGGCCGGAAAACAGTCACAACTGTTCATGAATTTGGTTTAATAAAACCAGATCAGCATATTCAATCTCAGCTGAAAATAAGTGGGCAGGAGGACGTCTGGGAAGTCATTCGCTCTCGCAATATTAGCAGGGAAGAAGTCATTTTAGATAAGGATTACTTTTTGCAAAAACATGTGCAGGCGTTGTCTAAGGACATTTGTGAAGGGTCGATCTACGAATATATTGAAGGAGAACTCGGTGTATCGATTAGCTACGCCCAAAAGGAATTTGTAGTGGAGCCATGTACAGAAGAGGATGTCCAGTATCTTGATTTGAACGGGTTTGACCATGTGGTGGTGGTGAAGAATTATGTGTTCTTGGAGGATACGAGTTTATTTCAATACACAGAAAGTCGTCACCGATTAGATCGTTTCAGGTTTGTCGATTTTGCAAGGAGAGAAAAAATGGACAGAGCATAGGGCTCTGTCCATCAGACCGTAGACAAACCCCACCTTTACTTCAAGTAAAAGTGGGGTTTTCACTTATTTTGATAAAATTTATCAGTTGTCTTACGCTGGACATGGTCCTTTCCATGTCCAGTTTGCT
>NZ_JAIVLB010000039.1 GCF_020524495.1 Bacillus stratosphericus | reverse complement strand
AGCTCTCACGGTCAATGAGGTATCGTTTTACCGCTTTGATTTTATCTTCAATTGTAAATTTAGCCAAAGAAAAGCACCTCCAAATGTTAGACTGTGTCTAATATTTGGGGTGCACTTCAAGGCTGGGCGCTTTTTTCTTATTGTGCTGAAAGGGTTGTACTCAGTGGAATAGAAAAATGTACCGAAAATTTAGGAGCCGGAGCACCTAACTCTAGATTTTTACGTAGAAGAGACGATTTGATGGTAACATCCTATTTTTTATAGACGTTCCCTAATGTATCCGCACGAAGCTGTACATTCGAGAAGCTTGCTTTTGAGTAGCTGTTTGTCCCATTGTCCGGCACACGGTGTACCATTAACAACATCAAGGTTTTTCAGGCGTCTAGGATTGGCAACAGGCTGCTTGTAGCGCAATTTCCCATTGAAAATAAAGTGATGCCATCTCCATTAATGATCAGCTTTAAGTTGACACGTGCACCGTCCTTAATGCTTGAATCGTATTCGCTGTTCCAGTATTGACTGCCACTTGCCGATCCACTACAAGAAAGACCTTGTAGACAGAAGGGGTTTTTGAAATACCACTCTCTACAACAGCAGGGTGTATCCATTGTTAATTGTCGCTTTTTTCGGAAGTATAATATTAACCACTTTTCATGAAAATTTCCTCCTTATATTTGAATTCACTTTTATTATATAAATGAAAGAGAGGGGTCTACTTACAATTTTCTGGCTGTTTTTGGTGAAACTTATGAACATCATCGGTCATAAAGTGGTCAACTTGTATTCAAATTGTAATGTGACTGTAAAAAAACTGGATGCATCTTCATGTATAATAAGTGCAGAAACCAAATACGGAGGATTTCTTAATGAATAAAAAGCTTATCACGACAATCGTAACAGTAGCTAGTTTATTTTTAGCGTTTAGTTTCTCACATGGAGCAAGTGCAAAAAAAGTAAGCGGCAATATTACTTGGTATAATGGTGTAGGTAAAAAAGGTGCAGATGGAAAAAAACTTGGTCATTGGGATGCAGCAACTAAAATGGGATTTGACGTACCGAAAAAAGGTACAAAACTAAGAGTGACAACAAAAGCGAAACCACATAAAGTGATTACAGTATATAAGTATGATGTAGGTAGAATGCCAAACGCTGTATTAGACGTGAGTCCGAAAGCATTCAAAGCACTTGGCTATAAAACAAGTAAAGGTGTCGTAAAAGGACATTACACTTATTAAATACATAGACATGCAAAGAAGCGGGAAAAGTTTATTTTCTGGCTTCTTTTCTTGTAGAGAGGGTCTGAAAGTCAATGAAAAAATCAACGTGGTGGATTATAACGGGAGCCGCAGTGATTGCGGCAGTCATTTTTTTCATGCTAAAGCCGGCTCAAGAGGCGAAACATGGGGGAGAAGTCAAAACGAATCAAGATGCAAAAGACGAATTGCTTGTTTCATTTACGGATCAACAGTTAAACAATACATATTTTTTGCATGATCAGGCGCTTCATACGAAGAAACTAACAGCGTATCCTTCACTTGCTTATGATTCTACGAAACAGCTTTTATACTACACGTATACGGATGAAGATACGCAAAAAGTGAGTATTCGCGAATTGAATGTGAAAACTGATCAAGAAAAAACGCTGTTTACCAGTGAAGATTCAATTGATAGTATGAGGCTATCTGGTGACGGAAAGCAGTTGTATTTAAGGTATAACAAGGATTCAGGGGAGCAATTTTATGTAGCAGCTTTTGATTTGGAAAAACGCAAAGTGAAGATGTTGTACCCAGAAAAAAGCGATGATGATACGGTCAGTTCTTTTGCATATGATCCGACTTCAAACCTTTTGGCCATTCAGCATTATTCATTAAAAGAAGATTACCAGAAGACCGATGAAGCCAATGAAAAAGGGATGGATCCTGAACCAACGACCATGAAGATCACCCTTCAAACAGGTGAAAAGGGGAAACGGATTGCAAGCATTTTGCAAACGATCAATGATATTTCATTTTCACCAGATCACAAGAAATTGATTTATACAGAAATAAAGGTTCGAAAGGAAAAAGAAGTATCATCTATTAAGATGCTTGATATAGAAACGGGAAAAACGAATACACTTGTTAAAAACAGCCGGGATATGCATATTTTAAGTGCTGCACAGCCGCAATTCTCTACGGATGGTACATCTGTTTATTTCCTAGGTGTTGCAAAGAACGCAAAGGAATTAAAGGATGACACCGGACGAAAGGCGAAGGTAAGAACCATTTTTGAATACGATATAAAGCAGAGGAAGGTAGAAGCCGCTTGGGAGAAGGATGATGGGATTGTTAACAATTTCACTGTCAATCGTTAAAGGATGCGTTCAGTTATGTGATATAACTGGACGTTTTTTTATTTTGTCATTTGATATTAGGAGAAATATGTGAATTTGTAGAGTAAAAGTCGTTTTTTCAGCAGGAAAGCGTGCGCTATTTTCATATTTTGCTGCTATGACATGGTAGGAAAATGGGAGTAAGATGAGTGGAAATAAAAAAACGAGAGGGCAGATGGCTTCTCGTTTTCTCTTATTTAGTTGGTGTTCTTGTCTAGTAAGTTTTGAAAAATGAATAGGGCATTAATAGAATGAGGAAATCCGGCAACTTTTGTACAGTGCTTAATAATTTCCATGACCTCTATGACAGAGAGTCCGATATGTAATGCTTGTTTAAAATGAGCTTTTAATTCTTCATCACAATCGCCTTTTGCGATAAGGGCAGATAATGTGCTGATCGCCTTCTGTTTTTCATCTAAAATGAAGTGATTGAATTCTTTTTGTTCACCGAGTTCAATTGTTAGTTGTTCAATGTTTGATCGAATGCTCTCGTTGTCATGAATTGAAAGCTTCTCCATTTTACCTGCCGCTGCTTTTTGTTTGACCTGGCAAGTCTCTTTTTCTTGATTCAAATTGAACTCCTCCGTTTTTTACCGTAATTTTCCATTTGTTCGCTCACCGTTTCTTATGTCTATTTTGATATAGGTAATGGGTATATAGTAGTATTATCGGTTTGTTACGTCAACTTTTTAAGTTTGAATGTACAAAGACATCTCATTAACTTTCTGCTCATGATCTAGCACCTGAAAGTCAAAAGGAAATAAAGGGCTAATGTATAGATGGCGTTTAGCCCTTTATCAATAACCTGTTCAATATATGATTCTACGCATGTGATGGAAGAGTGTTTTCATTTTTACTATATGATATCCATCGGCCGCATCATGTCATAATCTTCGTGCTCTAAAATATGACAATGCCACACATACCGTCCACTGTATGGGACAAATCGAGCGATGATCCGAATGACTTCACCAGCATGCGCCTGAATGGTGTCTTTATAGCCTTGTTCATGCAAAGGCGGTACTTCATTCGGTCCTGTATATACGATTTTTCCTGTCGATTGATAGACCTCTGTATCGAATGGCCTTCTGTCTATCACTCTGAATTGAACAAGGTGTAAATGAATGGGGTGTGTGCCCCTTGTTGGATTGACGATAGACCATACCTCTACACTGCCAAGTCGAGGATTTTCCGTGACGGGATCATTCCAAAATTGGTTATCTAGTAATAAAATAGGCCGGCCATATTTATCCTGCGTCCCACTAAGTATCAAAGTACGTTCTTTATCAGCTCGACTCGGCCGAAGCGGTGGAAGCTGCTTGGAGATTGGACGTAATGATTTAGGTGCTCTTCCTTTTAGCCGACGTGTGACTTTAAATTGCATAATGTTCGCATCTGTTTCTGGATTGATTTCCTGCCCGCAGTCTGCTTTATTCTTTAGAATGATCGTTTTGTTTTGATAAGCTGAAAAGTCGATAATCACATCGAAACGTTCAGCAGGTGCAATGCTAAAGGACTGGTGATGAACAGGTTTTGGTAAAAAGCCGCCATCAGATCCAATTTGCAAGATCGTAGCATCATTGTCTAAATGCAGCTCGTAAGTCCTTGTATTGGACGCATTTAATATGCGAAAACGGTATTTTCGAGGCTCTACTTCTAAATACGGCCACACTTTTCCATTGACCAAAATGGTCTCACCACAAAAAAAGGGCACGATGGAGGGGGCTGGAATATCACTATCTTCCGGCGTGTTGTTTGGTCTACTTGGGTAATACAGTGAGCCATCCTCCTGAAACGTACGGTCCATAATCATTAATGGAATATCATAATCATCTTTCGGTAATTCTAAGGACTTTTCAAAGGCATCTGAGATTAAGTAAAAGCCAGCTAAGCCTGCGTACACATTTAATCGCGTCAATGCCATCGCATGATCGTGATACCACAATGTGCATGCTTGCTGATGATTTGGGTATTCGTAAATTTGCCGCTCAAAGAAAGGACCGGTCGCTTCAAAGTCTCGTGAAAACCAAGCCTCTGGATAGCCGTCACTGCTAGGTGGTGTAACCCCGCCATGCAGATGAACGACCGTTTTGACTTCTGGTTCATCATGATGATTAGGGTGAATGGAGTGATCGACCGGCAGAAAGTGCTTCAGCGGTAGTTTATTCATCCACTTCACTTTTACTTTTTCATTTCGATTCGCTTTAATGGTTGGACCAGGCAAACTGCCATTATAGGTCCATAGCTTTGTTGGAGGGAGGTCTCTATGAACTTTTAAGAACACCTCCTCCATGGCGATTTCATAATAAGTTTGTTTTGGGTTCTTTTTGACGGGCTCCGCTACTTCTGGAATTGGCAGCTCGTCAACAAATTTTTCTAGGTTCATGTTGTCTAATCCTCACTTAACATTCAGTTTGATACATTATAAGTGCGGACATCAAAATAGGTGAATAAAATAAAAAAACCCTCTTTTCAGCAGGAGAATCAAGGGTGTTTATTTTCAAGAGCTGCATTTGTAGGCATTTTTTTATTCAGTTTAAAGGTAAAATAAGCAGCCAGTACACCAATGGTAATGATACTCGTCAAAATGAGCTGTGGTCTAAGCCCTTCCCCAATGACCCCGGCAAAATATGTCTTGTTTTAAGAAGATCGTTTTTCATGTTGGACATTACTTTATCTCCAAACATTTCTCTTCAATAGAGAATTTGTTTTTTAGAATGTTTTAAATTTTATCAAAATGAATTGTCATTCAGCATTGGACAGGTTATCAAAATGACATTTTAAACTTCTTAACGATGTTAAAAAGTTTAAAGAGTTTGAGAGATTATGTTCCCTCGATTTTCTCGGCTCATTCTTAAAAAAGCATAAGAAAGAAACGAGGAAAGCTGTGTCTTAAAATAAAATGATTCTGATAATTTATCAAAAGAATAATGTTGCTCTTATGTAAATGTCGGAGTGTATCGGATAAAGGTTGATGAGAGTAGGTCTTGAGGTCAATTAACATGATAAAAATAAGTTTGCTTAGGTCAACACATTTCAATGTAGCCTATTTTGATGACGCAAGCGAATCATGTTGCTGTAGACCCACACGGACTTTGCTTTGTAAAATAAATAATAGAAAAGCTGTGTGTGAGGAGGCGCTGTACAACATGGAGCGCTATAATGAATTAAGACAAGGTGAAACAGGTGCATGGGTCAGCATCATTGCCTATTTGATCTTATCTGCTGTCAAACTCATCATTGGGTATGTGTTTCATTCAGAAGCTCTTTCGGCGGATGGATTGAATAATACGACAGATATTATTGCATCGCTTGCCGTGTTAATGGGGCTCCGTATTTCTCAGAAGCCACCTGATGAAGATCATCCATACGGTCATTTTAGGGCAGAAAATATTGCGTCCCTTGTAGCTTCCTTTATTATGATGCTTGTAGGGCTTCAGGTTTTGCTGAGTGCAGGCCAGTCGCTTTTCTCATCTGAGCATCAAACACCTGATATGATTGCGGCTTGGACGGCAGCAGGAAGTGCTGTTGTGATGTACGGTGTTTATATATACAACCGTAATCTGTCCAAACGGGTCAATAGCCAGGCTCTTTATGCAGCAGCAGCTGATAATAAATCAGATGCGTATGTGAGCATCGGTACATTTGTGGGGATCATCGCCTCACAATTTCAGCTGGCATGGATGGATACGCTTGTTGCATTTGTCATTGGCCTAATTATATGTAAAACGGCGTGGGACATTTTCAGAGATGCCTCTCATTCGTTAACCGACGGTTTTCATATAAAAGATATGTCGAAGTATAAAGAGACCATTGAGGCGACACCAGGAGTGGGCGATTTAAAGGATATTAAGGCTCGTTATCTTGGGAGTACGGTACATGTTGATGTGGTTGTTGAGGTAGAGCCGCACTTGAACATTTCAGAAAGCCATGATATTGCAGATGAAATCGAACGTAGGATGAAAAAAGAACATGATATTTTACACTCTCATGTTCATATGGAGCCAGCAAGTCGTCTAAAGAAATGAAGAAGTCTTTTCCATCGTGAGAAGACTTTTTTTCGTTTCTGCCGTGCGGATGTTTATGCAAATGCGTGTCGTATGGTAAAGTTAGACTATATGAAAATTGACGGAAACGTGATAGGAGGATCAGGATGGCATTTGATGAACCGATGCATTCAGATTTACAAAAAATTGTAGATAACATCAATAAAGTCATGGTTGGAAAAAAAGACATTGCGATATTAAGCCTTGTTGCGATATTGGCAAAGGGGCATGTGTTATTAGAGGATGTGCCTGGCGTTGGGAAGACAATGATGGTTCGTGCGTTGGCAAAATCAATTAGCTGTGAGTTTAAGCGGATCCAATTCACTCCTGACCTTTTGCCTTCAGATGTAACAGGTGTATCGATTTATAATAAAAAGACAAATGAGTTTGAATTCAGGCAAGGACCGATTATGGGGCAGATTATTTTGGCGGATGAAATCAACCGGACCTCTCCTAAAACACAATCAGCACTACTTGAAGCGATGGAGGAAGGCAGTGTCACAGTGGACGGTGAAACGATGCCACTTGCGAATCCTTTTTTTGTCATGGCCACGCAAAATCCTGTGGAATATGAAGGAACATATCCGCTGCCAGAAGCGCAAATGGACCGTTTTTTATTCAAGCTGCAGATGGGATATCCCACCATGCTGGAGGAGCTAGAGGTGCTCAACTTGCAAGAGAAGCAATCCCCGATCGACACGCTCCAAGCCGTGATAACGAAGGAGCATATCCATGCTTTGCAGCAAGCCGTACAGACAGTACATGTGGATGCATCCATTAAAGAATATATTGTGGAAATCGCCCAAGCAACGAGAAATCACCCCTCCGTTTATTTAGGTGTGAGTCCAAGGGGGTCGATTGCACTCATGAAGGTAGCGCAGGCATATGCGCTTTTGAATCAGCGGGATTTTGTGATTCCAGATGATGTGCAGTATTTGGCGCCCTATACATTGCCGCATCGAATGATTTTGACATCAGAAGCGACGTATGAAGGGAAGAAGGCGGAGACACTGCTACGACAGATGCTTGAGTATATTGGCGTACCAGTTCAAAAGTCGATGACTCAATGAAGTCACGTGACCGTTTATTTGTTTCATTATGGTTACGGGTTTTTATGCTCGTAATCCTCACTACGGCAGCCTTTTGCTATGCCATGTTTCAGGGGGGCTTTGTGAGTTGGTTCCTTTTTTATACATTTTTACCATATGCTTTGTATGCTTTGCTGTTTGCGCTTGTTCCGCTTCGCGCGACAGCCAAAAGGACATTGAAGCATACCAGGTTGAAGGCGGGGGAAATGTTGTATGTTGACCTTGAAATCAAGCGGTCGAATCCATTTCCGTATGTTTACGTCATTATTGAGGATTCGCCGGACACCTTCCACTTGCAGGAACAGATTGAAATGAAGAAAATGCTGTTCCCGTGGTTTCGGAAAACGTGGCGATTTTCTTATCAATTGAATGATATCGTGCGGGGGGAGCATCATTTGACAGCGATCAGAATCAAAACGGGCGATATGTTTGGTTTTGTTGAAAAAGAGGTGATCATTCCGTTAGAAAAAAAGCTCCTCGTCTATCCAAAGGTACTGGATTTTCCGGTTGAATCTGTTGAGTCAGTGAATGAAAATGGAGATAAAGCGGTTCACTCATGGGTAAATGAACCGATCAATGTGACAACAGGTGTGCGTGAATATCAGCAAGGAGACCGTTTTGCTTGGGTGGACTGGAAGACGACGGCTAAAAGAGGTCAGCTGATGACCAAGGAGTTTGAACAGAATCAGACAAAGGATCTTGTCGTATTTGCTGATTTTACGGATGAAGCCGTTTTTGAGACAGTGGTGTCTATTGCGGCATCTGTTCTCCAAATGGCTGTCAAAAAAGGGATGCCGGCAGGTCTCGTTCCTCTTGGAGATCAGCATGCCTTTCGTGTGAACCAAGGAGATCTGCATTTACAGGACATGCTCTATTATTTAACAAGGGTGCAGCACCGGCCTTCTCGATTATTAGAATTGAAATCGTTAGCAATGAGTGAATACCAGCACACAGGAAAATATGTCGTAACGGGTCATTTGCAGGAAGAGCTCGCTGCCAGTCTTCTTGGAAATCGAAACAGAAAGAACATCACCGTTCTTTTAGTGAAGAGAGCCGTTGACCGATTGACGGCAAAAGAAAAACAGCTTGTAGACCGGTTAAAAGCTTCTGGAATACGCACCACACTTTTATTTGAAGACCGGTTGCATGAAAGAATTGTGAGGTGACAAACATTTATGCTGCATACTCATCAGCGGCAGAGTCGTTTTGAGTTGTTCTTCTATTATTGTGTAGCATTTCTGCTGCTTTGGGAGTGGCTTCGTCCGCTTCAAGATTTAACAGAGACGAGTCATACGTCTTATTTCATTATTTTTATAGGGCTTACGAGTTTGTTCACTTTCTTTCGTCTGAAGTGGTATGTGACGTTTCCTATATGTGCTGGACTTATTCTACTTGCCTTATATTTGATCTTTTATCAATTAGAGACAAGCTATCCGGCTGCTTTATTTGCTGATATCAAAGATAATATCACTATAATGAGCATGGGAATGTGGAGTGACATGTATCCGTCTTTCCGCACATTGTTGTTTTATATTTTGCTTTGGCTGCTTGTGTATTTGCTTCATTATTGGGTCGTCTATCAGCAGCGCATCTTTTTCTTTTTACTCATGACGATTGTGTATGTCACAATCCTTGATACGTTTACACCTTATGACGCGACCTTTGCTATCGTTCGAATTATGGTGTTTGGCTTTTGTTTGCTTGGATTGCTGTATTTCGATCGACTGCGTTCGGCTGAAGGTGTGCGGGTGTCACAGAAAGCGCGTTTTCACTGGTTCTTGCCCATGCTGGCGCTTGTCCTCGTATCAGCGTTAATCGGTGCTTCTTTGCCAAAGTCTGAACCGAAATGGCCTGACCCTGTACCGTTTTTTAAGGCGGTCACGAATCAAGATGGAACAGCAGGGCAGAATAAGGTGGGATATAGTACGGACGATTCGTATCTTGGTGGGCCGTTTAGTGAGGACCGCACACCAGTATTTAAATGGAGCGGAAAGGAGCCTTCTTATTTTCGTGTAGAAACAAAAAGCATTTACACGGGGAAAGGCTGGGAGGATGCTTCAAATGATAATAAGCCTACTCAATTAAAAGACGACGATGTCCCAAATCGATGGTTTACCGAGCGTGTGAAAACAGAGGTTCATGAAACGAGAGTCGATATGGAGCCTGACTATCGATTTAATCATGCCGTTTATCCGATTGGTACGATCACACTGACGCCAATGGAAAACATCCCGCTGCAAATGATGGGCAAGACGGAAAAAATTGTGCCGTCTATTCAAAACCCGCCTAAAAATTTAGGGAACTATCAAATTAGCTTTTTATCACCTACATTTATCCTTGAGGATTTACAGCAGATTAAAGTGCCGACTAAGCAGCAGGTGAATCAGCAGGTTGGACGTGTTTATTTACAGCTTCCATCCTCATTGCCAGAGCGTGTGAAAACATTGGCAAACAGCTTAACGGAAACAAAGGATAATATGTACGATAAAGCAAAAGCGATTGAGGATTACTTAGAATCTGCGAAATTTTCATATGAAACGCAAAATGTCGCTGTGCCTGGACGTAATGAAGATTATGTGGATCAATTCTTATTTAAAACGATGATCGGCTATTGTGATAATTTTTCAACCTCTATGATTGTGATGCTTCGTTCGATCGGTATTCCGGCGAGATGGGTGAAAGGATATACGTCTGGTCAGTTATATGAAACACAAATCGATGGAAACAGTGTGTATGAAGTGACCAATAACAATGCACATTCATGGGTAGAGGTCTATTTTCCAAACCGGGGCTGGGTGACCTTTGAACCGACAAAAGGATTTATGAACCCAGAGACAATTACAAATGAAGCTGTTGCTAGCGATCAAACGGATGATCAAAAGGAAGACGAGGATCAGCCTACGTTTGATGATGCACGAGAAGATCAGCAGCCAGAACAGCCACGGCAGCAGGAGGAGCAACAGGCAGAGCCAAAGGAACAAACAGCTCAAACAAAGTCAAGTATGGTGTATGTTGGTTCGATCATGGGATATGTTGCAGGTGCTGTCTCCCTTCTTGGGTTCATCAGCTGGATGCTGTATCGATTCAGGGCAAGATGGCTGCTATTCTTCATTGTTCGAAAGGTGAAACGTCTGCCAGATGAGGAAGCCTTTTTCTATGCGTATGCTTCCTTACTAAAGCAGCTGAAGCGCAGGGGGATTGAAAAAAAGCCAGGTATGACGCTAAGAGAATTTGCTTCTTTGATAGATGGCAACGATGGAGATCATCACATGTCAGAGCTTACGCAGCTCTATGAGCGGGCGTTTTATCGACGAGAAGATGCGTCAGAACTTTGGCGGCAATCCGCAAAGTTATGGGAAAATTTAATAAACAAGAGATAGTCTTGACCGCGTACCTTCCTGTTGTTAGAATAGGTGAATATTAAAACCTTCTAAAATACATGAAATTGAAGCGTTCGGATATGAGTCTGGGCGCTTCAAAAGCGTGATTTCACACTGAGAGCAGGTTTTCTCCTCTCATTTTTTCTGTGCGTTTATAAAAAAACTATATTGGATATAGAGGTGACACCATGACAAATTTAGTAAATGAAATGATCTTGGTTCTCGATTTCGGCAGTCAGTACAATCAGTTGATCACACGCCGTATTCGTGAATTTGGTGTGTACAGTGAGCTTCATCCTCACAATTTAACTGCTGAAAAAATTAAAGAAATGGCGCCTAAAGGAATTATCCTTTCGGGTGGACCGAACAGTGTTTATGATGAAGGATCTTTCCGCTGTGATGAAAAGATTTTTGATCTAGGCATCCCGGTTCTAGGCATTTGCTACGGCATGCAGCTGATGACTCACTATTTCGGCGGGAAAGTAGAGGCGGCAAGCCAGCGTGAATATGGGAAAGCAGATATCCACATTAACGGAACTCCTGCTTTATTCAAAGACCTTCCGAATAAGCAAGTGGTTTGGATGAGCCATGGTGACCTTGTCGTTGAAGTACCAGAAGGCTTTACAGTGGATGCAACAAGTGCACATTGTCCAAACTCAGCGATAAGCTTAGCTGAGAAAAACTTCTATGGCGTTCAGTTCCATCCAGAGGTTCGTCACTCTGAGTACGGGAACGACCTATTGAAAAACTTTGTCTTCGGTGTGTGTGATTGTGAGGGCAAATGGTCCATGGAGAACTTCATTGAAATCGAAATGCAGAAAATCCGTGAAACAGTGGGCGACAAACAAGTATTGTGCGCACTAAGCGGCGGTGTGGATTCATCTGTTGTGGCAGTATTGATCCACAAAGCCATCGGCGATCAGCTGACATGTATTTTCGTTGACCACGGTCTTCTTCGTAAAGGCGAAGCAGAAGGGGTTATGAAAACATTTAGTGAAGGTTTCAACATGAACGTGATTAAAGTAGATGCGAAAGATCGTTTCTTAGACAAGTTAAAAGGTGTGTCTGATCCTGAGCAAAAACGTAAAATCATCGGGAACGAATTCATCTATGTATTCGATGATGAAGCGGACAAGCTAAAAGGAATCGACTACTTAGCACAAGGAACACTTTACACAGACATCATTGAGAGCGGAACAGCAACGGCACAAACAATCAAATCTCACCACAACGTAGGCGGTCTTCCAGAAGACATGCAGTTTGAATTGATTGAGCCACTCAATACCCTATTCAAGGATGAAGTCCGTGCCTTAGGGTCAGAGCTAGGCATTCCTGACGACATCGTCTGGAGACAGCCATTCCCAGGTCCAGGACTAGGTATCCGTGTACTAGGTGAAATTTCTGAAGAAAAACTAGAAATCGTCCGTGAATCTGATGCGATTCTCCGCGAAGAAATTGCTAACTTCGGCCTTGAGCGCGACATCTGGCAATACTTCACGGTCCTCCCAGACATCCGCAGCGTAGGTGTCATGGGTGACGCAAGAACATACGACTACACAATTGGTATCCGTGCTGTTACCTCTATTGATGGTATGACGAGTGACTGGGCAAGAATCCCTTGGGATGTGCTTGAGAAGATCTCAACTCGTATCGTCAACGAAGTAAAGCATATTAACCGCGTGGTGTATGATATTACGAGTAAGCCGCCTGCTACGATTGAGTGGGAGTAATAATAAAGAGCTTAGAATCCTTGGTTTATATAAGGGTTCTAGGCTCTTTTTTGTTGTATCTGCAAACAATCTAAATTATTTCTAGCGTCAATTATTTGATAACAATAAATTCTTTGTCTTTAGAGTTCACTAAATCTAAATTTGAAAGTGTATGATATACTGTGCGAGCAATATGCCATGCCATAACTGGAGGAACAGCATTTCCGATAGCTTTGTATGCGCTACTAGCACTTGTAGTAAAAATATAACTATCGGGGAACGATTGAAGTCTAGCGCATTCTCTTACTGATAATCTACGCCAACCAGCCATATCTTCCCTATCTTTAAGGGTTGTTCTATAATGTGCTTCAATATTCCCGTGGTGTTCGGCTCTTATCGTTGGAGCTGGTCTATCCCCAGAAATCTTGTTGTTACCTTGCATTTTCTTCCCAGGGTAAAACTTAGCTTTGGAAATATCACGAGAAGTATGATTTGGAATTGTTGGGTCATTTACTTTATCCCAAATATCATCAATACCATCTTTAGAAGAACGCCACTTTTGACCAGTTAATTCTCCAGTTTCATCGTACAGCTTTTCTGGATAATATTCATCAGATATATCTCCTAAGTCTTTACGAATTCCCATAATAATAACTCGTCTACGCATTTGCGGAACTCCATAATCTGCGGCAGTAAGTAAATGATATTGAACATTATAACCAGCATTATCAAAATCACTAAGAATTGTGTCGAGAGCAGAACGGTCAATATCAATCCCCGCCTCATTCTTTCTTGAATTTCTAATACCATCGACATTTTCAGCAATGAACATTTTAGGGTGATAATGATTGATTACCCTAATCATTTGTAAATAAAGTTGTCCTCTTGGATCGCTCAATCCTCCACGTTTTCCAGCATAACTAAATGTTTGACATGGAAATCCTCCGAGTACAATATCAACATCAATTTTAGGCATATCTTTTTCCATGTCTAAATCAATCACACTTCTTCTTTCAACCTTATGATGAAAATTATCCTCATAGACATCCGCAGCTTGCTTAAAAATGTCGTTAGCAAAAACAATATTAAACGGATTTTTTTGATAATGTACTCCTAAGTAATCAAAATTACCAATAAATCCTAAATCCATACCTCCAGCACCAGAAAATAAACTAACAACATTTAAAGGAGTTGAATTATTGGAAACTTCAACTTTAAAAGCGTTTATTGTGTTACAATTATCGTAATAGTATGTTTTTGACATAATATAATTCCTTTCATTTTTAGAACGGTGGTTAATATGAATAATAAACAAATTTTAGAAATGATGAAGAACGAAATAGAAGCTATTAAAGAAGTTTCTTCTGAATATCTTGTAAGTCAAGGTAATAACAATGGGTTTGAAAAATTAGTTCCAAAAATTGTAGATAAAGTTAAACAAGAGATTTCTGATTCTGATGTTTTAGAAAAGAAAGTTCATCTAGGTCATCACTTTCCAGATATGGATTTAATTCTAAACGGAGAACGATACGGTTTAGAACTGAAAAGCAGAAATAACGGTTCATGGGATACGAATGGAAATTCTGTTTTTGAAAGTATTAGTGACGAAGAATATAAAGAAATTTATGTTTTCTTTGGAACTAACAACAAGGTGGAGCCCAAAATTAAAATAAAATATAGACCATATTGGCAAACGACCTCAAACATTATGGTAACTCATAGTCCTAGATTTAAGATAAGCATGGATACTACAGAGAGTGTATTCAAGAATGCCGATGAATATAAATCTCTTTGTAATATGACAGAAGGACAAAAAGTATCTTTTCTCCAAGAATATTTACGGAATAATACAAAAGGTGTTAAATGGTTCGTTCCTCAGTCAGAAGATTCTTTAAGCCCAATACTAATAAAAAGTTTGAACAAAGAAGAACAAGTCAGAACACTTGCAGAAGTGCTAATATTGTTC
This sequence comes from Bacillus stratosphericus, assembly GCF_020524495.1. Classification (GTDB taxonomy): domain Bacteria; phylum Bacillota; class Bacilli; order Bacillales; family Bacillaceae; genus Bacillus; species Bacillus stratosphericus_B. The sequence goes on along the minus strand of NZ_JAIVLB010000039.1, from coordinate 8,172 downwards.
CCACAAGACCATATTAAAGATGGCAAAGGAAAGAATCGTGATAAGTATTTAAGAAGTGCTGAATATTTAATTGGAACTTACTATTATTATGCCACCGATTTCAGAGACTTCTTTTCAGCTGGAAACAAATATATTTATAATGATGTGCACTTTCCAAAATTTGTTACAAACCTAAATGAACATAGTGAAGAAATTCATGAAATTCTTATAAATGCTAATTCAGCATTCCAAACTCTTGCCTATCAATCTTGGGAAGAATTAGGAGTTCAATTAAGTATGACATCATTTGAAAATGATTATAAAGCTATTTTAAATACTATTGGTAATCAGTACCTCAAAGACGAACTCCAAAAGGCAAATGTAAAGAAGTTATCTGATTTCTTAGTATCACAATAACTATTTTAGCATTTTAATTATGGCGCGTCAACTACCGCGCGAAACGTATGTTTGCAAAAAGTTTATTAATTATTGTAAACCTAGAGCCTTTTTTAGTTGTAAGCTCTAGGTTTTGTTCTGTATCTAAACTACCTTTACGCTTTACATACTAATTACCTGTTAGTTTCCTCTTTGCTCCATTTATAGTAATAGACATCATATTAGACAATTCAACTACTTCTTTATTGTTATTAGGGTAAAGGTGGCCGTATGTGCCTAATGTCGTTTAAGTCCTCATAACCGAGCCTATCACAAACACAAGGGCATTTTCTCCCATTGAGATAAGTAACGAGGCGTGAGAGTGTGTTAGTGCGTGTGTTTTTAATTTTATGAACGCCAGCAAGCCTTGAATGCTGGTCTATGATATGATACGTAGCACTTTTATTAATTGGCAAACTATTATAAGAAAGTACATAATTAGATGGAATATTTTTATGTTGTAGATTTTTCACTCATTTAAAATTTTTATTGTATCATCATCTAACGCTATTACTCGATTACTGTTTTTGGCTCGGTTAGATAACATTCATTTGCATTTTTGTAGTACATAGATTTACTTACTGTAAAAGTTGATTTTGAAGATCCAAATCACTATCCCATTCTAAGTGCTTGAGCCTCTCCAAAACGCAAACCAGTCATAAATAAAAGCCAGATAGTAATGAATGAGAAATAAATGTCTATTCTCAAATTCAACATTTCTATTATTTTCAATGGAACAATTTTTAAAAAACGGTTTTTTGTGTATACTCATTTGTGTAAATGATATTTTTATCTGTTAAGTATCTTCTAAGAAAACTTTTCTACTAAGGTAGATTTTGCGAATTGAAAAAAGCTTCTTTCTTATGCTCTTATTATCTTTTCTATACACATCTATCTTATTGATCTTAACAAAATCATGTTTCCAAACCTTTTTCAACTCTAAATTTTTAATGAATGGTAGCTAAAAAGATAACGTGATAGTGAATAGAACTTCGTTTTTGTTTTGTAGAGATGTATCTTAAGCGGGCCTTTTTGCTGCGAAACAATCGGTAGTTTAAGCGCTGAATAAATTAGCAGTTAACTTATACTAAAACAAAGAACTATAAACAATCCAAAATGCTTTATTCAACAAATCATGTCTTAGATATCACGGAGTGGGAGTAAGAATAAAATAATCCCAGCAAGTGCAGGTCTTCATATATTCATCAAAGAAATAACCGATCTTATGAACATTTATATCTTCAATGGCTGTGCTATGCTAGCTGGTTATATTTTTCTTCTATTGATTATTTCAGAAAAGCCGTTTTCACTTTAAAGAGAATCTTTTTATACAATAGATACTTGATCAAAAAGAATACATGCGGCACACGGTTTCATTTGATAAGTAGATGTGCATATCCTCAGCATCTGCGATCGTTGCTTGTTTTAAGATCAGTCTTTCGGTATGTATTGTTGGAAATGATTGCGGAAAAGTGATTTTGTTCATGTGTTTATCCTCCATGTGATGTCTTTTGTTCTGTACACGCCTTACAATAAAAACCCCCTCCATTCCTAAGCCAAGCCTTCACCTCTGTCATCCCTCGTCCCTTTGGGTAGATCAGTTTGACGTACACTTCTTCGTTTCCTTCTATCTTTTTCTGACAGCTAGCACATGCGGGTTCTTCAAATAGAAACAATCAATATCCTCCTTTTTTTTTAGATATTTCTTCCATTATATCAAATGTTCAAGTTGATCTTTCGACTCCATTCTTCACTTTTTCTGTTTTTGTCCGACATATGCTAAGTAAAAGAAATTTTCGTTTGTTGAAACCGTTTGAGAGAAAGCTTGCTCTAACAGGTGTAGGAGGTGTGAGTGAGATGAAGCAAGTGCGTCTAATTAAAAAAGCACAAAAAGGGAATGTCCCAGCATTTGAGAAATTAATGCTGATGTATCAGGAGCGTTTATATAAAACCGCTTTTCTCTACACAAGAAATAAAGAAGATTCGTTAGATGCTGTTCAAGAGACGGTATTTAAAGCGTTTAAGCATCTATCTGGCTTGAAAGAACCAGCTTATTTTTCTAGCTGGCTGACTCGTATTTTGATTCATACGATTTTTGCGATGAAGAAAAAGCAGCAAGATGTTGTTCCGTTTGAGCAGCACCATGAAAGTGTTGAGCAAAATGATTTTTTGGAAGACAAGCTAGATTTAAAACATGCACTTGATGTGTTGGATGAGCAATATCAGCTCGTGATTCAGCTATTTTATTTTCAAGATTATACGATTTCGATGATTTCTGAGCATATTGGTGTGCCTGAAGGAACAATCAAAACTCATTTGTATCGAGCAAGAAAGTTATTAAAGCAAACGTTAGAAAAGGAGGAGAGTGTCAATGGAACAAAAAGAAATGAAAAAGCTCTATGAAAAGATTGATGTACCCAAAATTGAATTGACCTCTGCAATTCGTCAAGCCATCGGGGATGTGAAAGCGGAAAAGAAAAGACGTTGGTTCACATGGAATTGGAGAATGCCAATATACTCTGTCATCGTTCTCATCGTTCTTTACTTTTCATCAGGCTTCCTTTTTCCTTCTCTTAATACAGCGATGGCTCGTGTTCCGTTTGTTGGACAGTTTTATATGATGTTTCACGATAAAGTAGGAATGTCTCTATTTCATAGTGATTTGGTGAAGCATGTCAATGAGGAGGCTGAATCACGAGGGATCACCGTGAAAGTAAACAGTGTGTACTATGATGCAGGGCGGCTTGTTTATACGTTTACTGTAGAGAACTTCAATACAAAAGAAGATTTCATACCGTTCAGAATTGATAAAGATCATATAGATGAGAATTTCCAACCAAGTGAAGATAATGAGGGATTAAAAAAGTTGAAAGATGGCCGCTATGTTGGGCAGATGGAAGTCTATACAAATGGGAAGATGATTAAACAAGGTCAAAAAGCACCACTTGTCATCTCTAAAATCGGAGATATTGTAGGGAATTGGCGCTTTGAATTACCTGTGGTCAATCAAAAAACCACTTTATTAGCTGGACAAAAAAACGTTTCCATATTAAATGGTCGTTATCAGTTGAGAGATATAAAGGTGGAAAATGGAGTGAATTCCTCTGTGATTCAATATGCGATTGATTATCATGGTGTCGCAAAAGATGATGAGGTTTTAATAGATAGAATGAGAGACAATTTAGGAAATGAATACAGGCTTGAGCGTGGAACAACATTAGAGAGAAAACAACTTTCAAACAAAAAAACTAGAATAAATCATATGACAATCTTAAATCAGCCAATCGATCCAAAGGCGACAAAACTAACATTTTTCACTAGTTTGTGGGTAGAACATGAAGAAAGCAAAATCATTCCTCTTCAGACAAAGCTGCCTGTTCAGCTCAAGACAAAGCACTATGGGATTGGGATTAAAATCAATAAAATCGAGCAAAAAGGGCGTTCTGTGATAGTTGATTATCAATTTACTGGAGTAGATGGGGGCGAGTTAGATAAAGATAGGTTAAAAAATGTCGGTGAATTCATTGGACTAGGCGATGTTGAAAAACTTAAATCTTGGAAAAATCCTGAAGTGGATTATGAAAATGGTTATTACTTGAAGGGGAACAATGCGAAGGTGACTAATGTCAAGACAGCTTCTATGCAATCCACCTTTGAATTTGATGTGAAGGAGTTAGACAATTTATCATTAAATCATTTTTCATTTAAAGATTATGGGCTTTATCTTGATTTGTCAAACCTGAACCAGTTGGCACCACACAAAGATATAACTGTAACCATTCCAGTCAAAAAAGAAACTTCAAAGGCTAGTCGTTAATCAACATCCATAGGAAAAGCGAACAAGGTTAGAAGGAAGGCATGGCTTTTTAGTAATACACCAAATGGTGCAAGAGCCAGTGCCATCATTTACAGTATCGTGGAGACAGCGATCGCAAATGGATTAAATCCTTATTACTATCTTCGCTATCTATTTGAGCAGCTTCCTAATATGGAGTTGACAGATAATAATAACCTTGACCGAATACTTCCGTGGTCAACGACACTACCTTGTATTTCTTTTAAATTGCTAACTAAATAATAACTCAGGCTCCATCTAAAATATAGGTGGGGTCTATTTGACGCTTACTTTGTTAAGAAACATATTGTGATTTATTTGATATTTGCTGTGTTATTGTCCCTTTTTTTATTTATTTTACATTTCTATAGAACAAGGGTTAAAGTTTAAAGAATTTTCTAGATTTGAAATTAATTTCAATAATAAGTGTTTTGTTTTTAACAATAATAATTGTTCTTTATGTATTATTTTTTGTGAATTTTCATTCAGTATCTCTTAAAGACGAATCATTAGGCGGTTTTAAAATTGGGCAAGAGATTGATAATCATATACTTAAGAAAAGTGATCAATTTTCATCTGATAATGAAGTCGTATATTCAAAAAAGGGAGATGGGGATTTTTTAGTAACATCTAATAAAGATGATCATATAATCTCCATTACTAACCAATCACAAGACCAAAAAATTAAAACATCAAAAGGTATTAAGATTTACGATACGTTTCAGGATGTAATAAAAATGTATGGGGAAGAATACAAAAATCTTTGGTTTGTAGAAGGGTATGAGACAGGAATTCAATATCAAGATAAAGATGAACGACTTCTCCTAGAATTTTTCTTTAATGAAGATAAATTGTACCGTATTGAAATAATTAAAAAGTAATGCGCTAAATTTTTGAGAGATTATACCTTGATTTTCCCTGTTGGGAACATTCGCTTTCATTTTGATGCTTACTCTGAGTTTCTTAGCGATTTCGAATGTTTTTCTAATTCAAGACAAGAAATATAAAGAACTAGATACGATTTTCCAATTTCGTTTAATAAGACGAATGAAGCGGACATTTCTTTGAAAAATGTTCGCTTTTCGTATTGTGTTTTAAAAATGAAGTTGGTACAATAGACACAGAAATCAAATAGATAGAAGTCGTATAATGGCGGGGATATGGCCCGCAAGTTTCTACCAAGCTACCGTAAATGGCTTGACTACGTCAATTCACACTCGTTTGATATAAATCATGCATTGTTCTTGTTTTATGTCACGTCTGAATTCACACTTGTAGTCAAGCGTCCCAAACTGTTGGGGCGTTTTTTATTTGACTTGTGAATGGGACAGACAAAAGCAAAAGGACATGAAGGGAGTCAGTTGGCTTTGAAAGAGTTTTTTCAGTTTGATGAGTTAGGAACGAATTATCGCAGAGAGATCATCGGCGGTTTAACGACATTTTTGTCGATGGCTTACATCTTGTTTGTCAATCCGATCACACTTGCTTTAGTGGCAGTACCGGATTTTCCAGATAAATTACGAATTGATCAGGGGGCTGTCTTTACAGCTACGGCGTTAGCTTCTGCAGCAGGGTGTTTCCTGATGGGATTGATCGCCAGGTATCCGATTGCGATTGCACCAGGTATGGGGCTGAATGCGTTCTTCGCCTTCTCGGTCGTTCTTGGCATGGGCATCTCATGGCAGGCGGCATTATCAGGTGTTTTTGTTTCAGGATTGATTTTCGTTGCACTTTCTTTAACAGGTCTCCGTGAAAAAATCATCAATGCCATTCCGGCTGATCTGAAGCTGGCTGTTGGTGCTGGTATTGGTTTGTTCATTACGTTTGTGGGTCTGCAAGGCTCTGGCATTATCGCCAATAATGATAATACACTCGTTTCTATTGGAAACATTCATAGTGGTCCTGTGCTGTTAACGGTGTTTGGTATTGTTGTAACTGTCATTTTAATGGTTCTTCGAGTGAATGCAGGTGTCTTCATTGGGATGCTTGTGACGGCTATTGCAGGGATGATTTTTGGTCTTGTGCCAATACCATCTCAAATTGTAGGAAGTATTCCAAGTTTATCTCCGACCTTTGGTCAAGCCTTGATTCACTTACCAGAGATCTTCTCGATCCAAATGCTTGTTGTCATTTTAACGTTCCTGTTCGTTGGGTTCTTTGATACAGCTGGTACACTTGTGGCTGTTGCAACACAAGCTGGTTTAATGAAAAATAATGAGCTGCCGCGTGCAGGAAGAGCCCTGCTAGCGGATTCTTCTTCTATCGTTGTAGGTTCTGTCCTTGGAACATCAACCACGACGTCTTATGTTGAATCTAGCTCAGGTGTTGCAGCTGGTGCTCGTTCTGGTTTTGCAGCAGTCGTGACAGGTATCTTCTTCTTGCTTGCGATGTTCTTCTCACCACTTTTATCTGTCGTCACGTCGAATGTGACCGCACCTGCCTTGATCATTGTCGGGGTATTGATGGTAGCACCGCTTGCAAAGATTGCATGGGATCGTTTTGAAATTGCGGTACCAGCCTTCCTCACGATGATTATGATGCCACTCACATACAGCATTGCGACAGGGATTGCGATTGGTTTCATTTTCTATCCCATTACAATGATCTTTAAAGGAAAAGCAAAAGAAGTACATCCAATTATGTACGGATTGTTTGTCATCTTTATTCTATATTTTGCTTTCTTAAATCATTAATTGTAGACAAAGGGTTTGTCTACACGCTGAAGCAGCAGCTCATGGAAGCTGCTGTTTTTTGTTTTGTCTTATTTTCTTGCCATTTTAAAACCTCTGCTGCCTTTTATCCGTCTAATCGTATGAGAAGGTCAAGGAATCTTGACTGAATCGAGAGACTCCGCTACTTTAGTTAGGAGTCATCCGGACAGGTCACTTCATTGAGCTTGTTCGGATTGGGTTGGGATAGGAGTTGATATGAGGTGTTAGAGAAAGATCAAGAGCAAGTCACACCTGAAATGAAAAATGAAGAGCCATCAATAGATCAAGAAACAAGACAATCTCGCCTCAGCCGCAGCGCTGCAAAACGAGGAAGAACCTCAAAAGCACATGATGATGAGCGTTCAGCCATTCAGCGCATAATGAGAAGTGTAGGCGGTGCGTTTCAGCGTTATGGTTCATATGGACTTGCGATGTTAAAATCCCCGAGTCAAGGCATGAATCAAGCGGAAACATTACGCATGAAGTATGCCTGGATTTCAATTGTGTTTTTCAGCGTGTTTTTTGCTTTAGGCAACTATGTTCAATTAAAGGCATCAAAGACCCGTTTATTAGGCTTTGGCATTCATTATTCCTTTGGTGAAGCTTTTTTGAATGTAGCTATCTTTACACTCATCCTGTTGACATTGATGATGCTTACGGTCTGGGTGCTCAGCAAGTACATGTTGAAAGGAAACATATCGCTGAAAGAAGTCATTATGAAGTTTGGAGCGGCGCTTGTGCCGGTGCTTCTTTTATCTATCTTTTGGCTTGTGTTTTCCATACTGAATATTCCATATGTAACAGTTATTTTATCCATGATGATATTTTTCGGTCTTCAGTTGATTGCAGTTGTGCTCTTTCGCTCGATTCAATCAGAGCATAAAGCCGTCCGTGGAGATTTAATGTATGCTGGCTGGGTATTTTTATTGGTTGAGTTGATGATCATTGCACTGCTCTGGAGCATTGTTGGAGAGTATTTGATTCCATCACTTGTGCCTGTCCGATTTGGATAAAACACGCTGAAAAGAAGACAAAGGGCTAAAATAAAGATCATTTTAGCCCTTTGTCAAAAATCTAAAACCTCCTTTTTTTGAAAAGGAGGTTTCAGACCGTAGACAAACCCCACCTTTACTTCAAGTAAAAGTGGGGTTTTCACTTATTTTGATAAAATTTATCAGTTGTCTTACGCTGGACATGGTCCTTTCCATGTCC
>NZ_JAIVLB010000038.1 GCF_020524495.1 Bacillus stratosphericus | reverse complement strand
GACTGAAAAAAGTTTCAATGCAGGCGATGCTTACTTTCGCTGCCATGAATCTCAAAAAGCTAGCAAACTGGACATGGAAAGGACCATGTCCAGCGTAAGACAACTGATAAATTTTATCACAATAAGTGAAAACCCCACTTTTACTTGAAGTAAAGGTGGGGTTTGTCTACGGTCTGAAAGTCCCTATATGGGACTTTTTTTCATGTTCGTTAAAAGCCGAGCGGATGAATGGAGGAAATATCATCAATCGCTAACTCGACCGGATTTCCACCGCCTGCTGTACGAATAATTACCATATTCTCTATCCTCTCCATCACAATCCCTCTGTATGTTTTTTCATCGGCTTCAATGAGACAAAGTGCTCTTGGCATATTATGCGGCAGGCTTGTGAGAAAATCGACCTTTTCGTCAATGTTCATCTGACTTAAAGGCTTTTTCACTCGTTTTCTCCTTGGTTCTTCTTTTATTTCATGATATACGCCTTCTGGCTGCTTTTCTTGTTCTTGGACTGGCTCTCGTTCTTGTGAAGACTCTGCTTCTTGTATGATCTCTCGTTCTTGCTGAAGTGCGGGCGGCTCTTCTTTTTCCTTCTCTACTTCCTGTGATACAGGTTCCTGTGCGCTTTCTTCGATTGAATCTTTAACGCTTTTTTTACTTTCTGGCAGTTTTTCTAACTTCTTTCGCTTCCTCACAATATTTTGCATGGCTGGCTCTGATTCATCATAGCTTGGTTGAACAATATACATAAGCGGCTTTTGATTCTCATCACCTTTATTTGACATACTAATCCCTCCCGAATGATTCATTCCTTATATATATGAACGGACGCCTCAAATCAGAAGAAAAATAAAAAAACAGCATACCAGTCATCGGTATGCTGCGGATCATTTATTCGCTTATCGGGCAATGATATGGAACCCGGAATCAACATGAAGATTCTCACCTGTCATGCCGCGGGACAGATCACTGAATAAGAATAATGCTGTATCGCCAACTTCTTCAGGAGTTGTTGTACGGCGAAGCGGTGCACGCTCTTCAATATCCTTAAGGATCTTATTAAAACCGCTGATCCCTTTTGCAGATAAAGTACGAATTGGACCAGCAGAAATACTATTCACACGAATGCCTTCTGCTCCTAGATCAGCTGCTAAATATTTCACACTTGCTTCAAGTGCTGCTTTCGCTACACCCATGACATTGTAGCTAGATACAACACGCTCTCCGCCTAGGTAAGTAAGTGTTACAATGCTGCCGCCCTCTGTCATCAACGGACGTGCCACTTTTGCTACTGCAGTTAATGAATATGCACTAATGTTGTGCGCTAACAGGAAACCTTCACGGTTCGTGTTCAAATATTCACCAACAAGCTCTTCTTTGTTGGCAAATGCAATCGCATGCGCAACACCATGAATCACTTGTACTTTTTCTTTAATTGTTGCAAAACATTTTTCGATTTCTTCATCACTTGTCACGTCACAAGGAAGAATAATTGAATCATCACGCTCAAGTGTACTTGCAAGCTCTTTGACAGATTCCGCAAGTCGGTCTCCCACATAAGTAAAGATCAAACGAGCTCCTGCTTCGTGAAGTGAACGAGCAATTCCCCAAGCGATGCTTCGTTTATTGGCAACACCCATCACCACGATATTACGGCCTTCTAAAGAAAAGTTCATATGTATTAAAGCCTCCTATTTTTTCAAGACATAGTATTAGTACCTGATCATAATATTATCACAAATCATGAGATATTGACAATTTCCACTTGAAGAAAGTTTCTTTTTCATCTTTTGATCAAAAAAACCGTCCTCACAAGTGAAGACGGTCACACCTCTTTTCTCCTGTTTTGCTGATAAGCAAAATGGTTGGTAGGCCCATGACCAGCGCCTACATGCAAAGGATATATGATGGCTTCATGGACAAAGGTCTCTGCTGTTTCAAAGGCTTCCTTCATGGAACATCCTTTGGCTATTTCTGCTGTTAATGCCGCTGCAAAAGTACAGCCTGTGCCGTGTGTATGCGGTGTATCAATATGTTCATTTGTAACTTCAATAAAGCCTTTACCATCGTACAACAGGTCTGTAATGAGGCCGCCAACAGGACCGTGGCCGCCTTTGATCACGACATATTTCGTGCCGAGCTCATAAAGTCGTTCTGCCGCTCGATAGCGATCCTCTTTTGTCTGAATACTCATGCCTGTCAGTATTTCTGCCTCGGGGAGATTTGGCGTTACCACATAGCTTACAGGCAGCAAATGTGTTTTAAGTGCAGAGACAGCATCTTTATTTAATAAAGAAGCACCGCCTTTTGCAATCATGACTGGATCTACAATCAGGTTCATCTGATATTGCACCGTTTTTTCAGCGACGGTGGTAATCATGTCAGCACTCCACAGCATCCCTGTCTTGACCGCATCTGGCATTAAATCTTCTGCCACTGCATCTATTTGGCTTTTTAGCGCCGCGATAGAAAGTGGATATATACCGTGAACACCAAGTGTGTTTTGTGCCGTAATCGCTGTGATGGCAGACATCCCGTATACACCAAGCTCCTGAAAGGTTTTCAAATCTGCTTGAATTCCTGCACCACCGCCTGAATCTGACCCTGCGATTGTTAACGCCTTTTTGATTGTCATTTCACCACACCCTCTCATTAGCCAATCCATTGATGATAAATCGTTCTCGCTTTGGCAATATCACTCGTTCCGTGCACAAGTGCTCTGCCATCTTTGAATAAGACGAGCTTGTACTCATCTTTTTGACAGGAAACCAAATACGGATTTTCTAGTACATCCATTCCTGCTTTCTTTAACCGAAGGGCCACTTCATGTAAAGACGGTGGTGTACCGGCAGCACTGCGGATTTGCACCGTATTACGACCACACAGCACATCTACCTTCGCTCTGCGATCATATGACAGAAATGGAAACGCCTTTAATCTACAGCTTGGACATTGTTCTTTCTTTAATGATGAGACGGAGTGAATATCAGATCGTTCATTTGTCCATAAATCAAAAGATCTTAATATCGGGGTGACTTGATGTCCTGTTAGCAATTTAAGCGCATCTGCCACTTGATATGCCGCCACTTGCTGCACAACCGGACTAATAATACCTGCTGTATCACATGTCATGCCTTGTGCAGGCAAATGGTCAAGTAGGCAGTGTAAGCACGGTGTTTCATCAGGAATGACAGTCAATTGAATGCCATAGCTGGCTACACAGGCTCCGTAAAGAAAGGGAATTTGATGTTTCATAGCCGCATCATTTGCGATCATTCGCACCTCAAAATTATCCGCTGCATCTACGATAATTGAAGCACCACTGACAAGTTCATCAATATGTTGAGCAGTCACATCAATGACGATCCCTCTTACGTGGACCTCACTGTTCACCTGCTTTAACCTTTTCTCAGCTGCTACAGCCTTTGGGAGCCGATCTTGTACATCTTGCTCTGTGTAAAGCTGCTGACGCTGAAGGTTGCTCCATTCAATATAATCTCGATCCAAAATGGTCACAGAGCCTACGCCAGCACGAACGAACATTTCAGCACTGGCTGTTCCAAGTGCTCCCGCTCCAATAATGACGACCTTTGAGGCGTTTAGCCGCTTTTGCCCATCTTTTCCGATTGGTCTAAAAAGCTCTTGGCGTGAATAACGTGTGCTCAAAACGCTGGCATCCCTTCCTGCGGACTGCTTGCTGTACCATAGTTTTTCAATGGAATACGACCTGCCTCGAAACCAAGTCTTCCCGATTCAATCGCCAGCTTCATCGCTTTTGCCATTTTCACAGGGTCCTTTGCGCCAGACACGGCGGTATTCAGTAATACAGCGTCAGCCCCTAATTCCATCGCATAAGCAGCATCCTTCGGAGAGCCTACACCGGCATCAATAATGACCGGCACCTTCGCCTGCTCGATAATAAATGAGAGATTCAGAGGGTTTAATAAACCTTGACCTGACCCGATTGGAGAAGCCCCTGGCATAATCGCATGAACACCAAGTTCTTCTAATTTTCTTGCCAGCACCACATCATCTGATGTATATGGCAGCACGATAAATCCTTCTTCCAGTAGCATTTCAGATGCTTTTAACGTTTCGACTGGATCTGGAAGAAGAGATCTTGAACAGCCAATCACTTCTACCTTGATCATGTCACACAGTCCAGAAGCTTTCGCTAAACGGGCAATACGCACCGCTTCTTCCGCTGTACTTGCGCCTGCTGTATTCGGAAGCAATGTATATTTTGATAAATCGAGCTGCTCTAAAAAATTCGGCTGTGATGCTTCAAAAATGGTCATTCTTCGCACAGCAAAGGTCAAAATTTCAGCTTCTGACACGTTCACCGCTTCCTTTTGAATCTCAAACGATGGATACTTTCCTGTACCAAGTAATAATCTTGATGTGAATGTTTTTCCGCCAATGTGTAGCATTGTATTATCCTCCTCCTACAAAGTGAACGATTTCAATCGTGTCATTTGGTTTAATTTCTACTTGTTGAAAGGCTTCTTTATCAATAATTTTTTGGTTCTTTTCGACAATCACCACACGGTTTTCAAGCTGATAGACTGCTAGGAGATCAAAAATGGTTCCGTTCTCTTTATCGAAATCAACGATTCTGCCATTCAATTGAATTTTCATTCAAACAATGCCTCCTTTCTGCCAATACGGAACGCATCTAGCCATTCCTCATTTACAGTCTCGCCTAATATGAGGTCCCGAATGATTTCTCCTGTCATTGGCGCAAGTAATATGCCATTCCGGTAATGTCCTGTAGCAAAGAGAATACGCTCATCGTCTGGGTGTCTTCCGATATAGGGATGCAGGTCACTTGTTGCTGGTCGAAGGCCTGCCCAGCACTGATCAATCGGCATCTCCTGAATAGAAGGCATGAGCTGAGACGCTTTTTGAATAACAGCCTCAATACCGCCAAGTGTCGGAAGGGCATGCCACTCATTTGGCTTCATCGTTGCACCAATGACCAGCTTTCCGCTATCTCTTTGAACGACATAACAATGACCATGATAAATGGTATGTGCAAGCGCTGGACCGCTGTTCCACACAGACACACATTCTCCTTTGACTGGATAGAGAGAATGAGATAATCCTAGCTCTCCAAAAAACCGGCCAGACCATACACCACTTGCTACAGTGAGGTGATCACATGTGAATGTGCCTTCGACTGTTCTGATAGTCAATGCCTTTTTATCCTGTTTCACTTCAATAACGGGTGTATACTCCTTGACATCCGCCCCGTACCAGACGGCCGCCTGCCACAATGCCCTGCATACCGCATAAGGCTCAACATGGACATCATCTTCAATCAGACCTGCTCCTATGATGTCATCTGCGATTTGGGGCATGCGTTTTTTTACGCTGCTTGCTTCAAGCCATTGAAAAGTAGACAAATGCTGCATCCGGCAAAGTGCACGTTTCTCTTCTTCTGTAAAGGCCACCTTCATAATGCCGCCCGCTGATGTCCGAATATCAATGCCTGATTCATGCCGAAGATCGACTTTTAATTTTTCGTATAATGCCTGGCTTGCTCTGCCCACTTGAAAAAAAATATCCTCATGTCCCTCTCCTTCAGCATGTGCACCGAGCATCCCAGCGGCCGCACTCGTCGTTTGCTTCCCTACCTCATTCGCCTCAAGTAAGATAACCTTCTTTCCTGCTTTAGCAAGGTGATAGGCAATTGACATCCCTATGATTCCACCACCAATGATTGCAACGTCATAATGCTTTTTCATAAGGATTCTCCTTTAGCTTTTTAGAAAATGCATGCGCCATGATTCGCGGCTGATGATGAGAAAAAATCCCCGACATAACAGCAATTCCTTTCACATTCACATGCATCATTTCTGGAATGCGCTCAGGCGTCAAGCCGCCAATCACCACAACCGGAATGGACAACACGGAAGTCAGTTCTTCTACAAGCTCTACTCCCCTTGCCCTCAGTCCTGGTTTACATGAGGTGTCATACACATGCCCAAACATGACATACTCTGCCCCATTCTTCTCTGCTGCTTGGGCTTCTTCTAAAGAATGAACAGACACACCCGCATGAAGGTGAGGGAATTTTTGTCTCAGCTCCTTTGGAGAAAAGCTGTGGCCTGGGAGATGTACTCGGTGAATATTGGTGAGCAGTGCGACGTCTATTCGGTCATTGATCACGAGTTTCTCTTTGGGTACTCCTTCTGAAAGGAGTTGTTTTACAAGATAGATGAGCTCACTGGCAGTTTTAGATCGTTCTCGGATATGAATAAAGTCCACTTCAGATTCAATGACTCTTATTTGCTTGATCAGCTCGATAACGGGAAACGAATTATTTGTTACTGCATGGAGTTCCATTTACACCAACCCCATCTAAGCATGCTGTTTGCCACGTTTCTTTTTCATACGCCATCTCCCAGAAATGGTATTCATAATAACTTGAAATCACAAAATTTTCTCTCATATTGGCCCGCACATGTTCAGGTGCTTTTTCTGCGAGTTCATCAAAACGGTTAACCTGTTCAAAAACAAGCTCTTTAAACCAATCCCCTCCATAAGTCAAAATCCATTCTTGATAAATGGGATGGTCAGGTGTCGTTTGTTTCAGTTTTTCACCCAACTCATAATATAGCCAGTAGCACGGCAATAACGCGGCTAATATTTCTTCAAATCGTCCGCTTTTCACAGACCGGTACATATGAGAGGTATACGCATAAGCAGTTGGAGAAGGCTTGAAGCTTGCGAGAGCTTCATCAGAGATCTGAAGAAGCTCTGTGAATTTCCTATGCAGTGATAGTTCTGCTTCATACGTGCCCTGCGCATGATACGCCATTCTGCCCGTCGTATGTAAGTCCTCACTAATCGCAGCTCCATACGCTTGCACCTTGGCAAAATGGGTTAAATAATATGAATCCTGCATCACATAATAGGTGAAACGATCGATTGAAAGTGTGCCATCTCCAATCCCTTTCACAAAAGGATGCGTAAAGCTTCCATTCCACCATGTTGCTGCTGCCTCTTTACATTCCTGTGAAAATGTCATGTTCCTCTCCTCCTGTTTTTCCATATAAAAAAGCCACTTTCCGCGTGGAAAGTGGCTTGGAATTTGTCAAAAGCATAGGCAAAAACCGCACCACTTCCCTACGCAGGTATGAACCTGTTCAGGTAATGAGGGTCTAAAAGTCTACACTTTTATCTCAGCCCTTTTAAAGGACTCCCCTAGTGGATCAAACATATGATGTTGTACCTCTATCTTAATCAGGAATTGTTCATTGGTCAAGGATTCATTGTAACTCTAATTGAGCTCTACGACCTACCACATACTCCCGAAGCCTGACACAAGCACGCGAATCACCGCTATCCCCATGCGGTACTAAGCTGTCTACCCCTCTAAAAATACAGACAAATACCAAATTCCCTGTAAAAGGAAATTCCCGTACCATGACATTATGATATCGATGGTTGTTCATTTGAATTTGATACAAAGAAAAATCCTCATTTGTTAACAATCGAATCGCATCAGGTACTTCAATAGAATACCGTCACACACTGGCTGTTTAGGCTTTTTATATGTGTCTACTTGACAGGGATAAGACCACTGCTTAGAAGGTTACCGGGTATTTTATAAAAGCAATGATTCCATATCATCTGGCAAAGGAGCAGAAAATGTCATTTGCTCCCCTGTCATCGGATGAGGAAAGACAAGGGTTTCACTATGCAGTGCCTGCCGGTCCATAAGCTCGCTCGTTCCGCCATATAGCGTATCACCAATGAGCGGATGACCAAGATATTGCATGTGCACACGAATTTGATGTGTTCTTCCAGTTTCAAGAGAAAGAGACACATCGGACATGTTGAGATCAGCGTCTACCGCTCGAACGGTATAATGCGTCACTGCCTCATGGCCTGTTTCATGGACCATTCGTTCAATGATACTATCCCCTTTTCGAGCAATTTTGGCTCTAATTGTTCCGTGCTTTTGTGTGATGATGCCATGTGTAAAAGCTCTATATGTTCGCTTTACTTGACCTTTTTTTTGCGCCTTTGATAAAAGGCTGTGAGCAAAGCGGTGTTTGGCAACAAGCATCACACCAGAAGTATCGCGATCAAGGCGGTTCACCAAATGAACGGTCAACCGCAGAGGCTCTTCAGCATAATGATGCAGCAGTCCATTTGCAATACTGTGCTCAGGATGCTCTCTAGAAGGGATCGATGGAATATATGGCTTTTTATTTAGCACAAGCACATGCTCATCCTTGAATAAAATATCAAGCGGGATCGGAGCAGGCTTTAGCCCTTCACTCACCTTTTCCTCAGGAAATAAAATGGTGAGCCTGTCTCCCTTATGCAGCTCATACCGCACGGTAACATGCTCTCCATTAATGAGGAGATCACCTCCATCAAATTTAATATCTGTGAGCATTCTTTTTGAGATGCCAAGATCGATTAAATAATCCTTTAACAGCAGTCCCTCTTCTTTGGCTGCGATAGTTTTGTTTAACTTAAAATATTCCAGCGAGAACGACCTCTTTCTTATTCTCCTTTTCCGATAAAGGAATCTTGCACCCTTTTCCAAAACGGAAATGGTCTAAATCGGGCAAAACGGACATTCTCGTCTGCCACACGACATTGAATGGATTTCACATCTTTATGAAGCAGCGTCAAATGATCAATTGTCACCTGAAAATCCACATCGTTGATCGGTTTGATCACACAAGTGTGGTGATCTGGCAAAATAAGCGGTGAACCGACTGTCCGGAACACCCTGTTATTAATCGAAGCCATTTCTGCAAGCTGAATGGCTCTAATGGAAGGATGGATAATGGCGCCGCCAAGTGCTTTGTTATAAGCCGTACTGCCAGATGGCGTAGACAAACAAAGACCGTCACCTCTAAATGTTTCAAAAAGCTGACCTCTAATTTCAACATCTGCCACAAGCGTACCTTCCATACTTTTGATCGTACATTCATTCATCGCTAAATATTTCTCTTCTCGGCCGCCATCGTTGTATCTGACAATGACTTCAAGAATCGGATAGTCCACAATATGATAAGGTGTTTTTGCAATGGCGAGGACAAGCTTTTCAATTTCACTCGGCACCCAGTCAGCATAAAAGCCAAGATGCCCTGTATGAACACCGACAAAAGCTGTTTCATTCAAGCGGTTGCTATAGCGGTGAAAAGCATATAAAAGAGTTCCGTCTCCCCCGACAGTAATGACAAGATCCGGTTCCTCTTCATTTAATTCCATGCCAAAATCCAGTAAGTAGGTCTGAATTTTATTTTTGAGTGTGTCAGATACAGAATTCCCTTTTGAAGAAACGGCAAATTTCATGAATTCTTCTCCTTTTCCACCTTGCTGCTACTAGAAGGCAGCATCATATTTGATCAAGCTTCGGTTCAGCTATCGGTTTTCTTTTTCCGGGAAAATGCCACTTGTGCTTCTTGAATTTCTCCTCGGATTTCAGACATCTCCTCATCAAGACGAGATGCTGCCTCAGAAGCTCTTTGAAGGCGTAGCTTGACCTTTTCCGGGATATTCCCGCTATATTTATAATTCAGAGAATGCTCGATGGTCGCCCAAAAGTTCATCGCAAGTGTACGAATTTGGATTTCGACGAGGAGCTGCTTCTCTCCGTTGATCGTTTGCAACGGATATAACACAACAAGGTGGTACGAGCGGTATCCACTTTCTTTATGTTCTGCAATATAGTCACGTTTATCAACCACCACAAGGTCTTTTCGTGACTGAAGCATTTTTTTCACGACTTGTATATCTTCTACAAACTGGCACATAATGCGAAGCCCAGCAATATCCTGCATCGTTTCAATCTCATGCATCGGGATGTTTTTACGCTTTGCTTTTTCTAATATGCTGGCAACTGGTTTCACTCGGCCTGTAACAAATTCTACTGGTGAATGGTCATCCTCGAATTCATACAGCTTTCGAATGCCTTTTAGTTTTACTTTTAATTCTTCGACTGCTTGCTTATATGGTGCGAGGAATTGATCCCATTGTTTTTTGTCCATGAAACTTCCCCCAATTCCAAATACCTAATTATTTCAGAGGAATGTGCTTTTCACTTTCTCTTCCATATCTCCGTAATTGGCATTGTCTTTAATATTGTCGATTAGATAGTGTAATTCCTGTTGAAGTTGAATCAGTTCTAACGATTTTTCTTCTGCCGTCAAATAGACAGGGATGTCACGATTCATTGCTTCTTTTAATGAAGCCCATGTATCTTCCCCGAAGATAAGATACGTAAAAGACTCCTCGGTTTCGAATATGTAAACGAACGCAAAGTGATCAGAATCAACAAGCATTTGTCCTGTTGCTTTTGCTTGTTGAATTTGCTCATCTGACTGAACCGTCAAAATCAGCCTGTCTTCTTTTAAAGTTGCTTCTGTGATTTCAATTCTGTTTTGCATCATGATCTCCTTTACAACAAAGTACAGCTTTATTTTATCATATCAAGTTCAATATTGATAAACCGAACTTTTTAAGAAAATCTCGATTTTCGTTTTCAAATGATGATTTTGCATCATTCAGTCTAAAAAAAGACTAAATAGAGCTACAAAACAATCTTTTACATGGCGAACACACATCATATACAATAAATATATTTCCTCTAAATGAAAGGTTGATGCAAAATGGCACAGGAAATTGAAATTGAACTAAAGCAATTATTATTAAAAGAAGAATTTGAACAGCTGAAACGATATTTTCAATTGAAGGATACAGATTTCCGCACTCAAACCAACTATTACTTTGATACACCTCAATTTGATATAAAATCTCAATTTGCTGCATTACGTATGAGAGAAAAAGACGGTCAATGGGTCCTCACTTTAAAGGAACTACACGAGATTGGCTTGCTGGAAACTCATCAAACGACAGCTCCTCCCACTAGCCTTGATGATTTTCAAATACCAGAAGGTGAAGTGGCTGACCGGTTAGACGACCTAAGCATTCGAAAGGATCAAATTGTGTATTTTGGTTCACTTGAAACATTAAGAGCAGAAAAAATAATCAACGAAGGCTTAATTGTTTTAGATCACAGCCGATATTTAACAGTAGAGGACTATGAACTAGAATTTGAAGTGAGCAACTTAGAAATCGGACAAGCCGCATTCTCAACATTGCTCCGTCAATTTCAGATCCCAACACGAAACACGAGGAATAAAGTGGTTCGTTTTTATGAAGAGAAAATGAAAACACAGAATAGATGAATTCCTTGAAGGAGGAACATGATGAACGTCAATCAACTTCAATCCTTTATGCAGCTTCAAGCTCTCAAAACGTTACAATTGGATAACGGGCAAACACAAATGTCGACCAACCAAGAATCAAGTGCACTGGCTTCATTCCAGTCGTTGCTGCAAGATTTTTTAGGCGGGTCAGAATTATCACGCCTTCCGCTTTCAATCTCTGCTTTCATGGGCGCGGACCCATCAACGGCTCCGAACACGCAATATGTGCGTACGAATCCGTATCTATCTGCCATGGGCAGCAGTGAACCATTTTCTTCTCAATCTTTATATACAAATGACGCTCAATTGAATACAGCGAATGGCATCGGAAATGTCTTAAACAACAGCTTTACTCCGCCACTTCAAAAGACCGCTTCAAGTGCTTCAACAAAAGAGATTGACCAGATTGTCTCTCAAATGGCTCAAAAGCATGGCGTTCCAGAGAAGCTGATTCACGCGGTGATCAAGCAAGAATCTGGATATCGTACGAATGCTGTCAGCCACGCAGGTGCGCTTGGACTCATGCAGCTCATGCCGTCTACTGCTAAATCACTTGGCGTGAATAATGCCTTTGATACGGCCCAAAACATTGAAGGCGGAACGAAGTATTTAAAACAAATGCTTCATAAATATAATGGAAATATCTCACTCGCTTTAGCTGCCTATAACGCAGGCTCAGGAAATGTAGATAAATACGGGGGCATTCCTCCATTTAAAGAAACACAAAATTATGTAAAGAAAATCACTGCACAGTATTTCGCCTAAACCGAAGATAGCCTCTTCGGTTTTTTGTATGTCGCTTTTCACCTTTTTTTGACCGAATATGTTATGATATGGTCAATCAACACTGAATCCAACCCTCTCTCTATTTTAAAAGGGCCAGAGCGATTTGTTTGTGGAATTGAGTTTATGTTGTTAAAATAAGTATACAAGAATCGAAACAATAAAATAGAACAAACTGAATATTCATTTTTGAAATAAATGAAATTCGCAATAGGGTGAATCATCCTATTAGCTACGAGTAAAAGGAGTAGTCAACATGGTACAATCGTTTAACGCACCTTACGAAGCGATTGGAGAGGAACTTCTATCGCAACTTGTTGATACTTTTTATGAAAATGTAAAGTGTCACCCTTTGCTTCATCCTATTTTCCCGGATGACTTAAAAGAAACAGCAAGAAAACAAAAACAGTTTTTAACTCAATATTTAGGCGGACCGCCGCTTTATACAGAGGAGCATGGTCACCCAATGCTACGGGCGAGACATCTCCCTTTTCCCATTACTGAGGAGCGGGCTGACTCATGGCTTGAATGCATGGAGGATGCAATGGATCAAATAGGACTAACAGGCGATATTCGTGACTTTTTATTTGAGCGGCTTTCTCTGACGGCTCGTCATATGGTCAATCAAACACCTGAAAAGGACGGACGATCTTGAGCTGCAATCCGCACGATCAATATTTTTCACACTGTCACGGACATCCTCAAAAGCCGATAGAAATCTATGTTTTCATTGACCCTCTCAGCCCGGACTGCTGGTTAATAGAGCCATCAATTAAAAAATTGAAAATGAAGTATGGCCGTTTTTTCACTTTACGAACGGTCACAAGTTCTAGTATTAATGCATTAAACCGGAAAAGAAAGAAGCATTTGCTGACTGAAGCATGGGGGAAATTTGCCACCAAAACCCAGACCAAAAAGGTACAAATGCTGTCTGAACAAATTGTAACATCGCCCTATCTCGCCTCGCTCGCACTAAAAGCAGCAGAGCTTCAAGGTAGAAAATGCGGAATGAAATTTTTACGTCTCATTCAAGAATCACTTTTTTGCCACCAGCAAGACGTTACAAGTGAACATGTCTTGCTAGAGAATGCAAAAATTGCTGGACTGGACATTGAGGAATTCCAGCGGGATGTCCATTCGCAAAGTGCAGTCAAAGCCCTAAAATGTGATATGAAAATTGCAGCTGAAATGGACATATCTGAGCTTCCTACCTTCGCCTTTTTTAATACGATAAACGGAGATGAAGGTGTAAAGATTTCGGGTGCATACTCTTATGATATATACAAGGAAGTTCTTTTTGAAATGATTGGTGAAAAACCAACACCTTCAGAACGGCCTCCAATTGAATGGTTTATAGCTTACTTTCAATTTGCATCAGCAAAAGAGATTGCTGTTGTATATGACCTGTCGCTTGAAGAAGTTGAACGTGAAATGAAGAAGCTGGCATTCGCTAAAAAGGTAGAACGTGTGCAGGTACATCAAGAAATATTTTGGCGCTATAAAGAAAATGAGAACTATTTAGATCTTAATGTCTACGGATGTGAAAATGAACATGGGTGCTGATCCATGTTTTTTCTTCACCTAAAAAAGGAACATTCGTTCTAAACATAGACACGAAGAAACCGCGCCGGGATAAGCGCGGTTTCACTATGTCTTAACGACAACAAAGGGGATGGGAGAAATTTTTCACGGTCAAACAAAGGGGTAATGTTTGTATGTGATTAATTTCACATCTTTAGTATAGCAAATTTTGTCGACTTATGACAACCGATATGCTATATGTTCATATTTTTGTCACAAAACATAAGAGGACTGTCACTTTCATATAATGAAAGTAACGAAAAAATAGGGGGATCTTCATGCGCATCATAACGATTGGACTTGTTGCCATTGGCTTATGCTTCTTTTTAAATATATTAGGCTTAATGAAAATGCTGCCTCTTTATCTGACGTCACCACTCTTATTTGTTTCGATTCTCTTTACAATATATCGATTGAATCACCGTAAGACCTTTAAAGGATTTAAAGGGTGAGCATTTGAAAGGCTTCTCCTATTCATCAGGAGAGGCCTTTTTTATTATCCTAAGAAAAAACTCCTGCCAAAAGATGAGCTCGAACTCACATATTTGACAGAAGTCTTTTCGTTACTCACCAGTTTTGGAGATAAGCTCTTCCATTTCTTTTAGTTTTTCTTCGAACAATTGACATGCTGCCTCAATTGGTTCTTTAGATGCCATATCAACACCTGCTTTTTTCAACACATTGATTGGGTAATCGGAGCTTCCTGCTTTAAGGAAGTCTGTATAACGCTCCACCGCAGGTTTACCTTCCTCTAGTATTTGCTTACTTAACGCCTGTGCAGCACTATAGCCTGTCGCATATTGATACACATAATAGTTGTAATAGAAATGAGGGATTCTCGTCCACTCTAATCCAATTTCTTTATCTACAACCATGTCGTCTCCAAAATACTTCTTATTCAAATCGTAATAAAGGTTCGTCATAAACTCTGGCGTTAATGCTTCTCCTTCTTGTGCTTTTACGTGAATCAGATGCTCAAACTCAGCAAACATCGTTTGTCTAAATACCGTTCCTCTAAAGCCTTCTAATAAGTGATTTAACACATACAAACGCTGCTTTTTATCCTCTAAGTTATTTAGCAAGTATTCCCCTAGTAACGCTTCATTTGTTGTGGAGGCCACTTCTGCTACAAAAATACTATAGTTTCCATACGGATATGGCTGATGCTTTCTTGTGTAGTAGCTATGGACAGAGTGACCAAATTCATGAACCAATGTAAATAAATTATCAATATTATTTTGCCAGTTCATTAAAATATACGGATTCGTGCCGTAGCTTCCAGATGAATATGCACCGCTTCGTTTCCCTTTATTCTCATAAACATCCACCCAACGATTGGTAAGTCCTTCTTTTAAGACGGACACATATTCTTCTCCTAATGGGGCTAACCCTTTCAGCATATAATCCTTGGCTTCATCATAGGTCAGCTTCATGCCAGCATCTTTCACAAGTGGCGTATACAAGTCATAATTGTGCACTTCATCAAGTTTTAATACCTTTTTACGCAATTCTATATAGCGATGTAATAACGGTAAATATTGATGAACTGTATCAATTAGATTGTCATACACTTCTTCCGGAATGCTATTTCTTGATAAAGCTGCTTCCCTTGCGGATTTGTAATTTCGGACTTTCGCATAAAAATTATCCTTTTTAATCGAACCGCTAAGTGTAGAAGCAAGTGTGTTTTTATATTGATCATACGTTTTATAAACGGCTTTGAAGGCGTTCTTTCTCACTTCACGGTCTTCACTATTTAAAAATGTAATAAAGTTTCCATGGGTAATCTTCTTTTCTTCCCCATTCTCATCCTTTACAGAAGGGAACGAAATATCTGCATTATTAAACATACTAAATGTAGTAGATGAAGATGATAGAGGTTCAGATGCCTCAGCTAATAAAGCTTCTTGCTCTTCACTTAAAATATGTGGACGCTCTTTGTTAATTTCTTCGAGAGCGTGAGAATAAATTTTTAATTCTTCCTTTTCCAAAATAAATTGCTGCAGTTTATCTTCTTGAATGGATAAAATCTCTGGAACAATATAAGCAGATGCACTCGACATTTGTGTAAATAAATTAGACGCTTTATCATTTAATGCCTGAAATGATGAGTTTGTTGTATCTTCATCGTACTTCATGTGCGCATATGTATAAAGCTTGCCAAGCTTTTCAGAAAGTTGATCCTGAAATGTTAGGGCTTCATACAGAACATCAGCAGAATGGGCCAGCTTGCCTTTAAATTGGGCTAGCTTAGGAATTTCTTTTTTTACAGCCTTGAATTCCTTGTTCCACGAATCCACGCTTTCAAAAATATCTTCAAGGCGCCATTTGTTTTCTTCTTTTACTTCGCTTCTGACTGGTAAATGGTTGTTTTTGCTTTGTGAAGTCATATGAATCCCCCTTGCATGAGTTGTGTTGAACCAACCTTTCGGAAAGTGAAAGAAATTGGTGTTGTATTTATCTTCTTTGTTTTGAACTATATTTGTCAAATCATATGCAGAAATAAATACCAAACAGACTAAAAAAATGAGAATAAAGCGTTTCTTTCTAATCAACAGCACCACCACCTTATTCTTATGATGATCAAAGTGGTCCTGAAACATGCTAATGAAATAAGAAAGCATCACGTTTAAACGCTTCATTTATTGTTCGTATAGGCACTTGATTCGATGTTACTTGATAATTACCCTCTTTCGTCATGTGTAAAAACCCTTTGCTGATGAGAGCCTTCATATATGCAGTAATCACGTCTTTGACTTCTTTGGTTGTGACATTGGCAAATCGGAGCTTTACTTCTTTTGCCTGCACACACCGATAGATTTCTTTTATCAGCAGTTGGATTGTCACTGGTGCTCTTCCCTTCCTTTTTACCATCCAATGATAAAGGCACCCTTGCCAAACATAAACTGGACTACTAAAGATATACGCTTCTGTCAATGGAATAAACAATTCAGTTGGTAGAAATGGAAATGCGGTGCGATGATGCTCATAAAAAATGTGTCTCAAACGCCTACTTTCATTTGATAAAATGCGGGGAGGCCGCTGCCTAAATTGCTGAACACACCTCACCCATTGCTTATTTAATGGACGCTTACTCAAGGGAGGATCGAGGAGTGCTGAAAGTTGATGGTATGCTGAAGACGGCCTGACGGTCATTGTAGCACATATTTTCGTTGACTGAAATGCGAGGAGATGATCAAGGTGGATGAACATTTGCTGAAATGGACAATAAAAGATCAATCTCCTTTTGTGCGATTGCCTTAAAACTCCCCAATGAATAGCAGAGAAAGAAAAGAGCTGGGTAGATATTCGTGTTAAACGATTTGCACCTATTATCCATATAGGGAAGAGCCCTGCGGCACGGAGACCTCTTGTTCTTTTCCTTACCTCTTGCTGAGAAATATTCGCACATTGAAATTCGATCGCGTAATCTACATCTCCCTCAACGACGGTCACATCAGGGCGCTGCTGGACCTTAGAAACATATTTCTCCAGCATTGGCTCATGTCCAAGTCGTTTAAGCCAACCTTCGAGGGCAGTCTTTCCCGACTGATGATATGCTGTTTCGCCTGTAGCGGCTAACGGACATGCTGTCTGCTGTTTATGTGCAAAATGATAGATACGATGCTCACCTAACTTTAATTGAACCTCCTGCCTGCATTCAGGACAATAAAATTTGCACGTAGACCTTATATGCTCTAACCGGCTTTTCGTTAGATGATGTGTAATTCGGATAAGCTTCCCATTATCCATGATCGCTGCATTCATTCATTTGGCTCCTTGCTCTTTGATACCGTATTATATCTTGATTTTTTCTAGGGAAGCGAATATAGAAAATGATCTTTTCTTCTTCCAAATTATATATTTCTCCATTATTTCATAGATAAAATAAAAAATCCCCCTTTAAGGAAAGGGGGAAAATAAAAAGTTTATAAAAGTGGTGATAATAATCTTGCTGTTGATTCAAATAGTCTCACTCTCAGAGGTCTCTTTGCAAATTCTTCTGGGATGATTTCATGCGACTGCTCTAAATCCCCTAAGAAGTCATTGACTAGCTTTTCCGTACTTTTGGTTTTATAGAGGAAAGCATTGACTTCAAAGTTTAAATGAAAGCTTCTCATATCCATATTCGCCGTCCCAATTGAGGCCAGTTGACTATCGACAATGATAAATTTGCTATGCATAAAGCCTTGATCATATTCATATACCTTCGCTCCTGCTTCAAGAAGTTCAGGGAAATATGAACGAGACGCGTGGAATACGATGCGTTTATCTGGATTTTTAGGAGCAATAATCCGAACATCTACTCCGCTCAAAGAAGCGATTTTCAGAGCTGACAAAATATCATCATCTGGAACAAAATATGGTGAAGCGATCCAAATCGATTTTTTGGCTGAGATGATCATGGAGAAAAAAAGATTTTTAATGACCTCCCACTGTTTATCAGGACCGCCAGCAATCATTTGTACGCCTTCTGTTTTACTCTCCACGTGGCTAAAATCTCTGAAGTAGTCTACTCCTGAGTATCTTTCATTGGTCATATAATACCAATCCTGCATAAAAATCTGCTGCAAATCGCGAACAGCCTCGCCTTTAATCATGAGATGCGTATCACGCCAGAACCCATATTGTCTGCTTCTGCCCATGTATTCGTCCCCAATGTTAAGCCCTCCGACAAAGCCTACTTCTCCATCAATCACAACAATTTTTCGGTGATTTCGGAAATTAATTTTATTATTTAACAAAGGCAGTCTCACTGGTAAAAATGATACGATCTGCACACCGGCCTTTTCTAGATCAGCAATATATTGACGAGAGAGCTTTAAGCTCCCTACATCATCATATAAAAAGCGAACAATGACGCCTTTTTTTGCTTTCTCAATTAAAATGTCCTTTAGTTCTTGGCCAAGGTCATCATGGCGGAGAATATAATATTCTAGATGAATGTGATGTGTTGCTTTTTTGATCTCTTCAAAAATATGAGAGAACGTTTCTTCCCCATTGGTTAGGACTTTAGAGGAAGTGCGATACGTAATAGGGGTATGTCCAAGTCTGTGAGCCAGCTTAAATAAGAGTTGCTGATGGTCACCCATATGTGTCATTTTTTCAATTGCTTCTCTGTGAATGCGCTCATCTTCCTGGATTAACTGTTCATCTAGTACCGCTTTCTTTTCAAACAGCCGGCGCTTTTTAATATTGCGTCCAAAGAAAAAATAGAACAAAAATCCGAACAGCGGAAAGCTGCCAAGTAGGACAAGCCAAGTGATGGTTTGAGACGGATTTCGGTTCTCTAAGAAAATAACAAATCCAATGAAGATAATCGATAAAGTGAATAGGACACTGATGAAACTTAGTACACTTACTGCTATATCACCGGCAAAAATTTGAATAATCAAATAAGCACCTATCGTAATGATAAGAAAAAAAAGAACCTTGACTACATTTCTCATTTCATTTTCTCCTTGATCTGTTTGTTTAACTATTCATTCAGATAAAAAAGCCGATTCCTCTATAGAAATCGACTTTTTGTTGTTTACGAGAAGTGCTGTTGAATCGTTTCAAGGGCATTACCTTTCACAATCAGCTGACCGTATTCTTGCAGTCTGTAGATGCTGACAACTGATTCATGAGCATATTCAAGCAGAATGCTGAGCTTATTCTCCACTTGCTCATCTGACAAATCCTCGTGGAAGTCAACATATAGATAATAACGGTTTTCAAACGAATATAAACTTGTGGTAAAATCATGCATATTTAACTGAGAAAGTGCAATCAAATCTTCAAAGTCATCCATTTTCAACACGAATTGAAGTTGAAGTTTTTTTTCCTTCTCATTAGGTTCTTCTTGATCCTGCTCTTCTTTATGAAAATCATCAAGCAGTGCATCTAGACTTTCTTCATCTGTTTGATCTTTTTTATCCTCTGGAATTGGCAATTCGAGCTTTTGTCCATCTTTAGAAAGTTGGGCTTTTGTCACGACAATTTCAAGACCTTTATCAAGTGCCTGTACTTGAATCCAAAGTGGCCCCTCTACTGCAAACTCTTCTTCTTCGTGCACTTCGTCCATTACTTCCCAGAACAGCTCTTCACTGCGCTCACGATTATACCAGATCTCTTCACGATCAAAACCGCGATCTTCAATATCACCGTAGGAAATATAAAATTTAACTGTATGTTCATTTATTCTTTCGATTTCCATTTTGCCAACCTTCCCTTCTATATAAGATGTTGAAGGGACATACAAGCTCCCAATTAATAGTACTTTACTACACTTTACCCGTTCCGTCTACATATTAGCCATTTAAAGAATTGAGGTATTGCTTTGTACTGTCTATTTTATGATAAAACATGAATAAAAGAAATAAAAACGCATTTTTTGCAGAGAAAACTTACAGAAACATATATTTGAATTGTCTTCATATATTGGTTGTACGAGCTCTATAATGAAATGAGGTGAATAGGATGGAAACAGAGTGGATCGTATCCTTACTTATGATTATTGGCATAGACCTGATTTTAGGCGGGGATAATGCTTTAATCATTGCGTTGGCAAGTCGAAGCTTATCAAATGATAAACGTAATAAAGCCATATGGATCGGCACACTTTTGGCAGTGCTAATGAGAATAACAATGACAGGTGCTGCAGTCTATTTATTGACCATCCCTTATTTGCAATTTATTGGCGGGCTCTTTCTCCTTTATATAGGATACAATCTGTTAATTGAACAAAAGAAAGAACCCATTCTGATTAAAAGCAGCGGCTCCCTTTTGCGGGCAGTCCAAACCATCGTCATTGCAGACCTCTTTATGTCACTTGATAATGTCATTGCTGTTGCAGGTGCGGCTAAAGGCAACATGTTCCTAACCGCTTTTGGTTTAATGATTTCAGTTCCCATTATTATTTGGGGGAGTAAGCTCATTCATGCCGCATTAACCAAATTTCCTTTTCTTTTATACGGCGGAAGTGCTCTTTTGGCTTTTACGGGCGGAGAAATGATCGTTCGTGATGTAAAATTGAATGAATTTATGACACAGCATGCAATCCTTGAATTTTTACTTCCATTTTTAACAGTCGCAACCGTCATTTTGGCTAGCCTATTTTATGAACAAACTGCTGAAAACAAATAAAAAAAGCTGCCAAATGATCGGCAGCTTTTCGCTTTTCTATTAGTTAGCAAGTCGTTGAGCTTCTTTTAGTTGGAATGTGCGAACCGTTCTTGGAAGGAAACGTCTAATTTCATCTTCGTTGTACCCAACTTGTAGTCTTTTTTCATCCAAAATAATTGGACGTCTTAAAAGACCAGGGTGCTCATTGATCAGTTTATACAATTTTTGAAGCGGCATTGTTTCAACATTCACATTTAGCATTTGGAATACTTTAGAACGTGTTGAGATAATTTCATCTGTACCATCTTCCGTCATTCGAAGAATTTCTTTAATTTCATCAATTGAAAGAGGCTCAGAAAAAATGTTTCTTTCTTGATAAGGGATATTGTGCTCTTCTAACCACGCTCTTGCTTTTCTACATGATGTACAGCTTGGTGATGTATATAATGTTACCATAAATCTTCACTCCTCAATTTGTAGAATGAATATTGATCTGTATTCTTAAATTAAAATTGTTCTAAATAAGTAATCTTTATAGTGATTATACTATAAAAAAGTAAGTGTGAACAGATTTTCTTGCAATTTTTGTGACAAAAACTAGACAATTTCATTCTTTTTATGGTGATGCTTGATGTCTGAACATGATCATTTAGTCGAGATGATTGAAAATATTCTTTTGTTTTCTATTTTCAATGACCTTTAACACGTCATCAACATCCTCATACGATTGCCCATACCATTCTTCATCTTTATACGTATGAATTCTTTCGTATGTCTTCCTCATGGCCTCCATCATTTCTTCCTCATTATCTGTAAGAGGCGACCAATAAAGGATTTCCATGCGGTTCACTTCATTGGTTGCAAGTGACCTGCGTTTATAACCGATCGATTCTGCATGCTTGAAGTGCTCTCTTTGATAAAACTTTAGGCGTTTTGCAGTATCTTCATCGTCATCATCTACAGGCTCGACCTCAAGCAAGATCGGTTTCTTTTTTTTCTTTAGCTTATGAATGAGCTTTGAGCCGAGGCCTTCACCCCTTGCATCTTTGGAAACAAATAAATAATCAATAAAGATGAAAGAATCAAATTCAGCGTACATCATGACATGATGAGGTCCTTCCTCCTTATGATAAATATCACTTCTTTCCTTTAATAAAGCTTCCATATGCTCTTTTGACTTCATTTCTTCTATCGGGAAGTATTCACTGAGCTTTTCATACCAATTCATGGATTCGCTCCTTATACTATAGTTAAGAACCACTTCCTTAGATATTCCCGATTTCCTGCTATTTAAACGCCTGTACTAGTAAGACGCAACAATGTCATAGGTGGTTTCACTTTTTTTCAAACAATGTAAAAAAAGTTTTATATCGAACGATTCATGAGCATATGAAAAAAACAAACAGAATAAGTGTCATCATGATTTGATTCTGATTGCTTATATTTCGGTAAAGCATATATTCCCCCGAAAAAGAACGAGACCAATGAGCACCATATACCCAAGCAGCCACTATCCTCCGTTTGGTTCAGTGAAAAAAACGTTGAAAAAAGCATAAATACGCTGAAAAAATGAAGCAATGAATAGCGAAAAATCCTCCACATCTATTTCCTCCTGGAAGTTGTTTATTACCTAAAATTACCATTAACTATAAGTAAAGGATCTGTTAAAGTTTAGTATTGGTATTTAAGAAAATACACTACCTAAAAACGAAATTTCTATTCAATTATTTATTTAATTCTTTGGTAAGAATGTCGATGGCTTCCTTAACTTCTTCAATATTGTCTTTGATATTCATTTCATTTCTAGCGTGAAGTAATACTGGTCGGACTGATTCAACTGAACGCCCAAATTTATACATCCATTCATATCTTGGAACCATCCAAATATGAACATGATGGGTGGTATCTTCGTTGTAAAAATAAATAAAGCGTTTCTTTTTGCAAGTTTATTTCTTTGATGGTTGATGCTTTTTAATATTTGAAACCAAATCCAAATAAAAAAAGCACTGACCTTGCAGTGCTTTCAGACCGTAGACAAACCCCACCTTTACTTCAAGTAAAAGTGGGGTTTTCACTTATTTTGATAAAATTTATCAGTTGTCTTACGCTGGACATGGTCCTTTCCATGTCCAGTTTGCTA
>NZ_JAIVLB010000037.1 GCF_020524495.1 Bacillus stratosphericus | reverse complement strand
TGGATAACTCACTCTTGTCCCCATAGAAAAAACACCTCCATGTTTTATTTCGGATCACAACGGTCCGTTTTCAAACTTGAAGGTGTTTTTTATTTGTCTCATATTATGGGGTCAGTCCCATCTGGCAGAGCCCTTTTCTTTATTTTTTTGCTTCAAATCGTTCCACAAATGTCGCTAATGATCTGACCATCACGCCTGTTGCCCCTGTTGGTCCAAAGCATGAAGGTTTTTCAGTTGTCGCTGTTCCTGCAATATCTAAGTGGACCCATGGGGTGCCCTCAGCGAATTCACCAATAAAAGCACCCGCCATGATCGCATGACCATCACGACCTGGTGAGTTATTGAGGTCAGCCATTTTGCTGTTTCGTACTCGTTTTTTATCTTTTTCTGTGATTGGCAGCTGCCAAATCATTTCACCGCATTCTTCTGAAGCCTCTTTAAACTGAGCATACAGTTCATCATTATTGGTCATAACACCTGTTGTCTCATTCCCAAGCGCCACAATGACCCCGCCTGTTAATGTCGCAACGTCCACAAGGACAGAGGCACCATGCTGCTTCGCATACGTCACCCCATCTGCTAACACGAGGCGGCCTTCTGCATCCGTGTTGAGCACTTCGATTGTTTTACCACTCAGTGACACAATCACATCATCCGGCTTTATTGCATCTGCCGAAATCATATTATCTGTTGAGGCAATGACAGCAATCACATTTTGTTCCGGGCGAAGTTCACCAATAATTTCCATCGCTCCTAAAACAGAAGCCGAGCCTCCCATATCGGTTTTCATGCCAATCATACTCGCTCTTGGCTTTAATGAATATCCACCTGTATCATACGTGATGCCTTTACCGACGAAGCCGATGACATCTGTCCATTCTTCTTTGCCTTGATATTTCAACACAATAAGTTTTGGTGGTTCTGTTGAGCCTCTATTGACGGCCAAAATACCGCCCATCCCGAGATCTTCCATTTGTTCTTTATCTAAAATTTCAATCTCAAATTCGTATTTATACGCAAGCTCTGCAGCATAGGAAGCAAGATCAGAGGATGTCAGCATGTTCGGCGGCATATTCACAAGTGTGCGAGCCGAATTGACTGATTGCCCGTAGACTTCGCCTACTTTCAGACTAGCCTGAATTTCAGCTGTATCATGTTCTGTCGTTGCATATACAAATTCGATAAAACGATCTGGTTCATTGGTTTTATGTTTAAAATCTTGTAATTCATATGTAGCTAAGAGGCAGCTTTCAGAAAGGGCATGTGCTGCATCATGGACAGGCATATCCCTTCCTACAAACGTATCAAGCAAGACCGAAACCGCTTGCTTTTTATCTTGATGGAGCTTTTTAAATAAATGCGCAAAGACTTCTTTTGCTTCTTCAAACGTGTAATCTGATTCCTTCCCAAGTCCGACAAAATAAATGCGTTTGATGCCTGTTTCAGGGGAAGGGAAAAATGTCAAAAGCTGATTTCTTTTTGATGAAATATCGCCTTCTTTTAATAATTCGGTGATTCTTCCTTCAAGTAATTCATCCATTTCTTTTGCTTTTCCTGATAATTGGCTCTTTTGAAAAAGTCCGATGGCCAGTGTATCTTTATGTTGCAACTCATTTGTCGAGAAAAACATATTTATCACACGCTCCTTCAATGAACTCCATTTTTCACATTGGAACTTCTATTATATCAAAATTTGCGTGCCTATACGATCATTGCCAGTCTGTCTTCACTTGATGAACATTTATAATTTTACACACGGAAGGGCATCATGAAAAAGCGACGAGGATTCATAGCAGTCTGTCCATGTCCTCCACGTTCTACATCTACTTTCTTTAATGTTATAATGAACATGGATTTGGCAACCATTTTTACTGCAATCATTTTTTTATCTTACTAGGATAAACAGTCAATCATTTCGCACGATATTTTTTCTTACAGAGAGGATGTTTCTTTTTCATGAGCGTACTGACGAATTTTCCGCTACTTGCCAGCCTTGCAGCCATCTTTTTTGCGCAATTTGTAAAAGTTCCCATTCAATTTATCGTTTCTAGACGACTAGATTGGTCGCTCATTACAAGCACTGGCGGAATGCCAAGTTCACACTCGGCAGCAGTAACAGCACTCTCAACAGCAGTGGCTTTAGAGCACGGGCTAGGTACATCGACTTTTGCCATTTCTGCCATCTTTGCCATTATTACGATGTTTGATGCGACAGGTGTTCGCAGACAGGCAGGAGAACAGGCTACTGTTCTCAACAAGCTGGTGACAGATTTTAACCGATTTGTTGCCGAAGCAAAGAATTTCCCGAATGCAGGAGAAAAAGAGAAGCAAAAGAAATTGAAAGAGCTTCTAGGCCATAAGCCGATTGAAGTCTTCTTCGGCGGCTTAACAGGGATTTTGCTGACACTCATCTTAGATTATTACTTCATGTAGAAGCGAAAAAGCTTTGGACCTTTTGAGATCCAAAGCTTTTTTATTCTTTATTCGCTTGAAACTGCTGACGAAAAACTTGCATGGATTCTGCTTCATTTAGCTGATTTAAGTCCTTTTCCGTTAACGTCCCTTCTCCCTTTTTAATAATATAGACATCGAGCACTTTTTTACCCCATTCTCTATACACATCATCAACGGTTTCATAATATAAATCAAGCTTATGTCCTTTAATGGCTTTCCCAGTATCTGCGACCACTCCGTAGCCGTAGTTTGGGATAAACAGCACGGTGCCAATTGGAAAGACAGAAGGGTCCGCTGCCACTGTTGAATATAAATCACGTTTCACTTTGACTCCTGAATATGTAATGCCATATGCATGATGTTCCTTTGTCTTGCCTGTTGATTCCACACCTGCTGTATAGCCTGTGGCGACAACCTTTTGCTTCGGATAATCATTCCAATTAAACGCTTCTTCAAGGGAAACAGATCGCAAGTCATCGCTTTTGACCGCCATCGTCTGTCTCTTTTGATTATGAAAAAAAGAAGACACTTGCTTCCCAGCATCGATCTCTTTTACCCATGCAACTAGATCACTTGGTTCTACTCCAGATATGCCCGTAAAACTTGTCATCAATGCAAGTATAAAAAGGGCAGTCATGAATAATCGTTTCATCCATGTTTTCATCTCTATTTGTCACTCCTCTACCCATCTATTTGTTTCCAAACAAAATGGAAACTATGCAAAGGAGAAACAAAAAAACCCACTTGCTGGACAACAAGTGAGTTAAAACATTTGATAGCCTCTTTTTCGAAGTGCATTGATGACAAATCCTGATGCAATCGCACCAATCAGACCGCTCAATAAAATAATGATATCTGCCGCAGCAAGTGATACAATGCGGTCTCCTATTCCTGAAAAGGCGGTGTCTGGCTCTCTTACATAGGTCACCATCTTTTGATTATTGATAATGAAAAGGCATACAATTGGATATAAAATTGCCATAATCCATGACATTCTTAGCAGCATATTCAGCAAAAATCCAATGCCGAAGAATAACACGAAAAATAAAATAACTGAAATGATAACGACTGGTAAACTGATCACTTCATCTTCACCCCCAAATATCCCATCATTAGTTTAACTTGGAAATAGAGATGAAGTCAATCAATGGAAAAAACAGTTGGATTAATGCTTCTTTCCTGTCCCTTTACATTCCTCACATGTTTCTGATCCGCCGAGCAATAGCTGAAAATACCCTTTCCCTGAACAATATTGACAAGTTGAATTTTTTTCTTTTGTTTGTGTATTTATATTGCTCGCTCCTTTAATCTAAATTTTCTGATAATTTATCATAACACATTTTTCTGTCCAGTACCAAGTGAGAAAATATTCCCTATTTCATAAAAAAAACGTGTATCACGAGGATACACGTTTTCGTCTATTGATGTTTAGAAGAGTTTGAACTTTCCTTTTTTCAGAACAAGTCCTGGTCCGCCAACCATGAATAAAGAACGGTTGTCGATGATTTTCTTCATTGCAGAAGCTTTTGTACCTTGGAGTTTTTTACCAAACGCAACACCTACACCGTCGTGTTCACCAAGAGAAGCAACTGTTCCTTTGATGTCTGGCATAAAGCTTTCAAGTGTACCACCTTTCACAAGCGCTGTAAGGTTTTTCGCCACTGTTTCACCTTGTTGCATCGCAATTTGTGCTGTTGGTGGGTATGGACGGTTGATTTCTTCATTGATAATTAATGAACAGTCACCAATGATGAATACATCGTCGTTCTCAGGTACACGAAGATCCGGAGACACTTTTACGCGGCCGCGCATGTTTTCAAATCCAGCTTCTTCAACGATTGGGTTGCCGCGTACACCTGCAGCCCAAACAACAGTTGCTGCTTTGATTTCTTCTGTATCATCGTCTTTCCCAACAATGATGCCTTCAGGCGTACATTCTTTGATCGCTGTACCGATTTTGAACTCAACACCTTTACCTTGAAGGTAGTTCATCGCATAGTCGATCAATTCAGGATCAAATCCAGGAAGAGCTGTTGGCGCAGCTTCTACACAGATAATACGCACTTCTTTTTGATCAATATCATACTCTTTACAAAGCTCAGGCACACGGTTTCCAAGCTCACCAAGGAACTCAATACCTGTGAAGCCCGCACCGCCGACAACGATTGTCAGACGCTCTAGACGCTTTTCAGCTTCAGTATTATATGTCGCAAATTGAAGCTCAATGTGCTCACGAAGCTGACGAGCAGAGTTGATGTTAGAGATTGAAAAGGCATATTCTTTAAGTCCTGCAATACCAAATGTTTCAGGAACAGCACCAAGCGCTACAACAAGGTAGTCATAAGAAAGTTCGCCATCTGATGTCAAAACTTTCTTCGCTTCCTTATCAATGCTCTCAACTGTTGCTTGGACAAAGTTGACTCGGGAACTGTTAATTACATCTTTAATTTGATAACGACAGCGATCATGATGAAGTGTACCTGCACTTGCTTCATGTAGCCATGTTGTTTCGTAATGATAATTATGCTTGTTCACAAGAGTAATGTCTACATCATTTGTGCCAAGCTGTTTTGTTAATCGTGTTACTGTCATTAATCCGCCATAACCTGCACCTAATACAACGATTTTCGGTTTATTCACTGGAATCACATCCACCTTTTTTAAATTTGCTGTAAAACGGATAAAGAATTACATATCATTATTCTCAACCGCTTTCCGGCATTTTATGAAATTGAAACAAAAAATAAGTATGTGAAAATCTGAACTTTCACCTACAAAAAACGAAAGCATTTGACCGTATCCGACAAAAATTCATAAAAAATTAATATTTAGTTCCCTTAACAATAATAGCGAGTTCTGCTTCTTTTTTCAAGGCTTTAAACTGAAAATCCTTATGATAAACGATCTTTCTCACTTTTTTTATTTGTCAAAGCACCTGCATCAAAAAACGACAAGTTTTTCAAAACAAGTCAAACAACGATATGTGGTATGATATGATATAGTGATAACAATTTTCATTTGGGAGGATTAAGGAATGCAAGAAGATTCTAAGGTATATGACATTACCGTTATCGGGGGCGGCCCAGTTGGATTGTTTACTGCGTTTTACGGAGGCATGAGACAGGCGAGTGTGAAAATCATTGAAAGCCTTCCTCAGCTCGGCGGTCAACTATCCGCTCTTTACCCTGAAAAATACATTTATGATGTGGCTGGTTTCCCAAAAATCCGCGCACAAGAATTAGTTGATAATTTAAAGGAACAAATGGATAAATTTGATCAAACCATTTGCTTAGAGCAAGCTGTAGAAACGGTTGAAAAACAGGCAGATGGTATTTTTAAACTCGTCACAAATCAAGAAGTTCATTATTCTAAAACGATCATCATTACAGCTGGTAACGGTGCATTCCAACCGAGAAAGCTTGAACTAAATGCAGCAGAATCATTTGAAGGAACGAACCTTCATTACTTCATCAATGACTTGAACCAATTTGCTGGCAGACGTGTCGCTGTTCTAGGTGGTGGAGACTCTGCGGTGGACTGGGCACTCATGCTTGAACCAATCGCAAAAGAAATATCGATAATTCACCGCCGTGATAAATTCCGTGCACATGAGCACAGTGTAGAAAACTTGCACAACTCGAAAGTCAATGTACTGACACCATTTGTGCCAACTGAGCTTATTGGCGAAGACCGCATTGAACAAATTGTGCTTGAAGAAGTCAAAGGCGATAAAAAGCAAGTGCTTGATGTGGACGATGTGATCGTCAACTTCGGTTTTGTTTCCTCCCTTGGACCAATCAAACAATGGGGCCTTGACATCGAAAAGAACTCTATCGTGGTTAAATCCACAATGGAAACAAATATCGAAGGTTTCTATGCGGCAGGAGACATCTGTACATATGAAGGGAAAGTCAAATTGATTGCAAGCGGATTTGGTGAAGCACCAACTGCTGTGAACAACGCAAAAGCGTACATGGACCCGAAAGCCCGTGTACAGCCTCTTCACTCCACAAGCTTATTTGAAAACAAATAAGGACGGATGAAAAAAAGGGGTTCCACCCACGGAACTCCTTTTTCGTTTATTGAAAAACCCCAATATAGGCATTCGCCATTCCAAGTACCATTGCAGCAAGCAGCACCACAACAATCCCTGCCACAACCAAAATTACCCGATCCTTCACACGTTCCTTTTTCGGAAGCGGCTTGTCTATCCCGCAAGCTGGACACGTTTTTGAACGATACGGAATGAGTTCATGACAGTTTCTGCAATTGATTTGTTCACTCAATCCTCAGCAACCTCTTTCCTGAATACAGTTTCTGTTTGGTTATCATGATACTCTTTTCGTGTGGAAATAGCCAGTTGTGAGGACAAGCTGTAACAAAATTAACGATTTATATCTCTTTATGAATGTCACAGAAGAACTACTGATTCTTACAGGATAAACATATACACAAGACTTCAAAAAACCGTGAAATGGTAATTTGATCCTATACACATTTCGAACAACAGATAGGGTCATGAACTTTTTATTGACCCTAACGTAACGTCATACTTTATAGTAGGTACTATAAGGAGATGTGCTTGACATGAAAGTAAAAGAAGTCGCTGAATTGTTTGATATTAGTATTCGTACACTTCATCATTACGACCAAATTGGTTTGTTGACACCAAAAGAAGTCACTGATTCTCGTTATCGGCTCTATTCAGAAGAAAACCTTGAAACATTACAGCAGATATTATTTTTCAGAGAACTTGGATTTACCTTGAAGGAAATCAAAAAAATGATGGATAGCCCTTCCTTTGACAGGAAGGAAGCATTTACCTTACAACGAAAAATGTTGATAGAGAAACGAAATAAACTCGATAAAATGATTGAACATATCGATAAAACATTAAAACATATATCGGGAGAAATTCACCTGACAAATAAAGAGAGGTTCGAGGGAATGAACATGAAACTCAATCAATATGAAGAAGAAGCTCGTTGTCGTTGGGGGAATCACTCCATTGATGACATGAACTTAAAATTAAGTCGATTGTCCAATGAGGAACAACGTGATGTATCTGCGAGATGGGATAGGATCTTTCATCACTTAGCGTCCCTACGCAATCTCCCTACGCAATCCAAAGAAGTACAATCCGCCATCAAAGAATGGTATGACTTTTTAAACGAAAACTTTAGTCATTACTCTCTTGATGCATTTTATGGATTAGGTCAACTCTATATGCAAGATGAACGTTTTACAAAAAATATAGATCGATATGGTAAAGGCTTGGCATCATTCATGTGTGAAGCGATGAAAGTTTTTACTAATCATCATAAAAGAGGTCATAACGATGAAAATCATCATTGAGGATACAATTGAACAATATAAAAAGTTATTTTCGCTGAAAGAAAATAAAGAACATTTTTTTCGGTACACCATGATGAAACCTTTTGAAAAGATGTGGAATATGATAAATGTTCCGTTAAAAGCTAAACAGCCTAATGGCTATGATGTCTTAATGGCGACCAATATGCTTGGCTATCTTGATGTATTAGATACAGAAAATGGGAGACAGGCATTAGACAGTTTAGAAGAAATTCAAGCTCTTCAAACCGTTAATCATACTTTGAACAATTGTATGGATTATATAAAAAAACACAACCTTCATATAAATGCTGATGAATTGAGATTTGGCCTATATATAGCTGATCCGAAAAAGCTTGAACGACAAAAAGGATATTGTGGCTTTGGAGGCATTCCAGGCTTTATCCAAGTATCAATTTATCCAAGCCCTTATAATATCCCAAGAATTCCTGCCGTCATTGCACATGAATTCCATCATAATATCCGTTTTTCATATTTTGATTGGGATCATGGAAACGTAACAGTTGGGGATTACATAGTGATAGAGGGCTTAGCTGAATCATTTGCAAAAGAACTTTATGGGGAACAACTTTTAGGACCTTGGGTTACTTCTTTTGATAAACAGGACTTAGACTATTCAAAAGAAGTGATAAAAGACGCTTTACATACGAAAGGATTCGCTGAGGTCAGCAGTTATATGTTTGGTGATCTCATTGCCAAAGAACAAGGGTATCAACCTGTTGGATTATCACCCTTTGCAGGTTATGCAGTAGGCTATCAAGCTGTACAATCTTTCATGAAGAACAATCATGTAGGGATTAAAGAAGCTACCTTACTTGGTACAGATGAAATACTAAGAAATTGCGAACTATTTTCTAATTAAGTAACTTTACCAGAGGTTTTTTTTCATTATGATGCCCGTTCAACAGTTGCTTTTTCGTAAATCATCATAAAAAAGCCTAATGTGATATATTTTACACACATCTCACCTAACGAGTTTGTTTCATAATCTAGTTGAGTTTTGGCATCTTTAAAGAATAGCAAAAAACCTCCTCGATTTAATGATCTATTTGAGGAGGTCTTAAATATGGACTTACAAAATTAATCGATACTAAACCCTTAACACTCCTCAGGCGTACCGGTATTCGTGGCTGTTCTAAAAGAAGAGCCACATCCGCATGAGGCGATGGCGTTTGGATTGTCGATGGTGAAACCGCCCCCCATTAGTGATTGTTTGAAATCAATGATGGTTCCGTTCATGATATCAAGGCTTTCGGAGTCGACAAGGACCTGTATGCCGTGCTGTTCAAACTGTGTGTCTTTCTCCGCTACTTCATGGTCAAAGCCCATGCCGTATGAAAGACCGCTGCAACCGCCACCTTTTACGCCCACTCGAAGGAACGCATTTTCTTCTTCATGCTCTTTCATCATATCTTTAATCTGCAACGCAGCAGCTTCTGTAATTGTGACTGGTGTATTCATGATCATCCCTCCTTTTGACTGGATGTTTCTTTTCAATTATAAACATGATGATGCCTTTTCTCAAATAAATGGTTTAGAGGTAAAACTTGCCGTCACAAATCGTTTCAGCAGGTCCTGTCATTAGCACATGGTCATTGTCCTTCCAGCGAATGATAAGATCTCCACCTGCTAGGTGAACCGTCATGTCCGTTTCCTTTTTCCCATGTCCATTCACAATCGTTGATACGGCCGCAGCGCAAGCACCCGTTCCACAGGCTTGGGTAATCCCTGATCCTCTTTCCCACACACGGAAATGCAGCTCCGTTTCACTGACGAGTTCAACAAATTCCACATTGACCCCTTCTGGGAACATCTCGTGCTTTTCGATGATCGGTCCAAGTGAATCGAGCGGGGCCTTTTCAATGTCCTCTAAATAGAAAACGATGTGCGGGTTACCCATTGAAACGGCCGTCCCATTCAAACTAGCAGTGCCAAAGTCAAGCACCTCATTGATCGTTGTGCTGCCTTGCTCGCCCAGCATCGGCATCGCTTCTTTTTCAAAACGAGGTGTCCCCATATCCACTGTGACTAAATGAACCTGATTATTCTGTACATGGACAGTTGCTTTGACGAGTCCTGATAATGTCTCAATCTGAAACGTCGTGTCTGTCACCATCTGATGCTCATACACATATTTTGCGACGCAGCGTAGCCCGTTACCGCAATTTTTCCCCTCTGATCCATCATTGTTGAAGATGCGCATTTTCACAGGTGCAACATCTGATGGGCAGATGAGGATCATTCCATCAGAACCAATTCCTGTGTAAACAGAAGAAACGCGGATGGCTATTTCTGATAGCTTCTCTTCTGGAAGCTGTTCCTTCATCTGATTGACGTATATATAATTATTTCCTAGTCCGTGCATTTTCGTAAATTGAAATGGTGTCATGAGCGTCCTCCAAAAATGTTGTTTCTTTATAGTATAAAAGGAGTCGATTCAGGAGACAATCTTATCATCCCCCGTTTTTCATACATAAAAGCTCTTTGCTGCCATGGCAAAGGGCTTTTATTATGCATATGCCTCTTTTTCTCTTGTGTGATGCTTCATGTTGATGATATTTTATTAGCATAACATATTGGAGGCGCTTTCTATACATTCTCCTCCTTAAAAATGGAAGATGGAAGTGTGAAAAAATGCACCTCATGACCCATGTGGTGCATTTAAAACATGTCATTTTCCTCTATAAAAGCATAAATTCGCTCGACTAGCTGCTCTGCATTTTCTCCTGAAACAAATTCTCCATTCACAAGCGCAAATGGGGAGTCCATACATTTGCCACAGTAGCTTAAACAGCCGTATTCCATTACATCTAGGTTTGGGTCTTTTTCAAGCTTCTCTTTTGCTTCTTGAGACCCTTGTGCAAGATTACTTACACAAAATTCAATCAGTGGAAACACTGTGCTTCACCTCACATTGCCTTACCATCCTACCGAAATTCCTTTTATTAGTCAAAACATGAGCTTCCCCTAAAGCGTTACGCCTATTCCTCTAAAATGTTTTACTATTTAGGACGAATGAATGAATATGTAGGTTATTTTGAAACAATTATTGAGGTTTCAAAGTAAATTCGATATAATTTTATTTGGCATTTTAACTTAAAATTTTTTAGTGCAAGTGTTTTTCAATGTCTAGGGGGAAAAGGAGAATCGTCATGAAAAATTTAGTCTTGATCGGCGGAGGTTACGGAAATATGCGAGTTCTCCACCGCTTATTGCCAAATCAATTACCTGATGATGTTACTATCACATTAATTGATCGAAATCCTTACCACTGTTTAAAAACAGAATATTATGCACTTGCTGCTGGAACGATCTCTGATCATCACATTCGAGTATCCTTTCCAGAGCATCCGAAGCTGGATATTCAATATGGGGAAGTAGAAAAAATTGATATTGAAAACAAACAGATCTTATTCAGCGACCGTGAACCTACTCCATATGACGACACGGTCATCGGATTAGGATGTGAGGACAAGTACCACAATGTCCCTGGTGCAAAAGAACATACATACAGCATTCAAACCATTGATCAATCAAGGCTTGCATACAACAAATTAAACAATTTAAGCGCAGGCGCAACGGTTGGCATTGTCGGTGCTGGACTGAGCGGGGTAGAGCTAGCCAGTGAACTGCGAGAAAGCCGAGCTGATTTAAACATTATTCTTTTTGACCGCGGAGAACTGATTCTATCAAGCTTCCCAAAAAGATTAAGTTTATATGTGCAGAAATGGTTTGAAGAAAACGAAGTGAAAATCATTAACTGCGCCAATATTACGAAGGTTGAAGAAGGTGTGGTTTACAACCATGACGATGCGATTGAAGCAGATGTCATTGTGTGGACAGCAGGAATTCAGCCAAGTAAAGTAGTACGAGAGATGGAGGTTGAAAAAGACGTTCAAGGCCGCGTCGTCTTAACTCCTCATCATAATCTCCCTGGAGATGAGCATGTATATGTCGTTGGTGATTGCGCAAGTCTACCGCATGCTCCAAGTGCACAGCTTGCCGAGGCACAGGCAGAGCAAATTGTCCAATCTCTACAAAAACGCTGGAAAAACGAGCCGCTTCCTGAGGCTTACCCGCAGTTTAAGCTAAAAGGTGTATTAGGTTCTTTAGGAAAAAAAGCTGGTTTTGGCTTAGTTGCGGATCGTCCACTAGTAGGCCGTGTTCCAAGACTCTTAAAATCTGGACTTTTATGGATGTACAAGCATCACAATGGCTAAAATCATGTGAATTTTTTCTCAAAGCTTCTTCCTGACGAAGGAGCTTTTTCTTATGAAACGGCATGTGCCGATGAATTGGACAATTTGATAGGAGCAAGGGCAAGAATGCAGCCTTTACGAAATGTTCGTTTTGTTTTGTTCGATTAACAATACGCTTGTATAGCTATTCCGTTTGACGGTGTATAATGATTTTTCGCTTTGTGCACTCTCCGTTTTTCTTCATATAAATCATGTCAATTGGTATTTGCTGATGAAGAGATTGTATCAGTAAATAATTCATGATGCCCACTCTCCTTTCATTTCATCACAATCAAACAAACGTTCCTTTTTGATATAA
This sequence comes from Bacillus stratosphericus, assembly GCF_020524495.1. Classification (GTDB taxonomy): domain Bacteria; phylum Bacillota; class Bacilli; order Bacillales; family Bacillaceae; genus Bacillus; species Bacillus stratosphericus_B. The sequence goes on along the minus strand of NZ_JAIVLB010000037.1, from coordinate 11,735 downwards.
AAAGGAACAGCTTATTCACTGTTCTCAGTGTACCCGTATTTCTCCATTTCTTGATAAATGTCTTTTAATTTGGGATTGCCTTCTCCAACAATTTGATCCTCGACTAGGACAAGCGGATAGAAGAATTCATCATCAAGAATTCGTTCAGACAATTCTTTTTGGCGTTCGTTTTCTGGCGGGTGCTCGATATCAATATATGTGATGCGAAACAGCTGATTCGGATATTTTCGTTTTAATGCTGCATCTAACCACTCAAATGTATCTTTTGAAGAAGGCAGATTCACGCAGCTAGCGCACAGTACATCTCTTCCATATACATAAAGATCAACGGTTTGGTTCATTTGAAAGCCCCCTTTCTTTCTTTATTTTAGCTGAATTTTCTGTATGAAAAAAGTCAAATTCACTTTTTGTTTCAAGATGAGATTGTGCTATAATGAGAAGGAAACTTTGAAACCAATCAATAGATTTTTATTGTCCAGATGAATATAATGGTGATATGTTGTGAAAGGAGCGATTATATCTAATGACTGAAGTCGAAATGAAAGACCAAGTACAAGAAGTACTGGACAAACTTCGTCCATTTCTATTACGTGATGGTGGAGACTGTGAGCTTGTAGACATTGAAGATGGCATTGTCAAATTACGTCTTCTTGGTGCATGCGGCAGCTGTCCAAGTTCAACCATTACACTGAAAGCCGGTATTGAGCGAGCATTATTAGAAGAAGTGCCTGGCGTTGTAGAAGTTGAACAGGTTTTCTAATTCATATATGACATGAAAACGACCCGATTTGGGTCGTTTTGTCATGATTGACAAAGGGCTAAAATGATTTTGATTTTATCCCTTTGTCTTCTTTTCAGCATGATATGAAGTCTAGGAAGGCCAAGTACTGGCGCGGGGCGAATTTCATATTCGTGAGCACCAGCACGCAGGACTGACAACGAGGGTTTGTCTTCATGCTGAGCGACCCAATTTGGGTCATTTTTTTATTAGGATAACTTGTCTCTAAACCATTCTTGAATAAAGGTCAGTCTTTGAATACGCTGCGCCGGGTGACCGCTTCTGGATAATTCATGAGACGCCTTCGGAAATTTGACCAATCTTGTGTCTTTCCCAAGCTCCTTCAATGCCACAAAAAGCTGTTCTCCTTGATCGACTGGGCATCGATAATCTTCGTCACTGTGCAGGATGAGGAGCGGCGTGTTCACTTGTTTCACATACTTTAACGGCGAACGATCCCATAGCTTATCGATCGAATCATAAATGTCCCCATCAATCTGCCACCTTGTAAAGAAATAGCCGATATCACTAATGCCATAAAAGCTAATCCAGTTCGAGATGGACCGCTGTGTGACGGCTGCACGAAAGCGGTCTGTCTTTCCGACAATCCAGTTGGTCATAAAACCGCCATAGCTGCCTCCTGTCACCCCGAGCCTCGTATCATCAAGGAAATCATAGGCTTCCAGCACGTGATCAACAGCGAGCATGACATCCTCATAATCAACGTCACCATAGCTGCCTCTCACACGATCCGTAAACATCTGTCCGTAGCCGTGACTGCCATGAGGATTGACGTACACAATGGCATAGCCTTCAGCAGCGAGCATTTGGAATTCATGAAAATACGTGTGACCATACATCACATGCGGCCCGCCATGAATTTCTAAAATGAGCGGATATGTCTTTCCCTCTTCCATCTGACAAGGCTTCATGAACCAGCCATGTACATCGTCGCCCTCTTTCGATTGAAAAGAAAATGTTTCAGGTTCGGATACGACATGCTCTTTTAGAAAGGCATCATGCTCGAAGGTGATTTGGTTTAGTGATAATTCACCTAAAGTCAGCTCATACAACTCACTCGGTGAGACGGGTGACAGCCGGCTGATCAGCATTTTTGTTTCATCTGGATGAAGGCTGAAGTTTGTAATGTGTTCTGCCTCTAGTCGAACTGGATAGGCTAAGCCTTCAATGGAGAAATAATAAACCCCTGTTCTTCCTTGATCAGAAACAAGCGCATAAAACCCCTGACTGTCCTTTGTCCATTGTGGAAGCTGATTGGCTTCACCCATGACACTATCTCCAGCCATACAGCTGCCCACATACATATCGAGCATTTCTGACAGTTGAATGGTCTTTTCTTCCTTCAGGTCATACAGCCATAATGACGGAAAGGTTGCATTTTGAAATTCACCCTCATGTCCAATGTACAAAAGGCTTTCTCCATTTGGAGAAAAAGATACGGTGGAGTAGGCACCGGTCGATTTTGTGATTTTGCTAGATGTACCGTCCTCTAATGAAAGGAGACATACATCACTTATGTAAGGCGTCTGCGTATTTGATTGAATATAGGCGAGCCACTTCCCGCAAGGAGAGACAACATGATTCATATGATGATGCTGCTCGTTGGTGACAGTCTCTATCTCTCCTGAACGTACATCTACTTGTACAATTTGCGTCAGACGTCCATCTAAAAAGCCTCTTCCATCTGCTTTATAGGTCAAATCATCATATACTGCCGGAGCAAACTCATCTGGCTCCTCCTTTTTTTCATCATTAACAGATTCTGTTTGTTTTAACGATACAGCCGCGTAAATAAAAGCTCCATCAGGCGAAAATACAGGATGAGATACCCCGTATGGAATATTCGTTAAAGTACGCACGCCGCCTCCTTGGCTGTTGATGAGTGCGAGCTGAGGGACTTCTTTTGGCTTCTGAAAAATAAAGGCAAGCTGCTTACCGTCTTTTGACCAAGCTGGCTGATGATGCTTTCCATCCTCAAATGTCCATTGAGACAGCTCCTCTGTTTCTTCATTTCGAACCCATAAATGGATATTGTAATCATTCTTTTTCTCATTCACCGTTACCTTTGTAAAGAAAGCCCTTTTCCCATCTGGCGAATAGACCGGATGAGTCACAGAAACAATTTTCGTTACGTCTTCTGCTGTCATCAATTTCTTCATCAATTTATCTCCCCCTTTTATGTCATAAAAAATAGTTCGACCCTCTAAATAATAATCCCTGCTTCTGTCCTTCAATACAAGAATAAAAAAGAACGTGCATATTCACCACACGTTCTACACTTGATTCATAGGATGATGTTCTACGACGACACCTTCTACCGGCACCGTCAGCAAATCTACTTCACAATGCGGGAAATTTTGGGCAAGCTGCTCTTTCAGCACTTCTCCCTTTCCTTTTTCAACTAATGTGAGGATCGTCGGCCCAGCACCGCTTAACGCGGTTCCATATGCTCCTTTTAGCGAAGCGATGTGCTTCACCTTTGACAGCTCTGGAACAAGCATGGTGCGATAAGGCTGATGAAACAAATCTTTATTCATCATTTCACCGACAAGCGGCCAGTTCTGCGTCATTAAGGCGGCGACAAGGACGTTACTCACAGCACTCGCACTAACCGCCTGTTTATAAGAAAAATCCTCTGGCAGGACATCACGGGCATCCTTTGTCAAAACCTTGTAAAAAGGAATCACGACAACAACGTCTACATCCACATGCTGCACTTTTACGGCATGTGTCTTGTCTTCTTCATGAAGGCCAATGAGTAAACCACCAAATAAAGAGGCACCTGCATTATCTGGATGACCTTCTACCTCACTTGCAAAAAAGAGCTTCTGATCATCGGTCATATTTAATTCAAGCAGCTGATTGGCAAGCTCAATGGCGGCCACGATGGCGGCAGCACTACTACCTAGCCCACGTGCCAATGAAATATCACTCCACACTTTGACATGAACAGGCGGGAGTGTTTTTCCAAAGTCATCTGCGACCTTTTTGGCTGTTTGATAAATCAGGTTATCAGTGCCTGATGGAATACCAGACACGACATCTGTTTCTGCTTCAAAGAGCCATCTATCATGGTCATAGACCGATAGCTTTAAATAGCGGCTGAGCGCCATTCCAACTGAATCAAAGCCTGGTCCTAAATTGGCAGTGCTTCCCGGTACTGTGATTGAAAAAAGCATGGAGGCTTCACTCATACGCGTGCGGCCTTTTCTAAGTGTTCAAGAATTTGATCTTCATCTGCATCGAGTGTAACCGGCTTGATTTGTGAAATATCAATCGCCGTATTCGGATCTTTCAATCCGTTTCCTGTTAATACAGCAACGACTTTACTGCCTGGCTTGATTTCTCCAGATTTCACTTGCTTTAGTACACCCGCAATAGACGCACATGAGCCCGGCTCTGCAAACACACCTTCTTCACGTGCGATCAATTGATACGCATGAAGAATTTCCTCATCTGTGACTTCATCAATTTTTCCGTTTGATTCATCCGCCGCGGCCACAGCTTGCTTCCAGCTTGCTGGATTCCCGATACGAATCGCCGTTGCCACTGTTTCTGGCTGTTCAATCACTTCATTTCGTACGATGGCTGCTGCACCTTCTGCTTCAAAACCGCGCAAAACAGGCAGTCCAGTTCCTTTTTGCTCATGATATTCTTTGAATCCTTTCCAGTAGGCTGTGATATTCCCTGCATTTCCAACAGGAATAGCCAGTACGTCTGGCGCAGAGCCTAGCTGCTCACAGATTTCAAATGCCGCTGTCTTTTGTCCTTCAATTCGGTAAGGGTTGACGGAATTGACGAGTGCAATCGGCGCTTTTTCACAGATGCTGCGGACTATTTTAAGTGCATCATCAAAGTTGCCGTCAATGGCAATGATTTCTGCTCCGTACATAACCGCCTGTGCGAGCTTACCGAAGGCAATTTTTCCATCTGGAATGATGACAATACATTTCATATCCGCGCGAGCTGCATAAGCCGCTGCCGCTGCAGAGGTATTTCCTGTCGAAGCACACATGATCGTATCATTGCCTTCTTCTTTTGCCTTTGCGACTGCCATGACCATTCCTCGATCCTTGAAAGAGCCCGTTGGATTGACCCCTTCTGTCTTCACATGCAGCTCAATCCCCAGCTTTTCAGAAAGCTTTTCAAGGTGAATCAGCGGTGTATTCCCTTCATTTAATGTTAGTTTTGGTGTTTTTTCGTTTACTGGTAAGAATTCTTGAAATTCTTCAATGAGTCCATTCCACTTCATCAGCTTAAACCGTTCCCTTCTACTCGGTACGTGCTCTTCACTTGAACCACCACGTCGAGATCGTTTAATTTTTGCAGGATATTCGAGAAATCTTCTTCTGACGTCTGATGTGTAATAATCACAATTTCAGCAAGCTCATCATGCCCTTTCACTGGCAGTTGAAGGATCTTTTCAAAGCTGATGCCTCTTTCAGAAAAAATAGACGTAATGCGGGAAAACGCCCCAACTTGATCTCTGACATGAATTCTTAAGAATTGTTGAGCAAAGACTTCCGATGATGATTTGATCTTCTTCTCAAATTGTGGTGCAATAAATCCGCTTCCGTTCACGCCAAGACGCATGTTTTTCATCACAGCGACTAAGTCCGAAACAACAGCTGTTGCGGTTGGCAGGCTTCCTGCTCCAGGTCCATAAAACATCGTTTCTCCCACAGCACTACCGTAGACATACACAGCATTGAATTCATTGTTGACTGATGACAGTGGGTGATGATCAGGCAATAGGGTTGGTTGTACACTGACCTCTACTTTCTCTCCGTCTCTTTGGGCAATACCGATCAGCTTCATTGTATAGCCAAATCGTTTGCTGAAATCAATATCCTCATCAGTTATTTCAGAGATGCCTTTGACCTTCACGTCCTCTAAATCAACATTCATTGAAAAGCCGAGCCTTGCAAGAATCGCCATCTTTCTTGCGGCATCCAGTCCTTCTACATCAGCCGTCGGGTCTGCTTCTGCAAAGCCGAGATCTTGCGCTTCTTTTAATACATCCTCATATGCGCTTTTATCGACATTCATTTTTGTTAAAATAAAATTGGTTGTGCCGTTCACGATGCCCATCATCTTTGTGATTCGATCAGAGGCTAATCCTTCTTCTAAGGTACGTAGAATCGGAATTCCTCCAGCGACACTTGCTTCATAATAAAGATCACAGCCATTTTCTTTCGCTACATGTAAAAGCTCCGTTCCGTAAAGCGCCATTAAATCTTTATTGGCTGTAATCACATGCTTCTTCTCATTTAACGCATCTATTAAATATTGTTTTGTATCTTCAATGCCGCCCATCACTTCAATAATGACGTCGACCTCTGGTTCTCTAATCACATCGTATACTTCAGTTGTGAAGACCTCTCTTGCCACATCCACATCTCTTTTTTTATCGGGATTGCTAACAAGCACTTTTTTTATTAATACCGGACAGCCTATCTGGTGCATTAATTTATCCTGATGATCTTGGATAATTTTTACGACACCGCTCCCCACTGTTCCTAACCCTAGTAGTCCAACTCGAATTGCCTTCACCTGAAATTCCACCTTTCTCTGTAAATGTCCTCTCTAAAAAGACATTTGTTAACACAACACAGACATTCAATGTACACACATTATAAAGGGCTATCCTCATTTTGACAAGGTAATAAAATACGAGAATGTGAGAATGAAACCGCTTAACAGCTATTTATATCAAGATTCTATATTTTCAAAATATTTTCGTGAGCAAAGCTCCCGAAAGTCGGGAAGCCAAACATTATGGCTGAACCGGTGTTTTGGCTTGCTTATCATGTAAGACAAGCGCGATATTTTCAGCACATAAATGCATCATCGTTTTTCTTGTCTCGATACTTGCACTTCCGATATGAGGAAGAACCGTGATGTTGTGTAGTGTCGTTAATGGATGAGTAGGTCTGACAGGTTCCTGACTAAATACGTCCAGTCCTGCTCCTGCAATTTTCCCTGTCTTGACAGCCTCATATAAAGCCTTCTCATCCACGGTCTGGCCTCTGGATACATTGATAAAATATGCCGTGTTCTTCATCTGATCAAATGCTTTCTCATTAAACATTTGTTTTGTCTCTGGTGTTAAAGGGGTCAGACACACAATGAAATCAGACTGTATGAGCAGTTCATTAAAGGTGGTATATGTCACACCTAGTTGCTCTTCGACCTCCGGCTTTCTTGAACGGTTATGGTAAAGCACCTTCATATCAAAGCCCGTTGCCCGCTTGGCAAGTGTTGTTCCAATTCTGCCCATTCCGACAATCCCAAGGGTTTTGTGATGAACATCGGCACCGGCAAGAAGAAGCGGCCCCCAGCCTGTCCACTTTCCTTCCTTAATCCAGTCACTCGCCTCCACAATCCGTCTAGCTGATGCCATCAAAAGTGCAAAGGCTAAGTCAGCCGTGGATTCTGTTAATACGTCCGGTGTATTACATACTATGACACCGTGCTTTTTAGCTTCCTTAAGGTCAATGTTGTCATAGCCAACAGCAAGATTTGCGACCACTTTTAAGTTCGGTGCATTTGATAAAAGTGCCTCATCCACTTGATCCGACAGCATCGTAAGGAGCCCATCCGCCTTGGCAGATTGTTTTACTAATGTTTCTCGTGGACATGGCTCATCCTCGCTCGTCCACATCTCGATATGAGCAACTTCTTTTAATGGTGTGAGTGATGTTTCATCTAGCTTTCTTGTGATATAAACATAAGGTTTCGACAAGAAAAACACTCCTTTGATTGATTTCTTTAAGCATAACGAAAAACGCCTCAAGAGAAAAGAGACGTTTCGTCTGTTCACTGAAACTTCAAATCAGCGGATTGATGAATCCATCCAACAGGAGGGATGAGATTCCCACCGCTTCGCATGGCACTCATTTCTTGAAAGACCTTGAGAAAATATTCATAGCGGTTGGCATCATTTAATACATAATCTAACCGCTCTTCATAATAAGATTTTTCATTTTCTCCTGACATGTAATAGCCTTCAACGATTTCAAAATAATGAAGCGGAAACAGAAGACGGCTGTATAACAGTCGCTTTGAAAATGATGAAAGAGGGGTGACCTGCTCATATTGCTGCAAAAAGGAAAATCCCTCTTCAATTAAATCCTCTTTATGCTGTACAAAGGTTTCTCTCAAATATTCTGCGATATCTCTTGTTGGATGGTCAAATACCCAATCAACAGGTAAACGAAGCGGCTGCTCATGCGGCCATGTCATACGTGAAAAGCGCTGATGACAAACAGTACCCGAGTCACATTCTTTCGGTTCATCATCAAGCTCTGTATCCACTAAATATTGAATGGCATTTTCCGTTAATCCAAGATAATACGGAAAGGATTCAATAAATTTCTTCTCAAATGGTTCAAGTGGTTTTTGGTGCATTTGCTGCATCCAAAAGCCTTCAAGCTGATCTAACCGTTTTGCCCACAATTCCTTCCAGGCTCCCACACGTTTTGTTTCAGATACCTCATAGGGAAATCCTCTTCCCCTAACATGAAAGGCCGCCAGCTCTGATGCAGGCTCAAATGAGCGGCTTGTGATCGGTGGCGCTGCCTTTAATAAAGCGTACAACTCTTTCCCATGAGTGAAGGTGGGCTTCTCTTCATTCGTTAATTCAAACACAGCGACGTATGGGTCACCGTCATTCAGTAAATACTGACTGATATGATAAAGCTCTGTGAGTTCTTCTTCTCGCAAATGAGACACAGGAACAATCAGGAAAAGAGCATTCGCCGTTTGAAAGCTCTGATAATTGCCATATGGCATTAATTGACGAACATCAATTCCAAATGTGTGATAAATGGTTTCTTTCATGTTTTCACCTGCGTTCATATGATCAGTCTCTTATCATATCGTAGTCGCAGGTTGAGGGATTTATGAATACTATTTACTATGCGAAGCTTTTTTACACATTGTGGATAAATTACGAGGATTGGGTGAGGAATACATGCCACATCATCATGAGATGAACGAAGTAGAAAAAATAGCAAGACGCCGTTTACAAGAGCGAGGGGTAACCATTCAAGATATAGCAGACCTTGTCTTCTTTTTACAGAAAAAATATCATCCTGGTTTAGACATGAAAGAGTGTATCCACAATGTGGAGCGTGTCATCGCAAAGCGTGAAGTCCAAAATGCGATTTTAACAGGCATTGAACTCGATGTCCTAACCGAACAAAAGAAACTGACCGAGCCGCTGCAATCGATTCTTGAAACAGACGAAAGCCTTTATGGCGTCGATGAAATTTTGTCTTTTGCCATCGTCAATATTTATGGTTCCATCGGCTTTACGAATTATGGATATATCGATAAAGAAAAACCAGGGATTCTTGGGAGACTGGACGATAAATCTAAAGGCGAGTGCCACACCTTTTTAGATGACATTATCGGCGCCATTGCAGCGGCAGCCTCAAGCCGGCTGGCACATAGTTCGAGAAATGCGGAATAACACAAAAAAGAGGACGCACGTGTAACACTTGTCCTCTTTTTTACGATCATCCCTCGATCCACTCAGATAATGAATTAATGACATAAGTTGGCTGCTTTTCATACTGCTGAAGCAGCTCTTTTGTGGTCACCCCTGTATGAACGAGCAATGTATCCATTCCTGCATTCATGCCTGCCATAATATCTGTATCATAGTTATCACCGACCATAAGCGTCTCAGACACATCTGTCCCGAGCACCCGCATGGCTTGTTCCATAATGATAGACTCTGGCTTTCCGATAAACGTTGGCTGAACCGTTGTGGTGACGGTCAATACAGACGTTAACGAACCGTTTCCTGGTAAAAGTCCTCTTTCTGTCGGAATGGCAATATCTCCATTAGTCGAGACAAATTGAGCACCTCGACGGATGGCAATCGCCCCTACCGCTAATTTTTCATATGTAATGTCTCGATCAATTCCGACAACGACGAAATCAGCATCTTCCTGTCCAAAGGTCAGTCCTTTTTCTTCAATGGCATGCCTGATTCCCTCTTCTCCTATGACGTAAATAGACGCATCTTTCTTTTGTTCCGCAATATAATTTGCCGTTGCCATACTTGTTGTAAAAACTTGTTCTTCCGTTGCTGAAATATCGAAAGACAAAAGTTTTTCTGCTACCTGCTTCGGGGTGCGCGAAGAGTTATTCGTGACAAACAAATAAGGGATGTTCAACTCATTTAACTTGTGAACAAATTGACCCGCCTCTTCGATCTTTTCTGTTCCTTTATACATCGTCCCATCTAAATCAATTAAATAGCCTTTGTATTTCATGATGCTCACAACTCCAATGGTTTATTTAAACGCTGATACTGGTCCAAGCTCCTGCTCCAAGTAGGTACGGATACGGTTCGGAAATACTTGAAGCGCCTGTTCTACCTCGCTGATTACCTGCAATAAGTCGTGATGAACTACTTCCTGATAGTGCTGAACTAGCGTTTTACGCGAAGAAACAAGCTTTTTCAGCATACTACCTTCCTCTTTTGGTACGACCTTTTCGTCGACAAGAATGTCCATGATATCATCATAGCTTCCTGGATCACGCATAATAAAGCCATCAATCATATCATTCCCCGTATCAAGAATACATTCTATGAGCAGGTGAACGATTCGTTCCAGCGCTTTTTTCTCTAATGGACTTATCCATATTTGACGACTACGCATCAAATTATATTGTTCCTCGAAAAAACGTAACGTCTTTTCAATCTTCTTTCTGTCTACGAAATACATTATGACGCTCCCCTTTGCGTTATTTTCTGATTCGTTTTAAGACAAAATAGGCACAGCCAAAATTACAGTATTCATAAATGTATTCATCGAGTGTGCTGATTTTTGTATCGAATGTGGCCTTTTGGTTTTGGTCATCAAAAAACCCCTTCAGCCGAAGCTGATTGTAGCCCCAATCCCCCACGATATAATCATACTTATTTAAAATATCTGAGTACCTTGCTTTAAACGCTTCCTCATTAAAACCGTCTTTGATATCTCTCACAAGATCAAAGGTAGCATTCTGAATGACGATCATCTTCTCACCTCTTTTTAAACGATCCATCTTTAATGATAATCCATTGGAAGAACTCCATCAATTGCTAAAGCATGTTTTTTCCGTTTTAGCCGAAGCTAAAGATAAAAGGAGGTCACATTTATGATGAAACAACTGACAGCCAGTATTCTCCTATGCATGCTTTTAGGCGGATGCGGCTTTCAATCAGGCATGAATAGGCAAATGGATGAAGATTCTTCAAGTAAAACCATCCGGCTGTCTGATCGTCATGAAGGAAATAATTCCAACATGCCGGAAGCAGACACTAACAAAGTAGGGTATGTGCGTTATGAGCGTCAGCAAATAACGGATCAGAAAGAAAAAACACCTGCTTTAAATCGTGAGCACCTTGCTCACATCATTACAAGTTTAGCCGTGCAGCTACCAAACATAAAAGATGCAGCCACACTTGTCACAGATGAGGAGGCACTCATTGTGTATAGAACAGGAAACAAAAACCGAGATGAATCAGCCGATCAAGTGAAAAAAACAGCGGTTTCTGTTCTCCCTCGTTATTATCATGTGTACGTCTCTGATAATCCAGAGCACTTTCAATCCATTGCCAATTTTTCACGTCTTCAAACCAACTCACGTGATTTTGATCATATTTTAACAAAAACAATTCAACAAATGAAATATTCACCCCAGGGTGGGGATATTTCGAAAAAAGAAGATGCAAATGGCATGAAAAATTCCGATCGCACATGAAACGCACCTTACGGCCAAAATGAACACTAGAAAAAACGCCAGAGACCTCTGACGGGGACTGACCCCCTAAGATGAGACAAATAAAAAACACCTTCAAGTTTGAAAACGGACCGTTGTGATCCGAAATAAAACATGGAGGTGTTTTTTCTATGGGGACAAGAGTGAGTTATCC
>NZ_JAIVLB010000036.1 GCF_020524495.1 Bacillus stratosphericus | reverse complement strand
CAAAACCGAAGTTCTGTTTTTCGTCAGTTTGACTGACTACCTATGAAGTATCATAGGATTTTTTTATAATAACTCGAATTAACAGGTACGTTTTGTCTTGTTTAGTTTTCAAAGATCATCTTAGCCGTTCTTAGCGGCTTTAATAATATAACATTTGGCTTCATCTTATGTCAATAACTTTTTTCAAGTTTATTTCCCGAAGCGTTTTGTGTTTGTCACTGTGTCAGCGACGATTAATAATTTATCACGAAAACATTCTATCAGTCAACGTCTTTTTAAAACTTTTATTGAAATAGTTTTATTGTGCATGACAATCCCTTGTCCCGCATACAATCAAGTAACAATCTTTGGACAAGGCAGGAGTGTTTGAATTGAGTAGATTATATGTGTTACCTATTAAACGGCTAAAGCAAGTTGGCTTTATTCTTGTAGCGGCCCTTGCAGCTGCAAGCTTTTTTTATGTACAAAAGGTACCGCCGCTGTCTGTATTTAAAACCGAACATGGACCACGAGCGATTTATAAAGGAGAGACCTCATCAAAAAATGCCTCCCTTACTTTTAATATTGGATGGGGTGATGAGAAGGCTGTTCCTATTTTAAATGTCCTTCGAGAGTACGATATAAAGAACGCTACTTTCTTTCTGTCTGCTTCTTGGGCTGAGCGTCATCCTGATATCGTGAAACGGATTAGAGAGGACGGCCATCAAATTGGCAGCCTTGGCTATGCATATAAAAATTATAGCCAGCTTGAAGAAAAGGAAATAAAGCGAGATCTTGTCCGAGCACAAAATACCTTTCAAAAGCTTGGACTAGATGACATTCAACTATTAAGACCGCCAACTGGAAAATTTAACGAAACAGTATTGAAAATTGCAACACAGTACGGCTATACCGTTGTACATTACAGCATCAACTCACAGGATTGGCTGAACCCGGGCGTGGAACAGATTGTTCAAAATGTAAATGATCGAATAAAAAGCGGAGACATCATTCTCCTTCACGCCTCAGATTCAGCAACCCAAACCGCTAAGGCCTTACCAGCGATCTTGAAACACTTAAAAGAAAAGAATTTAAAAAATGTCACGGTTGGCGAGCTGATTTCTAATACAAAAACAAAATCAACTGAGGTTAAGTAGCTTTTGTCTTTGAAAACCGCGGCATAGCTAACAGCTGAAACGCATTACAGCCTAATAGCGGGAAAAGCATTAAATACAGCCAGTCCTCTTCATTGACTCTGAGCGCCGGGAACCATTCTAACGACGTGATGACGACCATAAGAAACATTGCGGAAATGTATGTTTTCTTTGAGGACTGCTGCTGTTTAAAATAAGCCACGATCAATGCAAACACACCAATAAAGACAGGTAGCCACAAGTATGGAAAAAATGATTCATTCTCCGCGAAAAACAAAAATCGCAAATAAGCTAAATCAAACAGCACAAAAATCACAAGAAACAGCTGAATGGTATTCCATAAAGAATGTGATCGGAAAATCTCAAGTGCAAACCGGTGCACTGTTAAGAAAACAACGAACCCCATCTGACTAATCACACTAAAGATCATCCCCACACCAATGAACCAAAATAACACTGACCCAATCTCTAGAATGTCAAACGATACAAACAGCTTCTGATATTTCCCCCACTCCAGCGCAAAACCTACCAAGCTTGTAATGACCGCTCCAACAGCCAACACAGAGAAGAAAAAACGAACTAAATCCCGACTTTTCATTGAATTGATCCAACCCCTATTTTTGTTATGTATAAATTCACGTGAAACATTCATATTAAAAGTAAGACATGTAACGAAAGGAGCCACAGTATGTCAAAAGGCATCTTGCGTATAATGAGCTGTTTTCTTCTTTTATCACTAACAGCTTGTGCTCCCAAAACCCAATCCTCATCTAATATGGACTATGACGAAACGAAGAAAATGGTCGTGGATATTTTAAAAACAGATGACGGTAAAAAGGCCATTCAACAGTTATTAAATGACGAGGCAATGAATGAAGCTTTGGTAATGGATGAACAAACTGTGAAAAAAACAATAGAGAAAACACTGACTTCTGATAAAGGCAAAGAGTTCTGGAAGAAAGTCTTTGAGGATTCTAAATTTGCCGAGACTTTCGCAAAATCTATGCAACCACAGCATGAAAAGATGTTAAAACAGTTAATGAAGGACCCTGACTATCAACAGCTAATGATGGATATTCTCAAAGATCCTGAGATGGAAAAGAAATATGGTGAACTAGTCAAAAGCAAAGAGTTCAGAAAGCACTTAGAAACAGTCATTACAGAAACATTAAGCAGCCCTCTTTATAAGAAGAAATTCGAAGATGAGCTGAAAAAGGCAGCGACTAAAAGCAGCAGTGGTTCCAACGATCAAGAAAGCGAAGGAAGCAGCAGTTAAAAATAACCGAGTGGCATAAGGTCCACTCGGGCTTTCATTATGCTATCACTGCTAATTGTTTAATGACTTGATTGGCAATGTGTTGATAGACTTCTCCTGTTGGATGACTCGCATCATAGACGGAAGGCGCAAAATCATCTTCATTCCAATCAGGCTGTCTTAAAGGAATTTGGCCAAGGACCGATACTCGCAGCTCTTCAGCTAGCTTGTCACCGCCGCCTTTTCCAAAGACATATTCCTTTTCACCTGTTTTTTTAATCTCGTAATAGCTCATATTCTCAACAACCCCAAGCACCTCGTGATCTGTTTGCAGTGCCATTGCACCTGCTCTCGCAGCAACGAAGGCAGCCGTAGGATGCGGTGTTGTAACAATGATCTCCTTACAGCTTGGAAGCATTGTATGAATATCGAGCGCTACATCTCCCGTTCCAGGCGGAAGGTCTAATAGTAAGTAATCTAATTCTCCCCACTCGACTTCGTGGAAGAAGTTATTTAGCATTTTACCAAGCATCGGCCCTCTCCAAATGACCGGTGCATTTTCTTCAACAAAAAAGCCCATTGAAATCACTTTGACGCCAAAGCGTTCCACAGGTATAATTTTTTCCCCTTTCACTGTTGGTCTGACAGTGATTCCCATCATATCCGGTACACTAAAGCCGTAAATATCAGCATCAATCAGTCCGACTTTTTTCCCAAGACGAGCTAATGCCACAGCAAGGTTAACGGAAACGGTTGATTTTCCAACGCCACCCTTCCCACTCGCAATCGCTAAGAACTCAGGCGGTTTTTTAGAGTTGAGCAGGTTTTCTTCCTCTTCTTGTGATGGCATAAACTTTTCAAGCGTTTCCTGAGGCAGTTCTTCAAAACGAAGTCCTACTGTATTAGCACCCGCTGCTTTTAAGGCTTGTACGATACCTTGCTGCAGCTTCATCTGCTCAGCAGTGCCGGTTTTGGCAATGGCCACCTTTAAGCTCACATGCTCTTTTTCAGGCTTTAGGCTGATTTGCTTGATGGCATCTAGCTCACCAAGTGGTATATGAAGGAAAGGTTCTTCCATCTTCCCAACTAGTTTTCTCACATCATCTTGTCCGATCATAGCAGAACCTCACCCTTTATTGAATTCGTTTACACTCCAAGTATATCATACATATCCTTACAATGTCTGTCCTGTTTTCCTGCGATCAAAAGGAAAAAGCCCTTTATTCAGGCGGCTCTTTTTGCTCTGTTAAATATCTTAGAATTCCTTTATAAATGGAGGCGGCAATTTGATCCTGATACTTAGGTGTTGCCAACTGACTCGCCTCTTTCGGGTTGGAGAGAAATCCGATCTCCACAAGAGCTCCTGGCTTTGTGACATTTTGCATTAAATAAATGCCATTGATCCGCTTCGCCTTTCGATCTGTGTTTTCAAGGTTGCTGCGCAATTCATCTTGAATGAACTTCGCTGCCTTTTCATTTTCTTCATACTTTCCGTAAAAGAACGTCTGCGCTCCGCTCCATTTGTTCGATGGAATCGCATTTAAATGAATGCTTAAATAGAGATCCGCTTCCGACTCATTGATTACTTTTACACGGTTTCTCAAATCCTCCGCTTTCTTTCGGGCATAACCCTTTGTATTCTTTGATGATAAATCAGAGTCATCCTCCCGGGTCATGAGAACAAGCGCTCCCTGCTCCTGCAAATAGTCTCTTATCTTCATGGACACATCCAGTGCAATCTCTTTTTCGAGCAGCTCTCCTCCTACGGCCCCGCCATCTGGACCGCCGTGACCCGGATCTAAATAGATGATCTTTCCACTAAGAGGCAAATTCCACGATTTCCACGAATCATCATTTAGAAACTGAAATCTGAATAAGAATAAGAGGACAATAAACCCGATTAAAAACCCTGTCCATTTCAGTTTTCTTTTCATCCCTGTCCCTCCCATACACCATTATTTTATAGATATGGGACAAGGGCTGGAAATATGCTTAGTGCAGTCGAAGCTTATGCCTTTTTTCTGATTCCCGAAAGCCTTCCTGCCACCACTTACTTAAAAATTCCTTCGCAAATGGATACAGACACGACATCTTACGCTCCATTCGGAACATATTCCCCCATGATTGCAAACACCCTGTCAACTCCTCAATCAGCTCATCATCCTCCTGGGATGAACGCTTCTTAATATCGTCGAACGATTCACCGTGCTTACTTAACTCACCGTATCTTCCACCGGCTAAAAAAGCTTCAATGGCGAAATCGATACAGCCATCACTCATAATCCCAGCTGGATCATCTGCAAATGGGAACAGCTTCCTCGTGAATTTCTCGGAAGCGACCGTCACCTGTTGAAGAGACAATGTACGCAACAGCTTCTTTTCAAGCGTGACATCTCGTTTTGTTTTCAATTGATAAAATGAAAGAACTTCTGCCATGGACTGAACTCCTTTTTTTCTTTGTATTGTTCGTTGCTTTGAACAAAACATGCAGTTCAGTAAATGGAAATGAAGTGATCAGTGATCTGTTGAAATGGACACTTGAATATAGAAATGGCAAAGGGGCAAAATGAAGAAATGGATGTATATATGTCCGCATGCATTAGTCAAGCCACCGAGAAAGAGAGAGCGACATTAAAGGGATAGAAGACATAGATAAAAATTCGTATCTTGGTGACAACTCAGCAATTTGCGACATTTTATCAGACCTTCCAGGGGGGTCATTCGTTAATTTGAAATCGTCAATTGACGCAAATGCACTTTTTATTCTTGTCGATAACATAGAATAAGTGACACTCAAGATGAACTCTAACGACGAGCCATCCGTCACGTTTAAAAGACAACAGCTAGAAAAGAAGCTGCCTCACTCATTTTGAGTCGTACAAAGAAAATACAAAACTTTGGCAGAAAGAGCTTGTAGATGGAATAGTGAAGTAAAAAGAAAAACGCCAAGCCTTGCACAAAACGTTTCCGATGGAGAAATAATAAAGAACAGAGGGATGTCGCCCCTCTGTTCTTTTGATTATGTAGTGAAAGATTGGATCAATTGTTGTCGAAAGGTTCGATCCATCGCTATCGTCACCATAAATTCATTAAATACTTCTCCAATCCAGTGCGAATTTTTCGCTTTCGGATCATTGATAAAAAGAGAAATGGACATTGACGAAGTATCCGTTTTTCGATATAAAGCCGCTGTGAAGACAAACAATGTTGAACCCCCTTTATACCAAAAATATTGATCTGCTTCCGTCATCACTGTTTCTCCGAGCACAATTTGGCTAAAAAGACGCTTTTCTTCTGTTGTTAACAGCTCATCCTGCAGACGTTTCATAAAATGTGCATATTGATTGGTTGTAGACCTTGTCATCTTTTGCGTCAGTAATGATTGAATACGCCAGCTTAATAAGTTCTTTTTCGTCATTTTTTCTTCTAACGCCTTTTTATGCTCTGGGTCATTTTTCATGATATTGAAAATCTCAATCATCAGAGATTTGTATTGTTCATGGGATACACCGCTCATTTGCTTGAATGCATCCCGCCGATGATCAGATACATAGGATGACCACAAAAGCTTTGGCGTCAGCGGCATGAGTTCATCATGTTCTGTAAGACCTGCTTGTTTCAGTCGATCAATAAAATAATCCGTACAAGCATTTGAACTCACTTGCATCATTCCTTTTGCTACATCTTGCTACATCTAGCAAAGACACATGTTCAGAAAAATCATTGACTTCCAGCCAGTATTTATGTGCACCGCCATCTGTTCTATCAATATAAAACCGCTCTACATCAGACAATGCCACTTTTTCTTCTAGCTTGATGCCGCTGGATACAGCTTTAACAAAATGAAATAAAACCACTAATTTCACCGTACTTGCAAGTGGCGTTTTTTGATCAGCATTCCATTCTAACACCACATCATCATTTTCAATGATTGTCACTGATACGTCCTTATTGTTTTTTGTGACAAATGTCAAAAGATCTTCCTTCGTTTTCTTCATATCTCTTTTATACAGCAAGACTTGAACCACCACGTAAAGTATGACCACACCTAAGACAACTAGACCGATTTTGAGTAACATGTTTCTCCTTTCCAAACAACTGAGGATTTATATATTAAATATAACAAATATTTCAAATAAAAGCACAAAAAAGCAAAGATGTTTGAATCCCTTTGCTTCAGAGAAGATGCAGCTGTAGACGTCAAGTTGAATTTTACACTTTTTGCTCGTTTCCCTTTTACACTTCTGCTGAAAATATGCTCGTCCTGGTTCTCATACGATAACTTTCCTCATTCTCTCCGCCATGAATAACCTCTACTCGGTGTAATAAACGATCTAAAATTGCTGTCGTGACCAATTAAATTTCCCCATTCCTCTGGACTTTTATTAGATGTTAGGATAACTGAACTTCGTTCATCAGACCGTAGACAAACCCCACCTTTACTTCAAGTAAAAGTGGGGTTTGTCTACGTCTGAGAGGGGAACTTATACTAAGTTCCCTCTTTTTTTGCTTAAAACAAAAAACGGATATGATATCTCCTATATTTAATAACTACTAGATGATGAAACTGAAAAACTTGTGAATCGGCTACACTGAGTTAGACATATAAATTAAGGTCAGATAGACTTGTTTAAAACCTTATACAAGGAGCGTCTACTATGACCAAACGAACACGCCGTACGTTTACAAAAGAATTTAAGCAACAAATGGGTCAATTACACGAGAACGGTAAGCCCAGAAGCGAGATTATTAAAGAGTATGAACTAACCCCGTCTTCATTGGATCGGTGGATCAGTCAGTTTACGAAGAGTGGCTCATTCAAAGAAAAAGATAATCGATCATCTGAAGAAACAGAGCTCATGAAGCTACGTAAAGAAAACCAACGCCTAGCCATGGAGAATGATATTTTAAAGCAAGCCGCGCTGATCATGGGACGAAAGTAAATGTAATTCACAATAATCGTCACAAATACTCGGTATCAGCAATGTGCGACGTCCTACATCTCCCAAGAAGTACCTTCTATTATGAAGCAAAAACAGTCGAATCAAATGACGATGAACTGGAAGAAGTCATCCGAGACATCTTTTACGAAAACCGTCAAAACTATGGGACACGCAAAATCAAAATTGAACTTAGAAAGCGAGACTGGATTGTATCCATAAGAAAGATTGGCCGTATGATGAACAAGCTTGGCCTTGTTTCAAAATATACAATCGCTCAATTCAAACCTACGAAAAGCTCGTGCAATGAGTCTGAGCAGACGAACGAATTGAACCGAGAATTCCATCAGGATCAAGAGTTGAAAGTCGTGATTAGTGATTTGACGTGTGTCCGTGTGGGTCAAAAATGGCACTACATCTGTGTTTTTGTGGATCTCTTTAATCGCGAAATAATTGGTTTCAGTGCTGGCCCGCGAAAGGATGCGAAGCTTGTCTATCGGGCTTTTTCTTCTATTAAAGGAAACCTGAATGATATTGAGTTATTTCACACAGACCGTGGCAATGAGTTTAAGAATAAATTGATGGATGAGGCCTTAAAAACCTTTCAAATCAAACGCTCCTTAAGCTTCAAAGGGTCACCTTATGATAATGCCGTCGCTGAAGCGATGTTTAAGGTTATTAAAACTGAATTTGTGAATCATGCCCATTTTGAAAAACAAGCACAACTAGATATTGAACTTTTTGATTATGTGCACTGGTACAACCACATCAGAATCCATGGGACTTTGGGCTATTTAAGTCTAGTTGAATACAAGTCTAGGAACCTTAAAAAAGCTGTCTAGTTTAGTGTTGACAATCCAAAAACTACTACCTTAGTAAAGAGACCTTATATAAAATGCCACAACCCAAAAGTTAGAGTAAACAAACTAACTTTTGGGGGTAAAACCAGCAACTGGCTACTGAGGGGAACATAACCATATAATGGAAAAACGAATTCAAGGTATCTAATGAGATTCCTTTTTTTTATTTTTAGAAACAAAGAAATGTCATTTATATAAAGTTCCGTTTTTTAAATTAGAGTTAGAACTTCGTATGTTTTTGATGTTTCCTTCCCATAACCTCTATGATTGCTACACTCATAAGTATATAAAAGTACTGACTCTATCAATTCTAGGATTTTTTTGAAAGGTGATGTCGAGAATGAAACACCAAGGGCAACAGCATGAACTGAAAGCCTAAATAAACAGGACTCAAATCATTGTCTTCTTGTGTTATTTCTTTTCTCCTGTATTTAAGCTAAGACATATCTACATCACTCGCAATCTGGCTTTACTACTTTTGCTGATCCGATTCTTTCGCCATTTTTCGAATAAAGGCTTCAATGGATTCAACAAATAAGGCATATTCTTTCATTTGTTTATACGTATCTGACAGCTTCTCTTTTAATTCTTCCTGCTCTAAAGAAGGTTCACCGAGAATAGATTGGACTTGAATCAGCATTTCTTTATATTCTTCACGTTTATCTTCAACATGATCTGCCATTGTCTTCAAGCGTTTTCTAGTCGTCGGTTGCTGTTTTGAATTCAAGTAAACAACCCCTTTTTGTCCTACCGCATTTGAATAAACGTCAGCCTCAGCTGTATATATTTTAAAATGATACCATAATTCAACCTGGTATCATATATGCAAAACGTCATCAAACCGCTTCTCACCACCTGAGGCAACCCTTGATTCTACGCTCTATAGGCTCTAAGATACAGGCTGATCTCACTAGAAAGAAGCAGATCAACGACCTGCTTCTTTTTGTAAATGCCATGTCTTCAGTTTAGGCTTTGCTACTAATCGAGATTGATTTATTTCCCGGGGAAGGAAAATTACATGTGGTAAATACTTCTCGGCCTCCGTTTACAAAAATCTCAATCGATGAAGCATCGATAAAATTATGAAGGTCCTGTAATTCCTCTATTTCCACTTCACGAATTTCTTGATTAATCTTCGAATCGATCTCTCTAATTTCTATTTTAAATGATACGGGCAGCCGCACAAATATAGCAATACAGGAATGGATTGAACAGAATGCTTAATATGAAATACATGCTCTTGTTCATTGTCCACATCGTTTGAAGATCACTTACTTGCTTTTGAATAAGCATATATATCCAAAATCCCCTAATCCGCTTTTTCCACTGCTTGTTATGATGCCCTGAATTGTCCAATTGTCTAACGCATCAGAGGTAAGACCGGTCTCAACCTTTTTATATTTTGACCCATATACACTAAGAAGAGTCGTATGCATAAAAAAAAGCCTGCGAACAGGCACAACATTAAACCAATTCGGCATCCTGCAGACGCTGGACATGCAGCGTGATGTAGCCGATCTCCGATTCAGGGAGATGAAGTCCATATTGATTTTTTAACACATCAGCGAGTCCAAGCGCACACTGGTAAGCCAAATCATACTTTGTTTGGATAAAAATCAGCATGTCATCATCCATGATTTGAAATGCTTCATTCAATTCCAACCTGCCTAATGCATACCTCAAATGTGTCACAAGCCGCTGATAGGAAATGCTATCCTCATCAATCGAGGCTCAAAATAGCTTTCAATATGCTCGATCATTTCTTTGATCATCGTTGTGTATTTGACCGCCTTCTTCATGGACTCCATATTCATTTGGCCGTATGAATATGAAGTGCCACATATCCTGCCTCATCGTCCGGCAGTTCAACCCCAACGCTCCTGTACATAACGAATGGCATACTTTCCAATTTCTTATTCTGCTTATATAAGACTTTGATCTCACCAAGCAATTTATTATATGCGAAGGATAAATGGTCTGTCAGTGATATGTGGATATGATCACTGAGCGGCATCATGATTTCACCCTCTGCATAGCTGATCATCTGCCACCTCAATATGCGCTTCCGGCAATGTCGCAAGAATTTGTTTGAATTTCTCATTTTCCTCACGAACTACAAATATTTTCTCTAATTTTTGAACGGGAACGACGTCATTTTTCCCTTCTGAAAAGCAATTCAGGGCACCATCACAATTTTCTCCTGATCTCCCTCCTTTACTCCCACTGCATTGTTATTCAATATATTATATATCTTTAAGGGGTATCCTCTCCCACAAGATAACGTTTCTTATGTGGGGTTTTTACCCTGTTTCACCTCTTCTGTAAAGGTAAGAGTGGACCAGCACGCGCCTCTCTCGTCGTCTTCTCATATCGCATTAACAGACTTTGATGAAACTCGATTTCCGCCCCGCACTTCTTCTTATTTCCCTCTGCCAGCTTCTCTTGCTGTCTCTCTTTCACTACTTGAAAGAATCCAACATCCACTATGGCCGCTTTAAACCCTTGCTGCTTCATCCTCACACCGGGATTCACAAGCACATTCATTATGAAACCAAACCATACACTCAACCAGTTCTTCCATCTCTTCACTGAACATCCCCCGCTTTTCTTAGAATCTAGCAACTCTAGCAAAACAACTGCTCCTATCATATCCCGAGAAAAAAGCGATGTTTGTCACAATCTGGGTGAAAAAACCAACTAGTTTTCAGAAGTTTTGTTGAAAAGTGCAGAAGTTCATCACGTTGCATGATGTTTCACTAAAAAATTATACACACACTATCACAAGGATAAGCACACCTTACCAATAGGGTTTATCCACATATCAACACCCTCTCACTAGATTTAGTGTATGTGATTTTGTTTGTTTTCCATATAAACATCTGAATAATCAAGTTATCAATAACTTACTGTGTGTGACTTTATAAACAAAATACTTCTTTATAACTTTGTAAAATAAGTCCATTTTAGTAAAGGAATTGTTTTCATCGTATTGAATACTTAATAACGGGCAGTGAATCTTTCCTATTTATTCACAAAAAGAAAGGCTATCTCCCTAAAAACTGCTAGAAAGGGGAAAATTAATTGAAAAAAGGAATCTCTCGTTCTTCTGTTCTATTGTTCTCCACTTTTTTTATTTTATCCACATTCTTTTCAGGGCAACACGCTACTGCCGCTCCATCTAACAAGCAGGTGGAACTGGAAAAAGCAGAAATCTTCGGTGAAATCAATGTCAACTCTAAAAAACACACCACTATCATTGTTGAATTAAAGAAAAAACCCTTAGTTGTATCCAAACAAGAAGGCGAAGCACAAACGAAAGCCTCTCTTAAAAGATCTCGAACAAAAGTAAAGAACGCAGCACTCAAAAAGGTAGATAAAGCGAGCGTTCGTCAAGAATATGAAAAGGTCTTCTCTGGTTTCTCTATGAAACTTCCTGCAAACGAAATCCCGAAGCTGCTCGCAGTTGACGGAGTAAAAGCAGTTTACCCGGATGTTACATATAAAACAGATGAAGTGAAAAAAGAAAGTGTTCAGCTCCCAAATGAGGATGTCTCTCCCCTTATGGATAAGAGCGCTCCATTTATCGGTGCACCAAAAGCATGGGATGCAGGCTATTCTGGAAAAGGGGTAAAAGTCGCTGTCATTGATACTGGAGTAGACTATACCCACCCTGATTTAAAAGGAAACTTCGGTTTATACAAAGGCTATGATTTTGTCGATCAAGATTATTCTCCACAAGAGACGCCTAAAGGAGACCCTAGAGGCCAATCCACAGATCACGGTACACACGTGGCAGGAACAATTGCGGCGAATGGACAAATTAAAGGTGTCGCAAAGGATGCCACCCTTCTTGCATATCGTGTACTCGGACCAGGTGGTTCTGGAACTACTGAAAATGTACTTGCTGGTATTGACCGAGCTGTCACTGATGGCGCAGATGTCATGAACCTATCTCTTGGAAACAGTGTCAATAACCCTGATTATGCTACAAGTATTGCACTGGATTGGGCCATGTCTGAAGGCGTTGTCGCTGTCACATCAAATGGGAACAGCGGTCCGAACAACTGGTCAGTCGGTTCTCCTGGTACGTCAAGAGATGCCATTTCTGTCGGAGCTACTCAGCTTCCGTACAGTCTATACAACGTGAAATTCCCTTCCTATTCTACTGCAAAAATCATGGGCTACTACCAAGAAAGTGATTTAAAAGCACTTGACCAAGAACAAGTCTCACTCGTCCAAGCGGGTATCGGTGACGAAAAAGCATTTGAAAACATCGATGTCAAAGGAAAGGTTGCGGTGATTGAACGCGGAACCATCGCCTTTGTTGATAAAGTGGAAAATGCAAAAGCCGCTGGTGCGATCGGCGTTGTAATGTATAACAATACCGATGGAGAAATTCCAGTTGATGTACCGGGTCTTGCTCTTCCTACGATTAAGCTTTCAAAAGCTGAGGGAACAGCACTCGTTAAAGCCATTAAGGCTGGAAATAATACAACGACTTTCTCCATTCAATTTGTCAAAGAACTACGTGAGCAAATAGCTGACTTCTCATCTCGCGGGCCTGTTGTGGATACGTGGATGATTAAGCCTGATCTATCAGCACCTGGTGTTAGCATTGTGAGTACAATCCCGACTCATGATCCTTCTCAGCCGTATGGATATGGCTCTAAGCAAGGAACAAGCATGGCATCTCCACATGTGGCAGGAGTAGCAGCGATTATTAAGCAAGCAAACCCTTCGTACTCTACTGAACAAATCAAAGCATTGCTAATGAATACAGCGGAAAAACTGTCTGACACAAATGGCAATCCATTCCCTCACAACACACAGGGAACAGGAAGTGTTCGAATCATCGAATCACTTCAAGCGTCTTCTATCGTTTCTGATGCCAGCTATTCTTACGGCACTTTCTTAAAAGAAAAGGGCATTCAAATCAAAACGAAGAAATTCAAAGTAGAAAACCTTTCAAGAACACCAAAAACCTATACCCTTGATTACAAGTTCGATGGCAACGGCATCAATCCAAACGGAACGAAAAAAATCACAGTGAAAGGTAATTCTACTAAATCTTTTACTTCCTCGGTACAAGTGAATTACGCAAAAACCAAAAAAGGAACGTACCAAGGCAGTATCACGATTCGCGAAAATGGCAGAAAGGTCACTGAAATTCCTACTTTACTGATTGTGAAAGAGCCTGATTACCCACGCGTCACTTCTGTTTCCGTAGAACCGGACAACCGTGCTGGAAGCTATGTCATTAGCAGCTATCTCCCTGGCGGTGCTGAAAATCTCGCATTCCTCGTCTATTCTACGGATGGAGAGTATTTAGGCGAAGCAGGTGTTTATCAACATGTTGATAAAGGAGAGCAGCGATTGAAATGGAATGGCACCATCAATCAAGGTCAAAAGCTAGAAGCTGGTGAATATACAATGCTTGCGTATGCGAGCCTGAAAGGAAAATCAGATACCGTTCAAACGAAAGAACCTTTCGAAATTTACCTTGAATAAATAAGAATCACATAAAAAGCCTTGTATGAGCGGATAAGCTCATCAAGGCTTTTCTATCATATATGGAGGAAAAAGAGATTGATGTTGATATTCTTATGGATTGTTTCTTTTTTACTACTGTTTTTCTGACGAACACCTTGATTACCTTTTTACACGCGAAACAGCCTCATCCTTTTCATCAAGCATGTCTTCTACCTGCTCAGGATATTGATCACCAAGGCGCTTTCGTTCTCCATGATGAGTGCAATGGAAGAGATCGGCATTCCTCCAGGAGCACGCCAAACCCAAGGTCTATTCTGTCCAGAGCTAATGCTTGGAGAACTCTGAAGTTCTCTGCAACTTTACAGACACCGAAGTGGGGAAGAATGATTCCGCCTGAGCCAATGCGTATGTGTGGCGTAACGGCTGATAAATGGCCGAGAAGCACCTCTGGACTCGATCCTGCAAGCCAGTTTGAAAAGTGATGCTATGATAGAAAGGGGGATGTCCTATTTATTTTCGATTAAAACCCTTCTCTTTGACAAATTCGCTAAGGTAGGCTCGTTTGGGATTGCTGAAGCGTCGAATCATCTGCTCAGACCAAGTATCTTTCCTTTCGCCGTTTGTTCGTTCTTCATAATATGCTGAAATGCGTTCATCGTATTCTTTTAAATAACGATCCACATGTGCTTCATCTTGCTCATATGAATTTTCATGATAAATCAGTTCAATTGGGAGCCGTTCCTTTTGTGATGATTGATTGGCTGGATGCCCTACAACTAGACCGAATAACGGAAGCACATAGGAAGGTGTTTCAAGTAATTCAGAGACTTCTTTCAGCTCATTACGCAGTCCGCCGATATAGCAGATGCCAAGTCCCATTGATTCTGCTGCTACACTGACATTTTGCGCAGCTAAAGCCGCATCAATCACACTAATAAGAAAAGCTTCCGTATTCTCAAGTGCTTCTTGATGGTTCTTCCCTGCTTTTTGAGCGATGTAATCGTGACGTTTCAGGTCTGCACAGAAGACAAAGAGTTGCCCATTCTTCTCAACATATGGCTGATTCCCTGCTAGTTCAGCAAGCTTGTCCTTTTTCTCCTGATCTGTTACACCAATGATGCTATACGCCTGCACATAGCTTGATGTCGAAGCAGCCTGTGCACTTTTCACAAGTAACAGCACCTCTTCCTTAGTCAGACGCTCGTCTGTAAACGAACGGATGGACCGATGATTTAATATGGTTTCTATCGTTTGGTTCAATTAGAAGACCTCCTTCACTCCTTCTATCATAAGACAAAGATAGATCGCCTTTCAAGAATTAGAACTGCACAAAAAAGACAGTCTGTGTTAGACTGCCCCTTCCCCATTTTATTTAAATAAATAACTTTGATATTTGGTTAATTGAACACTTGCATTATACGCAATACCGAATCCAATTAAAACAGATAAAATTGAGCTTCCCCCGAAGCTGATAAATAAGAGTGGAATCCCTGTTACAGGCATCACGCCTATGTTCATCCCTATATTCTGGAATGTATGGATCACAATCATTGCTGTATATCCTACACAGAAAAATGACGCAAATCGGCTATAAGGATGAATACGGTCGATCAGCACGACAAGCCGGTAGATCAGGAAGAAAAACATAATCACAACAAATGCACAGCCCACAAAGCCAAAGGCTTCTCCTATAATGGAGAAAATCATATCTGTTTGTGCTTCTGGGACATAGACTTTTAAATTTTTAATGCCATTTCCAAAAATTTGACCTGCACCAATGGCCATAATGGCTTGATCCACTTGATATTTATCAGACCCAGATGCATCCTGTGTCTGCGCTTGGTTGGCTGAACTAGAACTGTCAGGGAGCCAGGCCGTAATCCGGTTGATTTGGTATTGCTGAATTCCAATTTTTTGCGCGAAATCAGGGAATAGAATGATGACAGCTAACACCGCGGCAGCTAATAGCACAACCACTGAACCGATGAGAGAGATCAACTTCCAATTGATCCCTGACAAAAATACCATGACCATTACAATAAACATACATACTGCAGCCGTACCTGCATCCTGCAAAAAGATGAGTCCAACTGGTACAGCAGATACCCCGGCAATTTTTAATAGAAGAAAAATATCATCTTCTAATGTCCGTTTACCTCTAGGGGTTGCCTTCCCAATGACAGATGCGAGCATCATAATCAATCCAATTTTCATGAACTCTGAAGGCTGAAATGTTCCGATTCCCGGTAACACAAACCAACTTTTTGCACCATTTTTAATTGGCGCAAAGTCATGACCAGCAATTTGTGCAGGTGCGATTTTAAGAAGGATTAACAGCATAATGCCGCCTATAAAAATATATAAGCTCAGCTTTTCTAATTGCTCCAGGTCAAAGTAATTAATGGCTACAATACATATGACCCCGACCATGTAGTAAATGATCTGTCTGGTCCATGCATTAGATCCGTACTGCCCAAATTGACCTGCAGCATAAATGGCAATGACACTGATCGAAAAGAAGGCTAGAAATATAAAAATCAAATCTCCCTGATAGTAAGGAGATGTATTCTGCTTGTTCATGAACTAACCACCCTTATTACAAAACATAAAAGCCCTTATTTATATTAGCCTTATTCATATTAGATTGAAATTTTCACAAAAGCAACTCACCTTAAATATGACGGAAGATACATCCGAAAAGTTCCATTTCAATTTTCAAAAAATGAAATACTTTTCATTCTAAAAATGGGGAAAAACACCTTTCTCTCATTTCACCGATCACAAGTCCTTTAAAAAGATTATTTTACAGATTTCAAGGGGAAAATACAATGACTTATGTGATGATAGGACAAGCAAACATGAAGCCAGCATAAGGTAGACTGATGCATGAAGAAAAAACCATTTTCTGTGGAATAAGGCCTATTTTCCAATGGTTGGGTTTACTTCATAGTCAATTGTGGTATAATCATTGTAACAAAAAGTTCACAATATATCCTGAAAACAGACACAATTGCATCCTGACCTCTCATTTGATTTGAACATCAACTTACAAAGGAGTTGGATACGATGGATATGTTTTTTGCGTACCTATGTATTGCAACAGCTACACCCCTGTTTTTATGGCTAGAAAACAGAAAAATTGCATTGGCATCTATTCCACCCATTTTGATTATGTGGATTTTCTTCGGTCTTTACATGACAAGTAGTTTATCTCCAACAGGACATACCTTCATGATTGCGTTCTTTGCCATTAACGTGATTCTTGCTCATATTGCAGCGTTCCTCATCTATGGTCTTCCATTCATTCGCAAAAGACTCAGCAGCAGATAGATATCGCACCACCAATTGGAAGCGTTATACACAATCATTTTAAAAACCACTCATCTTTCATAGATGAGTGGTTTTTTATTAATGACCTGAATGCTCAGACTGTTTTGGCGCAGACGGTGAATATCCGTCTTTGCTGTTTTCACCGTGGTGGTAGTGAGCCGCGAAAATCCAAACAGATCCGATGACGAAGATAATTGCACAGAATAGGCCAAACAAGGTATTTCCGACTTGAACAGTCCCGTTCTCACTTTCTGTCATGTGCATAAACATGAATAGCTGCAAGAATGCTTGAATGAATGCAAAACCAAAGATAATCCATAGTTTTGCGGCACTGCCAATTTCAGCTCCAATGGCAATCCAAAATGCTAAGATTGTTAGCACAATGGATAAGATGAAGCCGACTACGTGTTTCCAAGGGAAGTGTTCGTGCTCTGCTGAGGAATGTGTTTTTCCAACCATATCACAAAAGCCCCCCTAATCCGATCAAGTACACAGCTGTGAAGATGAAAATCCATACAACATCAAGGAAATGCCAGTATAGACTTGAGATAAAGATCTTCGCTGCTGTTTGTGGAGTTAATCCACGTTTTTTAATTTGGAACAAGATACCGGTAATCCAGAAGATACCGATCGATACGTGTAATCCGTGAGTTCCTAAAAGGACAAAGAATGCAGACCAATACGCACTTGTATGGATGCTTGCACCCTCATGTACATAATGGAAGAATTCATAAATCTCAAAGCCAACGAAGCCAGCACCTAGAAGCAGTGTAAGAATCGTCCAAATGACAACTCCTTTTGTACTTCCACGGCGCATTTCATGAACGGCAATCCCACATGTAAATGAACTTACCAATAGCAAGAATGTCATGATTAATACAAGCTTCATATCAAATAGCTCAGCTGGTAAAACGCCACCAGCTGTTCTGCCATGAAGAACAAAATAGGTCGCAAAAAGTGTTGAGAACAACACGATTTCCGCACCAAGGAATATCCAGAAACCAAGGATGTTTAAACGTCCCGTTTCAGACTGATATTCAAGCGGTGCATTTGCATAGCTGCTATCATTATGTCCCATTACTCCTGCGCCTCCTTATTCTTTTTCTCTGTTTCAATCACTTCTTCAACAGGAATATAGTAGCCATCGTCATATTCGAATGAACGTAAAATCATTGTTGCGAATACACCGATTAAGCCGATTACGCCAATCCAGTACCATTCAAATACAAGACCGAATGCACCGATTCCGAAGAATACAGACATGATCAGTGGTCTGCCTGAATTGTGCGGCATGTGAATTTTTTTGAATTCTTTTTCAGGATGAACATCTACATTGTTTTGCTTCCAATGATGGAATGCATCTGGTGCTGTCACTTCTGGAAGTGCTGCAAAGTTATAATGCGGCGGAATGGCAGAAGACGTCGCCCAGTCAAGTGTACGTCCTTCTCCCCAGCTGTCTCCAGACACTTCACGTTTCGCATGTCTCCAGCTGTAGTAAATGTTATAGCAAAGGATGATGAATCCGATACCCATCATGAATGCACCAATTGTTGAAATAAAGTTTAGTGCAGTCCAACCATCCTCTGGTCCGTACGTATAAATTCGTCTTGGCATTCCTTGCAGTCCTAAGAAGTACTGCGGGAAGAAACAGATATTGAATCCGATCATGAATACCCAGAAGAACCATTTGCCGATTCTTTCGTTTAACTTGTAGCCAAACATTTTTGGATACCAGAAAACAAGACCAGCAAAGCAAGCAAATACAGTACCTGCGATTAATACATAGTGGAAGTGGGATACTAGGAAGTACGTGTTATGGTACTGGTAATCCGCAGCTGCCATCGCAAGCATAACCCCAGTTACACCACCGATCACGAAGTTCGGGATGAAACCAAGTGCCCAAAGCATTGGTGATGTAAAACTGATACGGCCTCGATACATCGTAAAGAGCCAGTTAAAGATTTTGACACCTGTTGGTACAGATATCGCCATTGTTGTGATCGAGAAGAATGAGTTAACCGCTGCACTGTTCCCCATTGTAAAGAAGTGGTGAACCCACACAATGAAGCTAAGAACAGAGATTGCCACAATCGATACTACCATCGCTTTGTAACCAAACAACTGCTTTCTTGAGAACGTCGCAAAGATTTCTGAGAAAATACCGAAAGCAGGTAAGATAACAATATATACCTCAGGATGTCCCCAAATCCAGAAAAGGTTCGCCCAAAGCATTGGCATACCGCCTGCTTCGAGAGTAAAGAATGCAGAACCGAATAAACGATCAAATGTCATAAGTGCTAAAGCAACTGTTAAAACAGGGAATGCGAAAACGATAATGACAGACGTAATCAATGTTGTCCATGTAAACATTGGCATACGCATAAGCGTCATACCTTTTGTACGCATTTTTAAGATGGTCACCATGAAGTTAATACCAGTCATCAGTGTACCAATACCTGCAATTTGGAGTCCGAGCAAGTAGTAGTTCTGTCCAGGTCCTGGTGAGAAGTCATTTCCGGCGAGCGGCATGTAACTAGTCCAGCCTGCACTTGGTGATCCTCCAATAACGAAGGAAATGTTGAACAGCATCGCTCCGACCATAAATGTCCAGAAGCTAAGGTTATTCAAATACGGAAATGCAACGTCACGTGCGCCAATTTGAAGAGGCACAACAACATTGATTAAACCAATTAAAAATGGCATCGCCATGAAGAGAATCATAATCGTACCATGTGTTGTAAAGATTTCATTATAGTGGTTGGAATCTAAAAACGTATTATTAGGAAGCGCCAGCTGTGCGCGCATCATCAGTCCGTCTACCCCACCGCGGAAGAACATAATCACAGCAGCAAGGATATACATGATCCCTAACTTTTTATGATCAACTGATGTTAACCATTCTTTCCAGAGCCATTTCCACTTTTTGAAGTAGGTTAAAACAAAAACAATGGCAATGGAAGTAAGAGCGATAGAAATTTGCGCACCAAGAATTAATGGGTCTCCAGTTACAAAAAACTCATCCCATTTTAAATGCATAACGGCCTCCTCCTTTCTTTAGTCAGTTTATTCTGTTTCTAGTTTTCTTTTATAGTTCTTCACATTCTCGAAAGGATCTGTTTTAGAATGCGGAGAAACTGATTGGTAACCTAAACGTTTGCGTGCTTGGAGTGCATATTCCGAATCTTCTCCATGCTTCGCAAAAGATAAGTGTGTTGATGAGAATGTCTGCACATCTGCACCATCAGGAAGCATCAAGTAATCATACGTTTTCTTGGTTAACTTTGGTGCTTCTTTTTTCGTTTTATTTACCCATTTATCATAGTCAGACTGCGTCATCGAATTGACTTTGAATTTTTGCTGAGCAAAGCCCTCGCCTGTGAAGTTGGCATTTCTTCCTTCGTATGTGCCTACTTTATCAGCTTGAAGATACTGTTCCATTTCCATTCCAGCCATCGCATATTTCTGCCCGCCTAGCCGAGGAATCCATAGTGATGCCATTGTATCAGCGGAAGTGATTTTGAATAAAATCGGCTGATCTTTTGGAATGTTTAAGTAGTTCACTGTTTCAATATTTTCCTCTGGGTAACTAAAAATCCATTTCCAATCAACTGCTGTAGCATAAACGACAAGTGGATCTTTATGACTTGTTGCTTTAGGTGCCTCTTCCAAAGAGTAAATTGTTTTTACTGTTGGAACTGAAAGGGCAGCAACGATTAATATTGGGATCACTGTCCAGACAACTTCTAAAAGCGTATTGCCGTGTAGGTCTGGATTATAAGAGGCGTTTCCAACGTCCTTACGCTCACGATATTTAACCAAAATGATGGTAAACAGTATAAATACCGCACCAACGATAAAGAGCATGAATCCGATAGATAAAAGGATTAAGTCTTTTTGTTGTGCTGCGACTGGTCCTTTAGGATCTAAAACAGCGATATTGCTGCAACCTCCTAATACAAAAACACTCAAGAGCATCGCTAATAAAAGCATAGGTTTAATGGCTCTGAACAAGAAGATCACCATCCTTCCTTAAATAATGTATAAATTGCTGAATATTTGTGAAAAGCCATCTGCCTTCGAAAACTTTTCTTCCATTTTTCATGCTATCAAAATCTGTAGGAGTTAGCTTCCCTTTTTTCAAAAGTTCATTTAATTTTCAACTGATTTCTATTAAAATGTCATAAATTCGACATAAATTTATATTATTGCATAAACAATAAATTTCTATAAATTTGAAAAGTTGAGATTAGAAGGTAAAGGGCATGCAATCAATAACTCTGTCAAATTAGGTTTACCACAATAAAAAAATTTGGTGGAATTTCAATTTAACTTAATAAAATTTTATCTAGGTGAATAATGCCAACATAGGTAACCCCACATTTAACAAAAATCTTACTCATTTTAACACAAGTTGACAAGAAAAAAGTATCGATCCTCAGCCTATGCGCTGTAAAAATTGGTAATGGCGATAAATGAGTGGAATTTCACTAAAGACTTCCAACAAAAAGCCGGCTTAACGCCGGCATTCTGCATTTATTCCTCCCTCACCAATATGTCAGTTCATCTATAAATGTTCCCTTCATGTTCGATGTTCATGTACGTCTACTTGCCCGTATAGGTTAAAAAGCGATTATTCTCTCTCTCTACTATGATCGTATCCTCTGATTTTTATCCAGGCAATGAAGGATTCCAGGTGAACACTTGATAACTGTAATGATCTCTCTAGTTACAAAGCCCGTTTTTACACGCTCCTTGGTATAGTTTTTTCGCTTTTTAAATCCGGATACCGTCGAGCTGTTTTTCTTCCATTTCCTGCATTTCATAGAACCAGCTTGTGGCGGCCTTTGGTCCTTCAAGATGACGTTTCTCTTCAAACATCGCATAGATGACACTTGAAGGCGCCACCAAACAGCCCATGATTTTTGCATCTAGTAAATCACGATTCGTATCTGCCCCTCAGGAATGAGACTACTGCCCATTCCAGCATTTGCATTAATATGTCTTCCACCTGAGACCGTTCTCGCTTCAGCGTCATCGAGTCCGAGTACCTCATGCAGTCGATTTCTCGTATAATCAATACCTAGTGGCGTTATAAGCTCCTTATCTATCCTGTATTGAATCAGTCTGTTCCATATTTCCGAAAATATCCATCTCCATTCCCTCTGTACCCCTCTTGCCTGCCTGGTAGCCTTCTGGATGTTTCTGAAACCAATGCCACGCGCTTTGAATGATTGTCTGGAGGTCTGCATATTGAGGCTTCCATCCCAATTCTTGCAGCGCCTTTTCAGAAGAAGCAATCAGCTTTGCCGGATCTCCCGCCCGTCTTTTTGCCACCTGTGCTGGGATGGCATGACCCGTCACTTCTCTTGCCGCTTCTACTACCTGCTTCACCGAAAAGCCTGTGCCATTCCCTAAGTTATACGTCGCACTTCCTTTTCCTTGACGCAGACGATCAACCGCTAAGATGTGCGCCTCAACTAAATCCATCACATGAATATAATCTCTAATGCAAGTGCCATCCTCTGTCTCATAATCATCCCCATAAATCATGATCTGATCACGTTTCCCTAAAGCTACTTGGAGAATAATTGGAATCAGATGTGTCTCTGGCTGATGATCTTCACCGACAAGCCCTTCTGTATGAGCACCAGCTACGTTAAAATAACGAAGTACAACGTATTCAATGCCATAAGCCTGCTCAGACCACTTCAACATTCTTTCAATCGCTAATTTCGTTTCTCCATAAGGATTCGTTGGGGTCGTCTCATCTATTTCAACGATTGGTACACGCTTTGGTTCTCCATATGTAGCTGCTGTTGAAGAAAACACGATGTTCTTCACATCAAATTCATTCATCACCTGAAGTAAAGCAGTTGCCCCTCCGACATTATTGTCATAGTACTTTAACGGTTCCTTTACACTCTCACCAACAAGTGAATCTGCAGCAAAGTGCATGACCGCTTCAATCTCATTCGTTTGAAAAACCTGTCTTAAAAAAGATTGATCTCTTAAATCTCCCTCTTCTAATACAGCTCCCTCTACAACAGCTTCTTTATGACCTGTCTGTAAATTATCAACAATCACCACTTGTTCTCCTTTAGCTAAAAGAGCCGCTACCGCATGACTGCCAATGAAACCTGCTCCTCCACAAACTAAAATTGTCATCAAAGTTCCTCCTTCGTTAATTCTCTTGTGCAGCCGCCAAAGCCCGCATCTGTCATAAGGAAACCAATCGTCCCAGGGTGACGCCAAGCGGTTTCTGCAAGTACATCTAGTTCAAGTCCAGTCACTTCATTATCATTATTTAAAGAAAGATGAGATACCTTCATGAGAGGGCCTAGTTCTACCATTTTATCATCTTTCAGAAAATATACTGCTTTCAGGGGCCGCTCGTAACGTATCGATCATATCCAATCCCCTTTTCTTTTCTGATAATCTTATTTTAGTGGCCTCAACTTCAGATGTTAGATGGTAAAAAACGTTAAAAGTACCCTTTTTTTGCTGCCAATGGTACGATGTGATATGAGGTGTACGATGGTTCAAAATAGAAAAAGGTTGTTTTTTGCTGTGAAGGGAGATTTCCGATTTGAAGAAGGAAGCATTTGCATTTCGTTTTCACCATTCTGATGTCACATTGCCGGCGCAAATATGGTCTGTTGGCTGGGAAGTTCAGTCATCTTCGTTATACAGCTGGAATGGCGTAGAGCGAAAGGATCAGGGCAAGTGCATCTTTCAACTCACACTGTCTGGACATGGCATGATTGAAATTGGACAGAAGCGTTTCAAAGTATTGCCGAGACAGGCCTTTCTGGTTAAATGCCCAAGTGCCTATCAATACTATTTTCCAGAAGGCAGTGACAATTAGGAATTTATGTATTTGATCCTTTACGGGGAAGCCTGCGATCTTTGCTTTGATCAATTTATGGATCAAGGAAAGCAGGTCATGCGTTTTCATCCAAATTCCAAACCGATCCGCCTGCTAAAGAAAATTTATGATGAAGCCAGTGAAAGACGGATCACCAATCCATTTGAGGGGTCTAGCCTTGCTTATCAATTTGTCATGGAACTTTATTCATATTTGCCAAAGCTTGAGAGACAAATGGAAAAATGGCCTGAGTCCATCGTCCAAGCGGCCTTGTTTGCAAGCCATCATTTTCATGAGGAAATCGGCCCTGACGATATGGCAGCTGCGGCATGTTTATCCAAAAGTCATTTTACGAGGGAATTCAAAAAGGCAACTGGCTTCACACCGATTCACTATTTAACCAATATTCGTTTAGAAAAGGCGGAAACTTTACTGAAAACAACGAAATATTCGATTGAAGAAATCGCCATACAGTGCGGCTACCTAAATGCGAATTACTTGAATAAAGTCTTTCGAAAGAAAATCGGCATGTCTCCGAAGCAACTGCGGGAAACTAGCGATGCATAATAAAAAGCAGCCGCATTTGAAGTGCACCCCAAATATTAGACACAGTCTAACATTTGGAGGTGCTTTTCTTTGGCTAAATTTACAATTGAAGATAAAATCAAAGCGGTAAAACGATACCTCATTGACCGTGGGAGCTTGCTTAGAATTGCAAAACAGATTGGCGTGAACAAAAGTATACTTCAATATTGGGTCAGAAAGTATCAATATCATGGCGAAA
>NZ_JAIVLB010000035.1 GCF_020524495.1 Bacillus stratosphericus | reverse complement strand
TTCTGTTTGACTTCAACTGGATAACTCACTCTTGTCCCCATAGAAAAAACACCTCCATGTTTTATTTCGGATCACAACGGTCCGTTTTCAAACTTGAAGGTGTTTTTTATTTGTCTCATATTATGGGGTCAGTCCCTGTCCCTGTGCTTTTTTATTTTTGAAGAAAACGGCGCTCAAGCCACTCAACAAGCTGGTACATGATGGTAGCAAAGACGGCGATAATGAAAAGACTTAAAAACACGAGAGTAAAGTTGAAAACTTGAAATCCGTAAATGATCATATAGCCTAGTCCTTTTGAGGAAACAAGGAATTCCCCCACAATCACCCCAACCCAAGAAAGGCCCACATTAACCTTAATGGCAGAGATCATCGTTGGAATACTTGCTGGCAAAATGACCTCACGAAAGACCACTCTTTTTTTCGCACCAAAGGTTTTCATCACCTTCAAATAGTTCTCATCCACCTCTTGAAAGGCTGTGTAAATGACAATGGTGGTAATGATCACACTAATGATCGCGCCCATAGCGACAATGCTGATCATGCCAGGTCCAAGGGCAACAATTAAAATCGGGGCGATAGCGACTTTCGGCATGGCATTTAAAATCACTAAATAAGGATCAAGCACATTCGCCAGCCGTGTAGACCACCATAAGGCGGCGGCTAGCAAAATGCCACAAAAGGTACCTAGTAGAAATCCCAGTACAGTTTCAAACAACGTAATACTCATGTGATTCACTAATGAACCATCTGATATTTTTTGTACAAACAATTGGCAGACCGCAGACGGTGAACTGAAAATCAGCGGATCAATCAGCCAAAAATGGCTGGCAAGCTCCCAAAGTGAAAAGAAGATGGCGAAAATGATAAGCTGATAGATACGCGTGATGCGTTTTTCCATTCGAACCTTTTTTCGATAGGCTTCATGTAATAGGTCACTGTGTTTCAACTGTTTTCAGCTCCTTCCAAATCGTTTGAAAGAGCTCTTGAAAGCTTGGTGTCTGTCTCACTTCAAAAGGAGAAAGGGTCCTCAGAGCATTGGGAACGGTAAAGATTCGCTGGATAGACCCAGGATGCTTTGAGAATAAGAAAATGCGATCGCTCATTGCAATGGCTTCGCCGATGTCATGCGTCACAAGGACGGCTGTTTTTTGATAGTTTTTTAATGTGTGAAAGACGAGGTCTTCTAATGTCAGTTTGGTCTGGTAGTCTAGTGCTGAAAATGGCTCATCTAGTAGAAGCAGGCCGGGATCAACTGCAAGCGTTCGTGCGAGTGCTGCACGCTGCCTCATTCCACCTGACAGCTCCTTTGGATATTTTTCCTCTACTTCATGAAGTCCAAGCTTTGGCAGTAAGCTAAGGGCAGCTGAGGTGAACTCATGTGAATCTTGTTTCGCAATTTTTAAACCGAGAATGACATTTTCCTTGATCGTTTTCCAAGGGAATAAATAATCTTGCTGAAGCATGTAGCCGATTTGATGCTCCTTTTGATTCGGTTCTTTTCCTTCGATTAAAATTCGACCTTCTGAGGGCGGCGTAATTCCTGCGATGATGGACAGCAGTGTAGTTTTCCCGCAGCCGCTGGGACCAATAAATGAGATGAATTCACCTTGGGCAATCTCCATATTGATTTGCTGTATGGCCGTTGTTTTTTCTTTTAAAGAGAAGTACGTGTGGGTCACATGGTCAATTTGAAGGAAAGACATGTGCTACCTCCTATTCTATTTGTGATCTGTGACCTTCTTTGCAACGGATGAATCGACAAGTTGTTTGTACGGAATGAATGCTGGCAATTCGCCGTTCGCCTTCATGATTTCCTGTAACTTGTTCCATTCCTCTTCATTCAGAAGGGGATCTGTGGCATATGAATGTTGCTGCTTGTAGCGTTTGATGGCAGTTGATAAAACATCAAGGTCTGTATCAGGAAAATGAGATTGGATCGTCTTTGCAATCTCCTCTGGGTGCTTTGCTTCTACCCACTTCTGCGCTTTGTAAATGGCACGAGTAAAGGCTTTAGCCGTTTCTTTGTTTTCCTTTAAGTAACTTTTTTTTGCCATGAAAGTGGTATAAGGCACTTTGCCAGAAGCCTCTCCAAAGGAGGCGGTAATGTACCCTTTGCCTTCTTTTTCAATTAAGGAAGCGGTCGGTTCAAATAACTGCACAAAATCGCCAGTTCCTGAGGAGAAAGCACCAGAAATGTTGGCAAAATCAATATTTTGAATCATCCGAAGATCCTTTCTCAAATCAATGCCTTCCTTTTTCAGGACATATTCACCGACCATTTGCGGCATGCCGCCTTT
This sequence comes from Bacillus stratosphericus, assembly GCF_020524495.1. Lineage (GTDB taxonomy): Bacteria > Bacillota > Bacilli > Bacillales > Bacillaceae > Bacillus > Bacillus stratosphericus_B. The sequence continues at coordinate 24,989 of NZ_JAIVLB010000035.1, read as the reverse complement.
TCGCTGTCCAAGAAATTCTTTTCCTTTCAATTGATCCCAAGAGAATTGGTCTACTTTCTCCCTTGAAACAAGAAATGTGCCGTCTGTTTGTGTCAGTTGGGCAAAGTTGATGACAGGGTCTTTTGTCCCTTGTGACTCTACATAGATAGAGGATTCAGATCCGGTCAGGGCAATATCGGCACCGCCAGATAAGAGAGCTGTCATCGTTTTATCGCCGCCCCAAGTGGTTTTCACTTCAACCTCTAAGCCTTCTTCTTTGAAGAACTCCTCTGATAAGGCGACATAAAGCGGAGCATAAAAGACCGAATGGGTGACCTCCGCTACTTGTACGATCTGCTCTTGTTCTTTTTTACAGGCGACAAATGGAATAAAGAGCAGAACAACGAATATGAATGCAAGTCTGGCTTTGATGGAACGATTCAAGAGTAATTCGCCTCCTTTGTTCTAAATCATTATTAAAGTATGTCAAAAGGGATTTTTGGTGAGTGCAATGAAATAAGAAGCGCATTGAATAAATAGAACGTGTCTTTTTTTCTATACCAGAAGCATGAATGCTTTCTTGAATTTGGCATAAATAAAGAGGCGGTTTCGTGTATAGAGTCAGTTGGGTATTTGTTGGTTGGTATTTGGTAGGACTTATGTTGATGGTCTTTTTTGAAGTGCCTGTATGGCTTCAGTTTGCGAATGGAACTTTTCTTGTGCTGTACGCATGCTGCGTCAGGAGATTGGCCGAAACATTTATGGGAATGGACCTTGGTATAAAAAGATCGGCCATTGCGGGGGTTCTTACGTTTACAGTGGAATGGGTGGTAATCACAACAGGGTTTCCATTCGGGGCATATGATTATTATCCGATGCTCGTTTTTCTTGTGACAGGAATGCCTTTAACGATTGCTTTTGCATAATAGCTTTTTTTTATCAACACAAAAGACGAAATGGAAACGAGCCATTGAAGCGGGGATATGGATTGTGTTGCTTGACCTCTAGCACTTGTCATTGTCACCTTGTGTGAAGGAAGGGTTCGATTTGAAAGAAAGCCACTAAAACCGATCGTTTAAACGAATATTTTATCTTTATCTTGAACGATAGTTACTTAATAAACATTTCCGCTGTGTGATGATGCAAGGACGGTGTCCCCAAAGGAGAAGCTTCCTGCACTATATCTCGCCAATCACAACTCGTGGTGGGAAGGACTCATTCACCACACCCAAAAACCTGTTTATCAAGAAAACCCCGTTTGAAAGCAGAACGTTTACGAAAATGAGAGGAAAAGATGGAGCAGATTAAGGAAAGGAAACAGCGAGTTGCAAGCCAAATCCAAGCAAAAGAACGCAAGTGGGGGCATTTGCTATTGTACGGAATGAAGGAAGCAGTAGAAGAAGCATAAAGACGATTGTTCTAGCTCCCGTTCCTCGAACGTCATCTCTTCTACATGTTAGTTTGTTGGTAAAATATTCTCTATGAATTTAGAAATTGAAGATTCGTCTAGTTCACCTTTTACTATTTTGTTGATTTTTCCTTCTTTGTCGATGAATATGGTAGCTGGAAGTTGCACGACATTATAAGCATTCGAAACAGAATTCGTTTTATCAATAGTTACAGGGAATGTCAAATTATATTTGTTTGTAAAATTCTCTACTTCTAATTTTGATTGAGCTAAATTAATAGAGATAATTTCAAAATCTTTATCTTTATCTTTATCTTTATATAACTGATATTGTTTTTCTATTGCTGGCATTTCACGAGCACATGGACCACACCACGTTCCCCAAAAATTAAGCATAACAGCTTTTTCTTTATAATCTGAAAGCATATGTGTTTGTCCATTTAAATCTGTCAATTTAAAATTAGGGGCTTCATCTCCAATAGCCAACACATTCATCTCATCTTTCTTTGAGTTGGAATATAGGACCCAAATAATAATAAATGCAAATGATAATAAAATTAGATCACGGAATATTGTTCTTTGTTTTTTTTCATTTTTTTTTACTCCCAACTATTTAGGATCCTTGAAATTCTCCAAAAAAAGGTTGTAATAATGAATTGATAAGTGTTAACTTGTCAAAAAAGAGGATAATTCCCATAATAATCATGATTATGCCCCCGATTTTCATCATTACGCTGTTGTATTTTTTTAAAAAAGTCAACTTGGTTGTAAAAAATGCCATTAGAAGAAATGGAACACTAAAACCTAAAATATAAGTAGCCATATACCATAATCCTTGTGATGGGTTTGTACCAACAAGTGCTAATGTAGTAGCCAAAATTGGACCTGTACAAGGCGTCCAACCGACTGCAAAAGCCAGACCAACCACAACTGACCCAATATAACCAGTTGGTTTATTTTGAATATGTAATTTATGCTCTTTCATTAAAAACTTTGGTTGTAAAAGTCCAAGTGTTATAAGTCCAAAGATCACCATTAAAGTTGCGCCAATTTGTCGAATTAAATTACCATATTGAAATACCATACTTTTAAATGAGTCGCACCTTCAGCTGTACCAAATCCTAAAACTAAGTAAATAACTGAAAAACCAAGTAAAAAACAAATTGTATGAAGAATGGCTTTTTTTGTCCACGTAATTCACCACTTTGTATTTCATTTACACTTAATCCAGTTATGTAGGAAAGAAAAGCAGGATAAAGAGGGAATACACAAGGTGAAAGAAAAGTTAAAACTCCTGCACCAAGAGTTAGTAAAATTGAAATATCAGTTTGCAAAATATCATCGCCTTTAGTTTTTATTTGGCTCTAATAGAGAATATTGAATGACAACCTGATTTTAAGGCATTTGGGTAACCAATAAGCTCTTACTTTCCTGGTCCAGCATTAGGGAACTTATAAGAGAATGAACTTGTTTTTGGAGCAAATGTTTGATAGTACTTCCATTTTTAAATACTGTAAATACAATACTTCTCCAGATTTTAATGTAAAGTAGATAGCATAAACATTGTAACTACACCTTCTTTTTAGGAATATATTACCACCTATAACTATACCATACACTTGAATTAAAAAAAGGAAAAATGTTTTTTAATAGTGTTAAAGTTGCAAGGGGGAGAGAGATCAGCAGATTATGAGGCAGATCAAGTCATTTCAGGGGTGGAAGCACTCACTGTCTACCGCCATTTGATCGATGAAAAAGATCGCCCTAGCTTTTTAAATAAAAAACTGTCAAGCATCCACGGGAAGTCTGGAAACATGGTTTTTTCACGGATACAATCATTATTTCCCGCCTCAGCATGATCGAGAGGTTGTCAGACGGCTGACGACATAGATGCACAGCCGAAAAAGCGGAAATGTGGTAAAATAAATGGAAGAAAGAAATATAGAAAGTAGGGGGATTTTCATTATGGGAATGCCTGTTGAATTTAATACAATGATTGTCACGAAAGGGAAAGAGGTAAGAATTGAAGAAAATGTGTTTGAGCTCATGAAGGAAGGTTACCGCATTTATCCATTAAATATTCCGCTTGAAGTGCGTAAAACGAAAGATGGAGAAAAAACTGGGACAGCATTTGTTGAAAAGTTGGAGCTCACAGACAATGTCACCAAGGTAACTTATCGCCTTGTGTCATTGCATTCAACGAATTAAAAAAGCTGAGGAAATAAATCCCTCAGCTTTTGTTTTTTAGACGAGTGGTCCGCCTTTTGCTTCAATGTCACTTGCTGCATGGCTGAATTTTTTGAAGTTCTTTTTAAATTCAGTGGCAAGGAAGTGTGCTTTTTCTTGATAAGCATCTTGGTCTGCCCACGTTTTAGCAGGTTGAAGCACTTCATCTGGTACACCTGGAATATGAAGTGGAATGTGTAATCCAAAGATATCGTCAGTGATCAGTTCGGCATTGTCAAGGTCACCTTCGATCGCTGCCTGCACCATCGCTCTTGTATGAGCAAGATTCATTCGTTTACCCGTACCATAGCCTCCGCCAGTCCAGCCTGTATTCACAAGGAATACTTTAGCGCCGTGCTCATCGATTTTTTTGCCGAGCATTTCTGCATAGACGTGAGCTGGAAGTGGCAAGAACGGTGAACCGAAGCAAGTAGAGAACGTTGTTTCTGGAGACGTCACCCCGCGTTCAGTTCCTGCTAATTTACTTGTATAGCCGCTTAAGAAATGGTACATAGCCTGTTCTTTCGTTAAACGGCTGATTGGAGGTAAAACGCCAAATGCATCAGCTGTTAAAAAGACAATGGCAGATGGATGACCTGCAATACTTGGTTTCACGATGTTATCAATCATTTCGATTGGATAAGCAGCACGTGTATTTTCAGTAAAGAATGTGTCATCATAATCCGCTTCACGTGTTTCTTCATCAAGAACAACATTTTCAAGCACTGAGCCGAAGCTGATGGCTTTGTAAATTTGTGGTTCTTTTTCTTCACTTAAGTTCACACATTTCGCATAGCATCCGCCCTCGATATTGAAGACACCTGTGCCAGACCAGCCGTGTTCATCGTCTCCGATGAGCTTGCGGCTTGCGCTTGCAGAAAGCGTTGTTTTCCCAGTTCCTGAAAGACCAAAGAATAATGCGACATCGCCTTCTTGACCAACGTTTGCTGAGCAGTGCATAGATAGAATATTTTGCTCAGGCAGCAGATAGTTCATCACAGAGAAAATGGATTTCTTCATCTCTCCTGCATATTCTGTTCCGCCGATGAGAATCGTCCGTTTTTCGAAAGAAACGATAATAAACGTTTCAGAGTTTGTTCCATCTGTTTCAGGATCTGCTTTAAAGTGAGGGGCAGATAAGATGGTGAAAGGTTTTTCGTTTGATGATGGTGTTGATCCGTCAGGTCTGATAAATAGCTGCTTTGCAAAGAGATTGTGCCATGCAAATTCGTTTACAACTGTAATCGGCATACGGTATCTTTCATCAGCGCCCGCGAATCCTTCAAAGACAAATAGTTCATCACGTTCTTTTAAGTATGACACAACCTTTGTATATAAACGATCAAAAGCGTCTTTAGAGATCGGCTGATTCACTTGACCCCAATCAATTTTATGCTCAGAGCTATCTTCTTTAACGATAAATTTATCTTTAGGTGAACGTCCAGTGTAGGCACCAGTTGTGGCACGGACAGCACCTGTTGATGTCAAAACCCCTTCATGACGGGCCAAAATCTTTTCAACAAGTTTCGGAACAGATAAATTTTGGTGCGTATTTCCTAATGAGAGCAATGACTGCAAATCTTCTTTTAAATCCACTGAGTTCATAAAAAACCCTTCCTTTACCGTTGAATTTGTTTGTTTCAATTAGTATAACACATTAATAATAATAGTCTATACTATTTGAATGTTTTTGTGTGTGTTTTTTCATTTCTGCAATGAAAATATGCTTTTTGGTGATGCTAATCATGAGGTAAAAAAAGAGGGAAGATAATTCCTATGAAGCATTGACATGACGCAAGGATTTAATATAAGATATCTTATTGAACGGATACTCTTATCCCGAGTTGGTGGAGGGACAGGCCCGATGAAGCCCAGCAACCGGTTTCTTATGAAAAAGGCATGAATATGCTGAGAAACCAAGGTGCTAACCTGATGCAAGGTACAAGAACACCTTGAGCGATAAGAGTGAAAGGCATGCGATCTCAGACCCTTTCCTCACAATGAAGGAAATGGTTTTTTTATTTTGGGGAAACCCTATGAACAAATTGCCAATAACATCTCTAATATAAATGTTTTCATATAAGAGGGAACGAGTTCCGTATCATAATTGGAGACCTCATTTTGGGATGATGTGGTCTTGTACAGGAGGAAATAGCCATTATGAGTCAAAATCGTCGTTTATTTACTTCAGAATCAGTGACGGAAGGACATCCGGATAAAATCTGTGATCAAATTTCAGACAGCATTTTGGATGAAATTTTAAAGAAAGATCCAAATGCACGCGTTGCCTGTGAAACTTCTGTAACAACCGGTCTCGTATTAGTAAGCGGTGAGATTACAACGTCTACTTATGTCGATATTCCAAACACGGTACGTGACACGATTAAAGAAATTGGCTACACACGTGCGAAATATGGTTTTGATGCGGAAACATGTGCGGTTCTTACGTCAATTGATGAGCAGTCTGCTGATATTGCGCAAGGTGTAGACAAAGCACTTGAAGCACGTGAAGGAACAATGACCGAAGAAGAAATTGATGCAATCGGTGCAGGTGATCAAGGGCTTATGTTTGGTTTTGCAAACAACGAAACAGAAGAGCTTATGCCGCTGCCGATTTCACTAGCGCATAAATTATCTCGTCGTTTAACAGAAGTTCGCAAGGATGAAACACTTGCATATCTTCGTCCAGATGGAAAAACACAAGTAACAGTTGAATATGATGAGCAAAACAAACCTGCTCGTATTGATACAGTGGTTATCTCCACACAGCATGCACCAGAAGTGACACTTGAACAAATTCAAAGCGACATAAAAGAGCATGTGATTAACCCTGTGGTTCCAAGTGAACTGATTGATGAAGAGACAAAATACTTTATTAACCCAACAGGTCGTTTCGTGATCGGTGGACCTCAAGGGGATGCTGGTTTAACCGGACGTAAAATCATCGTTGACACGTATGGCGGCTACGCTCGTCATGGCGGCGGTGCTTTCTCTGGAAAGGATGCAACGAAGGTTGACCGTTCTGCGGCATACGCTGCTCGCTACGTAGCGAAAAACATCGTAGCAGCTGGCCTTGCAGATTCTTGTGAAGTACAACTTGCTTATGCAATTGGTGTAGCACAGCCTGTATCGATTTCAATTGATACATTTGGAACAGGAAAAGCGTCTGAAGAAAAGTTAATTGAAGTGGTTCGTGTGAACTTTGATCTTCGTCCGGCTGGCATTATTAAAATGCTTGACCTGCGTCGCCCTATCTATAAACAAACAGCTGCATACGGACATTTTGGCCGTCACGACTTAGATCTTCCATGGGAAAAAATAGATAAGGCAGACACGCTTCGCAAAGAAGCATTAGGACAATAAAAACATATTAAACCGCTTATTTTAAGCGGTTTTCCTTTTGATTAAAAAAATTTTAACAAAAAGCATAAAAATGTGAAACGAAATAGGGCAAAATACTGTCTAATTATAGGTCTACTTTTAAAGAAATAACATAACGTGGAGGCAATAATATGTGTGGGTTTGTTGGTGTATTTAATCACCGTCCATTGTCCGAAACTACAGAGCAGGAAGAGTTAATTAAACAAATGAATCGTCTCATCGTTCATCGTGGTCCAGATGATGAGGGATACTTTCATGATGAGCATGTAGGTTTTGGATTTAGACGTTTAAGTATAATAGATGTTGAACATGGAAAGCAGCCTTTTTCTTATGAAGATGAAAAATATTGGATTATTTTCAATGGAGAAATTTATAACTATGTGGAGCTGAAGGAAGAGCTTGTGAAAAAAGGCTACACGTTCAGTACAGATTCTGATACAGAAGTCCTTCTTGCCACATACCGTCATTATAAAGAAGAAGCGGCTTCTAAGCTTCGCGGAATGTTTGCATTTTTAATTTGGGATAAAGAAGCACAGCTATTATATGGCGCAAGAGACCCTTTTGGAATCAAACCGCTTTATTTTACACAAATAGATGAGAAGGTGTACTTTGCTTCTGAACGCAAAAGTTTAATGGCTGTGAATGAGAACATCTTATTTGATGAGACCTCTTTGCAGCAATACATGTCTTTCCAGTTCGTTCCTGAGCCAAATACACTTGATCAAAAAGTGCTCAAAGTGGAGCCAGGCCACCAGTTTACGTTGCGTCCTCACCAAGACATTGAATTTAAAACGTATTGGAAAGTTCAATTCAAACCTGAACAAACACAAGAGCGGAAATTAATAGAAGAAGTGAGAGATGCAATATATGATTCTGTGAAGGTACACATGAGAAGTGATGTGCCTGTTGGTTCGTTCCTATCAGGTGGTATTGATTCTTCCTTTATCGTGTCTGTGGCAAAGGAATTTCACCCTGAGTTGAAGACGTTCTCTGTTGGCTTTCAGCAAGATGGTTTTAGTGAAGTGGATGTGGCAAAGGAAACAGCTGATAAGCTGGGCTTACAAAACTTTAGTGCCGTTATTTCCCCAGAGGAATATATGAACGAGCTTCCGAAGATTGTCTGGCATTTAGATGATCCGCTAGCTGATCCGGCGGCGATTCCACTTTATTTCGTCGCAAAAGAAGCGAAGAAACAAGTCACAGTTGTTCTTTCTGGTGAGGGAGCGGACGAGCTGTTTGGTGGATATAATATTTACCGTGAGCCTCTTTCCTTAAAGCCATTTGAACCTGTTCCATCCATGCTGAAAAAGCTTCTTCTTCGTCTTGCGCGTTTAATGCCAGAAGGAATGAAAGGGAAAAGCTTTATCGTTCGCGGCTGTACGCCACTAGAGGAACGATATATCGGCAATGCGAAAATCTTTGAAGAGCCAGTGAAGAAAAACCTATTAAAACAGTATGATCCGAACATCACGTATCGTGACGTGACGAAGACATACTTCGAGGAAAGTGCAGGTTACAGTGATATTAACAAAATGCAATATGTTGATATTCATACGTGGATGCGCGGGGACATTCTGCTGAAAGCAGATAAGATGACAATGGCGAACTCTCTTGAGCTTCGTGTCCCATTCCTTGATAAGGTCGTATTTGAAGCGGCCTCTAAAATTCCAGAAGAGCTGAAAACAAAAGATGGCACAACGAAATATTTATTGCGTAAAGCAGCAGAAGGCATTGTGCCAGACCATGTGTTAAATCGTAAAAAGCTAGGTTTCCCTGTTCCAATTCGTCATTGGCTGAAAAATGAGATGAACGCTTGGGCGAAAGACATCATTAAAAATAGTCAAACAGATGAATACATTAACAAGGAATATGTTCTTGATTTATTAAAAGAACATTGTGCTGGGAAAGCAGATCATAGCCGTAAGATTTGGACAGTCCTCATCTTTATGATGTGGCACAGCATTTATGTGGAGCGGAGTATTGATCCACAGCACTTGAATCACCAACAGAAAGAAGTCATCTTTAGTTAATGAAAAAAGGTTTTCAGCTTTCTGCTGAAAACCTTTTTTGTCATGATAGGAAGTGGTGTATACGGGTAAAATAACAAGAGTTCATAGTTATTGCTTAATATCCTGAAAAAAACATGATAAAGTGAATATACACGTATGATGTTAACGCGATAAAAGGGAACGATAGTATTGTCCTTTTTCTACATATTCTCTGCGGATACGGTCCATGTCTTGGATATCTTCATCTGTTAACAGACGAACCACTTTGGCTGGACGGCCAAAAGCGAGTGATCCTTTTGGGATGACTTTTCCTTGCGGGATGAGACTACTTGCACCGATAAAGGCACCTTCGCAAATTTCCGCACCATCGAGAATGATAGACCCCATGCCAATGAGGGCATTTTTTCTAATGATTGAGCTATGTAATGTGACTTGGTGTCCAATGGTAGCACCATCTTCAATCAGAAGTGTTTTTCCAGGACTTTGATGCAGACAGGATAAGTCTTGAATGTTGACGTTTTTTCCAATTCTTACAGGAGCGACATCACCTCTAATGACGGTTTGGAACCAAACGCTCGAATATTCTCCGATCGTGACATCGCCAGAAATGGTGGCGTTATCTGCGACAAAGACCGATTCATGAATCTCAGGTGTAAACTGATGATATGGATAAATCACTTTTTCGACTTCCTTTCTTAATACAACATTTGTGAGGTGTTTACTTTTGTGGACTTGGCATGCTGAAAGACCAGTTGGTACCATTGTAATTGTCCATGGTGCTAGTGAATATCATGGCCGATATAAATGGCTGATTGAAATGTGGCGTCATGCAGGCTATCACGTCGTCATGGGTGACCTTCCTGGGCAAGGGACCTCGACACGTGCACGTGGCCACATCCGATCCTTTCAAGAATACATTGATTCAATAGATGAATGGATTGAACATGCGAAGTCATTCAGACTTCCTACATTTTTACTTGGGCACAGCATGGGTGGACTTATTTCAATTGAATGGGTCAAGCAGTATACCCATACGAAGATTGATGGACTTATTTTATCATCACCTTGTTTAGGTCTGCAATTTAAACCAAAGAAGCTGATGGATTTTGCGTCAAAAGGTCTAAATGTGCTGGTGCCGTCTTTTAAGGTTGAGTCGGGGCTGTCAATTGAACTTGCCACGCGGAATCAGTCTGTGATTGAGGCCGATTCAAATGATTCACTATATGTGACAAAGGTGTCAGTTCGCTGGTACCGAGAGTTGGTGAAAAATATCGATGCAGCGATGCAGCCAACGAATGTTTTTCGCTCAATTCCTCTCCTGTTAATGCAAGCAGGTGATGATAAAATCGTGGATAAAACGAGGGTGATCAAATGGTTCAATGGCATTGAATCATACAATAAATCTTATCGTGAATGGGAAGGGCTGTATCACGAAATTTTTAATGAGCCTGAAAAAGACGATGTGTTTAATGCGGCAAGAGCCTTTACAGATCAATATATCTGATTGTGAGCTTAAGTTGGGGGTGAAGTGATTTGTCAGTACCAGAACGTCCTTTTGCACTGATGACAAAGGTGTATAAAGATATTTTTCCGCTTGTTCATCAGGAGCTAAAGAAGTGGCGGGCTTATGCAGAAATGATTGAAAATGAAGAACTGAGAACGCAAGCACTAGCAAGCATATCCAGTAAAACATTTCACTGTGAAGGAGGAGGTATCTTATCTCTTCTAGCAGGTGAAGCAAAAAAAACATGTATTGAATTCATTGTGGCGTACCAAACGATCAGTGATTACTTAGATAACCTGTGTGATCGCAGCACGTCGCTTGATCCAAAGGACTTTCATATGCTGCATCAAGCGATGAGAGATGCGCTTGATATTCATGCTGAACTCAAGCCGTATTATCAATTCCGTGATGACCAAGAGGATCATGGGTATTTACATGCGCTTGTCCGTACATGTCAAGACATGCTGTCAGGCTTAGAGCATTATCCGATCATTCAGCCCTATTTACACACGCTGTGTGAGTACTATAGTGATTTGCAAGTACATAAGCACGTGGTCCCTCATGAGCGTGTGCCTCGATTAGAATCATGGTTTCGCCAATATGAAAAGGATTTGCCGAAGATGGAATGGTATGAGTTTTCAGCATGTGCAGGATCAACGCTAGGCATTTTCTGTCTTGTGGCATATGCACTTCAGCCTGATTTTACAGAGAAGCAGGCAAAGCAAATTTATGAAAGCTATTTCCCCTATATCCAAGGTCTGCACATTTTACTGGATTACTTAATTGATCAAGAAGAGGATCGGCTTGGGGGGGATCTGAATTTTTGCTCATACTATAGCACCCATGATGAGATGATGGACAGACTTCAGCATTTTATCGAAAAAGCGGATGAGCAGCTGAAAGGCATTCCGCACGAAAACTTTCACAAACTGATCAACAGAGGATTACTGGCGGTCTATTTGTCCGATGAAAAAGTGACAGCCCAAAAAGAGATGAACAAGCTGGCAAAGAGGCTAATCAAATCAAGCGGGAAAACGTCTTTCTTTTTTTATATCAACGGAAGAGCCTATCGGACCTATCAGAAAATGCCTTGGATGAAATCCTCATAAAAAAGCTCAAATCCACTAGGATTTGAGCTTTTTTTCAATGGCTACCACAAAGGGTGGGTCGTTATGAATATTCATGTATTGATAAGACAAGACTTGTACTTCTTCATAATGGAGTGACCTGCAAAAATCAAGAAGCACTTCTTTTTCTTTTTTTCCTTCGGGATGACCGTGGTAAATAACAAGAACGATCAGACCTCCGGGTTTTAGCAAGTCAATGAGCTGTTTGATCGCTTCAATGGTCGTATCAGCCTGTGTGGTGACGGTTTTATCGCCTCCTGGTAAGTACCCAAGGTTAAACACCGCACAAGAAATGTGTCCATAATTATCCGCTGGTATGTGATCAGCAAGTTTTTCATGTCCGTCATGGATGAGATAAACGTAAGGATATTGCTCACCAAGCCTTTTGCTTGTTTGCTTTAAGGCCTCCTCCTGAACATCGAATGCAAAAACTTGTCCATCTTTTCCTACAAGGTCAGCTAAATAGCGTGTATCGTGGCCATTTCCCATTGTTGCATCAATGACGATGTCGCCTTTTTTACAAGCACGTTCTAACAACTCTTTACTAAAAGGGAGCATGCGTTTTAAAATCATTTGGACGCTTCTTCCAATCTGACGAAACGTTTGCCTTGGTAGCTGTTACGTCTCGCAAGCTCAGCATTGATGGCATTGAGCACTTCCCACTTATTCACACTCCACATCGGACCAACCATTAATTCAATGGGCCCATCGCCTGTAATTCGGTGAATAATCATGTCTGGCGGCAATATCTCCAGCTGATCACAAACAAGCTGAACATATTCTCCTTGGCTTAAAAACTCAAGCTTGCCTTTTTCGTATTGCTTGACCATTGGTGTTCCTTTTAAAAGGTGAAGTAAATGGATTTTAATGCCTTGCACATCTAATTCAGCGACAGCTTTTGCTGTTTCCATCATCATGTCTCGATTTTCAAGAGGCAATCCGTTGATGATATGTGAGCAGACACGAATTCCGTGTTTTCGCAGTTTTTCTACACCTTCTACATAGCATTCATAATCATGGGCACGGTTGATCAGCATAGCTGTCCGTTCGTGTACGGTTTGAAGGCCAAGCTCCACCCATAGGTAAGTCCCCTCGTTTAATTCAGCTAAATAATCCACAACGTCATCTGGTAGACAGTCAGGTCTTGTGGCAATGGATAAACCAACCACTCCATCTAAATTCATGACGGTTTCATATTTTTCTTTTAAGACAGAAAGTGGCGCATGTGTGTTTGTATACGCTTGAAAATACGCCATGTATTTTCCGTCTTTCCATTTTGTGTGCATCCGGTCCTTGATTTCATTAAATTGAGTGATGAGATCATCTGCGCGGTTTCCCGCAAAATCACCAGACCCAGAGGCACTGCAAAATGTACAGCCTCCGTGGGCTACAGTACCATCACGGTTTGGACAATCAAAGCCACCGTCTAAGGCCACTTTAAATACTTTATGACCAAAGTGCTCACGCAAATGATAGTTCCATGTGTGATAACGTTTTTCGCTGTTTGAATATAAAAAAGGGTTATGCTGATCCAAGTCAGTAACCTCCTTGCATAATAATAGGCATCCTAAAATTTTAACAAAAATCACGAAGGAGAACAATTGAATCTGTCCAACATTTTCTTTAGTGAAAAAGCTTTACGCGGGTAAAATAAGCGGGAACGGGTGATGAAATGGAGGGAATGCAAGATGGCAACAAGAAATTCGATCGATGAATTTATGAAAAAAAGTACTGAAACCCTTGAATTTGCTAGTGAACAATTTGATTTGAGCTCTCGCCAAGAGCATTATAATGAAGAAGAATTTTCTAAAGCGCAGCTCATGCTTGAGGAAGCAGTGAATGAATTAGATAAATTAATGGATGTGGCTAATGATCAACAGAGAGAGCGTTTAGATAGGACGCGGGTTCAAATTCAAACCCTGCAAAATCAAATGATTTTAGGTATTTCATACGAATGATGAACAGATCCTTATATTAAGGGTCTGTTTTTTTTTTTCGAAAGGCTATTGACATCTCGAGCGAGTGTCTGTATTGTATTAAGTGTACTACATCAACTAATACACTATAGACACTTAAAAGTGAAGAAGGTGTTTAACCATGAAAAAAGAAAAAAAACCAATCAATATGAAGTGGATGGTGCTGGCTGCTGCGTTAGCATGTACATTTTTTTTCGTTCTCGTTTTCATTGGTTTTGAAGTTCAAAAAGATTTTATACCTAATTCGACTCCTTTAATGCATGGACATGATCAAGTGATAGGACTGCAAAAACGTGAATGAGGAAAGAGGGATTCATCATGATTCAAATAGATCCAAGAATCGTTAAAGCCGAGAAGCTTTCAGAGGTGATGCTCAACTATTGGCTTTGAACATCACTAGGAACACAGAATTTCTGTGAGTGGATAGCGTCAGGTGAGTTTTTATTCATTGATATGTAAAAGTTGAAGGAAGGAGCAGCTTTAGTGAAACCAACAATAAATAAAGATCGAATCAATGTGATTGATTTAATTAGAGGATTTGCTTTAATTGGTCTTCCTTTTCTTAATGTGCTTGTTCTTTGGGCACCACATGTTCACTTATCAGGAACACAGGGAGATATTTTGGTTCAGCGTTTCTTATATATTTTTGTGGAAGGACGTTTTTACGCGATATTTTCCTTTTTGTTTGGATTGGGAATTTGGATTTTTATTACAAGAGCCAAAGAAAAAACCAATCATCCTTATGCCCTTTTTATTCGACGAATGTTGATCTTGGCTATAGTAGGAGGAATACATCAGATAATACAACCTGGTGAAGCTTTATTGGTATATGCGATTTTAGGATTGCCTGTTGTTTTTTTTGATAGACTTCCGAGATGGATTAATCTCACACTTGGTATAGTGGGGATTATGATAGGGAGCTATTTAGGAGTTAAAGTATTTTTACCTTTACCTTTAATGATTCTTGGTATAGCATTCGGCCAATATCGTATATTTGAGACTTATATCAAAATGCGAAAAATATGGGTGATGGTGGCTGTTCTTTCATTTGTGGCAACTACCATTTCAGCCGTTTTCCTTTGGCTAAAATCACCTACACTTGGGTTAAGTGTTGAAGGTGTTAAATTAAGCGAAGCACAGTTAGCATCAAATTCGGCTTTTTATGACATGACAGATTTGTCTATGATGTTGGCTCCGATTTTTTCTGTTTTTTATGTTAGTTTTCTTGTTCTGCTTGAACCTTTGATGAAAAAATGGGTATCACCGTTAAATTCATTTGGACGGATGGCATTTACAAACTACATTGGTCAATCAGTTATACTGGCTATTATAGCGATATTTATCCCAGATGGTATTGTAGTTTCATATACGGTTTCAACAATCACGTGTGCGATTGTCGTGATAGCTCAGATTATTTTTTCTTCACTATGGCTTAGATTTTTTAAGTATGGTCCATTAGAATGGATTTGGAGGTGTGGGACTTATGGAAAATGGCTGACAATACGGAAATAAACAAATATTCCACGGCAATATCATGTGAGATAAAAAACATCATCTGTTCAATAAAAGAGTGTCAATTGTTATCTTGTCATATCTGCGACATCGGTGTCGAACTCAATCCAACACGTAGGCACCGAGAACATATGTGTTAACAGCTAACAGCTTAGAGAAAATAAATTTTAAAAAAGAACCTTCTGTCCCCAAATGGAACTGGTAGCGATTTTGTTAATTTGTACTTTCTTTTTCATCCTTGTAAGCTTTTATTTCCAAAAAAGGATTTTCAGCATATGTTTTTGATGATGAGTTTAAATAGATGAAATAGATGAAAATGAAGGTGTAAAGAAGGGAGTCATGATGATCCAAATAGATCCAAGAAGCGCTGCGCCAATATATGAACAAATCATTGAGCAGTTAAAAATATTGTGCCTAAAAGGTGTAATGAAACCCGGTGACAAACTGCCCTCGGTGAGAGAGCTGGCCACGATCATCATCGCTAACCCAAACACGGTCAGCAAAGCGTATAAAGAGCTTGAACGGGAAGGGATTATTGAAACACTAAGAGGCCGCGGTACGTATGTGACAGAAAGAGCACAGTTAAAGCTGAATGAGGGGAAGGTATTGGAGATGAAGGAGCAATTAAGACAACTCATCATAGAAGCTCATTATGCCGGTATTGACATTCATCAACTTAAGGAATGGCTAGAAGAGATCGGTTCAAGTCTAAAAGGAGGAAAACAAGTTGATTGAGGTCAGAAATGTATCTAAGAAATTAAATGGACGCGAAGTACTCAGTGATGTTTCCTTCAAGATAGGCGAAGGGGAGATCTTCGGTCTGCTTGGCCGGAATGGCTCAGGAAAAACAACACTTCTCAGGTTGATTCAGCAAATTCTTCTTCCGGATGAAGGGGCGATTTATTTTAAAGATGTGCTCGTGAAAGACCACCCATTAGTGAAGCAAAATATTGTGTATATGCCGGTCGTGAATCCTTACTTTGACAGGTACAATTATGGACAGCTTGTGAAGCTGTTAAAACAAATCTATCCGAAGTTTGACGTGACATATGCCAATGAGCTTGTGAACCGGTATGAGATTCCGGAAAAAGTGAAATACCGTGAATTGTCGACAGGTTTAAAGAAACAGCTGTCATTAATTTTAAGCTTTGCGATCAAACCAGCGGTCATTTTGTTAGATGAGCCGACAGATGGAATTGATGCGGTCACAAGAAATGACGTACTTCAGCTGATGATTGATGAGGTAGCAGAACGAAAAACGAGTGTTTTAATCACATCTCACCGTTTAGAGGATATTGAGCGTATGTGTAATCGAATCGGTTTTTTAGAAGGAAATCACCTCACAAGTGTCATGGATTTAGATGAGTTAAAAAATGACTATGTCAAAATCCAAATGGCATTTGAAGAGGATATGAACTTAAGTATTAGAAAAAAAGGTGTCGCTATTTTAGATCAGGCGGGTGTTTTCTATACAGTGCTTATACTCAAAACAGATGTAGAGGCAAACGAGTATTTGAAATCGCTACAGCCGAAAGTATGGTATGAACTGCCTGTGAATTTAGAAGAAGTATTTATTGCGAAGTTTGGAGGGAAACGCAGATGGTAAAGCGGCAATTATTATATAAGGAATGGAAGCAATCAGAGCTGACATTCATTTTAGTAGTGCTTGTTGCGGTGCTTGCGACACCCTTTTTAGTCTTAATGGAATATTCATCCTTTCAAAAGTGTTTAAATAATATATGGTGTGTTGTGGATACACCACGTTTTTCTTATAACTTTATGAAAGATGCTTTCCTCTCTCTTTCATGGTTAATGGGAATCTTATTTGCTGTGATTCAGTTTGGATTTGAGAGGAATAAAGGGCAAATGGACTTTACATTATCTTTGCCGTTTAGCAGAAGCACCATCTATCATACCAAATTTTTCTTAGGTGCTGGAATTATTGCGATCGTTCATGTCGCCTCATATGTTCTCACTTATTTACTCATATTAGGCCTTAACCCACTAGAGACACCTGGTTTTAACAGCAGTTATTTGTTTGCGCTGGTGTCCTCATTGATGATCTATAGTTTGTTTTTTGCCGCTGGTACTTTAACAGGCAGCGCAATTTCCCAAGCGATCGTTGCATTCAGTACAGCCATTTTACCCTTTTTAGTGATTGGACTACCGATCGTTCATTTAGATTTTATCATGAAAACAAGTGGGATTTGGGTGGATAAGAACTTCTTCACTTATTGGATAGAGCCCATTTCTCCAATTACTTATATCATACCTGGACAATTTCAATATGCATATCCGATTTGGTTCACTGGTGAAGGGTTCATCATACCAATTGTCATGATGGTTCTTTTTTATCTAATTGGCTTGTTTAGCTTTATCAAACATCCAAACGAACGAAATGGTCGCTTCTTCCTTCATCAAACAATTGATCGACCAATTCAGATTATGGTGATTCTCTTTGGTGTTCTAGGATTTGGATGGGCTGGATTCACTTCAGACAATTCAATATTTGGTTATGTCGTTGGCATGTTAATCGGTGGAATCGTAGGTGCACTGACGAGTTATTTATTGATATATCGAAAAAGATAAACAGAGAGTAGGGGATTAAAGATGATTCAGATTCAAGCGTTAGATCATGTGTTTAAAATTGGTAAAAAGGGAAGAGAGAACGAAATACCTGTACTCAAAGGCATTGACTTATCCATCAAAAGAGGCGACATTGCTTGTATCGTTGGGAGAAGTGGTTCTGGGAAATCCACTTTACTCAATTTAATGTCAGGATATATTACGCCAACGAGTGGACAAATTGTCATCGATGGAACCAATGTGACAGGCTTTAATGAAAAAGAATGGGCGGACTTTCGATTAGATCACTTTGGCTTTATCTTTCAAAGCTTTCAATTGATCGGGAGCTTAACAACATTTGAAAATATTGAGCTTCCGCTCACTTTAAAAGGTGTGAAGCCGTCTGATCGAAAGGAGAAAGTAAAAGACATGCTCAAACGAGTAGGCCTTGAACATCACGCAGGGCATTATCCGAATGAACTGTCAGGTGGACAGCAGCAGCGTGTGAGTATTGCAAGAGCATTGATTTTAAATCCATCTATTATTTTAGCGGATGAACCGACAGGCAGTCTGGATTCAGAAACAGAAGGAGAAATTTTAGCCTTTATCCAGCAGCTTAATCGTGAAAAAGGAATTACATTTGTTATCATTACACATGACGATGAAGTCGCTTCAATCGCAGACACAACGTTCCAGCTTCATGATGGTGTGTTAAAGAAAGGGGAACAGTCCAATGAAATTTAAAGATCAGGTCAAATTCATTAGAAGAAATATGAAGAAAAATAAATTGCGTGTGTTTATGACCATTCTTGCGACGACAATGGCATGCTCTTTCTTAATCGTTCTAGCATCTGTCGGTTTTGGTCTGCAAAAATCGGCTCAGGATGAAATTATGCAACAGCAAATCATCACAGAAATTAAAGTGTTAGGTGAAGAAAAGGGAGACATCAAGGTTGATGATTTAAAGAAATATGATCATGTGAAATCTGTTGTCGCAAGAACGTCTATTAATCCATTGTTAAAAGTTGAGCTCGATGACCGCTCAAGTGAAGTGCAGGTTGCCTTTACGGATATGAAAAAAGAAAAAGAAGCGGGTCTTGAGCTAGACCGAGGAAGAGTTCCAACATCAGCGAATGAAATTGTGGTTGGGTATCATATGGCAGAACGCCTGTGGACTGAAAAAGAACGCAAAGCCTATGAAAAAGAAGTGAATGATCCTTCAAGTGATAGAGAATCATTAAAAGAGCCAAAAGGCTACACGAAGGAGATTTTAAATAAAGTCATTCAAATCAACGTGCCAAAACTCAATGAAGAAAATGAAGTCGTCAAAGAAAAAACATTTGATTTCCGTGTAGTTGGCGTTCTGAAAAAGCCGAATTTGGAGTGGCAGATGGATAATTCAATTTTGATCCCGAATGCTTATCAAAAGCAATTTGGTCAAGTGCTGGATATGTCTGCTGAAGCCGGCAATATCGACAAGTCGATATCTGTTTATGCAGACAAATTCGACAATGTCGGTGCGCTGACTGATAAATTGACAGGTGACGGCTATCAAGTCATCTCTGTAACGAGCCAGCTCAAAGGAATGGATAAGTTCTTTATGGCCTTCAAAATTGGACTCATTTTTGTCGGATGTATTGCGGTCATTATTTCTGCAATCGGTATTTTCAATACGATGACCATGGCGGTAACAGAGCGAACACAAGAGATTGGTATCATGAAAGCCATTGGAGCTAATCCTTCGATAATCAAGCGAATGTTCCTAATGGAAAGTGCTTATATTGGTGTGATTGGATCGATTATCGGTATTATTATCTCGTATATCATTAGTTTCGCAGTGAATTTAATCATTCCAGCCATTTTGTCATCTGCGTCTGATGGAGGATCAAGTGAACAATTCTCGATTACCTTCTCCTATATTCCGGTAAGCCTTGTGATCACAGCGACATTGATTAGCGCAGGGGTAGCGATAATATCTGGACTCAATCCAGCACGTAAAGCAACGAAAACGAATGTATTAACAGCATTAAGAAGAGAAATTTAAAAAAAACCTCCTGTATCCCTAGTGGGCTGACAGGAGGTTTTTTTATCGTGAAACAGCTATTGCTTAGGTGCCCGATACCCTGCACGCTCTGCTTCTTCTACAGAGCAGAACATTCGTTTGAATTTTTTTGTCCGTGAGTAGTATCTGCTGCTCGGCGTGTGATAAATGCCATTGACACTCCCTTTGATGTGACAGGTAGCTGATTCTTTTTTTGTCTCTTTTTGTGACTCATGACCGCCTGTATTCGTTCCATCATCTTTAGGAGCGGAGCGCTGGACGGCCGGTGACTGAGTTTCTTTGTTTACTTTCTTGTTTTCTTTTTTGAGTATTTCATTGCTAGAGGTCAGCTTGTCTATTTTCTCTTCAAGCTCTTGAATGGTTTGTTCTTGCTGTTTGACCGTTTCCTTTTCTGAGGTGATGTTTTCTAGCTTTTTTGTTAGTTTTTCTTTTTCTTTTGTCACATCTTCTAAAGAGGAAGTAAGCGTCTCTTTATCTGACTTCAAACGAGAAATTTCAGAGGTGACTTGTTTTTGATCCTTAAAGAGTGGTTCGGAAGATGGATCTGCTTGTGCAACAAACGGTAAAGACATGATGGAAAAGACGAGACCGATGATCAAAAAAGGATAAAAGCGTCTCTTGGAAAAAATTCTTTGATTTTGGCGTTTTAGTAATAAGAAATTAGCGGCATATCCTATGGCGAAGCAAAAGCATAAAAGACCTATGATGAGCAAAATGATCATCTAGCAGCCCCCTTAAATCTTTAATTCAACCTATTATAAACCATTTTTACCATTTTGTGGGGTATATTAAATAAAAAAATCTGTTTATACAGGGTTTTCAGCTATCGGCAATTCTTTAATTGCTTCTTTTATGGTTAAATAAGTGAGGTGTTTTGGAAATCTGTCTTCAAGTCATTGAGTTTTATCGAAAGCTGTGGTTTGATCCCAGGAATGATCTGTTTTGTTCTAGTTAGGTTGAGGAGAGTTGAAAATGCGTGCTGCGACAGAATCATTTAATATACAAGTTAACTTAGTGACAATAGCATCAAAGCAATCTTCAGATAGTTTTCCAATGAGTGGAAGGAGTGGACACACCATTTTTGATTGGGACGATCGGACGATCGGTGTCGAAAGCGAGGTGACTTTCTTTAATGAATCTTCTAGAAGCTGTTCATATTCCTTCTGTTTCTTTATATCCTTTTGAAAGCCAATGAAAAATGTTTCTTGTTCAATGTATAGAGGATCTATATTGAGTTCATTCCAAAAAAAGTGCCATCTTTTTTATAATTTTTTAGCTGTGTGGTAATAGGTGTTTTGTTTTGTATTCCATGACGTATTAAAGCAAGCTACTTTTGGTCTGTGTTTTTCCACTGGAGGAATCGGCAATTATGGCCAAGTATTTGATCTGTTTTGTATCCAGTCATTGTGTAAAGTCATGCTTCACATCAACGATAGGGTTTATCCTTGTAATGACAACACCAATCCCGCACGATCTAGCGCTTTTGTTATGAGTTCGAGTTGACCATATTACCCTCATTTACTGCTATTATCAGACATTTAAATGGTGTTTTTCAACCAAATTTCTTATAAACGTAGCATTATATATATTCTGTTTCAATCTTTGCAAACGCTTTGTTAAATTTGTCATCATAGTTTGTCCTCCATTAGAATATAGTTAGTAAGGAGACTTTTTTAGAAAAGTGAGGAATCATTTACTTAACATTCATAAAATGACAAAAATAGTTAATATGGATTAGGAGAAAATGATTCCAATGCATCAAGATTGTTTATAGGTCATTCACGTATAATGGAAGAAACAAGCTTTTTTTCTTCGTTAGTGAGAATAGACCTTTTACATGGATTATGACGGAACAGCAGAATGGCATTACAGGGGGGCTAGACAGCCTGAAGTCGCTTTACTATTCTAAGGGCTTTAGGAAGGTGATGAAAATGCTGCAACAAGTCATTATTGCTTGCGCCATTGGAGGGGTCATGGGCATTCTCGGTCACGTAAAGAAAAAAGGCAGGCTAGAGAAGCCCAGAATGACAAAAAAGTTTATTTACCTAGGGTTTATTGAAGATTGGCTCGTAGGGATGATTGCCGCTACACTGCTTGTCTTATCCTCAAATCCCGATTCTAGTCTGCACTTGATCATCTTATCAATTATTTCAGGTTACGGGGGAGAAGCAGTTCTGCGAAGCTTTGATTTTGTGAGAGAACAGCGTTCACAGGATGGGGACTCCAACCGTCATAACCGATCTCCACACGAATAATATCCTCTACTTTACCCTGCCTAGGGTACATTCCATTGTATACAAACCTGCTTGCACTTATGATCATAATTCTATAAAATACTACTTAGATGACGGTTACGATAAGAACAGTGAAGAGGAGTAGTAGGAAAGCAGTATTTGTCTTTAGAGAATTGACGGCTGGTGAAAGTCAATCAAATCTGCTTCTGAACTCGCCTCAGAGTTGCAGTTGCGTTGAGCTTCTGTCGCATGTCTGCGTTAAAGATATTAAGTGAGCGTATGAACAGCAAGTTACGCTAACAAGGGTGGTACCGCGGGAAACAAAAAATCTCTCGTCCCTTTCCAGGGATGAGGGTTTTTTGTTGATTTTAGAAAAATCTGAATTCTTGCAGTGGTCATTTTAGCAGATAAAGCCGTACATATTAAAGGAGGTTTTCACATTGAGTTTTCAGCATCTGGAAATTGAAAAGAAGTGGCAGGAATATTGGCTGACAAATAAAACATTCGCCACATCTGACTCGGAAAATAAACCAAAGTTTTATGCGCTGGATATGTTTCCATATCCATCAGGAGCAGGGCTTCATGTTGGGCATCCTGAGGGCTACACAGCAACGGATATTTTATCACGTATGAAACGTATGCAGGGGTATGATGTTCTTCATCCGATGGGATGGGATGCATTTGGTCTTCCAGCGGAACAGTATGCACTAGATACAGGAAATGATCCGAAGGCCTTTACAGAAGAAAACATCAATAATTTCCGCCGTCAAATTCAATCGCTAGGGTTTTCGTATGATTGGGATCGAGAAATCAACACGACAGATCCGAATTACTACAAATGGACACAGTGGATTTTCTTGAAATTGTACGAAAAAGGGTTGGCGTATATTGATGAAGTACCAGTGAACTGGTGCCCAGCTCTCGGCACTGTCCTTGCAAATGAAGAAGTCATTGATGGAAAAAGTGAACGAGGAGGGCATCCTGTTGAAAGGCGTCCAATGAAGCAATGGATGCTCAGAATTACGGCATATGCGGACAGGCTGTTAGAGGATTTAGAAGAGATTGATTGGCCTGAAAGCATCAAAGATATGCAACGTAACTGGATTGGACGTTCTGAAGGTGCGCATGTTCACTTTAAAGTAGAGGGACATGACGAGCAATTCACCGTTTTTACAACGCGTCCTGATACACTTTTTGGTGCAACGTATGCAGTTCTTGCACCAGAACATGCACTTGTTGAAAAAATTACATCAGCTGCTCAAAAAGAAGCAGTGGAAGCATATATCAAAGAGATTCAATCTAAGAGTGATTTAGAGCGGACAGATCTTGCTAAAACGAAAACGGGCATTTTCACAGGTGCGTATGCCATCAATCCTTTAAATGGTGAAAAGATGCAGATCTGGATTGCAGATTACGTATTAGCCACATATGGAACTGGAGCCATTATGGCTGTACCTGCTCATGATGAGCGTGACTATGAATTTGCCAAAACATTTGATCTTCCAATCAAAGAGGTTGTAGAAGGCGGAGACATTGAAAAAGAAGCTTATACAGGTGATGGAAAACACATAAACTCTGATTTCTTAAATGGCTTAGGGAAAGAAGAAGCGATTGAAAAAGCCATTGCATGGCTTGAAGAACATCAAAAAGGTGAAAAGAAAGTTACGTATCGTTTAAGAGATTGGCTTTTCAGCCGTCAGCGCTACTGGGGTGAGCCCATTCCAATTATTCATTGGGAAGACGGAACATCCTCAGCTGTATCAGAGGAAGACCTTCCACTGATTTTGCCTAGGACGACTGAAATTAAGCCAAGTGGAACAGGTGAATCACCTTTAGCCAATATGAAAGAATGGGTTGAGGTTGTAGATCCTGTCACAGGTAAAAAAGGACGCCGTGAAACCAATACAATGCCGCAATGGGCAGGCAGCTGCTGGTACTTCTTACGTTATATTGATCCACATAACACCGAAGAACTCGCATCTCCCGAAAAGCTAAAGAAATGGCTTCCGGTTGATGTGTATATTGGAGGAGCGGAACATGCGGTATTGCATCTTTTATATGCGCGCTTCTGGCATAAATTCTTGTATGATATCGGGGTTGTCCCAACAAAAGAACCTTTCATGAAATTGTTCAACCAAGGAATGATTCTTGGTGAAAATAATGAAAAAATGAGTAAATCAAAAGGGAACGTTGTCAATCCAGATGACATCGTAGAATCCTATGGTGCCGATACATTAAGACTTTATGAAATGTTCATGGGACCTTTAGATGCATCAATTGCTTGGTCTGAAACAGGACTTGAAGGTGCTCGTCGTTTTCTTGACCGTGTATGGCGTCTATTCACAAATGAAGATAGCTCAATCAGTGAAAAAGTAATAGAGCAATCAGGCGGTGCATTAGAGCGCAGCTATCATGAAACGGTGATGAAGGTCACGGATCATTATGAAAGTTTACGTTTCAACACAGGAATTTCACAGCTAATGGTGTTTATTAATGATGCCTATAAGGCTGATACATTGCCGAAAGAATATGCTGAAGGGTTTGTGAAACTCCTTTCTCCAATTGCACCGCATTTAGCGGAAGAGCTTTGGAATAAACTTGGTCATGAAGGATCGATTTCTTATGAAGCATGGCCACAATATGACGAGTCAAAGCTTGTCGACGAAGAAGTAGAAATTGTCGTACAGCTGAATGGGAAAGTAAAAGCAAAATTAACTGTTCCTGCTGACGCAACAAGAGAGCAGTTAGAGGAGATTGCGAAAAATGATGCACGAGTCAAAGAACAGCTTGAAGGGAAAACAATCCGCAAAGTGATTGCGGTCCCTGGGAAGCTTGTCAATATTGTTGCGAATTAAAGAACACACCCATCGGTATAAACCGGTGGGTGTTCAGACCGTAGACAAACCCCACCTTTACTTCAAGTAAAAGTGGGGTTTTCACTTATTTTGATAAAATTTATCAGTTGTCTTACGCTGGACATGGTCCTTTCCATGTCCAGTTTGCTAG
>NZ_JAIVLB010000034.1 GCF_020524495.1 Bacillus stratosphericus | reverse complement strand
GCTCTCACGGTCAATGAGGTATCGTTTTACCGCTTTGATTTTATCTTCAATTGTAAATTTAGCCAAAGAAAAGCACCTCCAAATGTTAGACTGTGTCTAATATTTGGGGTGCACTTCACATAGGCATTTGCCTAGATGGAGTATGTTCTCAAAAAGGTGTCCATTTGACTTGTTGAGATTGCTTTAGTCTTGCTTCCGGTTCACGCCAGTCGACTACATTCCACCACAAGTCTACATATTGTGCCTTTTCATTTCGATACTGTAAATAGTATGCATGCTCCCATACATCAAGGGCAAGAAGAGGAATGACATCCCATTGCGATAAAAATTGATGGCGTTCTGCCTGTAAAATTTCTAAACGCTGTGACCGTGGCGCCCATACAAGGATCGCCCACCCGACACCTTCTACTTGTTTGGCAGCTGCTGAAAAATGTGATTTGAACGCCTCATAGCTGTCAAACGAATGCTCAATGAGACGGAGCAATTGACCAGTAGGCTTTCTTTTTCCTGAAGGACCCATGGAAAACCAAAAGATACAATGTAAATAATGTCCCGCTCCATGAAAGGCAAGTTCACGTTCCCAATGCTTGATCATCTTAAAATCATTCGTTCTTCTTGCTTTTTTTAACGCAAGCTCAGCTTCATTCAGACCATCGACATATGATTGATGATGCTTTTGATGGTGCAAATACATAATCTCTTTTGAAATATAAGGTTCTAGTGCTTCATACCGATAAGGGAGGGGAGGCAATTTGTGACCTCCAGCTGCTACATCTCGCAATGCTTCATGTTCTTTCATATCATCTGCAATACTTTCGGCTAGTTCGTACCACTCTTGTTCACTTGAACGGTCATCATCCATTTTTAACAATAAATTTTCTGCTTTCCGGCGGAGTTTTTCATCTTGAGACACGTTTTGAATAGAAGTAACCCAATCTTTGAGCTGCACCCGATATTCTTCCTTATTCATTCATACGCCTCATTTCTTCTAAAAATGTGGAACAAGCCATCATCGGAAACACGAATGGATAGCTATGGTATGTGATGTAAAATTGCTTTGGAAGTCCAATGCCTACTGGATAGTGCAAGGCTTCTTCCGTATGCTGATGATTTACTAAAAATGCGATGGCTTTTAAAATCGCTTTGTCATCTGGCTTCTCATATTGCAGGAGGGCCTCTGCTGCCCAAGCGGTTTGAACAACTGTACCAAACGATAGAGGCACATAAGTTTTCACCTCTGCACTTTTGCATGATTCTCCGAAGCTGCCATCCTCTCGTTGAATCTGTTTTAAGAAACGGCACGCTTTTTGAACGGCAGGGTGCGAGTAAGGGATGCCAGCAGCTTTGAGTCCTGTTAACGCTGCCCAGGTTCCATAAATATAACAAACGCCCCATCTGCCAAACCATGATCCGTTTTTCTCTTGATGGTCAAGGAGCCATTTCACACATCGATCTTTTTGCCTGACAATAGATGGAGAATCAGTGTTTTTCTCCTCTACACCAATTAGATGAAGCACGCGGCCTGTAATATCGGGAGTAGATGGATCAATGGCCGCATCCTCTGCAGATTCAAGCGGAAGATGACGAAGCAAAAAGTGATCCTGATTTTTTTCAAAAGCAGAAAAGCCGCCATCACGGTTTTGCATGGAAAGAAGCCACTCAAATCCTCGCTTCCATTGAACCTGAGCGTATGGTTTAGGGATTGCTTTTAACACAATTTGGGTATCATCACAATCAGGATTATTCGTATTAATATGTGAAAAACCAAAGCCACCCGGAGCGGCATGCCGGTTATGAATCGCCCAATCCGCTTTCTTCATTTGCTGCCGATTCAGCAAGTATGTGAACGACTTTGTGATAACGGGATCTTCTCGTTTTCTGCCTGCTTTTTGAGAAGCATAGCTGACAAGCGCTGTATCCCAAACAGTGGATGTGGAATTCTCAGCATACATCTCGCCTTGACAGTAGGTGACGAGCTTTTTCATGCCTTTGACCGCCTTTTGGATGAGATGATGTCCCGGGGAGTAACCAAGGCTCATCAACGCATAGACCATAAAGATTGTCGCACTTAAGTAGCTGTATAGTGTGCCATCTTTTTCAAGACGATCAAACATATATCGTTTTGCCGCTTCATACCCGAAAAAGTCTAGACGGCTATCTAAGGCGACATATGATCGCATAAACGTTAGAAAGTGATGAGTTGAACGTTCTTCTCTCGCCATAAACCAGTCAAATGGATTTTGAGACATGTGGGCATCGAGATGTGCTAAGGATGGAAATTTTGTATGAGAGGTATACCGCTTGTTCAGTGCAATCATCATTGGGACAAAATGAATTCTTGCATACGCACTAAGGTGATAGAAGTGGAGCGGAAAGGACGTAGGGATGAGTAAAAAAGAAAGTGGTGCATAGAAGTAGGGCCAAGGGTGCATGCCATTGACGGCGAGCATCCACTTTGTCATAAAATGAACGTTTTTTAATCCACCTTTTGATCGAATATATTGTGCTGCTTTTTCCATATGAGGTTCGTCTTTTTGGAATCTGCCAGAAGCGAGCATCCCGCAATAACCTTGCACTGTTGCTGTTACATGTCCCGTTTGATCGTGATACAAGGAAAAGGAACCATCCTCATGTTGCTTCGCGCGAATAGCTTCTGCCAATTGATGGATCAATGCCTGATCAGGATCGCCGACGGCCTTTAACAGCATAATAAAAAATGCATTTGTCATCATGGGGCCTTCAAAGCAGAAAATAAAGGCGCCATCTTCTCTTTGCCTGCGTTCTACTTGGATGTGTAATTGTTCAATATACTCGTTTACTCTCGTTGTGAAATCCTGCATTTCGGCCTTTCTCCTTTCCTTTACCACTATATTCAGAAGCCTGCCTGTCACATGCCATAACAAAAAAGCCAATAACATCGGGGACTGACCACCATTTTTGAGACAGGGTTCAAAATACCTTTATTACACAGTCAGTTGTTGTAACTCTTTTGTCGAAGTCCGAGCTAATTTCATTCGATTAGCCTCTACCTTTTATGTTGATGGGGTAATTAACTCTTTTTTTCATACAAAAACACCTCCAAATTGTTTTCAGGTATGCTATACCCGATGTTCAACTTAAAGGTGTTTTTATTTGTCTCACTTTATGGAGTCAGTCCATCGTCATCGGCTTTCTTTGCAGCATTAGTCTTGTAGATTGATCCACACACTTTTGACTTCTGTATAGTTGTTCAGGGCGTATGATCCCATTTCTCTGCCAAGCCCTGACTGTTTATATCCGCCAAACGGGGAGGCGGCATCAAAGACATTATAGCAGTTGACCCAAATCGTCCCTGCTTCAAGACGTGCAGCGATATCATGGGCATGCTTTAGATTTTCTGTCCATAGTCCCGCAGCTAATCCGTAATCAGATTGATTGGCCCGTTCGACAACTTCATCAATGGAATCGTAAGGAATAGCAGATAGTACAGGTCCGAAAATCTCTTCCTTAGCGATTGTCATCTCATCCTCTACATCTTTAAAAACAGTAGGGGAGACGAAATAGCCGGCCTCATAAGGGCAATCGCCGCCGACAACGGCTGTTGCCCCCTCTGATTTACCTTTTTTGATATAGCCTAACACAAGTTCTTGCTGCTCCTTACTGACAAGAGGTCCGATTTGAGTATCCTGATGAAGACCAGCGCCTTGCTTTAATGATGTCGCATATTTCGCCATTTGATCGACCACTTCATCGTATTGGCTTCGGTGAACAAAGACTCTCGATCCTGCACAGCACACCTGGCCTTGGTTAAACATAACGCCATTTAAAGCACCTGGAATGGCTTTCTTTAAATCAGCATCTGGTAAAATAATATTTGGCGATTTTCCGCCAAGTTCTAGTGTGACACGCTTAATGGATTTAGCCGCTTTCTCCATAATTAATTTCCCAACACTTGTTGACCCTGTGAAGGCTAGTTTGTTGACATCCGGGTGATCGGTTAATGCTTCCCCGGCTGTTTCACCGAATCCAGGCACGATGTTAATAACGCCTTCTGGGAATCCAGCCTGATTCACTAGATCAGCTAAGTAAAGAGCGGAGAGTGGTGTTTGTTCAGCCGGCTTTAAAACAATGGTGCACCCTGTAGCTAGTGCAGCACCCATTTTCCACATCGCCATGAGAAGGGGGAAGTTCCAAGGAATGATTTGTCCCACAACACCAACAGGCTCATGCCGGGTATAATTAAAATATCCCTGACTGACAGGAATGGTTTGTCCAGTCATTTTCGTAGTCCAGCCCGCGTAATATCGCATGTGCTCAATGGCGAGAGGAATATCGGCATTCGTTGTTTCATTAATCGGTTTTCCGTTATCTAGTGTTTCAAGCTGAGCAAGCTCTTCTTGGTTTTCTTCCATTAAATCTGCAAGCTTAAACATCAGGCGGGCGCGTTCAGCGGCAGACTTAGAGCGCCAAGGACCATGAAAGGCTTTTTTAGCAGCTTTCACTGCCTCATCAATGTCTTTCGCACCCGCTTCATATACTTCGATAAGGGTTTCTCCTGTAGCTGGGTTAGGAGTAGAAAAAGTTTTGTTATCGTGACTTGTAACAAATTGACCGTTAATGTAGAGTTTTTTTGTCCCTTGGAGAAAAGATTCGAGTTTTGAACTGATTTGAAGTGTTGTAGAGCTCATAAATAAACAAACCTCCTTAAAGATATAGGTTGTTCTGCGAGTTCTAGGTGGAAAAAGTGGACGTGAAGCAATTGAATCTTTATACGCCACATATGTAAACGTATATATTTATCTTATTACACGATATGTTTGAAAGCAATCCATAACACTCATTGCATTTCACAAAAAATTGGCTACAATAAATATATAGATGAAAAAAGGAGTTTTTATATCATGATCCATCTAAACAGGCAAACGGATAAAACGTTAAAACAAGTAAAATGTGTACATACGAACGCAAAAAAATATATGGTCAACCGCACTCTAACGGTTGGAAACACATATGAAGTGAAAAATGAAACAGAGGAATTCCTCTTTGTGGTTGATAATACCGGTAAAGTAGGCGGGTATTACAAAGAGTATTTCGAAGATTTATCTGCTGAATGATTTTAATGATCATCACTCATACTAAGAAAAACAGTAAAGGGTGATGATGATGAAAAAACAGCAACCAGATGAGCAGAAAAATAAAAATGCTTGGCATGATAACGAAGACGCTGATATGGCGATCACGCTTGAGCAGATTTCTGATGTGTATGCCGAGGGCACGATTGATACCCCAAAAGATGAATAGCCATCTAAAACAGTGATTTTGAACAATCACTGTTTTTTTATGGGTGATTATAATAGGATGATCAACCATTTTTCTTGAAAAGAACTGAAACTTTTTTCCTGTTTTAACAGTCTAAATAAGTAGATGAAAGAGCATCGAATCCAAAAGAAAAAGGTAAATGAAATTTAATCTATTCGTAATGGAATAACGATCATTTATAGCGTAGTCTATAAGTGAGAATAAAACGTACCCACAGAGCGGTGTGGCCGTTTTGTCATAAAGGAATTTGATGCAGGAAGAGGGGATTTGCATGGGTATTTTTTCTATCAGTAAACAAAATGATCATAAAAAATTCGAATCCTTATTAATTGAAGGTGAGAGGATTGAGGCTGTTTACAGACTGCGTCACGACCAAATTTGTTTCACCAATAAACGACTGATCTTTGGCGATAACCGCGTATTTTCTAAAAAGAAAGTCAGAGTCTCCTTGCCGTATCGATCAATTGAAATTTTTGCTATTCAAGAAGCTGGCGTGTTTGATCAGGATACAGGTATGCTGCTTGTCACAAGCTCAAAAGTATTTGAACTCGATTTTTCTAAAGATACAGATTTGAGCGATGTGCAAGCCATTTTAACAAAACATCTATGCTGATTAACTTTGCGATTACATAAATCACATGCACTTTTCTTATTTTTCGTTCTTATTTTCATACATCGCACATTCTTGAGCTTTTCCTATTATAGAAGAGGAAAGGCTTTTTTCTGTCTGCCAGGAAGACTTGTCATTCGCAATTTTTAAAAAAAGGATGGCCGCTTTAATTAAAAAAGGATGTCAAAGGATCAAAAAAGAAAGAAGAGTCCAAACGGTGTTGGGAATCATATCGGTGATCACGGGAGCATTTATCTAGACCGCATGACAGAACAAACGCTGGATCAAGGATCAGCTTGAAGGTGAAATTAGTGCGGCACATATGGGATATGTGAGAAAACAGGACAAGACATACCATATGAATGTATAAAAGCAGCACCGTATATACGTTAAAGAAAAACGAAGAAACCGATCAAGAGCCGAATGAATTCGATCGATCATTCTCCGATCAAATACGTGATTTAACAAATAGAGAAACAATATATCAGATGCATTCAGATACGTACGAAAGATTGGAGGAAGAGCAGGGTGTTGATTTAGATAAGGAGAAATAGTATGATGAGAGGAAGTTAAATTTTTTCAGAATAATGTTTTCTTGTTTATGAATGGACAAATTTCTTAGTATACATGAGCATTTTATAGAAAAAACATATCTTGAAATTTAATAAACTTTCGTGTAGTATAGTACAAAGGTTGCGATGCGCGTAATATTAATGAAGTTTTAACCTTTAAGCTGTAATAGGGAGTTTTATATCGAAGCTGGAATGTCAAGCCTCCTTTGAGAGGAAGACAGGAACGTTTCTGCAAACACCCACTTTGAGGAGTGGTGGTTTAAAACTTTCTTACTTAGATTACGGCATCCGCAGCTTTTCTAGGATGATTCAAGCCATTTTCCATTTTGGGAAATGGCTTTTTATTTTGCCCAATCTACGAAATTGAACAGACCTAATGTGAATGCACGAATGCATGTTAAAATAGACAAAACAAATGACGGAGAGGGAATGGGATGTTAGAACAAGCAGAAATGGCTTTGATGGCTTTAGGCGAGGACAGAAACAAGCCATTGAATCGATTGGAAGGAACGCAGCAGTGTCTGCAACGAACGATTTGGTAAAATGATAATTTCCTAGTACTGGCAGGCTCTAAAAACAAAAAAAGTGCTTGAGCTTCGTTTTGACAGGCTTCCGACATATGGTTGAATGAAACGACAATTAAAGAAAGTGCTAGTTGGACAAGAGGCTGTATATAAAAAGCAGGCGATCAAGCCAGAGGCCATTGAGCAGTTGAGAGTGGTGAGAAATGAATTTAGCGAAAGAGCAGGGCGTTCCGCATTTGTTGTAATTTCTGATCAAACATTAAAGCAATGGAGCCTAAAACGGAAGAAGAAATTTTCAATATTAAGGGTGTCGGAGAACAAAAAAGAGAGAAATCCGTGGATGTTTTCTTAGAAGAAATTCGTTTATTTATAGAAAAAGAGAAAAAATAAAGAGAGGAAAAATATTTTTTTGCTGCGCTTAGACACATTTTCATTAGGGTGTTTTCCATCCTTTTAAAACCTTGATGTGACAAGGGATTGGGCTGTTTAGTAGTCTGATTTACCAAAGGAGAGAGATGTTTCATGTAAAGGAACTGTAATCTAAAACATATCGTTTTGTTATTGAAATGACATTTACATATGTTACGATAGCACTCGTTAGCCGCCATAAAAAGCTAACAAGGGAGGATTTACTTTATGAAGAAGACTATTATGTCCTTGGTTGCGGTTGCAGCAATCTCATCAACAGCAATCGGAACGCAGCAAGCTTCTGCAAAGGAAATCACTGTACAAAAAGGTGATACACTTTGGGGTATTTCACAGAAAAATGATGTGTCTCTTAAGGACCTAAAAGGTTGGAACAATTTATCTACAGACATGATCTACGTAGGTGATAAATTGACAATCTCTTCAAAAGAGAAAGCTCAGGAGCAGTACAAAGTCCAGAAGGGGGACAGCCTCTGGAAAATAGCTCAAAAATTCAATGTCTCAATTAGCGATCTTAAGTCTTGGAATAACTTAAACTCAGATATAATAATGATTGGTTCAACACTAAGTGTTGCTGGTCAAAGCTCTGCTCCGGTAAGCTCAGAGCCTGTTCAAAAACAGGAACCTGTCCAAAAAGAGCAAACAAAGAAAAAAGCTGCTCCTAAGAAGGTAACAGCTAAAGCAGAATCATCTTCTGCTATTCAAAGTGTACAAAAAGAAATGACTGTAACGGCTACGGCTTATACAGCAAATGATGGTGGTATCTCAGGTATCACTGCAACAGGGGTAAACTTAAACAAAAACCCGAATGCAAAAGTCATTGCAGTAGATCCTAATGTCATTCCATTAGGAAGTAAGGTTTATGTTGAAGGCTACGGTGAAGCCATAGCAGCAGATACTGGCGGCGCAATTAAAGGTAACAAAATTGATGTACACCTACCAAGCAAATCCCAAGCAAAAAATTGGGGCGTAAAATCAGTCAAAGTGAAAGTATTTAACTAGTAATCTACTGTTTTTTGGAAGAAAGCATCAGGTGGCGGCCTGATGCTTTTATTGTACCCTTTTTTGGTCAAAAAAACACATATTTTTCTGAAAAAATTGTATTTTCGACAAAAACCAGCGTATACGTCATGATAAACGTTGGTTTTCGTTGTTAGCTGTCCACCCAATAAATTTCTCCATTCTGTTCTTTCCAATTGATTTGAACATCAAAATGGTGTTTTTCATAAAAATGAATCAAGAGATCGACGTGATTCCAGTCTCTTTTGACGAGATCACCAGTAATCACTGGAATGTTCTGATCTCTTGCGATTTCTTTTAAATGCACCTTACATATTGAGCCGTAACCATTATCTGGCGGGCCTTTAATATCGGCGATATGAATCTTTCCTTCTTCAGGATATTCAGCAATTAAGGAAAAATCAGATTGTCCGCGAAAAGCTTTTTCACAATCGCTTAACATGATCTTACATGTATCAGCAATTTCAATGGTGGAGACGATCATCCACTCATCTTCTTTGGATTGATCAATTCCAATGATCTTTTCGCAAAATATCTATCATATTTTCTTGCATCCGATACATTTGGAACTGCAATTGCTGTAATTCTTGCTCTAATGTCTTCACATCTTTGGTTGTTTCTTGTAAGATTGACAAGTCCATTGCCCCTTTCTTAGAATCGATCATAAAAACCACACAAATTCCCATTTTAAAGGAAGTGGCTGGATCTTTCAAGTCACTAGAAGGCTGACAATGGGCAAGTTTGTCTAAAATTCGACGAAGATAGTGAATTCATTGACTTTATAGAGAAAGTTAAATAACATACTCTTAGTCGGAACTAATAAAGAGAGGTTTTCAAACATGAACGAACAGAATCAAAAAACGAAAAATTTTACCGGCATTGTTGTCTTCTTAACAATTGCCATAAACGGATTAATTGCTTTATTATTTTTCATGCCAAAAACAGATAAATTTGCTCATCTGGATATTACATTTCTGCCATTATTGAATGCCGTGATGAACAGCTTTACGTTTATCTTTTTACTGTCAGCGCTCATTATGATTAAACAAAAGAACATTAAAGCGCATAGACGATTTATCTTTGCCGCTTTTTCAACAACACTTGTCTTTTTAATTTCGTATGTGACGTATCATTCAATGGCAGCTGATACACACTTCGGGGGAGAAGGGATCATTCGCCCGATCTACTTTTTTATTTTAATCACACATATCGTGTTATCTGCCGTCATTGTACCGCTTGCACTAATTACACTATTTAGAGGCGCACAGATGCAAGTCGAGCGTCATCGTAAAATTGCCCGCTGGACAATGCCGCTTTGGCTCTATGTCAGTCTAACTGGCGTCATTGTGTATATCATGATTTCTCCATACTACAGCTAACGTATGTCCAACTGGACATACGTTCTTTTATTTACAAGATGAAGTGCTTTGGATAAAATGGAAATTGGGTATCCGACTTGCACGGTATCTTCCCATCATAGAATCACATCATTTCTGGCCGTTTGCTCGTTTGGAGAACAACAATTGAACGAAACGGGGGTTATATGATGACTGAACAATTGCAGTATAAACCGGGGCTTGAAGACATTGTGGCAAGCGAAACGTCAATTTCGTACTTAGATGTGCAGCAAGAAGAAATTGTGATTCGTGGTTATGACCTCATTGAGTTGGCACAAAACAAGACATACCTAGAAACAGCCTATCTGCTCATTTATGGAAGATTACCAGATGCAATGGAATATCACCAATTCAAGCAAGACATTTCCTCACAAACAAACTTACATCCAACCATTCAAACCATTTTGACAAAGCTGCCAAAAACCACTCACCCGATGGATGCCATGAGAACTTGCTTATCTGCTCTTGCAGGGTACGATGAAGCATTGCATAATCGAACAGAAGCGTGCCAAAAATTGCGTGCAGTTCGATTACTAAGCCAGCTGCCAGCCATTGTTGCTGGAAGCTATCATATTCTCGGAAAAGATGCCACCATTTCTCCAGATCAGACCAAATCCTACACTGAAAACTTTTTAGCTATGCTCACTGGCCGCACTCCGACACAAGACGAAATCACCGCTTTTGACCAAACGCTCACGCTATATAGTGAGCATGAGCTGCCGAATTCGACGTTCGCTGCCAGAGTTATTGCTTCCACGCATTCTGATATGTACGGCGCTTTTACTGGAGCGATTTCCTCATTAAAAGGGGATTTACACGGGGGAGCGAATGAAGCAGTCATGCACATGCTTCTCGAAGGAAAAACGACAGAAGGTTTTCTTGCACTCATTGAACGAAAATTAGCCGCAAAAGAAAAAATGATGGGCTTTGGCCACCGGGTATACATGAGAAAAATGGACCCGAGAGCTGCTCTTTTAAAACGATCGTTAAAAACGCTTACGGAATCAAAAGGAGATACAACGCTGTATGACATGTGTGTAGCAGGTGAGGCATACATGAAAGAGAAGAAAAATCTCTATCCGAATCTTGATTATTATGCGGCACCTATATATTACGTGCTTGGGGTTCCTATTTCACTTTACACACCGATTTTCTTTGCTGCGAGAGCAAGCGGATTAGCTGCCCATGTGATTGAGCAACATTTGCACAATCGTATTTTTAGACCGAGAGTTCGGTATTTAGGGCCAAGAGGATTAAAACTCTTAAATGATGATGGAAAAACGGGGGAATGAACATGAAGAAAACAGCAGTAGCCAATCAAACGGATCAGCTCTTAGAAGAAATCGCAGCCTATGCCGTAGACGGAGACATTACGAGCAAAGAGGCAATTGAAACAGCACGATATGTACTCATGGACACGCTCGGCTGCGGAATGCTGGCGCTGAATTTCCCAGAATGCACGAAGCACCTTGGACCAATCGTACCTGGAACAGTCGTGCCGAACGGGGCAAGAGTGCCTGGCACTTCGTTTGTGTTAGATCCAGTTCAAGCGGCTTTTAATATAGGATGTATGATTCGCTGGCTAGATTATAATGACACGTGGCTTGCGCAGGAGTGGGGCCATCCGTCTGATAACCTTGGCGGGATATTAGCTGTAAGTGATTATATAAGCAGAACGAGGCTTGCAAACGGAGAAGAGCCGCTCACGATGAATGACGTACTGCATGCGATTGTGAAGGCACATGAAATACAAGGTGTGCTTGCTTTAAAAAATTGTCTGAATCGAAATGGCTTGGATCATGTTCTATTTGTCAAGGTGGCTTCAAGTGCAGTGGTTTGCGCCATGCTTGGCGGAACGAAGGAAGAAGTGCAGCATGTTATATCACAAGCCTTTGTTGATAATTCCCCGCTTAGAACGTATCGTCATGCCCCGAACACAGGATCAAGGAAATCATGGGCAGCAGGTGATGCAACAAGCCGCGCGGTAAGACTGGCGATGATGACATTGAAGGGGGAAATGGGGTATCAAACGCCGCTAAGTGCAGAAAAGTGGGGATTTGAAGATGTGTTAATGAAGGGGAAACCACTCACACTCGCTCAGCCGCTTGGATCATATGTCATAGAAAATGTACTCTTTAAGATTGCATACCCTGCTGAATTTCATGCACAAACTGCCGCGGAGGCTGCCGTGATGCTACATGACGCTGTCAAAGATCGATTAGATGAAATCGACCGGGTGGAGATAACCACACATGAATCAGCGATTCGGATTATTGACAAGAAAGGGCCGCTTTACAATCCAGCAGACCGTGATCATTGCTTACAATATATTACAGCCATTGGGCTAATCTATGGTGAGCTTACAGCTGATCATTATGAAGAAGAAATTGCGCAAAATCCGGTCATTGATCGTTTGCGTGATCAAATGGTTGTCAAAGAAGATAAACGTTATACAGAGGACTATTTAGATCCGAAAAAGAGATCCATTGCAAACTGTGTTCAAATCTTCTTTAAAGATGGGACCATGACAGACAGGATAGAGATTGAGTATCCGCTTGGTCATCGCAGAAGAAGGCAGGAAGGCATTCCGCTGCTTGAAAAGAAATGGGCGTATCATTTGAAAATAAGATTCCCACAAAAACAAAGAGATCAAATTGTGTCACTTTGTCAAAATCCAAATCAATTAAAAACAACGACAGTACCAGCATTTATGGACTTATTCGTGATATAAGGGGGAACTAGCGTGTGGATCGTGAATGATGAAACGAGTCAAGCTGAATTAGCCGCAGCCTTTAAAGAGCAAATGAACAAATCCGCTTTATTTCAAATCCCAGGCGTTCACGATGGAATGTCTGCGCTCTATGCAAAAAAAATGGGCTTTCAAGGGCTTTATTTATCAGGTGCTGCTTTTTGTGCCAGCAAAGGACTTCCTGACCTCGGCATGATCCATTCAACGGAAATGGCTGAAAAAGCAAAGGAAATCGTTCGAGCTTCTCAGTTACCTCTTTTGGTGGATATGGACACTGGCTATGGCGGTGTATTAAATGCAGCAAGGGCGGCAAAAGAAATGGTTGAGAGTAAGGTAGCGGCTGTTCAAATTGAAGACCAGCAAATGCCGAAAAAATGTGGGCATTTAAACGGGAAGTCACTAGTTCCTGTAGAAGAGATGATCGCGAAAATCAAAGCCATCAAACAAGCGACACCATCGCTTCTAGTCATTGCTAGAACCGATGCAAAGTCCGTAAATGGAATGGAGGATGTCATTCATCGTTCCAATTTGTATATAGAAGCAGGAGCTGATGCCATTTTTCCTGAGGCGCTCATCACAGCAGAAGACTTCATGCATGCTTCAAACTATATAAAAGGGGCGCTGCTAGCAAACATGACGGAGTTTGGAAAGACGCCTTATTATCATAAAGATGAATTTTCCGTTTTTGGCTTTCAAATGGTCATTTACCCTGTGTCATCACTCAGAGTTGCTGCAAAAGCGTATGAGCGTTTATTTACAGAAATCATTGAAAAGGGAACGCAACAGGGAATGCTGAAGGACATGCAAACGAGAAAAGAGCTGTACGACACGATTCATTATGATGAATATGAGGAAATGGATAAGCTTTTAGCAAAAACGATTCTTCCAGAAATCGGTAAGGAACATTAATAAATGAAAAAGCACCTCCCAAACGGCAGGTGCTCAGCGTGTCGACAAACCTGGCATTCGTTGTCAATCCTGCTCTCTGCTCCGGTACTCGTCTTTGCTATACCTCTAGGGTTTCAAAAACGTGAAAAGAAAGAGCTAAAAACAAAAATCACTTTAGCTCTTTCTCAACAATCTGAAGCACTTTCAAATGGAAGTGCTTTTTTTACTGTGATGGTGTGAATGATGAAGCCAATTTCATCTTTTCTTCAACTGTTTTCGTTTTTTCTTTTACTTTTTCAGCATAAGTGAAATCACCGTAGCAATACGGATAGCGGAAGTTATCTTTGTTGCCCCCGCACGTATAGACTTTTGGGTTTTGTTTCACTTGCTTATTAGAGTATTGCTTTGCCAATTTCTCGGAATGTTTTCCCCCGTTTTTTGCAACAAAATCAATATAGCCGATTCCCATGTTATAGCTTTGAATAATGGTTTCCAAATCAACGCCTTTTTTCTTTCCATGCTTGTACATGGTCGAAAAATGATGGACTCCTTGTCTAATGCTTTTCTGAGGGTCATTGATTTCGTTTCGTTTCAAACCAAGAGATTCAGAGGATTGCATAGGATCTCCACCTCTGCCTTTTGATTCTTGATACATCATACCGAGGATTAACGCGGTATATTGATCTAAATCTTGATCTCTTAACTCTGTTTCTACCAGCGGTTTGTAATCATCCAGTCTCGACAAAACAATTGATTCCGTATCAATGGGCAGCTTTTTTAACTCCTTTTGATTAAAGGAAATGACAATGGCTGCTAATACGAAAACAAACAGAAAAATCGTGAAACAGCCTGAAATGGCAAAACATCCTTTTTTTCTCTTTTTCAAGGTCAGTTCCCCCTGTTTTGCCCCGCTTTTAAAAGGGAAGTACAGCCTTATTATTATGACACATCCTGCATCGGATACCAAGTGAAAACCTATTATCAGTCATACCCAAACGTAAATTCAGGTCTTGTTTTCAGCCTGTAGCAAAAATAAAGAAAACCGATAATGAGCCAGACCAATCCAATAATTAATGCATTTGTACTGATGCTTGTTAAAAGCCAAATACAAAAGGCCGTGCCGCAAAGAGGGATCACTGCATATCTCAATGTATTCAGTACACCTCTTTGTTTTTGTTTCACGAAATAGTACGCAAAAACAGATAAGTTCACAAAAGTGAATCCAATCAATGCGCCGAAGCTGATAAACGAATAAATGACCTCAAGCTCCCCGATGACCGCGGATAAAGAGAACACACCAATTAATAAAATATTAAAAACAGGGGTTTTTAATGTCGGATGAACATAACCGAAAAAACGTTTCGGTAAAGATTTGTCTTTCCCCATCGCATATAACAGTCTTGCTGCACTCGCGTGTGACGATAACGAGGAAGAGATCACAGCGACCATGGTGCCAGCTAAAAAGAATGAGTGGAGAAATGCGCCACCCACAAATTCCGCAATTTCAAGGGAGGCCGCATCGGGATGCTTGAACTGCTGAAAATTTGGAAACACCTGCTGCAAGAAATAAGAAGTAAGGGTAAAAAGCACACCTCCAATGGCGACCGTTAAGAAAATCGCAAGAGGGATCGTCTTTTTGGGCTTGATGGTTTCCTCAGACATTGTTGAAATTGCATCAAATCCTAGAAAAGAAAAACATAAAATGGTCGCTCCTGAAAAAATAAGAGCCGGATCTAAGCTCGCCGAATAAAACGGACGGACTGACAATAATTCTCCGGTGCCTGCGTTTTGTGTGAGTCCATAAATAATAAACCCAACAAATGTGACAGCGACAATGACCTGAAAGGTGACAAATAGCGCCGTAATGTTGGCTGTGAGCCGAATACCGATTACATTGACAGTCGTTATGGCGATAGCAAGTATGATGATCCAAATGTAATGAGGTACATCAGGAAAGGCTGCGGTTAAATAAGCACTTCCGATTGCAAAATTCACCATAGGCAAAAATAAATAATCCAGCAAAAGTGTCCAGCCTACAAGGAAGCCGACGTGAGGATGAATACTTTTTTGTGCGTATGTATATGCAGATCCTGCTTTTGGAAAAGCCTTCACCATATTCCCATAGCTAAGCGCTGTCAATAGTAATGCAAGTAAAGTAAATATATAAGCTGCAGCTACGTGTCCTTTCGTCAGCTGAGCAACAATGCCGTATGAATCAAATACGACAAGTGGGTCCATATAAGCAAGCCCGATCACAACAAGTGGAAAGACAGTCAGGCTGCGTTTTAGTCTTGGCTCTTCAGTCAATTTGCCTATCAGCTCCTCTAAAAAAATGAATAAATAATGCTCATTTTAAAAAGAATGCTACCACGTGTCAATGCTATTTGAATAAATCTTTTTTCTAAAGGTTTGTAAGCTTTGCATGCCGAACGTTTTGGTATATGATGATACATAGAATAAGTCGTGGTGTGACTGACAAGAAAGGTGAAGTGAAATGAAGGAAGAACTGAATACAAATCAAGAACAGGAACGGATGGAGCTGGACGAAGAAAGTCTATTTCTTGTCTCACAAACCTTTAAAGCCTTATCTGATCCGACGCGTATTCGTATTCTGCACCTGCTGTCTCAAGGTGAACATTCGGTGAATGATATAGCGGAAACACTGAACCTTATGCAATCAACTGTTTCTCATCAGCTCCGCTTTTTAAAAAACCTTCGTCTCGTGAAATCTAGACGAGCAGGGACCTCGATTTTTTACAGCCCTGAAGATCAACATGTGATGGAAGTGCTTGAACAAATGATTCACCATGCACAGCATGATTGATAAAAAACCTTCCTACTTTCATATAGGAAGGTTTTATGCATGATGCACATGAGTTGACCTTTTACTAGCTTTCATCATTTGATAAGAGTAAACAATATAGTAAGCATCTAGCAGGAAAAAGCTGAGCATGGTCAGGGCATCATCACTTACAATATGCTGATACAATTCAACGATATCAATTTTTGTGATCGCATGTTTGGTCAGCTCGACCAATTTAAATGCAAGCCTAGATAAAAACAAACATAAAATGAAGCTCTCAATCCATTTACTCGTTTTGACATAAAGCCGGCCATTTTCTACTTTCATACAGATCGTCTCATAGGCGTGAATGGCTAGACTGCTTCCGAAGATCATGCCAATTGTGGCATAGATAAAAATACTGTGATTTTGCCATCCTTCTGATAAGAGAATAAGGGCAGTGAAACCAAATACATACATTCTCATGAAAAGATTTACCGGGCGCACAAGCTGATAGCGTCTCATTCGATTCATTCGAATGATGATCCATGTCAAAATGATGATCCCGATCATGAACAACTGCCACATGTTATGTGTCATGATGCAACCTCCTCCTGCACGAGCAGGGATGTAAACGAATGCTTGCTGTTACTTATCTTTACCATTCTTTCTTTTTTTATCAAATCAAAACCTACATTTATGAAAAAAAGGAAAAGTCATGAAAATTGATCGCATTTTGTCCATTGTGATGCTCCTCATCAGTAAGAAGCAAGTACAAGCCAAAGACCTCGCTGAACTTCATGGAGTGAGCGTGAGAACCATTTATCGTGATATTGATACCATCAATACGACTTTGGAGATATTCCAAACAAAAAGGGATTTCAACGGAAAGAACAGCTTGAAGATAGTGTGAGCTATGCGGTCCGTATTTATATCGCAGGCATTAAGCAGCAAGAAGATCTGTCTCATTGACAGGTCTTTTTTATGTATCGAACCGATATTATGAAGGAGGTGGAAACATATCATAACATTTTTGACAAAAAACCAATAAAGATTTGACAGTTTTGTGAAACATGGTATGCTTATTATGTGAAATAATTCACATTGAGGAGTAGAGGCAGATGAAAAGAAAGCCTGTTTATGTGGAAACAACCATTCATGCACCTATAGAAAAAGTATGGGAGTATACGCAAAATCCAAAGCTTCATGAACAAT
Source organism: Bacillus stratosphericus (assembly GCF_020524495.1). GTDB lineage: Bacteria > Bacillota > Bacilli > Bacillales > Bacillaceae > Bacillus > Bacillus stratosphericus_B. The sequence goes on along the minus strand of NZ_JAIVLB010000034.1, from coordinate 9,891 downwards.
GGGATTTGCGATTTTCGACCATTTCATTAAATGGACCTAGAGATGAACAACCCCAATCCTTTTTGTATGAGAAACATCTTGGATTCGGCATCAGCGTGACAGGGACAGGAGCGTATCGAACGAGCGTGATGGATGAGCGTAATGAAAGAGCATCCTCACTCAAATTTACATCGTCACATCCTTTGTCCTTCATTAAAGAAGGCAGAGGGTATTGGAAATACATGAAAACGAATGATCACATTGTGTTTCAGTCGCAATTTGATTATGAAACAAAGGAAGGAAAAGGGTGGAAATGGGGAGACCGGTTCTTTTTTCGGCCAATGATGGGTTTTATGACTGCCTTTAGTTTTGGCGCATTAAAGACGTGGCTTGAAAAGGGCACGCATCCCCGTTTGCTGCTTGAGAGAACACTTGCCCATTACGGAATTTGTTTGTTGTTTGCTATCGTCTGGCTATGTCAAGCGATCATTCCTTTTTCACCTTCTGCTTTTGATCATAGCACCGGATTTCGATTGTTTTATGCGCTTTTAGGCGTATCATGGCTCATTCCTAAGCTTCCAAAGAAATATGTATTTGCTTTTCAAAGTATTTTTTTTCTCATCATGCTTTGTATAGGGATTCTATCCCCAGAAACGACCCTGCATGAGCCGCTTGTGATGAGTGCATTTTTGTTCTTGTCGATTGCGGGTATGATTAATTTAAAAGATTGTGTAGATGTGTTTTCCATCAAACGAAAAAGGGGAGGTAGACACGGTCGCTCATCATCAAGTAAAAGACGATAAGCTGCATCCGAAATTAAAAGAGCGGTAGGACAGACAACAGATAAATCCTTTGGAGAGTCAAATTAGTTGGATGCTGCCATTTGCCTTAGTTGGACTTTTAGGATGATCATAAAGTTGGTGGAGAGAGCGCATTTCAAAATTAAATGAGTGGAAACACACCTTATTTTGGACAGCATGGCTCATGCTTGCACCTCCAATTGCTGTACTGAGTGGCATAGGACCTAAAAAGATGATTGAGTTATTTGCGGAAAATAAAGGAATGTCTACATATTTACTTCCATCAGCAATCGCAGTGACCTTTTGATAAGCATATGAAGTATGCAGCCTTCTAACTCCATTCGAATGGCCTCTACCTTTTATGTTGATGGGGTAACTAACTCTTTTTTTCATACAAAAACACCTCCAAATTGGTTTCAGGTATGCTATACCCGATGTTCAACTTAAAGGTGTTTTTATTTGTCTCACTTTATGGAGTCAGTCCCCACAGGCTTGGTTTTTTAATTAGATCACAGCGTCAATTTTAGTTACTTTCCAATTCTTTTGTACTTTCTCATAAGTTACAGTTCGTTTTACTTTGCGTCCATCAAGCGTTGGGACTGTGAACTCATATGTGTATATTGTATTTTTCTTAGAGACGAGTTTAGGTGATGCTTTTTCCCAATTGAGCATGTTGTCTCCGTCACCAACTGGTACAGCCATTTTGCCTTTATGAACAATGAATTGATAGTCTTTTAAACCATGAGTGATCGCATCTTTTGTGAAAACTTGAGATAGGTAGCTGTTTAGTTTTTTCTTTGTATCAAATGTTTTTGAAAGATAGTTGTAAGTCATGTCTTTATAAGTAAATGATTTTAATTTGTAATCTGAATGTTCATTAATTTTGTAGCCTGACATAGCACTCCAAAAGTGTTCTCTTGCATCAAGGGCAATATGTAACGCTTCTTTATTTGTCAAAGTGGAGGATTTTTTGGAAGCGGCCAGTGTCGTTGTTTGTAAAGAGATCATAAGCATAATAGTAGTTAATAAAACAAATAATTTTTTCAAGGCAATTGCCTCCTTTTCTAAATGAAAACTTCTTATGTTACAAATGTTACAATAATTACAGCAGGATTACAAGAGTTAAATCTAAATGTTTTTTATTTCTTTTCTTTCTGTCTATATAACGTTTGAGGGAGACAAAAAGTTTTCATTTTTTATTTTTTTTCCTCATTATTATTTAACCGTTCTATAGGAGAACAAAACGTCTTTTGAAAAATTTCTATTTGAAGACTCAACACTCTTTTTTAATTATTGAATATACTGTCGTGATGAATGTCTAAGAAAGTGGTGTTTAGTATGTATTATCCATATGAAGGTATGTGGAATGGGTACTCATACGATAGGCAGGTACAAAGCTTGCCGTCGCTTCCTATTCCTCAGGTTGGAGGATTTCCTGGCTTACCAATGGGAGGGGGAGCGACTGGGCCAAGGCAAGGTTCAGGCGCACAATCAGCCCCGCCCGCTCCGCCGCAGCATATTATATCCCAGTATCAGCAAGCAGTCTCTCAGCCTCAAAGTATGCTGCCACTTATTTCAGGGCAAAGTGTCAGTGGAGGTCAACAAACTGTTCAATTTGCAGCCGGGTGTAATAGACGATGGACCATTGTGTTCCTTAGAAACGGTCAAGTATTTCTAATGTATGTAATTTCATCACAGCCTTTTGGCCGTACAACGGGCTTTATATGGCCGTATTTTACATTTGGTTCCTTCCCAAGCTCAAGTATTCTTGCTTATTCTTGCTCATAAAAAAAAGCCGGTTCTCATCAGCAGTTGATGAAATACCGGCTTTTTTTAATGAATATTTCTAAATACACCAATTACTTTACCTAGTATACTTACATTCTGTAAAATAATCGATTCCATTGATGGGTTCTCTGGCTGTAATCTAAAGTGCGTATCTTCTTTATAAAAACGTTTCACTGTTGCTTCATCTTCCTCTGTCATAGCGACCACAATATCCCCATTGTTGGCGGTGCTTTGCTGACGCACAATGACATAGTCCTTGTCCAATATTCCTGCATCAATCATACTTTCTCCCATAATTTCAAGCATAAATACTTGTTCATCTGGCGCTGCAAAAGTTTCTGGAAGAGGGAAGTATTCTTCTACATTCTCAACAGCCGTGATAGGTAAACCCGCTGTGACTTTTCCGATGACTGGAACATTCATTACAGCATTCTTTGAAATATTCATTTCCTCTTCATCTAGTACTTCGATGGCTCTAGGCTTCGTCGGGTCTCTTCTGATTAAGCCCTTTGTTTCTAGTCTAGCTAAATGTCCATGGACGGTTGAACTAGATGCTAGACCGACAGCTTCACCAATTTCACGAACGGATGGGGGATAACCCTTGCTTTTTACTTCTTCTTTGATGAATTTCAGGATATCGAGTTGTCTTTTTGATAGCTTCGTCATCTTTTGCACCTCAAAACGTCAATTTTAAAGAAATTATAGCATGTTTTTCCTAACAGTACAAACATAGGTTCGAAAAAAGGTTTTGACAGAAACATCTGTTCGCATTTATAATAAGTGACAGGAAGAGCGAACGTATATTCTATTAGGAGAAATGATATTATGAGGTTAAAAGAATCGATTATTTTTATTGCACTATTCTCATTCATCGTTGGCATATTCCTTTCACTTATTGCAGCCACAAGCCATAATAATCCAAATCAATATGTTAAAATAGAGGTTCAATCAGGTGATACTCTTTGGGGGTTAGCTGATCAAGTAAACGATAGCAAATCAATCGATAAAAATGCGTTTATTGACTGGGTAACCGAACACAATGATCTTGCTTCAACTGAAATCCAGCCTGGAGACATCCTTGTGATACCTGTCAAAAAAGAGCATCCAGTCGTATATCAACTTGCAACAGTCCAGTAGAAAGGTTGATTAAAAACATGAACGCAATAATTTATGCGAGAGTGAGTACTGTCAAAGAAGAGCAGGAAACCTCACTGAAAAGACAAGAAGAAGAACTTCGAGCTTTAGCTGCTTTGTACAAGATGAATGTGGTCAAAGTCGTGAAAGAGAAAGCAAGTGGATACGAACTAGATCGTGATGGTGTTTTTGAGATGCTTGCTACGATGAAAGAAGAGTCAATAGATGCTGTTCTTATTCAAGATGAGACACGCCTTGGAAGAGGGCAAGCAAAAATTGGGCTTCTTCATTGTCTTTTTAAAGAGAAAGTAAAAGTGTATAGCGTTTTTCATAGAGGAGAGCTTGAGCTTTCAGAAGCTGATGAAATGGTCATTGAAATTGTAGGAATTGTAGAAGAGTATCAACGAAAAATTCATAACCTGAAAATAAAGCGGGGAATGAAAAAAGCTGTTGAGCGCGGGTATCAGCCTGAGCTGAATTTAAAACACCAGGATCAGGCGCCTGGTCGTGAGCGTATTGAAGTACCGATTTCAGAAATTGTTCGCTTAAGAAAAAACAACATGACGTTCGCCGAAATTGCAGAGACGCTTCAGGCACTTGGCTTTGACATCTCAAAGGCAACAGTACATAGAAGGTATCAGGAATACGAAAAAGGTCTTTCTTCTTAAAGTGTGATTTGTTGTAAAAGTGAATGATATTTAGTAGTATGTAGAGAAAATGTTTTAAAGGAGTTTGTCATGATTTCTAAAGAACAGCTTGCAAGAATAAATGAGCTTTCAAAAAAGTCAAAAGAGAACGGTTTATCGGACGCAGAAAAAACAGAACAGAAGCATTTAAGAGAAGAATATTTAAAAGCTTTTCGTTCTTCTATGAAAAATACACTCAAAACCGTGAAAATCGTCGATCCTGAAGGAAACGATGTCACACCAGAAAAATTAAAAAGAGACCAGAATCTTCATTAAGGTCATGATTTCTTAATTTTTGAAAAGATGGGAAGAATATTCTCATCTCTTTTCATATTTGCATAAGTTTTTTGGTGATCGATAAACTAAATGAGACAAAATCCTTCTTTTTCAGCGTGAAATAGTTGTGAAAAAAGGACAGTAGATTTATGATAATGGTGTACACAAGATACGGAAGGGGATTTATATGGAAACGATTGAATTGAAATCTATAGCAACAATACGAACTCTCTCCATAGATGCAATTGAAAAAGCGAATTCCGGTCACCCTGGAATGCCAATGGGTGCTGCACCAATGGCTTATGCTTTATGGACGAATCACTTAAACGTAAGTCCGCAAAACCCAAATTGGTTTAACAGAGACCGTTTTGTTTTATCAGCGGGACATGGTTCTATGCTTTTATACAGCATGCTTCATTTAAGCGGATACAACCTTAGCATCGAAGATCTAAAACAATTCCGCCAATGGGGAAGCAAAACACCTGGACACCCAGAATTTGGACATACAGAAGGTGTAGATGCCACAACAGGTCCATTAGGACAAGGGATTGCCATGGCTGTAGGAATGGCACTTGCAGAAAGATATCTTGCAGGAACATATAATAAAGACAACTTTAACGTTGTGGATCACTATACATACAGCATTTGCGGAGATGGAGACTTAATGGAGGGAATTTCCTCTGAAGCTGCGTCACTTGCTGGTCATTTAGGCTTAGGCCGTTTAATTGTTCTTTATGATTCAAACGACATTTCTTTAGATGGCGATCTAGATCATTCATTCTCTGAAAATGTGAAAAATCGTTTTGAAGCCATGAATTGGGAAGTTCTTTACGTAAAAGACGGCAACAACATCGAAGAAGTGACTGCTGCGATTGAAAAAGCCAAAAAAAGCACGGACAAACCTACACTCATCGAAGTGAAAACGACCATCGGTTTTGGATCGCCAAACCGTGCTGGAACGTCTGGTGTGCATGGTGCACCGCTTGGCAGCGAGGAAGCAAAGCTGACGAAGGAAGCCTATTCTTGGACGTTTGAAGAGGATTTCCATGTACCTTCTGAAGTGTACGATCATTTCAAAACAGCAGTAAAAGACGCTGGTCAGAAAAAAGAAGCAGCGTGGAATGAGCTGTTTGAGCAATATGAAAAAGAATATCCAGAGCTAGCAGCTCAGCTGAAGATTGCGATTGAAGGAAACCTTCCAGAGAATTGGGATCAAGAGGTTCCGGTTTATGAAGCAGGATCAAGCCTTGCCTCTCGCGCTTCTTCTGGAGAAGTATTAAATGGCATTGCCAAGCAAGTCCCTTTCTTTATTGGTGGGTCTGCTGACCTTGCTGGATCAAATAAAACAACGATTAAGCATACAGATGACTTTGGCAGAGAGAATTATGCTGGCAAAAACATTTGGTTTGGTGTTAGAGAATTCGCAATGGGTGCTGCATTAAACGGTATGGCACTTCACGGCGGTCTCCGTGTATTCGGCGGAACGTTCTTTGTTTTCTCAGATTACCTAAGACCTGCTATTCGTCTTGCAGCATTAATGGGACTTCCAGTCACTTATGTCTTTACTCATGATAGTATTGCGGTGGGAGAAGATGGGCCAACGCATGAGCCGGTTGAACATCTTGCTTCATTACGTGCGATGCCTAACCTTTCTGTCATTCGTCCAGCAGATGGAAACGAAACAGCTGCAGCGTGGAAGCTTGCTGTATCGTCAACAGATAAACCGACAGTGCTAGTACTCACTCGTCAAAACCTTCCAACGATTGACCAAGCACCAGATAAGGCATATGAGGGAGTAGAAAAGGGTGGATACGTAGTCGTTGAAGCAGCTGATGCAAAGCCAGAAGCACTTTTACTCGCTTCAGGATCTGAAGTAGGATTAGCGATTGAAGCGCAAAAGGCACTTGAAAAAGAAGGCATCCGCGTCTCTGTTGTGAGTCTTCCTGCATGGGATCGCTTCGAAGAGCAATCAGACGAATACAAAGAGTCAGTCCTTCCTAAAGCAGTGAGAGCACGTATTGCGATTGAAATGGGTGCATCACTTGGCTGGGAGCGATACACTGGTCTTGACGGTGACGTGATTGCGATTGATAAATTTGGTGCTTCTGCACCAGGTGAAACCATCATAGAGAAATACGGATTTACTGTCAGCAACGTGGTTAGCCGTGTGAAAGCGAAGCTTAATAAATAATTCGATCTCTAAGCATCATGCTTTTTTGCAATCGGTTTGCAGAGCATTTCCATACGCTCTGCAAACCTTTTTCTTTTTTTCTTGTTTTTTTGACAAAACTAGTTTCTTCTTGCTTCATATATAGACAATTCTTTCTTTCACATTTTTGTATAATACAAGCAATAAACGAGTTTGACGAAATGTGAAAGGAAGGGATAGACATGGAACTGGAACGCCATTATTATATTTATTGGATTGAGGATGAATTTGCTCATCATTATTTTGGTAGAGAATCTATTTTGTTTCATTTGTTTGAATCGTTACACTGGACGAACCGCAGTGATGACGAGTTAGTCATGCTTGTTAAGCAAGTGGATTACGTAACGAAGCGAATTCCTGCTTTTCATATGCACCAGCGTTTAATGAACAATTTAACCAATATTCACTATACACAAATAGGCTCGATTTACAGCGCTTCGTTACCAGGTGGAAAAGGAACTGCTGCATTCATTATCAAAGACCGTTATATTCAAATGTCTGCCACAGGTAGTTATGAGGCGGAAGCGGTGTTTTTTGAAGTGCTGAGAAAAATTAGTCCTTGTTTCCTGGCCATGGACTTTGGATCAAAAAAGTACGGGTGGATCAATCCGGTAAAAGTGAGGAATTTTGTTTAAAAAAATAAAATTGAACGTGAAATGTTGTATAATAGCCTTTTGTTTAGTACACTTTATACGAGACAACATGAAGGAGGAAGAATTATGGATTTATGGGTTGTCATCCTTGTAGGCGTTGTTGCACTGCTTGCAGGAGTTGCACTCGGATTCTTTATTGCTCGTAAGTATATGATGAGCTACTTGAAAAAGAATCCACCAATTAATGAACAAATGCTTCGAATGATGATGATGCAAATGGGCATGAAACCGTCCCAAAAGAAAATCAATCAAATGATGAAAGCCATGAACAACCAAGCGAAATAATACGTACGATATTATGATCATAGATGGAACATGGTCATAAAGAATGGACAAGCTATGTCTTTTCTTTATTGAAGTCACCTTCATCAGACGCTTAAAACCACTGTACTTGCATGAATGAAGCAGGGAAGGTGGTTTTTATTATTGCGTCAAGCATCATCTGAAAGACAAAAAACAAAAAAATTCCTGTGATCAGAGGTTTTTGTTTCGTTTATTGTCACACATATCAACTTTTTAAAAATCATGTGGCCTGGTTTATATCATGAGCTATGATTAGTTGGCTGAGTTTGAGTGTAAGTGTCGTTGATATTGTAAGAGGAGATGATCTAGCTGCTGGCTATGTTCGATAGTCACTGTTGAAGTCATCCCATTATGCAAGACAATTTTCATCAGCTCTTCTCTTTTTTCTTCGATTTGAGTTAATAATGATGTTTTTACCAAAGTCATGTTCCTTTCATGCAAATCTTGATAAAAAGAATCGGTTCTATTATATCCATTTTAAGGTTTATTTTCAAATTTAAAGGATTCGTTATCTTGATGTCAAATTAAATTATATAAGGTTTTAAGAGAATAGACCATCTTTATTGAGAGGATGTAAAAAAAATGAAATGATTTTGTCATCTCTTATTGTATATTGTAAGAAGGGGGTGTTCTTTTGTCAGATTTGAATTACTTTTTAGCTTTTGGAGCAGGATTTCTTTCTTTTATCTCACCGTGCTGTCTGCCGCTTTATCCAGCCTTTTTATCTTATATTACAGGCGTTAGTATAGATGAAGTGAAATCTGAGAAGGTGATGCTGAGAAGAAGAAGTCTGCTTCATACATTATTCTTTTTAGTTGGGTTCTCTATTATATTTATTGCGATTGGCTTTGGGACATCGTTCGTTGGTTTGTTTTTTATTGAATATCATCAAGCGATTCGTCAAATTGGCGCCATTCTCATTATTTTTTTTGGTTTTATGATTCTTGGTATATTTCAGCCTTCTTTTCTGATGGGAGAAAAGAGGATGCAGTTCAAAAATCGTCCTGCTGGTTTTTTTGGATCGATTCTCATCGGAATGGGCTTTGCTGCTGGATGGACTCCTTGTACCGGCCCGATTTTATCCGCAGTTATCACACTTGCGGGTAACAACCCCGAGTCCGCTGTGACGTATATGATTGCGTATGTATTAGGTTTTGCTATTCCGTTTTTTGTTCTTTCCTTTTTCATCACAAAAATGGCGTGGATTAGAAATCGTCAGCAGCTCATCATGAGAATTGGCGGGACCATTATGATTGTGGTAGGGATTTTGCTGTTCTTTGATCTTCTTACATGGATTATCATTATGTTCTCATCATTATTTGGTGGATTTACAGGCTTTTAAAATCGTTTTCTACAGTCGCGGCGAATGGTTTTTTTTCGCCAATTGGAGTATATTATACATAGGCTGACCTTAAATAATAAAGGAATGATTTGATATGATGATCGTAATCTCTTCTATAGTTGCGGTATGTATGGCGGTAGCCGTCATGTTTATTCGCATTAAATCATCTGCAAAACCTGCAACTGCGAAAAAAATTATTTTACCTCCAATTTTCATGAGCACTGGTGCACTGATGTTTTTTGTTCCAATGTTTCAGGTAACTGGAGCTGAATTTCTTGAGGCGATCACAGTAGGGATGTTTTTCTCGATTTTTTTGATTAAAACATCGAAATTTGAAATTAGAGGAAATGAAATTTACTTAAAGCGGTCAAAAGCATTTGTGTTTATTCTCATTGGGCTTCTTGTCCTTCGTATTGGAATGAAGACTATACTGAGTTCTTCCATTGATTATGGCGCGTTAAGCGGGATGTTTTGGATCCTAGCCTTTGGTATGATCGTGCCTTGGCGGGTCGCTATGTATTTGTCGTTTAGAAAGTTGTCTAAGCAATTAGACCCGCAGCAGGTTCACATGAATTAAACCTCCTTTTTTAAAAAGGAGGTTACAGCTTGTAGACAAAGTCTACAAGCTTTTTTGTATAATAAGGGTAATAACACAATTCTGCGGGGGATGAACATGTTATCGAAACGTGAAGAAGAGAGAAGAAATCAATTAGAAGTAGTG